>CAITIS010000159.1 GCA_903892515.1 uncultured Planctomycetota bacterium | reverse complement strand
CAGATTGACCAGGTTCTTGGCCACATCGCAGGTGTCGGTAGCCACCACGGCGGCACCGGCCTGGATCAATTCCTTGGCATTGTGCAGCTGCTGCTGGTCCCGGTGATACGGGTACGGCATCAGCACCGAGGGCTTCGACACAGCCGACAGTTCGCCAATGGTGGACGCGCCCGAGCGACTTAAGACCAGATCGGCGGCCGCATACGCCAGGTCCATCCGGTCGCAATACTCCAGCACGACGTTGTGCATGCGAGCCTTGCCGTACGCCTGCCGAACCTCCTCCAGCTTGCCGGCCCCGCTGACGTGCAGCACCTGCCAATGCTCGGCGAGCTTGTCCATCTCACGCACGAGTTGGGCCACGGCCTGGTTGATGTTTGTCGCCCCCAGGCTGCCGGCCATGATAAGCAACGTCTTGCGGTCAGGACGAAGGCCCCACAGGGCGATGGCCGAATCGCGCGAACCTTCGAGCAGTTCCTGGCGGATCGGGCAGCCCACCACGCGAGCCTTGTCGCCACTGGAGCCGTACCGCGAGGCCGTGCCCGCGAACTGCGTGAATATGGCCGACACGTTTCGCGCCAGCAGCTTGTTGGCCACGCCCGGCACGGCGTCGATGGAAAGCAGGCAGCACGGCACGGAGCGTCGGGCGGCCTCGCGCACGACCGGACCGGCCGCAAAGCCGCCCAGCCCGAAAATGGCGGCGGGCTTGAGGTCGCTCACAATCTGGCGAGCCTCCGAGCGGCTGCGCAGAAGGGCCTTGCAGAACGCGACCCACCCAGTCAGCCGGCGCGGGATTGGCCGGACAGACTGCGGGGCAAACGCGTACGGCGAGGCCGACAGGATGCTGCAGTCGATCTTGCGGTCGCTGCACGCAAAGACAATCTGGGCATCGCCGGAGAGCGTCATCAACTGCTGCGCCACGGCCAGCCCAGGGTACAGGTGCCCGCCCGTTCCCCCGCCGGCAAAGATGTAAGTGCGTTTGGTCATGCCTTATTTTCGCGGCCCGGTGCCATGCTTCCGCGTCGTGTGCAGAGGCATGCGAAACAAGAGACGCGGGCGAGCCTGCCCGCCATGCCCTGCTATGCGAGGTGCTGGGTGCCACACCTGCGGTGTTTGCAGGTGTGCTTCGTCCCATCACGGCTGCACACTCCGCAGCCGTGGCACCCAGCTTCACGCGCGGGCGAGACGCCCGCGACACACATGGGCGGGACGCCCATGCTACGTATCACTGGCTACGCCGTCGCGGGCAAGGCCTCCACGGCATCGGCCGCTCCCTCATGACGACGGCGAGAGCTTACCGAGACCAGCAGCCCGATGGCGGCCGAGTTGGTCAACAGCGCCGTGCCGCCCGAGGAAACGAACGGCAGCGGCTGGCCGGTAGTTGGAAAGAGCGCCATGTTCACCGCGATGTGCAGCACCGCCTGAAGGATGATGGCAAATCCCACGCCCGCCGCCAGCAAGGCTCCCAGGCTGTCGCCGGCCCGCAAGGCTGCCTTTCGCGCCAGGATCAACCACGTCAGCAGCAAGCCGGTAACCAATGCCGCCCCGGCCGCTCCCATTTCCTCGCACACCACCGAGTACACGAAGTCGGTGCTGCATTCGGGTAGGAAGCCGCGTTTGCTCATGCCGCCGCCCAGCCCGGCCGGGTTCACGCCGGTGGCGCTGGCGATCAAGGCCTGGCGAGCCTGATACGCGTTGGGGTCGCTTGTGTCGTAGGGGTGGACAAAGGCCGTAATGCGCGACCAGCGAGCCGGCACGTGCACGACTTCCTTATAGAAGGCCGCGCCCACCAGCGGCACCAGCAGCAGCAGATACCACCAGCGCACGCCGGCCATGATGACCAGCGCCGCCGCCGCCAGCCCGATCAAGGCCGCGTTGCTGAAGTTCTGCGTCACCACCAGCAGGTCGGAAATGCCGATGACCAGCATCGCCGGCACGAAGGTCCGCCAGAAGCTCAGCATCTTCCGCTCTGGCCGGGAGAGATACACCGCCAGCCAGATCATCAGGCCGAGTTTCAGCAAATCGGGCGGCTGAAAGCCGAAGGGGCCAAAGCGAATCCAGCGCACGCGCCCGCCCACGGAGTGGCCCACGCCGGGAATGAACAGGATAGCCGAGGTGAACAGGCCCAGAAACAGCAGCAAGCTCGCCGGCGTGATGTGCTTGAGCAGGCGATTGTTGGGCCAAGGCGACTTGGCCAGGAAGTGATAATCGGCCCGCCCCACCAGCATCATCACCAGCACGGCCACCGCGGCAAAGATGGCTTCGCGGGCGTCGCCACGCTCGTACCAGTTGGCGGCCGGACGCGCGGCGCCGTAGGTGCTGTAGATCATGATGACGCCGATGGCCAGCAGCCCCAGCGTGGCTAAGATAAGCCCCTGGCCGGTGAGATTGTCCCGCAGCCTCAAGCGTTGCAGCTTCGTGCCTTCCATGGCAGTGTTTCCTCGTTACGCGCTTCTTGCACAGCCTCAGCTGTGATTGTCTTCGTGGCACAGCCGCCCTCGGCTGTGATTGTCTTCGTGGCACAGCCGCCCTCGGCTGTGAGCTGGTGGGGCTCGCGAGTACGCTCGGCCCACCCTACATTAGTTCAGCGAGCCAACATCCACCACAAAGGCACAAAGTCAGATACACGAAGGTCACAAAGATCGAAAAAGGCGAGTGCTCAACATCCCGCTCGTCTTTTCTCTTCGTGTTCTTCGTGCTCTTTGTGGTTCAGTCGTTGCCGTTTTCTTTTTATCTCAGTTTCAGCGTCGCCATGGCAATGGCGGCGAAGATGATGCTCAGCAGCCAGAACCGCACCACCACTTTACTTTCGGCCCAGCCCAGCAGGTGAAAGTGATGGTGGATCGGGGCGATCTTAAACAGCCGCTTGCCGTGCGTCGACTTGAAATACCCGATCTGCAAGACAACGCTGAGGGCTTCCATCACGAACACGCCGCCGGCCAGAAACAGCATCAACTCCTGCCGCGTCACCACGGCGATATACCCCAGCATGCCGCCCAGCGGCAGCGAGCCGGTATCGCCCATGAACACCTGGGCCGGCAGGCAGTTGTACCATAAAAAGCCCACGCATGCGCCGATCATGGCGGCGCAAAGCACCGTCAATTCCGCCGCCTGCGGCACGAACGGCAAGTGAAACAAGTTCGCCCACGCGCCCACGCCCGCTACCCAGGTCAGGATCAGGAAGACGCCAGTCACGATCACCACGCAGCCGCCGGCCAGGCCGTCCATGCCGTCGGTGAGGTTCACCGCGTTGGAGGAGCCCACCATCACCAGTACGGAGATAATCACGAACCACAGCAGCGGCAAATGCACCGGCTGGGCGCGGAACGGGAAGTAGAAACTCTGCACGGCGTTGATCTGCCGGCCGTCGTAGTCCAGGTACGTGCTCTCGCGGCCATGACTGTAGATGAAGATCGCCAGCAGGACCGCCAGGCCGATCTGGAAGATGATCTTCTGCCACATCTTCAAGCCGTCGCGGCTCTTGTCCTGCATGCCCGGGGCGTTCTTGCGCAGCTTGAACCAGTCGTCCAGCCCGCCCAGCATCGACAGCCACAGCAGCCCCACCATGGCCATGCGGATGTACATCACGCTCAGGTCGGAAAACAGCGCCAAGGCCACAAAGATGGCCGCCACCACCAGCATGCCGCCCATCGTGGGAGTGGAGGACTTGTGCTGGCAAAGCTGGTTGAGGGCGGCGTTGTCGAACTCCGGCCGGTCGCCCATCTTCTTGCGGAGCAGGAAGCGGATCATCCGGGGGCTCAGCAGGGCCACGATGAGGAACGCCAGCACGGCCGCACAACACATGCGGAGGATCAGGTTCTTCTCATCAAAGAGCCAATGAATCAGCACAAGGCATTTCCTATCTCTTCGCCTGGCCGTCGCCGAAGGCACGCTGGATCGGCTCGATCAGCCGCTCCATGGCCGAACCGCGCGAGCCCTTAATCAATACCACGTCGCCGGCATGCAAGAGCCCCGGCACGTCACGGACGGCCTGCTCGATGTCGGCGATCTCGCAACTTCGCACCCCGGCCCCGGCGCTGCCGCGGGCGATCTGCCGGCCCAGTTTACCCACGCCGATCACGAAGTCCACGCCTGCTTGGGCGATGGCCCGGCCCACCTGCTCGTGAAACTGCTGGCTGCGCGGGCCCAGTTCCAACATGTCACCCGCCACCAGCACGCGCCGGCTGGCCGGAAAGCTCGCCATGGCGTCGGCCCCCGCCGCCATCGAGGCCGGGTTGGCGTTGTACGCATCATTGATGATCCGCACCGCTCCGGCCTGGATCACTTGCAGCCGCATGTCCTCGGAGCGATAGTCCGCCAGCGCCTCTGCCGCATCGGTCGCGGCGAAGCCGAACTCCGCCGCCACCGCCACGGCCGCCATGGCGTTGCTGGCCATGTGCCGGCCGGGCACAGCTAGCGTATACCATCGACCCGCCATCTGAAACCGTCCGCCGCCCTCAGTCGGCTCGTAGCCTTCCAGGCGGTACTCAGCCGACGCGTCCCAGCCGAAGCGCCGCAGCGGCACGGGATACGCCTTTACCGCCTCAGTAAGAACCACGTTGTCGGCCAGTACGATGCCGATGCCGCCGGGCTTCAAGCTGCCCAGCAGCGATGCCTTCTCGCTGGCCACATGCTCGATGTCGATCAACTTTTCCAAGTGCGTCTGGGACACTGACGTAATGACCGCGATGTCCGGATGAGCGATCTCGCCCAGCGTGGCGATCTCGCCCGGGGCGTTCGTGCCCGTCTCGCAAATTACGTACGCGTCGTCGCCGCCGGCCGACAACAGCGTCAGCGGCACGCCGATGTTGTTGTTGAAACTTTTGGGGCTGGCGATGCCCTGGATCCGCCGCGAAAGGATGTGATGAACCATCCGCTTGACGGTGGTCTTGCCGTTGGAACCGGTGATGCTGATGATCTTGCCCGCTAGCCGCTGGCGGTACGCCTTGGCCAATGCACCCAGCGCCAGCAGGGTGTCGTCCACCGCGATGACGCCGGCGGGAAAGCGGGCCAGCACGTCAGCGGAAATCGCCGCTCGGCGTTCGATCATCGCCCCAACGCAAAGGGCATCGGCCGCCTGGGCGAGGAAGTCGTGAGCGTCGAAGCGCTCGCCGCGCAGGGCGACAAACAGCCCGCCGGGGCAAGGCTTGCGCGTATCAGTCGTGACGGCCGATATCACGGCCGATGCATTGCTATCGGCGCAGCACGCGCTGCCAGCGTAGGGCGTGCAACTGGTTGCACGCGCCGCCCACGCGCCCTTCACAGCCAAGCAAATTTCTTCCATCTTCAACGGCAACATCCGGTCACTCCAACGGAAGTTCTTAGTTGTTAGTTCCTAGTTCTTGGAGGGAACTCACTGCTTGTCTTTTCTCTAAGCACTACCCACTAGGAACTAAAAACTCGCTTTTCAAGCACTTCCCGGGCCACTTCGGCGTCGTCGAAGTGGTGCTTTTCCCGGCCGATGATCTGGTAATCCTCATGGCCCTTGCCCGCCAGCAGCACCACGTCGCCGGCCTGGGCCTGCGTCAGGGCCAGTGCGATGGCCACACGACGATCGCTCTCCACTTGTACTTTCTCTCGACCGGCGGAGTCAAAGCCGGTGAGGATTTCCTGGATAATGGCCCGCGGATCTTCGGTCCGCGGATTGTCGCTGGTGACGATAACGCGATCGGCCAGGGCCGATGCCACCTTGGCCATGCGTGGTCGCTTGGTGCGGTCGCGGTCGCCGCCGCAGCCAAACACCACGATGAGCTTGCCCTTGGTCACTGCCCGAAGGGCCGACAGCACGTTGCTCAGGGCGTCGTCGGTGTGGGCGTAATCCACCAGCACCTCAAAGGGCGCCTTGCTGGCCACGCGCTGCAGACGTCCCGGCACGACCTCCACCTGCGCCAGCGCCGCCAGGATGGCCGGCAGCTCCAGCCCCAGGCCCAGGCAGGCCGCGGTGGCGGCCAGGCAGTTGTGCACGTTGTGCCGGCCGACAAGCTTCAAATGCACCGCGCAGCACGAGCCAGCATGATGGACGAATATCTTCGAGCCGTTGGCTGAGGCGCTGAGGATCTCGCCGCGGACATCGCAGGGTCCGTCGATGCCGTACCACAACCTGGCGGCGTTGGTGCGTTTGGCCAGTTCCTTGCCGGCTGGGTCGTCGCGGTTGATCACCGCCACGCTGTCGGGGGTGAGCATCTCAAAGAGCTTGGCCTTGGCGGCGAGGTAATTCTCCATCGTGCCGTGATAGTCGAGGTGGTCGCCGGTCAGGTTGGAAAAGGCCGCCACGGCGAACTTCACGCCGTTGACGCGGCCTTGGTCCAGGGCGTGGCTGGAGACTTCCATCACCAGGTGCCCCGCGCCGGCGTCGGCCGCCAGGGCCATCATCTCGGCCAGTTGCACCGCATCGGGCGTGGTATTGGGGGCCGGGATGCTCCGGCCATCGGGCAATTCGTAGTTGATCGTGCCCAGCATGGCCGCCTTCTGGCCGATGGCGGTCAGCACGTGCCGGACCAGGAACGTGAAGGTGGTCTTGCCGTTGGTGCCGGTGATGCCGGTGACGCACAGCTTGTGGCTCGGCCAGCCATACGACGCCTGCGCCAGCGGCCCGACGACACGCTGCGTGTCCGGCACAACGGCGAACGGAACGCCCGGCGGCACGGCCTGACTGTCGCTGCAGACGATGGCGCTGGCCCCGGCAGCCACGGCGGCGGGAATGAACGTGTGACCATCCACGGCAGCACCGCGAATGGCGACGAAGCAGTCATTCTTATTGATGCGGCGGGAGTCTATCGTCACGTGCCCCACCGGCCCATCGCCATGGCGAGGCGCGTCGTCCAGTTGGGCCTGGGCCAAGAGTTGGGAAAACAGCATCGCAGAAGCCCTTCTTGAAACTTGCCGCACATCTGGGCAGCACGTGACACGGGCGTCTCGCCCGTGCGTGTCCCGGCCGTCCCGGCCGTGTATTCGTCCCGTTCCGTGCCGCCCTATACATCATGGGCGAGACGCCCATGACACGCATGGCCGAGACGGCCATGTCACGAACGGCCATGTCACGAACGACCACGTCACGCCATGCCACAACGGCTACTACTATCAGTTTCTACCGTCAATTGCCGGCGTCGGCGGTTGTCCCGTCGGTCTTGACGTCATCGTCGACCTGGTCGGGCGGAACGTCCAGATACGCCAGCGTCTTTTCGATGACCTCTTTGACGTACGGTGCGGCCACCGTGCCGCCGAAGTGGCCGTCCTTGGTCGGATGATACACCGAAATCACGCACACGACCTGCGGATTCGTCGCCGGACCGGCCCCCATGAACGAGCCGGTAAAGGCCCGGTCGATGTAGCCGTGCGGCGTGCCGATCTGGGCCGTGCCGGTCTTACCCAGAAGCTGCCAGTGATCCGAGTGCGCCTTCTTGCCCGTGCCGCGTTCGACCACCTGTGTCAACACCTCGTCGATGAACTGCCGCGCAACCGAGGTGTCGATCACCCGGTGCAGCTTGGTGGGCTGGCTCTGATACACTACCTGCCCGTCGGGGGCGATGATCCGGTCGACGATTCGCGGCTGATACAGCATGCCGCCGTTGGCGATGGCGCTGAAGGCGTTGGCCAGTTGCAGGCAGGTGACCATGATCTGGCCTTGGCCAAAGGGCAGCCGGTACGTGTCATAGCTGGTCCACTTCGACAGCGGCGAAAGCCGGCCATTGTCCTCGCCCGGCAGGTCGATGCCCGTGGGGTGGCCAAAGCCGAATTCCTTGGCGATCTTGTGCAGGGTGGGATTGCCCAGGCTTTCGCCCAGCTTGGCCATGCCGATGTTGCTGGAGAAGACGACGATTTCGCCCAACGGCATCTCGCCGAAGCGCTCGCCCGGAGCGTCGCGGATGATGCCGGCCTTGGGCGAGGCAAACAGTCCGTTGCAGCAGAAGAACTTGCTGTTCAGCGTGGCCTTGCCCATCTCGACGGCGCCCAAGGCGATGAAGGGCTTGAAGGTCGATCCCGGTTCGTACGGGTCGGTCACCGAGCGCAAACGCATGTTCTCGGGCTTGGCGATGGAGTACTGGTTGGGGTCGAAGTCGGGCACCGAGGCGATGGCCAGCACCTCGCCGGTGTTGCAGTCCATCACCACGCCCATGACGGACTGGGCGGCGAACTTCTCATACGAGGCCGTTATCGCCTTCTCCAGGTACTCCTGGATGTTCATGTCGATGGTCAGGACCATGCTCCGGCCATCGACCGGCGGACGGTACTCGTCCAGTTCGATGTATCGGCCTCGACGGCTGGCGTCGCAGCGCAACACCTTCACGCCGTCAACGGGCTTTAAGTACTTATCCGCGTGCAGTTCCATGCCCGAGCCGGCTTCACCGTCGATGCGACGGAAGCCCAGCACCTGGCCGGCCAGCTTGCCGTTGGGATAATGCCGCCGCCACTCCTGCGTGACCTGCACGCCGGGGATGTTCAGCTTGACGATGGCCTGGACCTGCTCGGGCGTGATGTCGTGCACTAAGAAGGCGAATCGCTTTTCTTTGCGATCCTGCAGGAGCTGGCTGATGCGTTCCTCGCCGCCGCCACAGGCATCGGCGATCTTGCGGGCGGTGTCGGCGAAGTTCTCCTCGCCCAGTTTCTGCGGATCGGCATATACGCCGGAGATCTGGTGCGAGCCGGCCAACAGGCCTACGGAATTCTTGGTGCGGCCAAAGATGTCGCCGGGCTTGCCGGGCAAGGGGATGACGCGATTCTGCTGCCGCTTGGCCATCTGCGTCAGTTCGCGGCCATCGCGGTATTGGAAAGCGACCGTGTAGATCACCATCGCGACCAGACAGACCGCCAGCGTCCAGATCAGGCACTCGAATTGCCACTTCGCGAGTTTCATTTACCGATGTGCCGCATTGGCGACGGCCGGCGGAGCGACCTTGGCCTTGGCCGTCGGCGGAGCAGGTTCAAAGTCACCGGGGCTGGCGACGTCCAGCGGCCAGTCGGTCGTCAGCTTGCGGATGTTCTGCGGGCTGGTCAGGTCGCCTAAGCGGACTTGCTGCTCCCAGAGCGTCCGCCGCACCTGCACGCGCTGGCTCTCCAGCAGGTACATCTCGGTGCGGGCCTGGCTCTGGCGGCAGCGCAGATGGACAACCGTGGCGCTGATGGCCGTCAGTCCGATGATGATCCAGGCCAGACGCATCATACGAAAAGACTTCCTACGCTTGCGGAATCCGCAGCTCGGTGCCGACCTTGAGCTGGTTGGGATCCTTCAGGCGGTCCTTGTTCGCTTCCATGATCTTCTGGATGGCGGCCTTGCTGGAATCGCCCATCAGGCTGCGGGCGATGGCGGCTAAGCTGTCGCCGGACTTGATCGTATATTTCTTGCCCGTCGGCGCCGCAGCCGGAGCGGCCGTCGCCACTGTGGTGATACTCCCGGCCTTGGGCTTGAGGTCCGCAGGCTTGACCTCTGTGGCCTTGGGCTGAGTGACGATCTTGGGCGAACTCGGCGTCCCCAGCGTGGCCGTCTCAGGATTCACGGCCACCAGCGTCGGCGGATTGTTCGAGTCAGGCTTTGCCACAACGGCGTTCTTCAGATCGGTGATCGTCGCGTCCTTCTTGCCGGCAGCCAGTTCCTTGATGCCCGGCTTGGTCGGCTTCGTCAGGGTGGTGTTCACCACCGCAGCCGTGGCGGCAGGGGCATCGGGGATCGCCAACTTCTGTCCCACCGTAAGGGCGAACGAATCGGGAATCTTGCCCTGGTTGGCCTTGTAGATCTTGAGGTACTCGGCCTCATGCCCCTTGCCGTACAGCTTGCCGGCGATCTTGTACAGCGTGTCGCCGGGCTGGACTTCATAGCTTCCCGTTGCGGCGGCAGGCGTTGCAACGGCCGGCTCGGGGTTCGTCAGGGTCAGCTTGGCGCTGGAATCAACCGCGGGCGTCCTGTTGGCAACAACCAAGTCGGCCGGCACAGGCACGCTGGCATGCGAGGGCGACGTGACGGCAGGCGCCTTCGCACCGCTGGCCACTTCCGTCGGGACAGGCACTGGCATGCGAGAAGGCGGCATGGGGGAAGCAATCCCGGTCGGAGCCGGCGTGGGATTGTTCGCCCGCACAACTGTCGCGGGACCCGGCGCGGGAGTCACGGCCACAGCGGGCAGCGCGCGGGCAGGCGGCGGGTTGCCGGCGCTGGCTACTTCCGGCGAGGCGCTCGACGTCATCGGCGGCGTGATCGCCACGGGGGGAATGATTGGGCTAGATACCGGCGCCACTGCCGGCGTCGGCGCGGGGGCCGGCACGTTCACCGGCACCACGGGCGTGCCCGGAGCAGTCCGGGCCACGTTGGTGCCGTTGCTCTGGTTCTGGAGGTTCAAACTTCGCTGCCCCAGCACCAGCCCGAACAGGACGATGAAGGCCAAACCGACCAGCAAGGCAATGCGAGTTTCACGCGTCATGTTTTTCGGCTCCATCCCTGGACGCCTGTCCGCAAGAACCAGGCTATCCAATTCGTTCCATCACGCGAAGCTTCGCTGAGCGACTTCGCGGGTTCCGTCGCACTTCCTCCGGTGTCGCCACCAGAGGCTTCCTTGTCACCAGCCGGCACGTCCCGGCCTGGCTGGCCGCTGCAAACGCCTGCTTGACCAGGCGATCTTCCAACGAATGAAAACTGATAATGGCCGCTCGTCCACCCACGCTCAGCAGCCTTGGCAACACGTCCAGCAGACGCTGGAGGCTTTCCAGTTCGCGGTTGACCGCGATCCGCAGGGCCTGAAACGTCCGCGTGGCCGGGTGAATGGCCTCGCGCGCCCCGCCGCCGGGGATGGCGCTGCGGACAAGGTCCGCCAGTTCGCCCGTCCGCTCGATGCGCCCGGCCTTACGCCGTTCGACGATCGCCCGGGCAATCCGCCGCGAGCAGCGCTCTTCCCCAAACTGGAAGATGATGTCAGCCAGCCGCTTCTCGTCCATGTGGTTGACCAGATCCGCCGCCGACGGGCCTTCGCGCCGCATCCGCATGTCCAGCGGGCCATCAACCTGAAAGCTGAAGCCGCGCTCGCCCTGATCGAGCTGGGTCGAAGAAACACCCAGGTCGGCCAGGACGACGTCGGCCTGCTGTAAGTCCGCCTGGGCCATGACCTCGCCGATGTCGGCGAAGTTGGCCTCGAACAGCCGGACGCGCGATCCGAACCGCGCCAATCGTTCTTTAGTTTTTAAGAGGTTGGACTCGTCTAAGTCAATGCCGACCAATAAGGCCGCACCTGTGGCCTCCAATAAGGCCTCGGCGTGGCCGCCCAGTCCAACGGTGCAATCGATCATACTACCTTTAGCTACCGGAGCAAGAATTTCCACCACAAATTGCGTCAGAACAGGAAAATGGCCGGCATCATCCATGATACCGGCCTTTCAAACCGCCACACGAGATGCAGGTTCTGCCACGCATCTGCAGAGACTCCCAGGATCTCAAACTCGGGCCAGTGCCAGCAGGCGCTGCTGGAGCCCATCCAAACAATTTGGTGGCGCCGAGTCTTCCGAGAGCCGATCCGCCGCTACCCCTGACAGGCATCCTTGCCTGCCGGTGATACCGGCCAAAGCCCTCTGATCCCAAGAGCATGTCGGAATCCTTTCCGCCTGCACGCTCTAGCGGTTCTCTCGCTGCCGCGAACAACGCCCATCCTTGGGTGCGGCAGCGTTTTCCCAGTTCTTTACTTGTCGCTTCCCTCGGGGCCGGACAAGCCGTCCCCGGCATCCAGTACGTCCTGGCCATAGCTGGGCAAGGCCTGTTCCACATACTTCTCCCAATCGGCCGTGGGCCAGAGTTCGATGTGATCGCCCTTGCCCACCAACGTCACGGCCTCGGCAATCACCGCCCGCTGCATCGATTTTTCCGGCAGGACCACGCGTCCTTGCGAGTCCGCCTTCACCACTCGCGCCAGGGCAAACAGCAGATCCATCCGCTGTGCCCGCCGCGAGGGCAGAGCCGTCCGATGCAGCGGCTCCAGCATCCGCCGGTAATACTGATCCGGATACAGCCACAGATGCCGGTCCGGGCCCAACACCAGGTAGAACTCCGTTCCATCCTGCTTTGGGTCCAGAGGCTCCCGCAACGGCGAGGGAATGGCCAGGCGATGCTTGGCATCGATCACCTGATCAAACTCTCCAACGAACAACGCCATTACGTGGCCTCTTTCACCCCTGACTGGGATTGTCAGGGAAACTACGCCATTTATAGGGAAGGCTGCAACAAAAAAATCCCGGCCAAGCCGGTTTCCGCATCCCTAACGGAATACGATCTTGCACCACATATTCGGTTTTCGCAGCCCGTCAACCACAACCTATTGTATGCAAGTTTTCCCAAAAAAGCTTTCGAATACATCTTGATGCGTCTTGGGAACGTCCTGCTGATGTCTTCCTGCACATCTTGCTGGACTTCCGTCTCTCATTATCGGCCCGCCGACACCAGAGCTTGAAGAGTTTTTCATCGCCGCTGCCGTTGTGAGCGACCTGTTCTTCTGGCAGCCGCTTGCCCCGGAGGGGCAAAGGCCTGTAGCCACGGGTGGAGCGCAGACCGCTGCTGCGGTCGCAGCGGAACCCGTGATAAAGGGCGGATCGTGATTTCCGCCCCGGATGGGGCAGAGGAGACTCAATCACGCTACACAGGCTGTGTCAGGATTGTGCGCTTCCTTCGCCCCGCCGGGGCGAAAAGAAAAAACCCACCGTATCCACGGGTTACGCGTCGGACAGCGTTGCCGCCGCCGCTCCACCCGTGGCTACATCCCTCGGCCCCGCTGGGGCCGAAGACCAAGACCTGGAATACCAAAACCTGGACGACCAGGGCGTAATAATGTTCATCAGTTTCGAATCACTGCATTAGGCGGGCGTCGCACACACTTGCTCGTACAGCCGCTCGTGCTCCAGGACGTTCTGCTGGATGGTGAACTTCTCGGCCACCCGTTCTCGGCCGGCTTTTCGCAACGATTCGCGCAAGGCTGGGTCGGCCAGCACGCGGCGGAGTCGTTCCAGCACCCCCGCCAAGTCCCCTTCCTTGGCCAGCAGGCCGCTGACGCCGTCTTGGACCACTTCCGAAAGCCCGGCCACGTTCGTCGCCACCACCGGCAGCCCGACCGCCATGGCCTCGGCCGCTGCCAGGCAAAAGCCCTCCCAACGCGTCGGCAGCACGAAGACATCCGACGCACTCAGCACGGCCGGCACGTTGTCCACGCAGCCCAGCCAGTGGCACCACGCGTCATGGCCGCCGCTGGCGAGGAACTTCTCCACGAGGTGGCGCTCGGGCCCGTCGCCGGCGATCACCGCGTGGATTTCCCGCTCCTGGCGGATCACTTCGCAGGCGTGCAGGAACAGTGGCAGGTTCTTCTGGTAATTCAGCCGGCCCACAAACACCAGCACCGGCACGTTCTCGGCCACTCCCCACAGTCGCCGGAAATACGCGCGGTGATCGGGCCGGAATACGTATGTTTCCAGATCAATTCCGTTATAGATCACCTGGTAATGATCGAGCGAGAGCTTGGCCTTTCGGCTGTGGTGTATCATCACGCCGTGGGAGGCGCAGACGATCTTGTCGCATCTTCCGGCCATCCACCGAGCGAAAGCGAACTGCCATGGTCGAAAGCGTGCCTCGGCGATCTGGATGGTGTGGATCAGGTGAGGGATGCCCGCCCGCCGCGCCGCCAGCCGACCGGCCAGGTCGGCGTGGAACAGGTGCGTGTGCAGCAGGTCGAACCGCCCCTGCCGCAGGAAATCCGTCAGCCGGCCCAATGCCCAGACGTCGTGCTTGCTCTTGACGCCGATGACGGTGACAAGAACGTTTGCTTCCTTGAGCCAGTCCACCACGGCCCCGCCCCTGAGGCCCACCACCTCGACCTCAAAGCGCGCCGGATCCAGCCGCCGGGCAAGTTCGTACACGATCCGCTCGGCCCCAGCCGGCTGAAGCTCGGTGATCAATTGGCAGATACGCAGTCGGCCCATGCACTCTCGCTCCCGCGGTTCGGCAAAACCGGACGCTCACGTTCTATCGTCACTTATCGGCCTGGCGCACGCAAGGCCCGCATGAAAGCCTTGGCTCACCCTGTCCTTCAGGGCCCCGGAGTTGGGCTCGACCGCGGCGATTCCTGTCACGGCTTGGACCAGGGCCCAGTGGCCGGCGGCAGGATACTCGGCAGACAAGAGCAAGCAGTTCCGACCAAGGCCACCTACACCCTATCGCGGCACCGCGCTGAGGCCAAGCCCCTCCCGAGCTTCTCTCCCTGGGGCTTGCCACAGATCAGGTGCCGTTTGCCGCGGCGAGAGGGCGAGAGTCACAACTTAAAGAAACTCAGGTGAAATATGTATTGACGAACGGCCGCGCCGTGGTAATATGCCCACGGAGTTCGAGGAGGCGCGTTCGTCAATTGTGAAGTGTGTTCTTTGAAAGAGAGGGAATCATGAAGTTAGCAGGTCTCGTATTCATCGCATTGGCAGTTCTGTCCGTTGGTATGGTTGCCGCCCAGGCCGACACCGCCATTCCCGTCACAAACTACAGCTTCGAACAGGACGTGGCTTGGAACTGGAACTGCACGCCCATCGGCTGGCAGGGCAACGTAATGGCCGTCATCGAGAACGGTTCCTACGAGGGCTTCTACAACCGAATCGGCCAGGACGGCACAAACATCGCCATCGCCCATCCGGGTTTTCCCACTGGAATCTGGCAGACCGTCAGCACGCCCGCGGTGGCCGATCAGTCTTACAGCCTGACCGTCGGCGTCAGCAGCAACTACTCGAATTTCGCCGCCACCAGCTATGACCTGACCCTGTCGGTCAATGGCGTGGCCTTTGCCCATCAGACCGGCGCCGTCGACGCCGGCCACTACATGACCGACGTCGTGCTGACGGGCGTAGCCCCGCAGAGCGGCGACCTCATGATCACTCTCAAGCCCAATGGCGACACGGTTGCCTAGGACAACGTGCGTCTGACCACCACTCCCGAGCCGGCCACGCTGGGCCTGCTGGTCATCGGCGGCTTGGCCATGCTTCGTCGCAACCGTCGGTAACGTTTCACTCAAGTTATTCGCGTACAATCGTAACGCCCCGGCCGCGCCTGCCGGGGCGTTTGCTTGCGCCCAATGCAAGGCCAGTCTTGACCACCGGTGCCCCGAAAGAGTCTAATCGTGCCATGAGCCCCGTGTTGCCAAACCCGCTGCGTGTCGGCGTGCTGCTTTCGGGCGGCGGGCGGACGTTGCTGAATCTCCTGGAGCAGATCAAGGCCGGCGCCCTGCCGGTGGAGATCGCCGTCGTGATCGCCAGCCGGAGCTGCAAAGGCCTGGACCACGCCCGCCAGGCCGACCTGGAAACGCACCTCGTGTCGTACAAGGACTCCGCCAGCGCCGCGGCCTATTCCGACGGCATCGCCGCTATCCTGGATAAAGCCCGGGTCGAGCTGGTCTGCATGGCCGGCTTTCTGTCCTTCTGGCACATCCCGGCGCGGTACCAGGGCAAGGTCGTGAACATTCACCCCGCCCTGCTGCCGGCCTTTGGCGGCAAGGGCATGCATGGCCATCACGTGCACAAGGCGGTGCTGCGAACCGGCTGCAAGGTCAGCGGCTGCACCGTGCATTTCGTCACCAATGAGTACGATCAAGGCCCGATTATCCTTCAGCGCTGCGTGAAAGTGCTCGAAGGCGACGATGCCGACAGCCTGGCCGCCCGCGTTTTCGAGCAGGAGTGCATCGCTCTGCCCGAGGCCTTGCGACTGTGCCAGCAAGGGCGATTGAAGGTCCAGGACGGCGTGGTGCATGTGCTCGCGGATTCACCGGCGGTTTTTGATCGGGATTGAGGGTTGACACGCACGCCCGGCTGCGGCTAGCATCATGAGGCGATCAGCGGTACTTGTTCAGAGGTCTTATTTATGAAGCGTATTGCGCTAGTAGTCGTTCTGCTTGCCTCGATGCTGGGTGGATGCGGCTTGGTCTCTTCCTACCAGGATCGGGAGCGCCGCTACTACTTCGTCACCGGCTACAACCTCCGCGAGGCTGTGGACGACTGGGACTTCTTCTGGCTGTACGACCGCCCGTCGTACCTGACATACTGGAACCTCCGCACCAACGGAGAGTAACGTTGCTCCTTGCGATCATCACGAGGCCCCGCTCGACGGGGCCTCTTTCTTGCGCAGACGAAATCGAACTGGTTTCATAATCGGTTTAACCCGTGGCACAGCCGCCCTCGGCTGTGGGTTCCGCGGGCCAATCGACGCCATCTCAACCTATTGACCATCGCCAAGGCGGCAGTCAAGATGGCATTGGTATGCATCGTAACGGCGCCTCTGTCGTCGCATCGCCATCTGGCCAGTAGCCACCGTGGGCGCCGCAGGAGAGACCAATGAAACGCACCGTGACGTTCGGGGCTGTGGGCGACATCGCCTTTTCACGCACTGTGGGCCGGGACATCGCCAAGCACGGGTTCGACTGGCCCTTCGCCAAAATGTTGCCTCATCTTCGCAAGGCCGACCTGCTGTGCGGCAACATGGAGTCCATCACGCTGCCGGCGGAGTACCCCGACGACCAGATCGACCCCGCCGGGCTGGTGGGTAAGCTTGACGGCACGCCGGCCTTGCAGGCGGGCGGTTTTGATGTCATGGTCCTGGCCAACAACCACGTGCTCGACGGCGGCCAGGTGGGCATGTTTCACACGCGGCGGATCATCGAGGACCTGGGCATCGCCACCGTTGGCGTCGGAGCCACCCAGCGGGAGGCACGCACGATGCGGACGCTGGAGCGTGGTGGCATCCGCTTTGGGTTCCTGGCGTACTGCGAAGACAGCAACTACTCCCTCACCACCACCGGCCCTTGCCATGCGTTCTACCGGCTGGGCGATGTGCTGACCGACGTGGCCGCCAACCGCGACAAGGTCGACGTGCTGGTTGTGACGATCCACGCCGACCTGGAATTCAGCGAGACGCCCTCGCTGCCACGACGGGATGCCTCGCGCCTGATCGCCCAGGCCGGGGCCTCGATCCTGATCCAGCACCACCCGCACGTTCCTCAGGGCGTCGAGATGGTCAATGGCTGCCTGATCGCCTATTCGCTGGGCAATTTCTACTTCCCGGCCCACTCGATGCCGTACATGAAAGACAATGGCCCGCACACGGCTCATTCCTTCCTGCTGCTGGCGGAGGTCTCGAAAAAGGGCGTCCAATCGTTCACGCGGGTTCCATTCGCCATCGCCGAGTCGCCCAACGAGCGGCCAGCGCCACTTCAGGGCAAGGCGCGCTTGGCCATGTTGCGCTACCTCGCTCAGCTCGATCTCCAGTGCCAGGACGACGATCTGGTGCGCCAGAACTGGCGCGAGATTTCCGTCCGCCACCTCAAGACCTATCTGCAGCGCGTGATGGACAAGGGGTACTCACAGGATGCCTTGCTCGATGACGTGCTCGGACGGCTGCTATTTGTGCAGGAAAACCGGCTGTGGGTCGAGGAGGCCTTTAGCGTCATCCGAGACAACTGGGCCAGTCAGGCCCAACGCGTGGACCCGTTGCACCGCCCGTCCCGATACTTCGCCAAAAAGTTCGGGTACTAGTAGTCCTTCAACTGTGATTTTGTGACTGCAAAATCACAGTTGACAGTTGAAGGACTACAGAGCAGGCGAGCAGCGGAACAGGTGAACAGGCGAGAAGACTTGACCGCTCGCCTGCGGTCTACTGTTCACCTGCTCAGGACTCACAGAATCAACGGTGCCGGACTACTATCGCCGCCTTGCCCGTAAACCGTAGGCGTTGCGGGCAGTGGCGCGGTGAGAGCCGCCAGAACCGTCAATTCTAAACGCGGCCGCCGGGCCTTCTTGCGTAAGAAGCCTTGTGAATCGCCGCCTTTCCGGGTGTAATATGCTCGGTTTTGGCGTGAGGTGACCAGGCAGCAGGACAGGAAGGAATCGCATGAAAGTCTGGATCGACGGACAGATGCTCGACAAGGCCCATGCCAAGGTCTCGGTCTTTGACCACGGCCTGCTGTATGGTGACGGCGTCTTTGAGGGCATTAGAGTGTACGGTGGGAAGATCTTCCGCTGCCGGGCCCACATGGACCGGCTTTTCGCCTCGGCCAAGAGCATTCGGCTGGCCATTCCGATCAGTTCGCAGGAGATCGAGGAGGCCATGCGGCAGTGCATCGGGGCCAATGGCATCGTCGATGGCTACATCCGCCTGGTGGTTTCGCGCGGCGTGGGCAACCTGGGGCTCGACCCCAACAAGTGCGCCCGCCCCACGGTCATTATCATCGCCGACCAGATCGCCCTGTACCCGTCCAAGATGTACGAAGAGGGCATGGCCGTCATCATCGCCAAGACGCGGCGGACCAGCGCCATCATGCTGCCCCCGGCCGTGAAAAGCCTCAATTATCTCAACAACATCCTGGCCAAAATGGAAGCCACCGACGCGGGCGTCTGCGAAGCCCTGATGCTCAACGACAAGGAAGAACTGGCCGAGGCCAGCGGCGACAACGTATTCCTCGTCAAGGACGGCAAGGTGCTCACGCCGCCAACCGACGCGGGCATCCTCATTGGCGTGACGCGGCAGATCGTCATTGATCTGAGCGCCAAGCTGGGCCTGGCCGTCAGCGAGCGGCCGCTGCGCGTGGACGACATCCGCTCGGCCGATGAGTGCTTTCTCACCGGCTCGGCCGCGGAGATCATCGCCGTCACGCGGGTCGATGACTTCGCCATCGGAACGGGCTCGCCGGGCACGATCACCCAGCGCCTGCAGAAGGCGTTTCAGGAGATGATCGCGTCGGGGCAGTTCGAGTAGCGGGGCCAACGGTTCGGGGACAGGAAAGACTGCCATGGCTGTGATGTATTCGCCGATGCAGGTTTTGCAGGGCATCTGGCCGCTGGGCGTGCTGGCGTTTGGCATCGCCTTGGTGTTGACGCCCATTCTCCGTGCCATTGCCTATCGCAAGGGCATCGTGGACAGGCCCGACGACCTGCTCAAGCCCCATGGCCGACCCATCGCGTATCTCGGTGGCATCGGCATCTGCGTCGCCTACCTGGTGGCCATCCTGGCCTTTGGCCAGATGAACCTGTGGGTGCTCTGTGCCAGCATTGCCGCCTCGACGATCGTAATCACGCTGACAGGCCTGCTGGACGACATCGTCAACCTGCGGCCATGGTACAAGATTCTCGGACAGGTGCTGGCGGCGGTGATTCTGTTTGCCGGGCTGGCCGCACGCGGCATCATGCCGGCGGGCATGTTTTTCACCGGCTGGTTGGGCCTGCCCTACTGGCTGCTGGGCGCGGTCTCCTTGCCCTTCGTGGTCGTGGTGGTGATCTCCGCCTGCAACGCCACCAACCTGCTGGACGGGCTGGACGGGCTGTGCGGCGGCGTGACCGGCATCATCGCGCTGGGCTTCCTGGCCTTGACGGTGTACCTGGCCTGCTACGGCCACAACGGCGCCCGCGACGAGCTGCGCGTGCTGCTGTGCTGCGCCATGGCCGGTGGCGTGCTGGGATTCCTACCCTACAACGCCCCGCCCGCCAGCATCTTCCTGGGCGACGCCGGCTCGATGCTGCTGGGCTTTTTCGTGGCCACCCTGATGATGCTCTTTGCCCTCGAAGGCACGCTGCGGTGGTTCCTGGCCGCCTGCGTAATCTTCGGCCTGCCCATCCTGGACACCTCGCTGGCGGTCATCCGCCGCGCCCTGTCCGGCAAGAACATCTTTTCCGGCGACCGCAGCCACCTGTACGACCAGCTCGTCGACCGCGGCATGAGCGTCAAGAAGGTCGTGGCGCTCTTCTACCTGCTGGCGCTGCTGGCGGCCGCCATCGGCGTGCTGCAAGCGATCTTCCTGCGGACGCGCCAGGCCATCGTGCTGGACCTGGCCATCCTGGTCATCGCGGCCGTGATCTTCGTCAAGAACAAGATGATTCTTCCCCCCAGCCGCTCAAGCGATAGCCCACAGGGCCACTAGAAACCAACCCGCTCATGCCAACATTGTCAGTCGTCATTCCCGTGTACAACGAGTTCAACACCTGGCGGACGCTGGTCGAGCGTGTCGAGGCCGTTGAGCTTGCGCCCGTGCAGCGGCAGCTGATCCTCATCGACGATTGCTCCAGCGACGGCACGACGGGGCAGTTGAAGGAGTTCGCCACCCGGCGGCCTGACGTAACGGTGAAGTTCCACGCCGTCAACGGCGGCAAAGGTGCAGCCCTGCGCACGGGCTTTTCAGCCGCTGCCGGCGACTTCGTGGTGGTGCAGGACGCCGACCTGGAATACGACCCGCAGGATTACCCCAAGCTGCTCGAACCGCTGCTGGAGGGGCAAGCCGACGCCGTCTTCGGCAGTCGCTTCCTGGTGGCCCCTGCCGACAAAGGCTGCTGGCGGAACTACGTGGCCAATCGCACGCTGACGCGGCTGTCGAACCTGATGACCGGCCTGAAGCTCACCGACATGGAGACCTGCTACAAGATGCTCCGCCGCGACGTGCTGAGCCGGCTGAAGCTCGAACAGGACCGCTTCGGCTTCGAGCCCGAGATCACCGCCAAGCTGGCCGGCCTGGGCGTGCGGATCATCGAGCGCCCCATCCGGTACATGCCCCGCACCGCCCAAGAGGGCAAAAAGATCAAAGCCAAAGACGGCTTCAACGCCGTCGCCTGCATCTGGAAGTATCGCAAAGGCAAGTAGGCGGTGCAGATTATTGTGCCGCCGGCAGTAGACAAGCGGGTGCCATCTACGAGACGGGTGCCATGGTCAGGCCGGGTGCCATGGTCAGCCCGCTGTTGGGCTGGCCATGCATTGACCATCGGCTACGCATCATCCTTCTATCAGAGGGAAGCTCTGATGGTCAATCGCTAAAGGGGCATCAACACCCGTCTCCCACGCCCGCCAGCTCGACCACGGCCAATCCTCCGGCCGATCTACCAGACCGCGCCGAATCGGGTTGGCGTGAATGTATTTGACCTTCTCCCGCAGTTCGCCCGGTGACCATGTATTGCGGTCGTATCCAGGGCCCGGTTGCCAGAACCGGTGGCTGACCCGCCCACTGGGCTGCCGATCTTCCATCGATGACAGGAATTCCGGCGCATGCCGCCTGACCCACCACGAAGCCCGCTGCGCCACCGGCTGCTTGAGGGCCAGGAGAATCTGGCGCATCGTCGCGTCCTCGTGGGGCAGAATCAGCAGGTGCACATGCTCGGGCATGATGACGAAGGCCCACAGGTCAAAGTGTCGCCGGGCCGTCTGAAGGTTGTCCAGAAACCACGCTCGCGAGCGGTCGCGCGACAGGAACGGCCGACGCCGCCAGCAGGAGAAGGTGAGGTAATGAGCCTGGCCGGTGATGTCGTAGTGCCTGGCGAGCCGACGGTAAGGTTCCTTCCCCTGATTCATGCCGCCACTGCACTCCAAGGGTACATGCATGGCCAGCCCAAAAGCGGGCTGACCATGGCACCCAGCGGTGCCCGCCCTACGCTCCGCACAGGCCGCGCTACTCGCCCTTGACCGTCAGGGCCAGCGTCGTGATGCCTGTGCCATTGTCGTTGGTGGCGGCCAGGGTGATGAAGAACCTGCCGGCCGTCCTGGGCGTGCCGGAAATGACGCCCGTCTTGGGGTCGAACGACAAATCCGGCGGAAGGTTTTCTTTCGGCGTTTCGATGGTTCCTGACGCCGTCTCGGCATGTTCAATCGTCAGCACAGCGTTGAAGGATTTCGGTGCGTTGCTGGCGGTAATGGCATAGCTGAACGGCTTGCCCACGATCCCCAAGGCCGTGGTCGGGCTGGTTATGATCGGCCAGGTGGGCGTGGGCTTCTTCTGCGCGAACAGCCATTTTCGCAGGAGGGTGAAGTCGTTCCAATCCGGGTTGGTCAGCGAGTCGGTGAAGCCGTACTCGTGATGCTCGCCGTGCGTGTACACCGTGAGCATGGGCTCATAGCCGGCGTCGCGCAAGGCTTTGTAGATGTGCGGCGAACCGCGGCCATGCGGCGTCTTTTGCAGCTGTGCCTCGACTGTGCCGCCGTCGAGCACGCCGTAGAACATCCAGATCCCGATCTTCCGGGATGCGATCAGACGCGCTTTGCTGATGTCTGTACCTCCGACCGAAGGCATTATGGCCGCATAGGTGTCGGGATAGTTGTACGCCGAAATGAATGAAATCGCGCCAAACCGGGAGGCGCCCTGAACGGAAATGCGGGCCGTGTCGATGTTGGGATACTGGGCGATGAGCTTCTCGATCACGGCCTTGTACGCGCTGGCGGTGACGGACTTCCAGTCGGGCCACTTCAGCTCGAAACCGTCCGGGCAATAGCAATTCAGCACGTAGCAGGGATACTCGACTTGAGACGAGGGCATGGCCAGCGCGATGGCCTGGTTCTGGCCAACGAAGAGCGGGTACTTGGCCCCCGGCGCCACCTTGGCCGGCAGAGTAAGGCTGTATCTCCAGACCAGATCGTTGAAATCGGTATAGCTGCCGGATACATGTCGAGCATTCCCAGCCGAGGCCGTCTCCTGCTTCCATTGCTGCTTCATGGCCGCTTCCGCATCGGTGATGTCCTGCATGGTCCGATCCGAAACGATCATCCCCGGCGTTTTGGCTGTGGTCGGGGCGGGCTTGGACGCGGGGGCCGACGCCGGAGCCTTGTCCTCCGCAGCGGCCGGCATCGCCGACGCGCCCAGCATCACCAGCGCGGCAGCCACCACGATCAACATCCGCTTGTTCATAGCGACACTCCTTTAGGAAGCCCGGTGTCGTGACCGCGGTGTCCAGCGGCCACGTGGTCGCAGACGCCGCGACCACGGCACCCGACAAAACGACGCTCGACCCACCCTACAAGACTGATACCACGAAGGCTCAAGCATGGCCAGCCCCAGAAGACGGGCTGACCATGCCACCCAGCCGTCCCGTAGGCGGGGCCGAGGAGCAAGGCGACGAGCCCCACCATCCGCGGGGTAACGGTGGGACTCGCAAGACGACGGCTCGGCCCACCCTACAAGACTCGGGCCGCCCGGTCACCGGCAGCGGCGTATGATGGTTTTGTCCGGGACCGCGCAGGCATGGCTCAATTGTAGGGACATGCCTGTCCCGGCCGGGCGCGGCTCAATCGGCTGTCACTCTGCGTAATCCCGCCTAGGGAAATAGCCGATGAACCATTGCGAGGCCGTTCTGTAGCCACGGAACGTACGGGGCGGCCTATGCTTGCGGTGCGCCTTGTGGTGCGCAGCGTTCGTGGTGCGCGTCGTTCGTTTTAGCTCAAAACAAGAAGTCAGAGGGCTTATGAGACCGCTTCGCACGTTTAAGATTGAACCCTCCCTGCCGGAGGAGCTCAACGGCCTGATTCGCATGGCCTACAATGTCCGCTGGTCCTGGTGGGGCGAGGAACGCGAGTTGTTCCGTCGCCTGGGCGGCCCGCTGTGGGAATCCACCAGCCACAATCCCGTCGCCATCCTGGGCCAGATGGACCAGGACCGCCTGCGCGAGGTGGTCAAAGACCCCGGCTTCATGGCCCAGTACCGGCGCGTGTACTCCGAATGGCAGGAATACCTGGCCAAGGGCGCCTGGTGGAGTTCGAACTACGGCGAAGATCGCACGCCGCGCGTGGCGTACTTCTGCGCCGAATTCGGCCTGACCGAGTGCATCCCGATTTACTCCGGCGGCCTGGGCGTGCTGGCGGGCGACCACCTCAAGAGCGCCAGCGATCTGGGCGTGCCGCTGGTGGCCATCGGCCTGCTGTACCAGCAGGGCTACTTCCGTCAGCGTCTCAACGCCGACGGCTGGCAGCTCGAACTTTATCCGCGCAACGACTTCCACAACATGCCCGTCATGCCGGTCATGCGCGACGGCAAGAACGTGGTGATCGACATCGACTTCCCCGGCCGGAAGGTCCACGTCCGCGTCTGGTCGGTGCAGGTCGGGCGCATCACGCTGTACCTGCTGGACACCAACGTGCCCGAGAACACCCCCGAAGATCGGCAGTTCACCGCCCAGCTTTACGGCGGCGACCAGGAGATGCGCATCTGCCAGGAGATCATCCTGGGCATCGGCGGCGTCCGGGCCCTGACGGCCTTGGGCATCGAGCCCGAAGTCTTCCACATGAACGAAGGCCACTCGGCCTTTTTGGGTCTCGAACGCATCCGCATGCTCATGCAGACCAAGCAGGCCTCGTTCCGCACGGCCCAGGAAGCGGTGATCGCGTCATCGGTCTTTACGACCCACACGCCGGTGCCCGCGGGCAATGACGCCTTCGAGGCCTGGCTGATCGACCGCTACTTCGGCCAGTACTGGGGCCAGTTGGGGCTCAATCGCGAGCAATTCCTGGGTTTGGGTCGGCAGGACCCCGCCAACGCCGAAGAGCCCATGAGCTTGACGGTGCTGGCGCTGCATATGTCCAGCAGCCGCAACGGCGTGAGCAAGCTGCATGGCCAGGTCAGCCGCAAGCTGTGGTCTGGAGTCTGGCCGGGGCTGCCCATCGAGGAAGTGCCGATCAAGAGCGTGACCAACGGCGTGCACACGCCCACGTGGATCAGCTTTGACCTGGCCAACCTGTACGACCGCTACCTGGGTCCGGAATGGCAGGAAAAGAGCACCGACGAGCGGACCTGGGCCGGCATCAACCAGATTCCCGACATTGAACTGTGGCGGATGCACGAGCGCCGGCGCGAGCGGCTGGTGAGCTTCGCCCGCGCGCGGCTGCGCGAGCAGTTTACCCGGCGCGGCGCCAGCGCCAGTGAACTGGCCGGGGCTGAAGAAGTGCTCGACCCCGAAGCGCTGACGATCGGCTTTGCCCGCCGTTTCGCCACGTACAAGCGGGCCAATTTGCTGCTGCAAGACTTGCAGCGGCTCAGCCGCCTGCTGGGCGACACGAAGCGGCCAGTGCAGATCATCTTTGCCGGCAAGGCCCACCCGCGCGACAATCCGGGCAAGGATCTGATCCGGCAGATCGTGCACATTTGCCGCAAGCCGGAGTTCCGGCGCAACCTCGTGTTCATTGAGGACTACGATCTCAACGTCGCCCGGTATCTCGTGCAGGGCGTGGACGTGTGGCTCAATACGCCGCTCCGGCCCATGGAAGCCAGCGGCACCAGCGGCATGAAGGCCGCCGCCAACGGCGTGCTGAACGTGTCGGTGCTGGACGGCTGGTGGGCCGAAGGGTACGAAAGCGACGCCGGCTGGGCCATCGGCTCGGGCGAGACGTACGAGGACCTCGACTACCAGAACGTGGTCGAAAGCCAGGCCCTGTACGACCTGCTGGAAAAGGAAGTCGTGCCGAAATTCTACGACCGTTCCGCCGACGGCCTGCCGCGGCAATGGACGACCAAGATGAAGGGCTCGATGCGGCTGCTGACGCCGGTATTCAACACCAATCGCATGGTGCGCGAATACTGCCAGACCTTCTACGTGCCGTGCATGACGCGGTGGCGCGAGCTGACCGGCGAGAAGCTCACTGGGGCCAAGAACCTGGCCGACTGGAAGCAGTGGGTGAGTTCCTCCTTTGGCCAGGTCCGCGTCGAGAGCGTCACCGACAGCGTCGATGGCGTCACCAGCGTGGGCAAGCCCATGAAGGTGGAAGCCACCGTGGTGCTGGGGCAGGTCAAGCCCCAGGACGTCTCGGTGCAGCTGTACTACGGCCAGTTGGACGCCGACGGCCAGCTCCAGCACGGCCAGGCCGTGGAGATGGCGACCGACGGCACGCCCGCCGGCGACGGACGCTTCCGGTACTCAGCCGAGATGCCCTGCAACCGCACCGGCCTGGCTGGCTACACGGTCCGCGTCCTGCCCCGCCACGCCGCCATGCCCGATGGCCGGGAAATGGGCTTGATCCGCTGGGCGTAACGGCGAAGGCATTTAACCGCCGAGAACGCCGAGGACGCAAAGAGAAGCGAAGGAAGATAGACAAAGAAGCACACCGTAGGCCGGGCCGAGGAGTCATTTCCGAGGCCCGCCTTGTTTTGAGTGGGTGCCATGGTCAGCCCGTCGTCTTGGGCTGGCCATGCAGGAACCCTCCGAGCGGCAGCTAAAGTGGTTAGCGTCGCCGCGCGACGGTATACTGACGTTTGGCTGGGCAGGAATGTGGGAATCCCATGAAACGCGAGCAAGTCTTGCAGGTGCTGACGCAGAACCAGCAAACGCTGAGATCACTCTATGTGAAATCACTCGCGCTGTTCGGCTCGGTGGCTCGCGATGAGGCCACACCCGACAGCGACGTGGACCTGCTGGTGGAATTCGAGCAGGGGCATCCCAAGGGACTCTTCGAGTTCATCTCGGTAATGAACGTCCTGGAAGACCTGCTGGGCTGCAAGGTCGATCTCGTGATGCTGGATGGCCTGCGAAAGGAATTCCGCGAGCAAGTGCTCAAGGAGGCCATCCGTGCCGCCTAGGGACTGGCAACTCCGTATACGCGACATCCTGGATTCAATCGCTACCATTCAGGAATACGTCGGCGATATGGATGAGGAAGCCTTCAAGGCCGATCGAAAGACCGTAGATGCGGTCGTCCGGCATTTCATCAGCATTGGCGAGGCATCGTCGAACATACCCGCCGCCATCAGCGATCTTCATCCCGAAATCCCTTGGCGGCTGATGCGCGACATGCGAAACGTCGTGGTTCATGCGTACTTCGGCGTCAGGGTCGATGTTCTGTGGGGCACCGTGCGCGACGACCTGCCACCGCTGGTGCCGGGCCTGCAAAAGCTTCTCAGCACGTAGGGCGGGCACTGCCCGCCGTCTTGCCGCCCCTTCCTCTCGCGAGAAACCGTCGGGCGGTGCCCGACCTACCTCACTGACTGACATGATGACTCCCCGCATGGCCAGCCCAACAGCGGGCTGACCATGGCACCCACCGAAGCACCTGTTCACGATAACACCCTTGTCGGTTCTCCGGCCTCCGACCTCCGGCCTCTGACCTCAGCCCTCAGCCCCGTTTTCTCCCACCTTTGTCCCACCTTTGTCCTTTACCCCAACTTCACGTTGCGATAAGCTTTGGCATCAAATCCACCGATAGAATAGCACAAGGACTCGGCTGGGAACCTGGATGTTGTTGACGACGACCACGACGGCGTGACGACCAAGCCTGCACAACGCGGGCTGAGTTGGGGTCTGGCCGGAAGGCGGAAGGCCGTGTGGGCGGCAAAGGTTCCGGCCGATGTTTCGTTTCAAGACCGCCTTGCTGCCGCCCTGTCGCCAGAGCCTGGAGAATTATGACATGTTGATCCTGCAATTGCCCGACGGCAGCAGCAAGCAGTACGAACAGCCCGTCACCGCCGAAAAGGTGGCGATGGATATCTCGCCGCGCCTGGCCCAAGCGGCCATGGCCGCGGTGGTCGATGGCAAGAAGGTCGATCTGACCACGCCCCTGCCCGACGGCGAGCACACCTTTAAGCTCCTGACCGATCGCGACGCCGATTCCCTGGAGATCCTCCGCCACACCACCGCCCACGTGATGGCCCAGGCGGTGCGGCGTGTCTTCGGCAAGGACGTCCAGTACACCATCGGCCCGGCCTTGACCGACGATTTCCAGTACGGCTTCTACTACGACTTCGACATGCCCACTCCGGCCAAGCAGGAAGACTTAGAGAAGATCGAGCAGGAGATGCAGAAGATCGTGGCCGAGAAGCTGCCGCTGGCTCGGCTGGAGCTGCCCGTCGAGGCCGCCAAGCAGAAGTTCGGGCAGCTTGGCCAGGCGTACAAGGTCGAGCTGATCGACGACCTGGTCAAGGACGCCAACGTTTCATCCGTCAGCCTGTACGAGCAGGGCGACTTTGTCGACCTCTGCCGCGGGCCGCACCTGCCCAACACCGGCAAGGTCAAGGCCTTTAAGCTCATGAGCGTGGCCGGGGCGTACTGGCGCGGCAGCGAACAGAACAAGATGCTCACCCGCATCTACGGCGTGGCCTACTTCGACAAGAAGGCGATGGACGAGCACATCCAGCGCGTCGAGCAGGCTAAGCTGCGCGACCACCGACTGCTGGGCAAGCAACTGGGGCTGTTCCTGATCTCCGACGCCGTGGGCCCGGGCCTGCCGCTGTGGCTGCCGCGCGGCACCGTCATCCGCCATCAGCTCGAAGGCTGGATCCGCAGCGAACTAACCGCCCGCGGCTACCAGCTCGTCATCACCCCGCACATCGGCCGGCTGGCGATGTACCGCACCAGCGGGCATTACCCGTACTACAAGGACTCGCAGTTCCCGCCCATCCTGATGCAAGACAAGGAGTCGGCCTGCTGCGCCGAGCACGCCAACGAGCCGGTCCTGGAAGAAGGCTACCTGCTCAAGCCGATGAACTGCCCGCATCATATTCAGATATATAAGGCCAACCAGCACAGCTATCGCGACCTGCCGGTCCGGCTGGCGGAGTTCGGCACGGTCTATCGCATGGAGCAGTCGGGCGAGCTGAACGGGCTGACCCGCGTCCGCGGCTTCACCCAGGACGACGCCCACCTGTTCTGCACCCCCGATCAGCTCGAAGACGAGGTCCGCGGCTGCTGCGACCTGGTCAAGCTGGTGCTGGGCACCTTGGGGCTGACCGACTACCGCGTCCGCGTCGGCATGCGCGACCCAGCCAGCGACAAGTACGTGGGCGATCCGGCCAATTGGGAACGGGCCGAGCAGAACCTCCGCAACGTCGTCAGCCACCTGGGCATGAACTACAGCGAAGAAAAGGGCGAGGCGGCCTTCTATGGGCCCAAGATCGACTTCGTGGTCCGCGACTGCCTGGGCCGGGAATGGCAGCTGGGCACCGTGCAGGTGGACTACAATTTGCCCGAGCGCTTCGGCCTGGAGTACATGGGCTCGGACAACCAGCCCCACCGGCCGGTCATGGTGCACCGGGCGCCGTTCGGCTCGATGGAGCGCTTCATCGGCATCCTGATCGAGCACTTCGGCGGGGCCTTCCCGCTGTGGCTTTCGCCCGTGCAGGCGGCCGTGCTGCCGGTCAGCGACAAGTTCAACGAGTATGCCATCAAGGTCCAGCAGGCCGGAAAAGATGCGGGCTTGCGCGTGGAACTGGACGATGCGCCGGATAAAATTGGAGCGAAGATCCGGCGCTGGACCATGCAGAAGGTACCCTACCTGTTCGTGGTCGGCCAGCGTGAGCAGGACGAGCAGACCGTCTCGGTTCGCCAGCGTGGCGCGGCCGAGGTGGGAACGTTCAAACTTGACGCCGCCATCGCGGCTATGAATGAAGAGGCCGCGTCGCGCGGCGCAAAGGCGGCTTTTGCCGCAACCTAACATGGGTGGCATGGTCAGTCGCGTTGTCTGCGATGACCATGCTGGGACGACGAACATGGTCAGCACCCAAAGACGGGCGGATGGCCCTGCCACCGGGACGCACGGGCGAGACGCCCGTGTCACGAACTTGTCGCGCGGCGCAAAAGCGGCTTTTGCCGCCAAAGTAGAGTAGAATGATCCACCGGCCCCAAGCGGCTCCCTCGGTGGGAGGCGACGGGCTCAGAGAGATAGAGGGCTACAGCCATCAGTCAGGAACTTCGCTGCAACGAACGCATTCGCATCACGCCGATCCGGGTCATCGATCAGGACGGCAACCAGGTTGGGGTGGTTGACACGCGCGACGCACTGCTCCGCGCCCGCGAGGCCGGGCTGGACCTCGTCGAGGTCTCGCCGACTTCGCGCCCGCCCGTGTGCCGGATCATGGACTACGGCAAGTGGAAGTACGCCCAGAAGAAGAAAGACCGTAAGGCCCGCAGCCACCGGCACGAGACGGAGCTGAAGGAAATCCGGATCAAGACCCCCAAGATCAGCCAGCACGATCTGGATATCAAGATCAAGAATGCGCGCGACTTCCTGTTGCGCGGCGACCGCGTGCAATTCACGCTGCGGTTCCGTGGCCGGGAGATGGCCCACATCGACCTGGGCCAGGGCATCCTCAACCGCGTCAAGACCTCGCTGGCCGACGTGGCCAAGCTCGACCGCGACTTCCGCATGGAAAATCGCCGGCTGAGCCTGGTGCTGACGCCCGCCGCCGGCGTGAAGCCGCGTGAAGTCAAGCCCGCTGCCAAGCCTGGCGCGGCCGCACCTGCGACCGCCCTGGCCGCTGCCGCTGCCGGTCCCTCGCAAGGGCCTGAGATGTCCGATGCCGAGCGTCTGGCCCAGCCCGGCCGGCTGGAAGACGTCGCCCCCGAGATGGCCGAACTCGACGACGACGATGACGATGACGATGATGATGAGGGCGACGACGTGGCCGAAGGCACTGCCGAAAGCTCCGCCGAGAACGCCCCTCCGGCTGTTCCTCCGACGGCGTAAGAACAGATAACCGCCAAGAGCGCAGAGATCGCAAAGAGCAAAAGGCAAAGAGCTAAGAGCAGAGAGCTAAACGCGGCAAGCTCTGGGTGGCATGGTCACGCTGTTCGCGTGACCATGTGAGACGCAACCGAAGGCATCACTGAAGATGTTTCAATCGCGGCGGGTCCAACTGGCCCGCCGCTCTCTTTTTGGTCGATAGTCTCAGCATGCGCTCCAAACGGGTGGCGATCCTCGTTGTCGTTCTGCTTGCCCTTGTGGCAAGCTACCCTCTCCTCAAGCGGGCGGTGATCTCCGCCATGCATCACGCTCAATCCAAGCGTACCGTGGAAGATCGCACGCGGGAATTCGCCCCTGCCGTGCGGGATCGGCTGCGGGGCGACTTCGACCGCGTCGGGGTGGCCTTCCCGCCGCCGCGAATCGTTTTGGCGGCCTTCAAGAAAGAGCAAACATTGGAGGTATGGGTCGGTCAGGAGGGAGCGATGAAACTCCTGCGAGCCTATCCCATCCGGGCTGCCAGCGGCCAGCTTGGCCCGAAGCTGCGTGAGCGCGACATGCAAGTGCCCGAAGGCCTGTACCGGATCGAGTCGCTCAACCCGAACAGCCTCTTTCACCTGGCGTTGCGTGTGGGCTACCCCAACGAATTCGACCGGCGTCAGGCCAAACTGGAGGGCCGGAAGAACCTCGGCGGCGATATCATGATTCACGGCGGTTCGGCCTCGATCGGCTGCCTGGCGATGGGCGATCCCGCCGCGGAGGACCTGTTCGTCCTGGCGGCCGAGACAGGTCTCGACAACGTGAGCGTACTCATCTCCCCGGTAGATTTTCGAGTAGCTGACCTGCCAAAGGACGCCCCGGCCGGTCCTGCATGGACCACCGAGCTTTACGGCCAAATACGCCGAGCTTTGGCGGAGTTGAAGTAGGGTTCTGCCCGCGGCGCATGCAATCAAGTGCGCGCCCTACGGAACGCTTGATCTGCTCCAAACATGGTCGCGCCAGCAGCGGACCATGCCACCCATGAATTACTTCGCCAGCTTGGCCATCTGGCGGAGGCGGTGCTTGAGCACGTGGATCTGACGCTTGATGGTGGGAAGTTGGTCCTTCTTGCCGGCCTTCAGGGCATCGTCGCGCTTGGCCTGGAGCTTGTGAATCTGCATCTTGACGCGCGTCTTCTGTTCGCCCTTGGCCGAGGCGTGCATGTGAACGCCCAGCACCTGGCACAGCACCGGCAGCAATTGCTCCTTGTGCCTGGTGGCGTAGCCTTCGAGTTGCTCGTGCTGGGCCCGGAGAGTCTGGGCCAACTCGCGAAGCTGCACAACCGTCATCTCTTTGAGCTGCTCGTACGTGTAAGAAGCCACTGTTCACTCCTTATCCGCGAAAGAAACGATTGGTCCCGAACTGCTCCACATGATATCCCAGGCTAATTGACCCGACAAGATCGTGGCCTGCCGCCCTGCTGACTATACCTGCTGCGCCGGGCCAGGCTGGGCCGCGTTGCCCTGCGTGAAGAACCGGCGCGTATACACCAAATAGCCCAGGACGGCAATCAGCCACAGACTGGAGAACACCAACATGCTGGACTGGCTCGGGATAGACGATCTTATCGTGTCGAGTTGTTGGGGGGTGAAACCCGCCTTGGCGTAAAAGTCCATCAGGCTCATGCGCGAGAACATGATGCCGGCCAAGACGGCCCAGAGGATAAACACCGCCACCGCGGCCCACCATGCCGCGATTCTCAGGCGATACGTCCCCCACGCCACATACCCGTACATGGCCATGAGGACCAGTGCGCCTATCACGCATAGCACACCCGCGACAATCGCGCTCACAGACGTGGATAGCCATGCATAGAACGCGAATCCCGTCAGTGGCAGGCAGCAGAACCAGACGGCAAACATGAAACTCACCGCCAGGACCGGCAGCGGGCACTTGTCGGTCCAGCGGACCTGGGGATCCAGGCGTTCACAGGTGGCCTTGACGTGCCTGCTGCCATAGAACAGAACCAGCATGCCCGGCACCACGACGTACAACACGACCATGAAGACAAGCATGACGATGCTCATTACCATTGCCACGGCCGCGGGGATCTGGTCTTTCTGAGCCATTTGGGTGTAGAAATTCGGTCGCAATACCACGATGGACACAACACTCACCACCCCTGAAACCAGCCACAGCCAGGAACTGACCAGGATCAGCGCCCGAGCCCAGCGTCTGGCCTTTATGGAGCCGATGCCCATCCAGATGAACCACGCCGCCGGCAGGAGGTAGAGCAAAGCCATCGGCATAAGAAACTTGGGCGTAGCCGTCGGCATGCTTGATGCCGGCGTCTGTGCCGCAACCTGGGAAGCGGCCATGCCAATGAGCATGAAGCCGGCCAACAGCACGCAGAACGCGCCGGCAATGATTCCGAGAATCCCAAAGACGACCAGCCCCGTCTTGCGGTCCTTGAGATTCGCGCCTTCCGGTGCTGCCATCGCATCAGTCATGGTCATCGCCTGCCCACCTTATGCCAGAGTCGCTCGACACGCCTGAATTACCCGCAGCACTCGCCCGCCGCGGACGCTTCGGATGATTCTACCCATGTCACCTGGCGGATGATAACCGAGAGTTTTCAAGCTACGCTATACTTGACAGGCCATCGTCTGGCCGATACACATAGACGGCGTTGGAGCTATCGATGACATGGCTGAGCGACATCATGGAACGCGGAATCATTATTCGCACCTGATGCGCTCGCTTTCTGACCGAACCGGCCCTGGAAAGCGATGAGTTTTCCGGGGCCTTCTTTTTGGACTGAACGGGCTGATTGGACTGACCATGCTGGCATCGGCCAATGACAACAAGAGATTCCAGGGCACGCTGGAGGTGCTGCGCCTGGCCTTGCCGACCTCGGCGGGCATGCTCAACGCCACCATCCTGCAATTCCTGGACGCCTTTCTCATCGCCATGTTTGTGGGGCCTGAGGCGCTGTCGGCCCAGTTCGTGGCGGGCATCTACGCCTTCGTGCCCATCTCCTTCTGCTCGGGCGTGGTCTCGGTCGTGAACACGTACGTGTCGCAGAATTACGGGGCGGGCAGGCTCAAGCAGTGCGGGCAGTACACCTGGCAGGGACTGTACCTGGCCGTGCTGGGCGGGCTGCTGGTCATGCCGCTGGCGCTGGGCAGCAATGGGCTGTTCAACCTGCTGGCCCACACCATCAAGATCAGCGGCGGCGCGGTCACGCCGGCCTATGAAATTCAACTCCAGGCCATGTACTTCCGGTACATGGTGGCCGGGGCCATGTTGACGGTCGGGGCCAGGGTCATGGAACAGTTCTTCTACGGCACTGGAAGAGCCGGCGTGGTGTACGTCGTCTCGACGATCTCCGTGGCGGTCAACCTGCTGCTGGCGTACGCACTGATCCCCGGCAAGTGGGGCTTTCCGGCCATGGGGTTGGAAGGCGCGGCCATCGCCACGATGATTGGCTGGGCGATCTCGGTGCTCTTGCCGCTGGGACTGTTTCTGAGCCGCTCCAACGCCGCCAAGTACTGCACGCGTCGGGCTTGGCAGTTCCGGCCAAAGATGTTGCTGGACCTGCTGAAGATCGGCTGGCCGGCCGGGCTGCAATTCTGCAACGACATTGCGGCCTGGGGCGTGTTCATCAGCTTTGCGGTCGGCTTCTTCGGCCCGATCCACACGGCCGCCTCGACCATCGTGATGCGCTACCTGCACGTGTCCTTCATGCCGGCCATCGGCGTGAGCATCGCCTGCACCGCCCTGGTGGGCCGCTACATCGGCCAGGGCCGGCCCGACCTGGCGCGCAAGCGGGCCCACGCCGGGCTGATCATCGCCATCGTGTACATGGGGCTGTGCGGGCTGTGCTTCCTGCTCTTCCGGCGGCAGTTGGTGGGCGTATTCCTGCGCTCGAACGGCGAGATGACCGAACTGATCCGCCAGGGCCTGTCGCGGCCAGAGGACCTGTCGGAGATCCTTCGCATCGGTTCGGCCATATTCTTGTGTGCGGCTGCGTTCCAGGTCTTCGACGCCCTGGGCATCGTGTTCATCGGCTCGCTGCGCGGGGCGGGCGACACGCTGGCGCCCATGCTGGTCACGCTGGTATTGAGCTGGACGCTGGTGGTCGGGGCCGGACTGGCGTGCGTGAAGTATCTGCCGCAACTGACGAGCATCGGGCCGTGGATCGTCGCCAGCCTGTACGTGACGGTGCTGGGGCTGATCATGGCCTGGCGATTCGAGTCCGGCGCGTGGCGAAAGTTCAACCTGCTCGGCCAGCCCACGACGTCGTGCCTGCCCGAAGAAGCAGGCGTGCCGGCAGACCTGTCCGGGCCGCTGGTTGGGACAAGAACAGCTTCAACCACGGAGGACACGGAGAGCACGGAGAAGAGAGAAGCGTGAATTCGTTGACTCGTGAATTCGTTAACCCGAGTCATGCCGCATGTGTAGCACGGCCCCACGAGTTCACGAATTACGAATTCACGAATTCACGAATCCCGGCTGTTTCTCCGTGCTCTCCGTGACCTCCGTGGTTTGGTCTCCGTGGTTCAATGCCTTTTCACGGGCAGACGAGACGGATAGACTTACGCATCTGGCCGGAATACCCGGCGGGAGCTTGACATGAGCGATGTGAAGAGTGACGCAAAGAGTGGCGGCAAGGGCGACGGCAAGAACGTCTACAAGGACACGCTGAACCTGCCGCAGACCGACTTTGAAATGAAGGCCGGGCTGCTCGTCAAAGAGCCGGCCATGCAGGAGAAGTGGCGGAAGGAAGACCTGTACGGCCAGATCCGCAAGGCCCGCGCGGGCGGCCCGCGCTTCATCCTGCACGACGGCCCGCCGTACGCCAACGGCAGCATCCACATGGGCACCGCCTTAAACAAGGTGCTCAAGGACATCGTCATCCGCTGCCACAACATGACCGGGTACGATTCGCCGTACGTGCCGGGCTGGGACTGCCACGGCCTGCCCATCGAGTCGCGCGTGCAGACCGAGGTCGGGCCCAAGCTCGCCCAGATGAGCCACTCCGAAATCCGCCGGCGCTGCACCGACTACGCCGCCAAGTACGTCGGCCTGCAATCCGAACAGTTCCAGCGGCTGGGCGTCATGGGCGAATTCGGCAACCCGTACATCACGATGGCCCCGGAATACGAGGCCTCCGTGCTGGAGGTGCTGGCCCGCCTGGTCGAGCAAGGCCTGGTGTATAAGCAGCTCAAGCCCGTGCACTGGTCGATCGAGAACCGCACCGCCCTGGCCGAGGCCGAGCTGGAGTACAAGGACCGCGAGGACGAGAGCATCTTCGTGTTCTTCGAGGCTCAGGATTCGCGTGCGGTCGCCGACCTCTTCGGCACGCCGGGAGATCTGCCCGCCTATTTCATGATCTGGACAACTACGCCCTGGACGCTGCCGGCCAACCTGGCCGTGGCGGTGCATCCGGACATCGAATACGCAGCCGTGAAGCTGCAATGGCAAGGCCGGACGATCATCGCGGTGCTGGCCAAGGAACTGACCGAGAAGGTTCTGCGCGCCGGCGGCATCGAGCAATTTGAAATCATCACCACCGTCGCGGGCAAGAAGCTCATCGAGGCCAAGCTGAGCTACCATCAGCCGCTGGTGCGCGGCAAGCTCTGCCCGGTCGTGCAGGCGCTGTACGTCACGCTGGAAGACGGCACCGGGCTGGTGCACACCGCCCCGGGTCACGGCCTGGACGACTATGGCACAGGCTTAAAGGCCGGGCTGGATATCTACTGCCCAGTCAAGGCCGATGGCACGTTCGACGACACCGCGCCGGCGTTCCTGGTCGGGCACAGCGTCTGGCAAGGCAACGGCCTGGTGATGGAAGTTCTCGCGCAGGCCGCCACGCTGTTCCATCGCCAGAAGATCGTGCACTCCTACCCGCACGATTGGCGCAGCCGCGGGCCGACCATCTTCCGCGCCACCGAGCAGTGGTTCGTGGCCGTGGATAAGCCCATGAAGCGCGGCACGACGCTGCGCGACATGGCCATGAACGCCTGCCGCAACGACGCCAAGAACGGCGGCGTGAATTTCGTGCCCGCCTGGGGCCGAAACCGCCTGGCCGGCATGCTGGAAAGCCGCCCCGACTGGTGCATCAGCCGCCAGCGCAGCTGGGGCCTGCCCATCCCGGCCTTCTACAACGCGCTGGGCCAGCCGCTGCTGACGCCCGCCTCCGTCCGCGCCGTGGCCAAGCACTTCGCCCGGCACGGCTCGGATTCGTGGTTCACGCACACGCCGGCACAGTTGCTCGAAGGCTACGACCCGTCGCGCGACGCCGATCTGCCCAAGGGCCAGAGCTTCACCGTAGACGAACTCACCACCGGCCAGGACATCATCGACGTGTGGTTCGAATCCGGTTCAAGCTGGTTCGCCGTGGCCACGGCCCGCGGGCTGGTGAAGCAGCCGCCCGTCGATCTCTACCTCGAAGGTTCCGACCAGCACCGCGGCTGGTTCCAGCTCTCGCTGCTGCCCTGCCTGGGCGCCACCGGCGAGCCGCCCTTTACCACGGTGCTGACGCACGGCTTCGTCGTGACCGAGCAGGGCACGAAGATGTCCAAGAGCCTGGGCAACGTCATCGACGTGATGGAGCAACTCAAGAGACGCGGCGCCGACATCCTGCGGCTGTGGGTCGCCAGCCAGAATTACCAGGACGATGTCCGCTGCTCTGAGCCCCTGATCGCCCAGGCCGAGGACGCGTATCGCAAGATCCGCAACACGCTGCGGTACTGCATGGGGTCGTGCTATGACTTCAACCCCGCCGTGCACGCCACCGAGCCGCAGCCGCACACGCTGGACCGCTGGATGCGACTCGAACTGCACCGGCTCATCCGCGACGTGCGAGCCGCCTTCGACGCCTACGAATTCCACCGTGCCACGCGGCTGATGTACGAGTTCTGCACCGTGCAGGCGTCCAGCGTGTACATGGCGGCGGTGAAGGACCGGCTGTATTGCGACCTGAGCGATTCGCCGCGCCGGCGAGCCACGCAGACCGTGCTCTACGAGGTGCTGGTGACGCTGACCAAGCTGCTGGCGCCGATCCTGCCGCACACCATGCAAGAGGCGTGGGAGTTCATCCCCAATCGCGACGCCAAAGATCCGGCCACGGTGCACCTGGCCATGCTGCCGGTGTTCGATCCGGTGCTGCTGGGCGTGGCCGATAGCTGCCAGGGCTGCGATCCGCAGGACATGCAGTTCAAGGAAGCGACCGTCGGACCCTCGCTGGAGATGCACTGGAACGACATCATGGGCCTGCGAACGGCCGCCCTGACCAAGCTGGAGGCCCTGCGCAACGCCGGCGTGAAGAACCCGCTGGACGCCGAGGCGGTGTTCATCGTGCCGGAGCAGGACCAAGCGGCGCGGACACTGGTCGAGACCTTCCTGCCGGAACTGGAAGACCTGCTGGGCGTGGGCTACGCACGCATGGAAGTGACCAGCCAGGTCGCCAGCGCGGGAGAAACCGCCACCGGGGCGGCGGCCATCGAGATTCGCATCGAGGACGCCCGCGAAAAGTACCAGCGCTGTGCCCGCTCCTGGAAGCGCCGGCCCGACGTGGGCAGCGATGCGGAATACCCTGAGCTTTCCGCCCGCGACGCAGCCGTGATGAGGGCGATAAAGAGCAAGCAATAGCCGCATAACCGGGTGGCATGGTCACGCTGTTCGCGTGACCATGTTTGGACGCCAAGTTCTGAACAGCATCATGATTTCAACATGGTCACGCGAACAGCGTGACCATGCCACCCACTAGCAGGGTCCGCAGGTTCCCGAGCGTTGTCCGCTACGGGTTCTGCGGACGGAAATGCCGACTGACGACTATGAATGACAACGCCAAGTTTCATCCGAACTATCCGACGCCCGACGAGATCGATCAATGGTGCGACAGCCTGAAGGCCCGGGCTCAGAAGCTGGCCTTTACCGCCACCGAGGTCACCGACCCGCCCTGCCATGGCCACACCGCCCCCGCCCGCCACGCCACCGGCCGATTCGTGAAATTTGAGGGCGGCTTCGACACCTTCTACTGTTACTGGCAGCCCGTGGCGTCGCGCGGCCCCGCGCCGCTGCTGATTCACCTGCCCGGCTACGGCGGCGAGACCTCCAGCCACCCGCAGCTCGTGGCAGATGGTTTTAACGTCCTGCACGTCAACCCGCGCGGGTATTGCACGCCGCAAGGCTTGGCCGAAGAGAAGAAACGCAACGGCTCCTTCCCCGTCCTGCCCGACCACGTCGAGACTCTGGGCCAACATGGCTACTCGGACTGGTTTACCGACGTGCTGGTGGCGCTGCGCTGGGCACTCGATCAACCGTGTGTGCAGCCCGAGCGGCTGGGCGTCTTCGGGACGAGCCAGGGCGGCGGCACCGCCTTGCTGCTGGCGAGCATTTTGCGTGATCGCGTCCGCGCCGTGGCCGCCGACGTGCCGTTCTTAATAAACTTCCCGATGCTCGAGACACTCACGGAGCCAGGCGCGTACTTCCTGGCGTTTGAGCCGCTCACGCGAATGGCGGCCACAGGGCCTGAAAAGGTGGCCAAGGCTTGGCGCGCTTTGGGGCTGGTGGATGTGCTCTGCCATGCTCACCGGCTGGGCATGCCCGTGATGCTGCTGGCCGGCGCTGCCGACACCATTTGCCCCAGCGCGTCCATCGAGTCGCTGCTGCCGCACCTGAAAGGCACGCGCAGCTACACGCTCATCGACAAGCAGGAGCACACCTACACGGTGCCTTTCCTGCCCCTGGCCCGGGCCTGGTTTGCCATGCACGTATAAACATTCTACTTGCCGTGGCCGCGGCTTCCAGCGGCCACGCCGACGTCCGCAAAGACGCGGGCAAGCCTGCCCCACCTTGCCTGCTCTCGCCGGTCAAGACGGCGGGCGATGCCCGCCCTACTTTCGCTTCTTGGCCTTGGCAAAGTGCTGCATGACGAACTCCAGCGTCTCGACGATGTGCTTGTCCCAGTATGGCCACTCATGGGTGCCGGGGTTTTCCTGGTATGCATGCTCGATGCCAAGCTTGAGCAGGTGCTCGTGAAACTTGCGGTTTTGCGCGAGCAGGAAGTCATCGGCGCCGCAGTCCAGCCGCACGCTCACCTGCCCCTTCTTGGCCTTGCGCGCCAGGGCGAACAGGTCGTACTTGCCGCGCGGGAAGACGCTCGAAAGCTTTTGAATGTGCTCGACAATCTCGAAACGCGGGCAGTTGAAGCCCAGCGCGCCCGAGTGCGAGCAGGCGGCTGAGAATACATCCGGGTGCCGCAGGTGATGCATGATGGCCCCGTAGCCACCCATGCTCAGGCCCGCAATGGCCCGGCCTGAAGCCTTGGCAATCGTCGGGAACGCGTTGTCCACGAACTGGACCACGTTCTTGCTTATGTAATCTTCCCACGCCAGCCCGGTGGCCGAAGGATCGTTGCAGTAGAAGCTCCGCTCGCCGTTGGGCATGACGATCATCAGCCTCAGCGTGCTGGCGTACCGTTCGATGCTGGTCCAGCGCGCCCAGTTGGTCTGGTCGTCGCCCAGGCCATGCAGCAGGTACAGCACCGGGAACGGACCTTCGGCCTCGGGCAGAATAATGTTCATGCCGTTGGTCTTGCTGATGCTGTTGCCCCAGTGCTCGACAGTTATGAATGCCATTGGAACTCCTTTGTAAAGGGCGTAGGGTGGAGGGCGTAGGGGCGCGACACTCGTTGGCACCCTATGCGCCGTGCCCTATGTTCATGTTCTTAGCTTCTCCGCTGCGAAATCCAGGTTGGCCGGGAACTGCCGCTGCCAGTACTCCATGTCGTGAGCACCGGGGCTTTCGGCGTACTGATGCTCGATGCCCAATTCGTCCAGCCGGGCGTGAAATTGGCGATTGCAGCCGACGAGTATGTCCTCAGTGCCACAGTCGAATCGCACTGCCGGCACCGTCCCCTGCTGGCGGGCTTGCTCGGCCAGACGGAACAGGTCATAGTTGGCCGGGGCGACCAACTTGACCAGTTCGTCCTGGTATTCCTCGCCGCGCGGGTGCGGCATGGCGGCGAAGTACAGCGAGCCGGACATGCTGAACGCCGAGCCAAACACGTCGGGGTGCCGCAAGGCCAGCATCAACGCGCCGTAGCCGCCCATGCTGATCCCGCCGATAGCCCGCCCGGCCGGTTCGTCCCGCGTCCGAAACGTGCCGTCGATGAACCGCACCACGTCGCGGACGAGATAGCTCTCCCACTCCTCGCCCAGCGTGCCGGCCAGGTTGCAGTAGTAGCTCTTGCCGCCCGTGGGGCAGACGGCCATGATCGACCGCCGCTCGATGAGGTCGGCCAGTGGCAGGCTGCGGCCAAAGGCGGTGCAGTCGCCGCCCAGGCCATGCAGCAGGTACAGCACCGAAAACGGCCCCTTGCCGCGTGGCGTGATGACGTTCATCGGCACGTGCAGGCCCAGCGTGCGGCTATAGAAGTTGATGTCGGCTGTCGGCATTGTGCTCTCCGTGGTACGGCCGGGCCCGTGGCACAGCCGCCCTCGGCTGTGTATCGCGCGGCCCTCTCCTCTGCGTAACGGTTGCTACGGGTGCCATAGGGTGACCCGAATTCGCGTCTTCCAGCGAAGGCGGGGCTGCCTATGTTGACGCCCGCATAGGTGGAGCCGCAACATCGCGGCTCAACCTATGGCACCCGCATTCGCTGGCATTCCTGACGCGGGCGAGACGCCCGCGACAGGTGAAAACCAGGCCTTTTCGATACTCCCAAAGTCGCTATGGGCACATGCGGACGACCCTGCACCCAAAACGGCAAGAAAACTCGCCGCTCTGAGTTAAACTGGTAATAAGGTAGAATCAAAAGGAATTATGGGAATCGGCGATATCCTCATTCGACGCGGGCAGGTCAGCCAGCAACTCCTGGCGGAGTTGGAGGCCCTGCACCGCCAGAGCGGCCAGCGGCTTGACCGCCTGCTCATCGCGCAGGGCAAGTGCAGCGAAGAGCAGGTGCTCTCGGCCCTGTCGGAGCACCTGGGCCTGCCCATGGTCAACCTGGCCGACTTCCAGCTCGAACGGGCCGTGCTGGACGTCCTGCCCGCCCGCGTGGTCTTCCGCCGCACCCTCATGCCGCTGCAGCAGACCGACGGCACGCTCCGCGTGGCCACGTGCGACCCCTTCGACCTGTACGCCCTGGACGAAGTGCGACTCATGACCGGCCTGGAAATCGAGCCCGTGCTGGCCTGCCGCGAGGAGATCGAGAAGCTCATCAAGGCCCATTACGGCGTGGGCGGCGAGACCATCGACGCCCTGATGGACAGTTCCGACCTCAACGCCGCCGCCACCGACGTGCAGAGCGATGACCTGCTCGAGCAGGCCGAAGGCGCCTCGGTCATCAAGCTCGTCAACGAGTTCTTCCTGGAAGCCCTGAAAGAGCGAGCCAGCGATATTCACATCGAACCATACGAGCGGCAGCTTAAGATTCGCTACCGCATCGACGGCGTGCTGCAGGAAACGGCCGTGCCACCGCAGATCCAACGCTTCCAGTCGGCCATCATCAGCCGCATCAAGATCATGGCCAATATGAACATCGCCGAGAAACGCCTGCCCCAGGACGGCCGGATCAAGCTTCAGGTCGGGCCCCGGCAGGTGGACATCCGCGTCAGCGTCATTCCCATGCTGCACGGCGAGGGCGTGGTCATGCGCCTGCTGGACAAGAGTTCGACCATGTTCACGCTGAAGCAGCTGGGCATGCGGTCCGACACGCTGGACCTGTTCCACCAGATCATCACCCGCCCGCACGGCATTCTGCTGGTGACCGGCCCGACGGGTGCGGGCAAGACCACCACGCTGTACGCCGCGCTGCACGAGATCGTATCCGCCGCCATCAAGGTCATCACGGTGGAAGACCCGGTGGAGTACCATCTCGACGGCGTGAACCAGATCCAGGCCCAGTCCCAGATCGGGCTGACGTTCGGGCGGGCGCTGCGGCACATCCTGCGGCACGACCCCGACGTGATCATGATCGGCGAAATTCGCGACCTGGAGACGGCCGAGGCGGCCGTGCAGGCCTCGCTGACAGGCCACCTGGTGCTCTCGACGCTGCACACCAACGACGCCTGCTCGTCGGCCACGCGGCTGCTGGACATGGGCGTGGAGCCCTTCCTGGTGACCAGCACGCTGGAGGCGGCCATGGCGCAGCGGCTGGTGCGGACGATCTGCCCGGAGTGCCGCGAAGCCTACCATCCCGACCGCAACAGCCTGCCGCGCGACTTCGCCCTGGAAGAAGGGCGTATGCTGTACCGCGGCCAAGGCTGCCGCAAATGCCGCAACACCGGCTACTACGGCCGGACGGGGCTGTATGAATTGATGAGCATTTCCGATGCGGTGCGCGACCGGATCATGAGCCGCTCGCCGGCCGATCAGATCGTCTCGGTGGCCCAGAAAGAAGGCCTCCGCCTGCTGCGCCAGGACGGCTGGCTGAAGGTCAGCGAAGGCATCACCACGCCCGAAGAAGTCATCCGCGCCACCAAGGCGTAATCACCCCTCGATTTCGCTCCTAAAGCCACCCCGCAATCCCGCCGACAAACTGTGCGGGTCGTAGTATGCCCGTTGTGACATCGTATTCGTGTCGGTACTGCTTGTTCAGAAAGGCTTGGCCAGAGTGGCAGAAGCGAACTGCAAGAGCAAGCCCAAGCGAGGCCGGTTCATCCCCTCGGCGCTCATCTTGTCGGCCGTGGCGGTGGCGTGGACGGCCGGCATGTTGTTGCTGCACTTCTTTTTCGTCGGTCCCCGGCTCGACCGCCAGGGTCAGCGCATGGACCAGGATGTCGCCAACCAATGGCTGAGCATCGCCTCGGACGCCCTGCAGGTGCAGAGGGAGAGCCTGCAGCGCGTCTCCGCCGGCTGGGCGCATGATCCGACGGTAGTGTCCATGATTCAGCAGCATAACCTGCCCGGCCTGCTCGAGTATGTCCGGCAGTCGCGTCCCATGTATATTCACGAACTTCGCCTGGCCCTGCTGAGCGAGCAGACCCACGTGCTCCTGGGCTGGAAATACAATGGGCGCGAGGTCGAAACCATCGAGGGGTGGAATCTTTCCAACGCCGACGTGGACCGCCCAATAGCCGAGCAAAAGGGCCTCACCGACATCACCCAGACGCCCGAAGGGCTCATGGTGTATGCCTGCATGCGTCTGGAAGGCAGCGATGAGTGCGTGCTGGCCATTTGCCCGCTCAGCCGCGAGCTGCTGGGCAAGCCCGACCTGCTGGCCAACGCCGTGCTGGAGATTCAGCCCGTCGTCACCTCCACTACCCAGGCGGCCATTTCCCCCTGGGCCGGCCCCGAAGCCGTCCGGCTGGAGGACCACTCGCTGCAGGTCCGCAAGCCGCTCACCGACCGCGCTAACCACGTGGTTGCAATGCTGACGATACGAGGCTCGGCCGGTTCCAGTTGGAACCAGCGCCAGGCCGTCAGCGCCTCGCTGCTCACCACGCTGGTGTGGGCAGGCGGCTTCGCCCTGCTGATGGTGGTGCTGATCCACGCCATGATTTCCGGGCCGACCGCCCGGCTGCTGCACCGCGTCGAGCACCTCAAGTCCGGCGAGACCGGCGATCTGTCCAAGGGCCTACGCGGCGAGGCGATGGTGCTGGCCAAGCGTTTTGAGGCGGTGCTCGGCCAGGCTGAGCGGCTCAGCGAAACCGACTCGCTCACCGGCGTGAACAACCGGCGCAGCTTCCACCAATTCTTCGTGCGCGAATTCCACCGCGCCAAGCGATACAACCGGCCGCTCACGCTGGCGGTGCTGGACCTGGACTATCTCAAGGCCGCCAACGACGTGCTGGGCCACCAGACCGGCGACATGATTATTGAACTGTTTGCCAGGGTCATCGCCGAGCACGTGCGGACCAGCGACTCGATCGCCCGGCTGGGCGGCGATGAATTCGCCGTGCTCATGCCCGAAACCGACGAGGCCAACGGCGCCAAGGTCATGGAACGAATCCGGGCGGGCTTGGCGCAGAAATCCGCCGGCAGAGGCCAGGTCAAGATCACCCCCACCGCTTCCATCGGCGTGTGCGACCTGAGCGTCGCGGGCGTGGACTCGCCCGACTCGCTGTTCAATGCGGCCGATCGCGCCATGTACGTGGCCAAGCGCGGCGGGCGCAACCAAGTCGTGCTGGCCAGCCTGATGCCCGAAGGCGACGCCCAACTGCCGGCCGAGCAGAACAAGGTCGACCACCTCTGCCGCCAACTGGCCGGGCTGGACGCCAAGTTCAAGCGGCTCTTTGTCGAGGCCATCGGCGGGCTCATCAACGCCCTGGAAGCCCGCGACGAGCACACCGCCAATCACTCCGTCAAGGTGCGCCGGTATGCCATGCTGATCGCCAAGGAAATGAGCCTGCCCCAAGGCACCGTCGAGCACCTTGGCCGGGCCGCCATGCTGCACGACATCGGCAAGATCGGCCTGCCCGACTGCGTGCTGCTCAAACCCGGCGTCCTTACGCCGGAAGAGTGGGAAATCGTGAAGGGCCACCCGGTCACCGGCGTGCGCATCATGGAAGGCATGGAGTTCCTCGACCAGGAAATCCCCGCCGTCCGCTACCACCACGAACGCTTCGATGGCCGGGGCTACCCCGAAGGCCTGGCCGGCTCGGCCATCCCCCTGGCCGCCCGCATCCTGGCCGTGGCCGACTCCTTCGACGCCATGACCTCCGCCCGTGTCTACCGCGACGGCATGCCCGTGCAAAAGGCCGTGGATGAATTGCGAAAGAATTCAGGCCTGCAATTCGACCCCGCCGTGGTGGACGTGTTCCTCAAGGTCGTCGAACACGAGCACATCACCGACGAAACGATTCACCAACTCACCGAGACCAGCGCGTAGCCACCGCCCCAACATCGGCAGGGGTGCAGGGGATGCACGGGATACGAACGATTGCGGATTGCGCAGCTCTGATTTGCCCAGCGCCCGAACCATTGCACCGCCCGCGCCGAAGCTGTAACGTCCTGGCATCGTTGGCCGCGATTCCGGCCCAGGAGAACAGGACGTGCAAGCGTGGTGGCCGGTAGTGTTGCTGACAATCTCCAACGTCTTCATGACCTTCGCGTGGTATGGCCATCTCAAGAACCTGCGCAGCGCCCCGCTGTACGTCGCCATCCTGGTCAGCTGGGGCATCGCGTTCTTTGAGTACTGCTTCCAGGTGCCGGCCAACCGGCTGGGCAGCGCCAGGTTCGAGACGGCCCAGCTCAAGACCATGCAGGAGGCCATCACGCTGATCGTGTTCTGCGCCTTCTCGATCTTTTATCTCAAGGAACCGATGCGATGGAACTACCTGGTGGGCTTCGGCCTGATGTTCGTGGCGGTGTTCGTGGTCTTTAAGAAGTGGTGAACGGCGCTTTTTTGTGTTGCCCGCCGGCCCAAGGGGTCTATACTTTTCGACATTCCATCTGGGCCGGAGCAAACCGGCCACGACAAACGTACCCAAGCCCGCCGCGGCGGGATCAGTGGCAGGAAAGCTTCCATGCGGTTGACGGACATTCTTTCGTTGGCGTGCATCAAGACGCCGTTGGACGCTAAGGACAAGAAGGCGGCGATTACCGAACTGGTTGACTTGGTCAACGCAGCCGGCAAGCTGAAGGACCGCGACCTGATGCTGCAGGCGACGATGGAGCGGGAAGCCACCCGCACCACCGGCATCGGCAACGCACTGGCCATTCCCCACGGCAAGTGCGCCGCCGTCACCGAACTGATCATGGCCGTCGGCAAGCCCGCGGCGCCGCTGGACTTTGAAAGCATCGACGGCAAGCCCGTCAATATCGTGATCTTCCTGGCCAGCCCGCCCGATCGCACCGGGCCGCACATCCAGGCCTTGGCCCGCATCAGCCGGCTCATGACCGACCAGCGCTTCCGCCACGCCCTCGACGCCGCCAGCACCGCCCAGGCGGTCTACGACGTCTTCGCCAGCTTCGAAGGCAGCGAGTTCCACTAGACTCAGTGGTCTCTCGCTCGTGACCAGCCCCGTAAGCACAGGCACTTTCGACTGTGATTTGGCTTCGTGGCACAGCCGCCCTCGGCTGTGGCTTTTCCCGTGGCACAGCCGCCCTCGGCTGTGGCTGTTGCGGCTTGATCGACCTCTCCCCTGTACGGCTCACGCCCCAGTTCGAGTGTGAGCCGGATAGGCAAAGCCCCCAGCACTGCCGGGGAAAGCAGACACATCGTCCGACCTTCTCCGGCACGTCGCGACGACATTATTGGTAGCGGTCAGGAACAGCCGCCCTTCCAGCATCTCGCAGTGCGGCGACGCTGGGCCAGAAGCCGCACGACGTGATCGACGGTGTTTCCGCATGAGCCACTCCTGCCATTCCATGGTCAACGCCAATGGTGGCGTCCCTGCCTGGACGCCACCACGCTTCTTCTCTGCTTAGTCTTGCCCGCTTATTCGAAGTTCTTCAGCACGAGCGTCCCGGTGATATTGTTGTTGGTGCACTTGTCGCTGTCTGGCCCGCCATCCAGGTTGCTTGCCGCCGAGAAGACCACCTGGCGTTTCGCATCGCCGGCCCAGCCCAGCGTGATCGTGTCATTGCCCGCACCGCCCAGCAGGTCCAGCCCGGCGGTAAACGTCGTCTTGAGGCCCGCGGTTGTGGAGGCCCTCTCCATGTTCACGATGTCGTAGCCCGCGCCCATGTCGAAGGTAGCTTTGCCGGTGAAGGTGGCGTCGTCGACGACCAGGGTATCCTGGCCGGGACCGGTCTTAATGCTGGTCTTGCCGCTGAAGGTGGCTCCGGCTAGCGTGATCATGCTCTGGCCGCCGGTGACCGTGAGCGAGAAGTCTTTTTTGATCGTCACGGCCCCTGGAATCGAAACCGAGCAGCCATTGGCGCCGCCAGTGATGGCCAGCTTGCCATCGATCGTCCCGGCATTCAGGCTGGTGATGGCAATGCCCGTCTTGGAGGTGAGCGTCGCGTCGCCCTTGATCTCGCAAGGAGTGGACGATCCGGGGCTCATGCGCAGACTGGCGCCTCCAAACCCGGTGATGCCCACGTTGCCCTCGATCTGGGAGCCGAAGTCCAGGGTCAGGACATCCAGCCCGTTCGCCGAGGCCATGCTTACGCTGCCGTCGACGACACTTGTGCCCAGCACGCGCAAATCCTCTGCCCAGCCTTTGGCCGCTGAGGTCGCGACGTTCCCTTGAACCGTGCTGCCGGTCAGAGCGATCGTGCCGTCACCGGACAAGCTGGTGCACTGAAGATTCTTTTTGAGAACCGCGTTGGTGATGGTGATGGTGTGGCCAGTTGACCCAGCTCCCAGCCCGGTGTCGGTTTTGGCCTGGCCGGCAATCGTGGTGTCACTCACCTTCACGCTGTCATCGCCCTGGCCAGCCTTGTAACTGAAATCGCCGCCGATCGTGCAGGAGGCGCTGCCCTTCTGGAACGTAAAGCTGCTTCCGCCATCGCCCAGCGCGGTCGCCAGCGCCCCGACGACGTTGCAGCCCGTGAACGTCATGGTGTCCAGGCCTTCTGAGCCTTGAATCGTCAGCGTCTTGCCGAAGTCGCACGAAGTGGCGACGAGCTTGTTCCCAACATTCGGGCTGCCACCCCGGCCGTTGATTGTCACGGCCCCTTTGAAATACGCCGGCCCAAACGTGAACTTGTCGTCGCCGTCGCCCGCTGTCACGGTCGTGGCGCCTTCGATGGTGGTGGCGGCGTTGACCGTCACCTGGTTGGCGCCCTCGCCGGCATTGATCGTCAGCGCTTTCTTCACCGTCGAACTGGCCATCAGGAACACGTCATCTTCCCCGCCAAGCTCGAACTTCGCCTGCCCGGTGATGGTCGTATTCGTTACGGTAACTGTGTCCACGGTGCTGCCGCCGGTGTAGATCAGGTCACCGCCGATGCTGGACGTACCGCTGCTTTTTTCAATCGTCAGATCATTATCACTGTTTCCCAGGGGCAAGGACACGTTGCCGGAGACCTGGCAGTCGCGCAGGGTGACGTTGCAGCTCTTAAGTCCGCTGTTCTTGACCGTCAGCGACTTCTTGAACTGGGAGGCATAGGCCGCGACGCCGTTCAGCGGCGTGGCTGTGCCATCTACCACTACGTTTCCTTCAAAGACACAGGAGTCCGTAAGCGCAACATTCTGGTACTGCAAACCGCCCGTGATCGTGGTATCGCCCTTGATCGTGCAACTTTCAACCGTCGCCCAGGCGTTGCCCGAACCGGTCTTGGTCATGCTCAGGGTTTTTGGCGCCGTCAGGTACTGCACGGTTATGTGGTTATCGCCGGCGCCGGTCGTGATCTTGATGGCGCCTGTCACTACCGAGGGCGTGGTCCACGAGGCCGCGCCGTTGATGGTGGTGCTGGTCCCGGTGATCTTGATCGTGCCGGCCAGCCCACCGGCTTCCAGCACGAACGTTTCGGCCCCGTCGCCGCCGGTGACGACCAGCACGCCGTTGGTCAGGGTCGCCACAACGTTGGGCGTGGCGGCCAACAGCAACCGGCCTTCCAGCATCTCGCACAGCGGCAACGGTCCAGCGCTCTTGTGACGAATTCGACGGCTTTTCAGCATGGTGCGTCTCCTGTAATCCCATTTCTTTGGGAGTGCGATTATTGTTCCGCCGGTCGCGCCTGAGGCGCTGGCTGCCGGTGAGTTTTATTCGAAGTTCTTCAGGACGGGCGACCCGGTGGTATTACCGTTGGTGCATCTATCCTGGTCCAGTCCGCCATCCAGCGTCGAGGGGCCTGAGAAGACCACTTGCCGCTTCGCATCGGCCGCCACGCCCATCACGATCGTGTCTTCGCCGGTGCCGCCCAGGAGATCCAAGCCGCCCGTGAAGGTCGTCTTGGCGCCCGCGGTTGTCGTCGTCGTTTCCACGTTGACGATGTCGTAGCCGGCGCCCAGGTCGAAGCTAGCCTTGCCGCTGAAGGTGGCGTCATCGACCGTCAGGAGATCCCGGCCCGGGCCGGTCTTGATGTTCGCCTTGCCGCTGAACGTGGCCCCGGCCAGCGTGATGTCATTTCGACCGCCAGCGCCGGTAATCGAAAAGTCCTTCTTGAACACCGCTGGGCCGGAAATCGAGATCATGGTGCCATCGGTGCCACCTTGGATGGCAAACTTCCCGTCGATGGTCCCGGCATTGATCGTCACGGTAGCGGCGCCCAGCTTGGAGGTGACGGCCGCGGCGCCCTTGATCTCGCAGCCCAAGGTGGACCCCTGACTCATGTGCAGGGTGGCACCGCCAAACCCGTTGACTGACGCATTTCCATCGATCGTTCCGCCCCCGCCATACAGAGTCAAGATCGCCACGTCCGTCGACTCGGTGACGCTGGCATTGCCCTTGATCTCGCTGCTGGTATCCAGTCGCAATTCCTCCTGGCCGTCGGCGCCCGAGACCACGACGTTCCCCTGTACCGTGCTGGCCGCCACGCTGATCGTGCCGTTCCCCTCCAAGCTCGTGCACTGAAGATTCTTTCTGAGCGTGGCCCGGGTGAACGTGATCAGGTGGTCGCCGCCATCGCTTCCCAGCCCGGTGTCGATCTTGGCCTGGCCGACGATCGTGCTGTCGGTCACCGTCACGGAATCAGGGCCCTCGCCGGCCTTGTAGCTGAAGTCGCCGCCGATCCAGCCGGTCGCGCTGCCCTTTTGAAACGTGAAGTCGCTGCCGCCATCGCCTAGCGACGCCGACAGCGCCCCCTCGACCTTGCAACTCGTGAACGTCAGGGTATCGAGACCTTGGCTGCCCTGGATGGTCAGGGACTTGTTATAGTGGCAGCCGGTGACATTGAACTTGTTTCCCACGTTCGCGCTGCCGCCCCGGCCATTCAGCGTTGCGGCGCCGTTGAAGCCCACGCTCGTAAATGTGAACTGGTCGTCGCCGTCGCCGGAGGTCAAGGTCGTCGCGCCCGAGAAGGAGGCATCTTCCATGGTTATGTCGTTGGCGCCCTCGCCGGCATTGACCGTCAGCGTCTTGGCGGTAACTTCAAAGATACTGAATATGTCGTCGCCCGCGCCCAGATCGAACTTCGCCTGGCCGCTGATGGGCGTGACGGTCGTCAACGAGATATTGTCCACGCCGCTGCCGCCTGCGTAGATCACGTCAGCGTAGGAACTCGCTGTGCCTGGCGTCTTGATATCGAAGAAGTTAGGCCCGTCACCCAGGGACAGCGACAGCTTCCCGGCCACCTGGCAACTGCGTAGATCAACGGTGTCATTGCCCGCACTGCCCTGGACCGTCAGCGACTTCTTAAACTGACTCCCGTTGGCATAGAACGTGCCGTAACCGTCGGTTACGTCGGCGAGCACCGCCCCTTCGAACGTGCAATGCACCCATGAAACAGTGTGGTATTCCGCATTGCCCGTGAACGTCAGGCCGCCTTTGATGTCGCAGCCCTCCATGTTCAGATCGAGGCTGTCTTCACCCGCCTGGGTTACGCTCAGGCTTTTCAGTGCAGTCAGGTTCTGCACCGTGACGCTGTCGCTGGCATGACCCACAAGTATCTTGATCGCGCCGGTCACGGGCGTCGGTGTCGTCCAGCTTTGCTGGCCATTGATCGTGGTGCTGGTGCCGCTTTTTGCGGTGATCGTGATCTTGTGATCGGACTGCAATCCGCCCCCATCCACGGTGAACGTATCCTCCGCAGGGCTGTCGGTGATTGTCAGCACACCGTTGCTCAGAGTCGCCACGACATCGTTGGCCGTCAGGAAGAGCCGGCCCTCCAACATCTCGCACAGCGGCGACGACGAGGGCAGTGCCTTACGGTGCAGGCGATGGTTTTTCAGCATGACTCTCTCCCATAATCCCGTGTGTGACTTGCGCTTGCGACGGATACTCTAGCTGACGGCCTGTGATACTAACCCTGATTTTTTGATCAGTCAAAGGATTACTGCCGCATTTGCATACGCCAATTCGACGCCGCGGGCGTTCTCTTGCCTTGGCAAACGCCCACCGGCGCGGTAGAAGTTGCTCTTTTAGGAGATTGCGATGCCAAAGGCATTGATCGTGTGGGGCGGCTGGGATGGCCACGAGCCCAAGCAGGTTGCCGAGATATTGGCCGGCCAGTTGCGCAAGAACAAGTTCGAGGTCGAGGTGTCGGCCACGCTGGACTCGTTCCTGGATGAGGCCAAGCTGGCCGAACTGTCGCTGATCGTGCCGATCTGGACGATGGGCAAGATCACCGGCGACCAGCTCAAGAACGTCCTGGCCGCGGTGCAGAACGGCGTGGGCATTGCCGGCCTGCATGGCGGCATGGGCGACGCCTTCCGCGAGGCCTGCGACTGGCAGTTCATGGTCGGCGGGCAATGGGTCGCCCATCCCGGCGGCATCATCGACTATCGCGTGCACATCCTGGACCACGCCGACCCGATCACGGCCGGCTTGGGCAACTTCAACATGCACAGCGAGCAGTATTACATGCACGTCGATCCGTCCAACCACGTGCTGGCGACGACCACCTTCGAGTGCAATGGCTGCACCATGCCGGTGGTCTGGAAACGCATGTGGGGCAAGGGCAAGGTCTTCTACAGCAGCCTGGGCCACGTGGCCAAGGACTTAGACGTGCCCGAAGCCCTGACCATCATGACCCGCGGCATGCTCTGGGCGGCGAAGGCGTAGGTCATAGGTCATAGGTCATAGGTCATAGGGCGTAGGGCGTAGCCAAAGACGGCAGGGTGCCGTGGTTTGCGAGTGAAGCGAGCAACCACGTTTGCGGTGGGTGCCATAGGCTGACACGGCTTCGCGTCGTCTTGCGAAGGCGGGGCTGCCTATGCTTGCGTCTCACATAGGTAGAGCCGCAACAGCGCGGCTCAACCTATGGCACCCAGTCCATCGCGTAGCCAGATCGGGGCGAACATATTCAGCCGGGTGCCGTGGTTTACGCAGCGAAGCGAAGCAACCACGTTTGTACTTAGTGTGCGCGATTGATTTGCAACAAGCCCGGCCATGGTCATGGCTGGGCTTGTTACTTTCCCCCTGCCTGCGCCTTCTCACTCACCGGCTGCATCAACTCCTGCCGCCGCGACTCCAACCCGCGCAGGAACTCGGCCTGCTGCTTCGTTCCTTCGGGGGTGATCTTCTGCGAGAAGGAGTACATCTCGCCCAAGGCCTTGTCGGGCGACCAACCGTCGTACAGCACGCGGAAACTCGCCACCAGCATGCCCGTGCGGACCTTGCCCTCGCGACAGTGCACCAGCACTGGCCGGCCAGGCCCGCGCAATAATTCCAGGAACCGCTGCAACTGTGCTTCGGTCGGCACCACCTGGCTGGTCGTCATGGGCAGAAAGACGAAGTCGATGCCCTGGCTGCGGACGATCTCTTCTTCACGCTTTCTCACAGCCGGTTCTTCGTCGGCGTCGCCGCGCAGGTCCAGCACCGTCTTGATGCCATATCGATTGAGTTGCCCCAGAACCTTCTCGGGCAATTGGCGCGACCGGAACAGCAGCCCAGCCTCGACCACCCTGGGCCGGTACTTGACGTACTCGTGCCGGGCGTACAGTGCCCCAGCCACGGCCAGAATGGCCACGGTGATGCACGTGCCGGTAAGGAACAGGCGGGTTTTCTTGCTCAGCGGCATGCGATTTTAGGTGTCGCGGGCGTCTCGCCCGCGCAAAAAGGCCTTCTTCCTCAACTGCGGCGCGGGCGAGACGCCCGCGACACTTTTCTTGCCGGCGCGGTCAGCGCCCGCGGGAGACGGGCTGGAAGTCGAGTTTGAGAACCTTGCCCATTCTGCGCCAGCGGTTGTAGCGGGTTTCCAGCAGCTTCTCGGTCGAGAGCGGACGCAGTTCGGACAACGTCCGCGTCAGATGCCGTTCCAGATTGGCCGCAGCCTCGGCCGGATTGCGATGCGCCCCACCCAGCGGCTCGCGGACGATGTCGTCGATGACGTCCAGGCTCTTTAGGCTCTTGGACGTAAGCTTCAGCGCCTCGGCGGCCTCGGCTGCCTTTTCGCCGCTCTTCCACAAAATGGCCGCACAGCCTTCGGGGCTGATGACGCTGTAGTACGCGAATTCGAGCATGCCCACGCGGTCGCCCACGCCCACGCCCAGCGCGCCGCCCGAGCCGCCCTCGCCCACCACCACGCAGACAATCGGCGTCTTGAGCCGGCTCATCTCGCGCAGGTTCAGGGCGATGGCCTCAGCCACGCCGCGCTCTTCGCTGCCCACGCCCGGATACGCGCCCTGGGTGTCGATCAGCGAAACCACGGGCAGGCTGAACTTCTCGGCCATCTCCATTCCGCGCAAGGCCTTGCGGTAGCCTTCGGGGTGGGCACAGCCGAAGTTGCACTCGATCTTCTCCTTGGTGTCGCGCCCCTTGTGCTGGGCGATGACCATCACGCGCTTGCCGGAAATGCGGCCTAAGCCCACGCGCAGGGCCCGGTCGTCGCCAAAGCGGCGATCGCCATGTAGCTCGGTGTAATCCTTGACGATGCGGTTCACATAGTCCATCGCCAACGGCCGCTGGGGGTGCCGGGCAACCTGCACAGTCTCCCAGGCAGAGAGGTTGGCGTAGGTGTTCTTGAGCAGTTCGAGGTACTGGGCCCGCAGCAGGCGGATCTGTTCGCCATGATTCCGGCCCGAGGTGGACTGTTCGGCCTCCAACTCGCCGATGGTTCGGTTGAGCTTGGCCATGGGCTTCTCGAATTCAAGAATGAACTCGTTGCCGCCGCGCGAGTTGTTCGTTTCCGGTGGAATCGCCAGAGTCTCCTGACTTGCGATAGCTTCGCGGCTCCGTCCGCTAGAGCCATTACGAGCATTGTCCGCCGCCAATGGCCGCTTTGCAAGAGTTTCCCGGCCAGGGGAGACGGATCACCGCCGCGCTGGGGGGCATGGTCAGGCCGTCGTTTGGGCCTGCCCATGTCTGGACCTTCGTGAACAACCACACAGGGACAAACCAGTTGACGTTCTTCATCGCCACTTCATGGCCAGCCCAGAAGCGGGCTGACCATGTATTTATGAAGCAAGCCTCCTTCTGGTAAGTTCGTGGTCGTCGGCGAAGACGCCACATACAAGAGAGGAGGCTTGCAATGCTGTACGTTGGTATTGACGTTCACTGGCGAATGTCTTCGGTGTGTATTT
>CAITIS010000158.1 GCA_903892515.1 uncultured Planctomycetota bacterium | reverse complement strand
CGCCGCATCCAGACCCTCTTCCACAAACTGCCTGCGCACACGCTCGACCGTAGTTCGCCCAGCCTCGATATCTTCGGCGATGGCATCGTCGCTCAATGCCGGTCGGCCTGCGCTTACGTCGGCCTTCAGGAGAATCCGTGCATGCATCAACTTCCGCGCCGCCGCCTTGCCGACGGCGACCATCAAACGCTCCATGGGCAGGCCCGTACGGCTTGCCGCTGAGGGCGTACTCTACCGGGACAAGGGGGCTCAGGCAACATGGGCAAGCGGAGCGGTTGAGCTTGCAGTCAAAATTTGACTGCAAGCTGGAATTGCCATGGCCACGCACCCCCTCCCGCCGACACGGGCCCCCTTCACTGGCCATCGGGCAGAAGGACGCTCTGCCTGATGGTCCTCGAAAGGATCATCCAAGAAGAGAACCCCGGCCGCTGGTGCCGGGGCGGGAAAAGCGAGCTCTGGACGGTGGTGCTACCTGTTCAGCCCGAACAGGCCCCGGCCGGTCTTGACGAACCGTCTCTTGTCGCCCTTGGTGGCGATCTCGCGACAAACGGCGGCGTGCAACGTGGCACTCGGCGTCTTTCCCTCGGTACGCCACATGCCGGTATCGAGCAGCCGGATCGGAATCTGGTCGCGGACCAGAGCGTCGAGCGTGTCGGCGATCCGGCGGGCATCATCGACCTCGCCGCGTGCGACCGCATCCCGGAAGGCCGTCAGATATTCACCATCTCTGGCGTACTGCTTGGCCAGTTCGGCGTCGCCGTCTTGGGCGGCCTGGCCGCCTTGCAGCCGCCACAGCCCGATGTTGATGTCCATCATTCTCAGGTCGTTCTTCATGGTTCTCTTCGTGCTCTTCATGGTTTTCTCCTTGGCGTTCATTATATGCACATACAGCCATGGATACCAAAAGGCAGCAAGGCACTTACCCAGATGGGCGGCAGTAATTTACGCCAACGCAACTAGCCGACACTCAAAGGTATGTGGCCTAGCAGAATACTCCTAACGGAGATATCTGATGGGAGTAGCGGCACCGCAGGAGAAGCTATTGGCCGGCAGCAGCACGGGATGAGTGCAGAAGTATCTCAACTGGAATGGAGGATCCAAGGACGCCATGATCCTCAAGAAGACCTGCGGTCTGCTGGCGCTGGCCAGCGGTGTCCACCTGATCTACATGGCGAAGTAGTACGACGCAAACCGAAAAGCCCGGCTCTTACTGCACGGGGCCGTAAGCCAAGACGCACCTCAAGCCTGCAAGCCCGCACCACGCCTAGCGAGATATCTTCTGTTGGGCGTGATGTGTCTGGCGGCGTGGTATGGCATCTACATCAGCCGTGATCCTGAGGCTAAGTAGTTGACCCACTCTCTGCTGCATCTGGAGAAGCGCAGGCACTTCAGCTCGGACGTGGAGTTCTTTGTCTTTGAGACGCCCAAAGTCACAAGAAGCCAAACGCCTCGATGCCGCTGCCACTACTCTTGCAGGTCCAGCCAGGCCACTTCCTGTTGCGTCAGCGTCACGGTCAATGCCTTGCAGGATATCCGCAGCTCTTCCAGCGTTTGCGGGCCGATCAGCGGGAACGTCGAGAAGGACTGACTCAGCACGAACGCCAGGGCGGTCACGATCGGCTCGACGCCATGCTTGGCGGCAAGTTCCTTCGCTCTGGCCAGTCGCTGGAAATTGTCCGGGCTGTACCAGCACCGAACCAAGGCGGCGTCGCTCGTGTTCTTTTCATCCCCGCGGGCAAAGAACCCGCCCGCCTGGCTGGACCACGGGAAGACCGGTGTTTGCGTCTGTGTCAGCCAATCTTGCCATGTCTTGTCTTTGCAGTTCACGCAGCCAACCCACGGCATTTCGACCATCCGCGCCAGGCTGAAGTTGTTGCTGATGGCGCCGAAGCCCTGCAGGCCATTCTTGCGGGCGTACTCATTGGCTTCCTGCACCCTCGATAGTGACCAGTTGCTGCCGCCAAAGACGCGCATGCGCCCGGCCCGCACGTGCTCGTTCAGCACGTCGATGAATTCGCCGACGGGCACCTTGGGATTGTCGCGGTGCATCATGTAGATGTCCGCGTAATCCATCTGCAGCCGGTCGAGGCTCTCGATGAACTGGCTGCTCAGGAACTCCGGCGTGCAGAAGGGCGTATGGGCGCCCTTGTCGAGAATCACCACGTCCTTGCGGATGTCGCGACTCTTGACCCAGTGCCCCAGCAGCCTTTCGGCCTTGCCCCCGCCGTAGACGTAGGCGGTGTCGAAGCAGTTGCCGCCGCGCTGAACGTATTCATCAAACATGACAGCGGCCTGTGGCATCGTGTCCTGTTTGTACACGCCCATGCCCAGCCGCGAAATTGGCTTGTCGATTCCGGCGAGTTTGCCGTACTGCATCGGCTTGGTCTGCGCGAATTTCACGGCATGGCCCAGCAGGGGCGCGACCCTCCCCGGCTGTTCGCTCTCGTAACACAGGCCGATGGCCTGCCGCCACGAATCGAGCATCTTCATGTTGCCCAGCGTATCGTCCCATGTCATGGCCGGGCTGGAGGCCTGGCGGCGGGTGAGATTCTCCGCCACGGTGTCAGCCTCGATGCCATACAGCCACTCGCCCGTCTCGATGACGATCTCCTTGGGCTTCTCCTGGCCGTTGCGGTGGACCAGAATCACGCTCCGGCCGCCCTCGCGGAGGGGCATCCAGGGCACAGGCACGACGATGTGGCCTTCGCTGCCGAATATCCGCAACCCCTGGCCGATAGACGCGCTCACCGAAGTGGTTAACTCGGCCACGATGTCGCCGGGGAACTTAGCCACTGCCGCGCTCCACTCATCCACGCCGGTAACGCCCAAGTGCCCGACGGCCTGGACTTCCAGCGGCTCGGCGAACTCCTTGCCGACGGCCAGGCCCGCGACCAGACGCGAGCCTGAGGTGCAATAGCAGCCCACGTCCAGGATGCCGCCGCCGGCCAGTTCATTGGCGAAAAGCCGGCCCTGGGGCGAGAAGTTCGCGTGAAAGCCGAAACTGGCCTGAATGAGGCGGACTTCGCCGACGGCCTTGTTCTTCAGCAGTTCGACCAGCTTATGCGTCTGCGGATGGCAGCGATACATGAAGGCTTCCATAAGGAAGACGTCATGTTCCCTGGCGGCCTCGATGATCGCCATCGTCTGGGCGTGATTGATCCCAATGGGCTTTTCGCACAGGATGTGCTTGCCGGCCTGGGCGGCACGGATCGCCCATTCCGCGTGCATCGGGTGGGGCGTGGCGATGTAGACGGCCTGAACGTCTTTGTCCGCCAGCAACTCCTGGTAGCTGCCGTAACCGCGCGGAATGTTTAACTCGGATGCGAACTTCCTGGCCTTTTCGATGCTTCGGCTGGCGACGGCCAAGACCGTTCCAGTCTTACTGTGCGCCACGCCATTTGCGAACGACCGGGCGATGTTCCCGGCGCCTATGATGCCCCAGTTCAAGCGTGCCATCTCTGCGACTCCTTCGCGTTTTCAATGCGTTTCCACACGCCGACGATAATAATCCGGCAACTGCCGAAGATACACCCCTAAGCTTGCAGCCTCTTGGCCGCCTGTACTACCTTCGCCATGTCCTGCGAAGCCCGCTCCTCGACAGGCCGCTCTTGGTAGCTGCCCAGCATGTCCAGCATGCGCTCACGCGTCCGCTGGGCGGTCGTCGGTCGCCCGGCCGATTCCCAGGCCGCGTAGTACTCGCGGTCCAGCAGCGTGGGCATCCATAGCTCCTTGCGGAAGTGCCGCCCCGTGTGGGGCTGATCGATGAACACGCCGCCGGGCCCGACCTCATCGATCAGGTCCAGCGCCAGGTGCTCATCGTCCAAGTCGAAACCGCGCAGCATCCGCTCGACGTAGCCGATGGCCTCATCCTGGAACGTCAGCATCTCCAGGCTCGATGCCTGGTCCACGCCGCAAATGCCCATGTGCCCGAAGATGTCCGCCCCGGCCAGGGCCCCCGCCAGCAGCGAGGCCGCACACTCAAGCCCGGCCTGGGCATCGACGATCTTGCTGTCCGTCAGGCCGACGTTGATGTACACCGGCAGGCCGTAGTGCTTGCCCATCTCCGTGGTGGCCGTCGCCATCATGCCTTGCTCGGGGCCCGAAAAGATCATCTGCGTCGTCCGCATGTCGAAGGCGTGGCAGATGCCGCCAAAGCACACCGGCGTGCCCGCCCGAATGAGTTGCGTGACGCACAGCCCGGCCAGCACCTCGGCGGTTTCCTGAGCGATCGTGCCCGCCAGTGTGCCCGGAGCGCTCATGCCCATCTGGGCCATGGGGCCAATGGGCACCGGCAGCGGGATTCGGCAGGTCTCAAAGAGCACGTCGATGCCCACGCGCGCAAACCGCAGCGGGCTGATGGGCTCCAAAAACGGATACGCCGGCGGATACTTGGCCAACGCCTCCGTCGAACCCGTTCGTCGCCTTCCAGATCTGCTGGAAGCTCTGGTCGAGCCGCTGGAATCGTAGCGGAGACCGCCGCCGGCCGCGGATTCTTTACCTTGCTGACCGCAACTTCTTAGTGGACGACCCGAAAGACAAGACCTTCGCGCCTTTCGCTGATGCCCGGTGCGAAATCGAGCACGGCCGGATCGTCAAGAGCCGCGAGATGTACTTCGCCATCTACCAGGCCATCGCGCGGGACGAGCGGCGTCCGGGGCTCTACCGCGAATTCCCGCCGGACTTCTTCGACCTGATAATCGTGGACGAATGTCATCGCGAGGGCCTGCCCAGAATCACTGTACCCGCACCGGTCTTGACCATGTCTCTTCAGCCGTCAATATCCAGGCTCATCGTCCAGATCTGGCCGCTGGCGGGATTGAACTTCACCGACCCGCCGCTGCTGACGTGGACTGCCCTGCCGGCCGGCAGCGCCGGTTCCGCTGATGGCGCCGGAGAAGGACGATGTATTCCGCACGCCGATGCCCAGGCTCGCCCCGCCTAAGGTCACGACGCCGCTGCGGTTGAAGTTCAAAGCGTTGACGCTCAAATTCGCGGTGTCGTAAATCATGTGGGCGTAACCGAGCGGGCTGGCGGAGCCGGCGGCTGGACTGGGGGAAGCTAGCTCTCTTCACCTCGATGTTCGTGCTCATGCAGAGCGTTTGGGACACCGAACTTCTTTTATGATGTGCTGGTGGCGGTCGGGCCCCACGTCCACTCCCCCAGGGCAACATGAAGAAGGTGAAGGTCGAGGTGGCGGGGTAGTCCGAGAGCGCCCTGGCCTGGGTGAATCGCGCACTCGTCCGACAGGAATTTGGAATTTCGCGCCACTGGGGGCCTATAGTGCGAGGTAGCAGGAATGAGCCGGATCCGATGGCAGTAAAGCACTGGGCCGCTCTTGGGCATTGGTGCGTTCAAGGAGCATGAGGAGGCGGGCCGCGATGGTCCCGCTACGGAGTCCATTATGCGGCAAATATCACGAACAACCAGGCTTCTGATCATCGTGCTGGCCATGGCAGTGGCGGGGCTGGTCATCTATGGCTCGATTCGCCTCCTGCATCCGCCCTCGCAGACTGCAGAACGAAAGATAGCCTTCTACCAGTGTTCGATGCACCCATGGGTGAAATCCGACAAGCCCGCCAAGTGCTCGATCTGCTGCATGGACTTGACCCCCATCTTCGAGGGCGATGCGGGCGTGGCCGTCAGCGGCGACATGGTCAAGCTCAGCCCCAACGGCGTGTCTGTCTTGAACGTGCAGGTTGCGGAAGTCAAACGTCAGACGTTACGCCGCACGCTGCGGGTGGCCGGAACACTGGATGTCGACGAGACGCGCAGGGCCATCGTCTCGGCGCCGGCACTGAGCCGGGTCATCGTTTTGAACGTACCCTATGTCGGGGCGGAAGTATCAAAGGGGCAGCCGCTCCTTACGCTGTCCGGCCTCGACCTGGCGCAGAAGTGGTACTACCTCCGGGCAGCTACGCAGGCCCGTCCCGGGACGGGCCCGGATTCGGCGTTGAACGGCGACGCGTTCACGGCCCCACTGACCGCGCCCATTTCTGGCACAGTGGTCGAACGCCTCATCTCGCTGGGGGAGACCGTCGAGGAAGGCCGGAGACTCCTGACCATCGTCGATCCCTCGGTGCTGTGGTTCCGGTTCGACGTGTATGAGCATCAGTTGCCGTGGTGCGAACTGGGACAAACGATTGCCGTGACGACGCCCGCCGTACCCGGGAAGGTGTTCCCGGCCGTGGTGGATTTCATCGAGCCGACGGTGGGCGAGACGGCTCGCACGGTGAAGGTCCGCGCCGACATCCGCAATCCCAGGGTTGTCATCAACGGCCACACGCAGCGCCTATTGCGTTTCGACATGTATGCCGAGGGGCGGCTGATTGCCGAAATCCCGGATGTGCTCGCCGTGCCACGCAGCGCCATCCTCTGCCCCGGCGGGGTCAACTACGCGTACCTGGCCAAAGGCGACGGCGCGTACGAGATGCGCCGGGTCAGACTCGGTCGCCAGGGAGATGAACTCGTGGAGGTCACGGGGGGGCTGGAAGAGGGCGACCGCGTGGCCACTACTGGGAATGTCCTGATCGACGCGCAGGCGCAGTTCAACCGCGGGGACAGCCGAGACGAGGCCCTGGCCGAGGCGAACGCGGCGGACGAGCCGGTGGCGCCATTCGGGGCCGGCGAAACGATTGCCGACGAATCTTCGCTCGCTCCTCCGGTGTCCTTGGATGCCTCGGCACTGGCCGGGGGCATAGCCGCAACGGCCCCGGCGGGCGGCACAGTCGCAACGGCGCCGGCCGCGGCAGCGCGGGCTTCCGCCATAGCGACATCCATGCCGGCGGCCACGCAGCCGCAAGCGGATGAGCCCACGTCCAGTCGCGTCTACTACCGCAACTTGAGGCTGGCAGCCATGCCGGTGCTCAAGGACAAATACGTGGCGATGCATAAGACACCCACGTTCGATCCCGACGCGCCGGGAATGGATGAAGTACTGCGACTGGCCAGGCAACAGGCGGCGGAGGCGGCGGCACGGGCTGACGCGGCGACTTCGACGCAGCCGACCTCGAACCCAGCCAACTTCTCGGATGCCCAGAGCCGGGCGATCCGGGATTTCCTCGCCGAAGCCGACGGCATGAGCCAGGCCCTCGCGGCAGATGATCTCGATCAGTTCAACCAACACCTGACGCGGCTCGCGGCCGTTGTTGGCCCGCTGCAGAAGGAACTGGCCGGCCAGCCCCGTTGGGCCGATCTCCTGCAACCGCTGGGCCCCTTTGGCGACGAGGCGGAGCCCGCCGAGGATCTGTCCGACGCTCGCAAACAGTTTCTCCCGTTCAGCACAGCGACCGTTGCCCTGGTGAGGCAACTCCGCAAGGACGATCGCTCCTTCGCGAGTTTCAAGGTGTACCACTGCCCGATGGCCCCCAAACCCGGGCTTTGGGTGCAGGCGCAGGAGCCGCTGCGGAACCCGTTCTACGGTGCTAAGATGCTGACCTGTGGAGAAGAGGTCTGGCCGTGACCAGCGGCGCCGAGGCATGACCCGTGGTGCGACCGGCCTGAGTCCGGCGAGCGAAATTCGCCGGGTTCCATCAGATCAGATCAAGGAACAAGGAACGATGATCAACCGACTGATTGAGTGGTGTCTGCGCAACCGTTTCCTGGTGATCTGCGCCTTGCTGCTGGTGATTGGCTGGGGAATCCGGTCCATTTACCGCACCCCTGTCGACGCGATCCCCGACCTGAGCGAGAATCAGGTGATCGTTTTCGCCGACTGGCCGGGGCGCAGTCCCAAGGAGGTGGAGGATCAGGTCACCTATCCGGTCACCGTCGAGTTGCGTGGGCTCACCGGCGTCAAGGACGTTCGCGCGACGTCCATGTTCGGCTTCTCGTTCATCACCGTGATCTTTGAGGAGAATATCGACAACTACTTCGCCCGCTCGCGCGTCTTGGAGCGTCTGAACTACCTGGGCGACGACCTTCCCGAAGGCGTGGTGCCAAAAATCGGGCCTGACGCCACGGGATTGGGCTGGGTGTACGAGTACTACCTCGCGGTGGATCCCGCCACGGCGCCCGAAGGCGGATACGATCTCTCGCAACTCCGCTCGCTACAGGACTGGTTCATCCGCTACCAGCTCAACGCATTGCCGGGCGTGGCCGAAGTCGGCAGCATCGGCGGGTTCGTCCGCCAGTACCAGGTCGAGGTGTCGCCCGCCCGCATGCGCACGCTGGGCGTCTCGCTCCAGGACGTGCTGGAGTCCGTGGACCAGAGCAACCTTAGCGTCGGCGGCAAGGTCATGGAAGAGAACGGAATGGAGTTCGTGGTGCGCGGCGTCGGCCTGATCGACAAGGTCGCTGACGTCGAGAATATCGTCGTGAAGGCGGACGCAGGCACGCCCGTGTATCTGCGAGATCTCGGGACCATCCAGGTCGGCGGCGACTTTCGCCGGGGGGCGCTGGACGTCGACGGGCGGGAGGTGGTGGGCGGCGTCGTGGTCATGCACAACGGCGGCAACGCCATGGCCGTTATCGGCAGCGTCAAAGAGAAGATCGCCCAGATCGCGTCGAGTCTGCCCCCGGGCGTCAGCATCAAGCCCTTCTACGACCGCAGCACGCTGATCGAGCGGACCATCGGCACCCTCAAGGTGGCGCTCTGGGAAGAGATCCTGCTGGTGGCACTGGCCCACGTAATATTTCTGTGGCACTTCCGCAGCATCCTGATCGTCACTCTGCCCCTGCCGGTGTCGATCCTTATTTCGTTCATCCTCATGCGCCAGTTCGGCATCTCCTCGAACATCATGTCCCTCAGCGGCATCGTCATCGCCATCGGCGTGCTCGTCGACGCCGGCATCGTCATGACCGAAAACGTGATCCGGCACTGCGAGCGGTGGGAAGAGCAGCGCAGCGGCGGCCGGTTGCGGCTGACGCCGGCGGAGACCTGGCAGGCGACGCTGGAGGCGGCCCGGCAGGTCGGCAGGCCCATCTTCTTCGCCATGCTGATCATCATCCTGGCCTTTGTTCCCGTGTTCGCCCTCGTCGGCGAGGAAGGCAAGCTGTTCCATCCCCTGGCGTTCACCAAGACCTTCGCCATGGTCGGGGCGGCACTGCTGGCGGTGTCCATCGTGCCGGTGCTGGCCAGTTTCCTCGTCCGCGGGCCATTTCATCCCGAAAGCCGCAATTGGATAATGAAGCGTTTGCTGTGGGCCTACGACCCGGCGCTGAATTGGGCCTTGTCGCACCGAAAGTCGGTGCTGGGATTCGCCGCGGCGCTGCTATGCGGGGCTTTGGTGTTGGCCCTGGGCCTGCCGCGCCCGATCGCACAAGCGATGGAGTCGTGGGGCTGGCAAGGTGGCGCCAAGATCGCCCAGGGAATGGGCAGCGAGTTCATGCCCACGTTGAACGAGGGCAGCTTCCTGTTCATGCCCGTGCTGCTGCCCAGCACGTCGCTTACCGAGATCAAGAAGCTCATCTCCTGGCAGGACCAGGTGATGAAGCAGGTGCCCGAAGTCGTGTCCGCCGCCGGCAAACTGGGCCGCGCCGAGACGGCCACCGATCCCGCCCCGGTCGAGATGATCGAGACCACCATCGAACTCAAGCCGGAATCCCAATGGCGTCCGGGCATGACGCAAGAGAAACTCATCGCCGAGTTGACCGAAAAGCTCAGCCACGCGCCAGGGTACGTGCCGGGCTTTCTGCACCCCATCGAGGGACGCATCCTGATGTTGAGCACCGGCATCCGCTCCCAGGTGGGCGTGAAGATCCTGGGCGACAACCTCGATGCGATGCAGAAGAAGGCCTTCGAGGTGGAGAAGGTTATCCGCGCCATCCCCGGTGCCGTGGGCGTGGCCACGTCGCGCTCGCAGGGCAAGCCCTACGTCAACATCGAGGTGGACCGCGTGGCGATGGCCCGATATGGGTTGCGTGCCAAGGCGGTGCTCGATGTGGTCGAGGCCGGCCTGGGCGGCAAGAACGTCACGACCACCATCGAGGGGCGGCAGCGTTTCCCGATCCAGGTTCGTTTCCAGCGGGACGACCGCGACGAGATCGATCGCTTGGGCGACGTGCTGGTGTTCACGCCCAAAGGCACGGCCATTCCCCTGGGGCAGGTCGCCCGGATCCGTCGCGTGATCGGGCCCAGCGAAATCGCCAGCGAGAACGGCAGCCTGCGAGTATTCGTCCAGGCCAATGTGCAGGGGCGAGACCTGGGCGGTTTCGTGGCCGAGGCCCGCCAGCGCGTGGCGCGTGAGGTCCACATGGAGCCGGGCATGACGCTGGAGTGGGCCGGCCAGTACGAGAACCAACTCCGCGCCCAGCACACGCTTCAGATCATTGTTCCCACCGCCATCGGGATCATCTTTCTGCTGCTGTACATCGTGTATCGTTCTGCCAAGGAGGCGGCCCACGTCATACTCGCCGTGCCCTTCGCGCTGACTGGCGGAATCGCCCTGCAGTACCTGTTGGGCTATAACTTCAGCGTGGCCGTGTGGGTGGGCTACATCGCCCTGTTCGGCGTGGCCATCGAGACCGCCATTGTGATGGTGGTCTACCTCAAGGAAACCACCGAGAAGAAACAAGCCCTGCGCGGCGAAGCCTTTAACCACTCGGACCTGATCGACGCGGTCAAAGAGGGCGCCCGCCTGCGCCTGCGTCCCAAGGTCATGACGGTGGCCACCACGATCGTCGGCTTGTTGCCGGTCATGTGGAGCGCCGGCGTGGGGGCGGAAGTCATGCGTCCCATGGCGGTGCCCGTGCTCGGCGGGATGGTCAGCAGCTTCATCCACATCATGATTGTCACGCCCGTGCTGTTCGCCTTCCTCCGCGAGCGCGAGATGCGCAAGGCTGCGGCCAGGTGAGTCGATCAATCTGCCTGCGCCCACCGCTGGCCCCGGCCACGGCGCCCCTCGTAGCGGCCGTGTCTGTGACCCAGAGCGCGACGATTCAGGTGGGCTGGATTCGCCGGACGTTCAACACGCCGGTGGGAGGAATCCTCTTCGCGATCGAATTGATGATGGCTGAGATCCACGCCCGCACCCTCGAGCCGGTGGCCATTGCACCGCGATGGCCATGTACATATGACGATTATTCTTCGGCGTCTAGCCGACATCGCTTACATCATCAGCCGTGGCTGGTCAATCTACTCCGCGCAGCCTTCTGTCCGTGAGCCCAGCGACCTCGCACGTGAGATAATCGTAGTCCACCCCGACGCCGGCGACATCGTCATGATCAACGGCAAGGTCACGATCGACGTGGCCACCACCATCGGCACGGGCTCCGGCGATGTCATCCGGCTGGGCAGCAGCGCTGACATGGGCGACAAGACGCTGATCGTGGCGGCCCGGCTGACCGTCCAGGGCAGCATCCTCAGCCAGGGCAAGAGCGTCATTGACGTCTTGGCCGGGGCAGGGACCGAATTTAACGCCGCCGCTGGGCAGTGGCCTCGCATTCATGCCGCGTACGGGAATAGACCATCTCGTCGGAAATGCGCGTGTCAGCCTGCTCAACAATGGCTTTGACCAGATGGTCTGGGCTGACGGCATGAAAGACATCACGGGCAATGTCTTTGAAGGACGCCTCATCTTCAACCCGCATTCCCCCACCCCGGGGTTCCAGACCTGGTCGGACAACCTCCTGACCATCCTCGATATCGCCAGCGGCTACTACCAAGCCATCCCCGGCGCGTACAACCGAACGTACACAATCTGCCCCGTGGCCGACGCGTACAATCCGCACATCATCAACGCAGGCACGCAGACGACATGGAACGATTCGGTGTGGGACGCGCCGGTGGCAAGCTTTGTCGACGACGCCATCCAGGTGCTCGGCGGCGCGTCGGCGCAGAACGTTTCGATCCAGCGTTGCCTGTCTCTGCCGCGGCTCGGCGGCAACGATCCGGGCGTCGGCGTTTCGCTTGGCTATCTCTGCGGCATGAACACACGCTACGATCACAACACGGTGGCCATTGGCACGGACTCGGGAAGAGGCCCGCCGGTCGATCTTTGAGTGCATCGAGGTCTTTTACAATCGCAAGCGGTTGCACAGTTCGCTAGGCTACGTCAGCCCCGAAACGTTCGAGGCGAGCCAGAACTGATTACTTCGGCGCGCCCACCATTCGTGGGGAAGCCCATGCCGTATTCGCCAAGTGGGCAGTTCCGACCCTCACCCCCGCCTGAACGCGGTACCTCTCCCAGAGGGAGAGGAGTTTGACGCCCGCGCTTCCGCAACGGCGCGGAAGCACGGCGCCTGACCATGCCATCCGCCCTAAGCCCTAAGCCTCGCCCTTCGTCCGCCCGCCAGCATCCTTGCCAAAACGGCAGATCGTGGTATACTGAATTGGTCGCATTTCCGGGCTTGGCCGAGGTGAATTCGGCAGAGCAAAGGAGGCCACTGCGCACGTCGAAATGGCGAGCTGGCCGGTCCGGCAGAGATGCAGCGCCCGCACGAGCCTGGAGCGATGCGGTAAGGAGAGGCCTTTCATGTCGTCCAAACCACGCACGCGCACCCGTTCCCGTTCCGCTGGCAAGTCCCTCGGCAGCATGTTCGAGCCCCTCGAAGGCAGAGTGCTGCTGTCAGGCTTGCCCGCGATGGTAGACAACGGCATTGGCGGCGGCGGCGGGATGTTCCAGGTCACGGCCTCCCCCTACGACAGCCAGTACATGTACATCACCTGCGACATGAGCGGCGACTACCGCTCCGTCAATGGCGGCAGCACCTGGCAGATGATCAACTACAAGCAGATCGACACGTCCCTGGGGCTGCGGCCGGCCTTTTCGGTCGCGCGGACGTACTGGGTCGATCAAGGCCAGGGCGACCTGCGATACTCCGATGACCGCGGCATCACGTGGAGCCCGCTACTCACCAACTCGGCCCCCTGGCCTGACGCGATCACCCAGCTCGGCGCCATCAGCGGCGCGCCAGACAAGGTCTTTGTCGGCACAGCCAGCGGCCTGTGGCAAAGCCAGAACGGCGGGGCAACCTGGACGCAGGCCGCCAGCGGCAATTGCACGGGTATCATCACCATCGGCCAGCGCGTGTATGCGACCGTGGGCACGACGCTCAAGAGCAGCCCCGACGGCGGCCTGACCTGGGCGAGCATCACCGTCACCGGCGCCGGATCGCACGCACTGACAAAAGTCGCGGGCGCCCAAGTCGGCTCGGCTGAGCCATATCTGTTCGTGATCGCCGACCAGGTCGGTGTCATCCGCTCCACGGATGGCGGCGCGACCTGGGGCACGGTGCAACCTTGGAACAGCCAGTCCGATATCATGATGCCCCAGGGGCAGACGCAGAAGGTGTACACGGCACAATACAACGTCGTCAGCGGGCTGATGTGGGCCTCGACCAACGGCGGAACGTCCTGGACGAGCATCTTCAAGATGTACGGCACCGGCGCCAACGTGCAGGTATCCTGGTTGCAGTCGCAGTTGCACTGGGGCTACGTCATTTTCAACGGTGGCATAAGCGTGGCTCCGTCCGATCCGAACATCATGTTCGTGTCGGCTGGTGGCGACCTGTACAAGAGCACCAACGGCGGGACAAGCTGGGCGCCAGCCATGGCCGTGGACCTTGCCGGCGGATGGCATCAGTCGATCGGACTGGAAGTGACTGCCGCCTGGAACTACGAGTGGGACCCCTTCAACTACAACAACCAGTATGCCTGCTACAGCGATATTGGCGTAACCCGCAGCAACAATGCCGGCGCGTCCTGGACCTGGTCGGACACCGGCAACCCCTGGACGAACACCATGTACGACCTGGAGTTCGACCCCAGCGTTTCCGGCCGGATCTACGGCGCCGCCAGCACCCTGCATGAAATCCCCACCTGGATCGCCGTCGATGACAGCACCAACGACCAGGGCGGAGTAGTGATCAGCAACAACGGCGGAGTTTCATGGACCCCGCTGGGCACCGGCCTGCCAAATCAGCCCTGCACCGACATCCTGGTCGATCCGACCTCGCCAGTTTCGGCCCGGGTGCTGTACGCGACCATGTACTACAGCGGCGTGTGGAAGTCCGTCGACGGCGGGGCGACCTGGGTGCAGAAGCCCGGTGTCGGATTCTCCAATAATCACCATGCCACGCACCTCTATCGCGACGCGGCCACAGGCACGTTGTACTGCCTGGTAACAACCACGCGCACCAGCAGCGGTACCCTGATCCCGGGTGGCTTGTGGAAGTCGGGCGACGGCGGAGACAACTGGCAGCAGATAACGGCCGGAATGTTCGTCTGGCCCACCGAGGCAGCCATCGTAGACGCCAATACCATTTACATCAGCGCCAGTTCGGCCGGCGTCAATCCACAAGGCGGCATCTGGAAGACTACCACGGGCGGCCACGGATGGACGCAGGTGCTCACCGACGCCCAGTTGGAGGTATGGCACACGAATGCCTATGCCCAAGCGTTGACGGTCAAGGTGCACCCCGACAACCCCAATATCGTCTACTGCGGAACGCTGGACGCCGGCCTGTGGGTCAGCCAGAACGCCGGCGCCACCTGGACGCCGTTTACGAACTTGCCCTTCCGCGGGCCAACGAACATCGCCTTCGACCCTCAGGATCACACGCAAATCTACGTGACCACCGACGGCGGCGGCATCTGGCACGGCTACTACCTGCCCGCGCTGCCGGGCGACGCCAACGCCGACGGCACCGTCAACTTCAGGGACTACATCGTCCTGGAGGCCAACTTCGGCAAGACCGGAACCAGTTTTTCACAGGGCGACTTCAACGCCGACCAGAAGGTGGATTTCAAGGACTACGTCATCCTGGAAAGCCACTTCAACGCCTCGATCTACTCGGCTCCCGAAGTGGTCCCATTGTCGCTGCTGGCCGGCACGACGACCGCATCCGCCACGGCACAACCGGCCACCCAGGAGCAGGTTCGTCAGTTCCTCCTGCCTGCGGCCATGACAGGCTCGCCAGCCAAGCTGCCGGCAAGGCTGGGCAAGCTGCGTCTGGCCAAGGCCATGGGATCGACCTCGAACGCAGATGGCACGGTAACGTTGCTGTAGGCGCGACTGTCCTGAACGAACGCATCGGCGCCAACGAAAGCGGGCGGACCCGAAGGTCCGCCCGCTTGAACATCTTCTACATTGTGCAGCCTGAACTAGGCCTTGCGCCGCAGCAGCGCCAAGCCGCCGGCGATCAGCAGGCCGATCGTGGTCGGCTCGGGCACGGAACTCTTGTTGAAGTTTGCTTCCAGGATGATGTAGTCCTTGAAGGTGACCACGGTGTCGCCGTTGGCGTCGCCCATCGAGAAAGTCGCATTGGTCTCGCCGAAGTTCCCTTCCAGGATGATGTAGTCCCTGAAGTTGACGATGCCATCGCCGTTGAAGTCGCCCGGTATGAGCGTAGCGCCCACGTGAGTGGCCGTGCCGTTAATCGTGGCGCCAGTCGCAACCGTAAGGGTGTCGTAGTACAGTTTGATGCCGTTGAGGTCCAGCGTCGAACCGGCCGTGACGACGAGGTTCTTCACGTACAGGGCTTCCGAGCCGCCCTGGTTGGCAACGTCATCGACCAGCTTGACGTACCCAGTGAACGCCCCATCACCGACATTCAAGCCGCCCAGCGAGAAATTGCCCGTGTAGCCGGTGTTGCTGGAGCCAATGTCCGTGCAGGCAACTTCCAGCATGCTCGGCAGCGTAGCGTTGCCGCCGAAGTACATGGTCAGATTCTGCAGCCCGTTCAAGTTTGCTACCGTAGTGCTGGCGTTCTGCACGGAAGAGTTGCCCAGGTGGATCGAGGAACCCGCCACGGCCTGCAACTTGCCGTTCTTGCCGAAGCTCAGCATGTGGCTGACGGTGGCAGAAGCGGCGGCGCTGCCGATGCTCAGCGTGCCAGTGCCGGCCGAGCCGACGAGAAGATCATACGCCGAAACGCTGCCGCCGTTGAGGTTGTACGTGCCGATGCTGCCCGTCAACGAACCGATCTGGAACTGGTCGGTGACGGTCGTCGTGCCTGCGGCCTGAGTCATCGCGCCCGTGCCGCCGTAGCCGATCAAGTTGTTCACGGCCGACAGCGTGCCGGCATTCATCGTGTAGGTGCCGCTGCTTCCGGCAGACTTGCCCATGTACATCCAGCCGCTCAGGGTGTTGCTGGCGGTGCCGCTCTGCGTGAAGCTGCCGATGCCAAAGTCGCCGACATACTCATCCACCGACTGCAGCACAGAGGCATTGCTCAGGGCGTACTGGCCGGTGAACGTCGCGGCGGTTCCAAGGCTCAGGCTGCTGTTGAGGGCAACCGTTCCGCCACTGTGGGTGACGCTGCCGGTGCCACTGACGCCGGCCAGCAGATCATTAGCGTTCAGCGCGCCGGTCGTAACGCTCAGCGAGCCGTTTGCCAGCCACAGGGTATTGCACACTTGGCCGGTCGTGGAAACCGTGACCGTGCCGGCATTGTTTACAAAGGCCGAGTCGAATACCTGAGGCGATCCCGAGGGATTCCACGAGCCGGCAGTGGACCAGTCGCCACTGGCGCCGGTGAATGTCTTGTCGGCCGAGAAGCCAGCGGCCGTAACGGCCAGTAGCAACGCGCAAGTCACGAAACCCAGAGCGGTCTTCGACATGTGAGACTCCTTTTTACGTCCCGGAGGCAACTTAATGTATTGCAAGCAGGCGCGTTCGCCTGAACCTGCCAGCCGCACAAGCTAGTATACACGAAATACCTGGAATTCATAGAGGCAAAAAAGGGGTCGGTGCCGCAAATCCTCAGCAACGGCTCAGCCACTCCCCCACAAGAGCGCCCAGGCGGCCTGACTACGCCCGGCTTCCCGCCGGGTCACGAAAGGCCAAAACCCGCCTGAGCCACCCAGCTTGAGCCCGGATGAAAAAATTGGCATGAACCTTGATAGAGTTGGGGACATAACAAGTGGTACGATGATCCAGGCTGTACGCCGGGAATCGAGGCAAAGGAAGATGATGCGCCCGCCTCTGTCAACGCTGCTGTCAATGTTGCCCCGCTCGCCCCACCCCGGCCAGGCATTCTGCCACCCTTTGCTGCGCCATCTGCGCCTGGAACCGGCGCAAGCATCCAGCCCGTAATGACTCGGAATGGCCTTGGCATCGGCTGATGCCAGGACAGGAATGGTCCGATAATCGTAAACGGGAAGCACCGAAAGCAAGACCGAAGATAAAAGAGAGAGCACTCATTATGAAGTTCAAGACCTCCAGGCAAGAAAACGCGAGTTTGTACTCCCCTGCCGTGCGGGGGCGCAAGAAGCACGCCAGACACTCAGGATCGCACCGGCCCGCATCGATCATGGAACAGATGGAACCGCGCCTGCTGCTGTCCATGGCGCCGGTGGCCACGCCTGATTTCGTTCTGTTCCGGCCAGTGGGTTCGGCCAGTTCGGCCCACCCCATGGGCTCTACCGCTCCGGTCGGCCTGACGCCCTCGCTGGTCCGTCACGCCTACGGCATCGACCAGACCATGTTCGGCTCGGTGGTCGGTGACGGCAGCGGCCAGACCATCGCCATCGTGGACGCGTACAACGACCCCAACGTCGTGGCGGACCTGCACGCCTTCGACGTTCAGTTCGGCCTGCCTGACCCGCCCAGCTTCGTCCGAGTCAGCCAGACCGGCACGAGTACGCTGCCGGGCACCGACCCGGCCGGGCCGGGAGACTCCTGGGCTATGGAAATCGCCCTGGACGTGGAATGGGCCCATGCCGTGGCGCCCAAGGCCAACCTGCTGCTGGTGGAGACCAACTCCGCCACCGACAGCAACCTGTTCGCCGCCATCAACACGGCCCGCAGCTACGCGGGCGTCTCGGTCGTCTCCATGAGTTGGGGCGGAACCGAAGGCTCCTCCGACGCCTCCACCTACGACCGCTATTTCACCACGCCCTCGGGCCATGCCGGCGTAACGTTCGTCGCCTCCAGCGGTGATGCGGGCGCCTACGCTTCGGGCGGCACGACACGAAGCGTGAGTTATCCGGCCGCCTCGGCCAACGTGCTGGCCGTCGGTGGAACGCGCCTGTCAGTGAATTCGAGCGGCACGTACGTTTCCGAGAGCGGCTGGGGCAGCAGCACCTCCAGCGGCGCCAACGGCGGCTCGGGCGGCGGCATCAGCCGGTACGTCACTCAGCCGTCCTATCAGCGAGGCGTCGTGACACAGAGCACGACCTACCGGGCCGTGCCCGACGTGGCCTTTCTGGCCGATCCTGCCAGCGGCGTGGCCGTGTACGACTCCTGGGATTCCCCCTCCTCACCCTGGGTCCAACTCGGCGGCACCAGCTTGGCTGCGCCGATGTGGGCGGGCGTGATCGCCATGGCCAACCAAGGCCGGGTGCTCAATGGCCTGGCCAACCTAAACGGGGCAACGGAAACTCTGCCGAAGATCTACGCCCTGCCCAGTTCCGACTTCCATGACGTAACCACCGGCAACAATGGCTACGCCGCCGGGACAGGCTATGACCTGGTCACAGGCCGGGGCACGCCCATCGTAAACCTGCTGGCCGTGGCCTTGGCTGGCGGCACCGTCACGCCCAGTCAGCCTGTGCCGACCATCGGCTCGCTGAGCACCAGTCAAGCGAGCGTGCCCATTGGTACTTCCAGCGTCACGCTGTCGGCTAACAGCGTGCAGGAAGTGTCGGGCACGATCAGCCGCGTGGTCTTCTACCGCGAGAGCAACGGCGCCAGCGGGCTGCAAACCACCGGCGACGTGTTGCTGGGCAACGGAACGCTCAGCAACGGTTCCTGGACTCTCTCGACCTCGACCAGCGCTCTGGCGGCGGGCAGCTACACGTATTACGCCATCGCCTACGACAGCGCCAGCGTCGCCAGCAATGTGGCCTCGACCACGCTGACCGTCCTGCCGGCGGCCCCGACCAACGACAGCTTCACCGGCGGCACGGTGCTGACCGGAACTGCCATCGCAACTACAAGCACCAACGTCACCGCCACCAGGGAGGCCGGCGAGCCGCGTCTGGCCAACAACATCGGCGGCAGGAGCGTGTGGTTCACGTGGACAGCCCCCTCCAGCGGCAAGGTCTCCATCAACACGCTGGGCAGCACCTTTGACACCATGCTGGGCGTCTTCACCGGCCCCAGTGTGGCCGCGTTGACCCTGATCGGCTCCAATGACGATGCCAGCCGCAGCACGCTGACGAGCGCCCTGACCTTCAACGCCGTGGCCGGCACGACGTATCACATCGCGGTCGATGGCTACAACGGAGCCTCCGGCAGCATTGCCCTGAACTTGTCGGAGACCGTGGCGCCGATCAATGACAGCTTCAGCAAGTCCACTGTGCTTACGGGCCGGGGCATTACCTGGAACGGCACGAACATCGGAGCCACGCGCGAGTTGGGCGAACCGTATCACGCCGGCGTTCCCGGCTCGACGTCGGTCTGGTTCACCTGGACGGCTCCCTCCAGCGGGAGCTTCAGCCTGAACACTGCCGGCAGCAACTTCGATACGGTCCTGGCTGTGTACACCGGCACGAGCGTCTCGACCTTGACGCCCGTGGCCAGCAACGACGATGTCAGCCCGTACAACCTGACCAGCGCCCTGACCTTCAACGCAGTGGCCGGCACGACCTACCGCATCGCGGTCGATGGCTACAACGGATTGGCCGGCAATGTCGTGCTGAACCTGGTCTAGGAGCGTTCTGAGAACTGTTGAGTTAATGGCACCGGGCTTCACTGGCGGTTCTGAATAAGTTGTGCCAGAGGGAATTGACGATTAGCAGCAAAAGGGCGCCGGGTCTAGCGACCTGGCGCCCTTCTTTTTGGCCCAATGCAAAGAGGTCGCCGAGAGGGGGGCGGCGACCACTTCGCTTGCTCAGGGATTCTGCTCTCACTTATCGGGCTTCACAGGCCGATGTCAGTTAGCTCGTACATGGAATGTAAGATTCACTTCTTCGCTTGGCAAATCGCCAGCGCACAGAGGACCCCACACTCTTGGGCGTGAAATCGGGCGAGAAGACATCGATCTGGCCGCAAAGACCACAGCCGAGGGCGGCTGTGCTACGGAGCCCCACAGCCGAGGGCGGCTGTGCTACGGGGCCCCCACAGCCGAGGGCGGCTGTGCTACGGGGCAAGCCGGTTATGAAACCGGTTCTAGTGGCTGTTGCCCCCTGCCGGCGCGCGGTATGCTTCCGCTCGAAAGGATCTCTGTATGGCCAAGATGACTTCGCGTGAACGATTTGCCTGCATGTACGAGCACCGCCCCGCCGACCGCATCCCGGTGATTGACGAGCCCTGGGCGGCCACCATCGAGCGCTGGCAGACCGAAGGCATGCCCAAGGACGTCAATTGGGTTGACTTCTTCGACCTCGATCACGTTGCGCACGTCGGCGTCGACAACAGTCCGCGCTACGAGGTCAAAGTCCTGGAACAGACCGACGAGTACAAGGTCCACACCAGTAAGTGGGGTGTGACCATGCGCGATTGGAAGCACGCCGGCGGCACGCCCGAGTTCCTCCACCACACCATCGTCGATCGCGAGAGCTGGAAACCGGCCAAGGCCCGCATGGCCGTCTCGCCCGACCGCATCGGCTGGGACTATCTCAAGCAGAACTACCCGATCTGGCAGAAACGCGGCGACTGGATCAGCGGCATGCTCTGGTTTGGCTTTGACGTGACCCACTCCTGGACCGTTGGAACCGAACGGTTCCTCATGGCCCTGGTGGATGACCCGGACTGGTGCGTGGACATGTTCAACACCTGCCTGGACGTTGCCATCGGGCTGTACGACCTGGTGCTCCATGCCGGCTACCACATGGACGAGGTGATGTGGTACGACGATCTGGGCTTTAAGCACAACCAGTTCATGTCGGTGAAGATGTATCGCGAGCTGCTCAAACCCGTCCATAAGCGGGCGTGCGACTGGGCCCACTCTCACGGCCTGCGAACCAGGCTGCACTCCTGCGGCGACGTCAACCCGTTCGTGCCGGAGTTCATCGAAATCGGCATCGACGCCCTCAACCCGCTGGAGGTCAAGGCCGGCATGGACCCGGTGGCCCTGAAGAAGAAGTACGGCAAGGACCTGGTCTTCCATGGCGGCATCAACGCGGTGCTGTGGGACAACCTGGGCGCCATCACCGGCGAGATGCGAAAGACCATCCCGGCCATGAAGGAAAACGGCGGCTACATCTTCTCCTCCGACCACTCCGTGCCCAACACCGTCTCGCTGGAGAACTTCCGGGCGATCACGCAGTTGGCCAAGGAACTGGGGAGCTATTAGAGAAACGGTTTCACCACAAAGGGCACGAAGAACACGAAGAGAAGGACTCGCGTCAGGCGGCGTGCTTGCCTCCAGGCCCTCAGGCCTCCGACCTCAGGCCTCTGACCTTTCTTCTTGGTTCTCTTGGTGTCCTTTGTGGTAAGAAAAACCCATGGGCGCAATCCATCCGCCAACGCCGGTCAAGTTGATCTGTGGCATGCTCAGCGGCGATGAGTCGCTGCTGGCATCGGCCGAGGGAATGTTGTCGCGCGAGTTTGGCCCCATCGACGTCTGCGGCGACATCATCCCCTTTCGCTGGACGAACTACTATCGCGACGAAATGGGCGACGATCTCCTGCGGCAGTTCCTCTCCTTCGAACGGCTGATCCCGCCCGATGAGATCGCCGCCATCAAGATCAGGACCAACGCGCTGGAGGAGGAACTCAAAGACCGGAATCCGGAAGCCGGAAGCCGGAGGCCGGAACAGCCAAGGCCAGCTTTGCTACATGGAACTCTTCCACAATTTAGGACGGTTGCGGCGCAAGAACGCCAACTGCCACAGCCGAGGGCGGCTGTGCCACGTGAAGTCACGCCGCGGCCCAGGGCTGTACCACGCGCTATCAATCTCGACCCTGGCTACGTGACGGAGAGCAAGCTTGTGCTGGCCAGTGCGAAGGGGCTGTCGCACCGTATCTACCTCGCACGCGGGGTTTTCGCCGAAGTCACGCTGAATTACACGCACAGCCAGTGGCAAAGCAATCCCTGGACCTTTCCCGACTATGCCTCGGGAGCGTATGATGCCTTTCTGACGGAGGTGCGGAGCATCCTCCGCGGGCAACTGGGACGGAAGGAGCGCAAGGCATAATGGATCGAGCCGCCCTGCTGGCTGTCGCGGTGGCGTTTTTCCTGTCGTTCTTCGGCACGGCCATGGCGCGCCGGCTGGCGGTCATGACCGGCTACCTCGCCCACCCCACTTCCGACCGGCTGCACAAGCAAAGCACGCCGCTGCTGGGCGGCGTGGGCATCGTGCTGGGCATCGTGCTGCCGAGCCTGTTGGCGCTGGCCTTGGCGGCAGTGTGGTACGCCAACGGCGTGCCAAGCTACGTTTCGCCGCAAATCGGCCTTCACTTAGGCGGCATCGTGCATCGCACGCCGCTGGCGCTGGGCATCCTGGCCGGCGGGTTGGGCATGCACGTCATGGGCCTAGTCGATGACAAGAAAGGGCTGGGCGCGATCTTCAAGCTCGCCCTGCAATTCCTGATCTGCGGCCTGGTGGTCTGGCTGTGCGACGTGCGGCTGCTGCAACTGCTGGGCCGGCCCGCGAGCATAATCCTGACGACCTTCTGGCTGGTGGCCGTAACCAACTCCTTCAACTTTCTGGACAACATGGACGGCCTGTCCGCCGGCGTGGCGGCCATCTGCACTGCCGCCCTGCTGGTGGCGGCGGTGACTTCGGGCCAGATCTTCGTCGGGGCCTGGCTGTGCCTGCTGCTGGGCTCGTGCCTGGGCTTCCTCTTGCACAATTTTCCGCCGGCCAAGATCTTCATGGGCGACGCCGGCTCGCTGGTCATCGGCTACTTTCTGGCCGTTTTGAGTGTGCTGACGACCTACTACCACGGTCCCCCCGACAGCCATCTCTGGATCAACGGCGCGCTGACGCCGCTGGTGGCCCTGGCCGTGCCGCTGTATGACACCATCAGCGTGATTGCCCTGCGCCTGGCGGAGCGGCGCAACCCGATGATCGGCGACACGCGGCACTTCTCGCACCGGCTGCTGCGGCGCGGCATGAGCACGCGCAAGGCCGTACTGACTATCTACCTGGCCACCACCGCCACGGCCATCGGGGCGACGATCTTGCCGCACGTGGACGAGGCGCGGGCGATCCTGATCTTCGGCCAGGCGCTGGCGGTCGTGCTTATGATTGCACTGCTGGAATCCACCGGGGCCAAGGACAAGGCATGACCCAAAGGCCCCCGAGCACAGCCCGATTGTCGCGTCTGCTGACCGCCGCGGCGCTGGGCTGCCTGCTGGTCGTGCTGGTGGTCAGGCCATTCGTGGCCGAGTCGCCGTTTCGCCTGAACGATTACCCGCTCTCGCCCGAATCCGTCGGACGCGACCCGGCCGAACTGACGCGCGTGACGCTGGCCGTCATCGTGCTGGCGGGTTCGGCGCTGTGGTCGCTGGGGCAATTCTACCGGCCCGAAGGACGAACACGGCTTTGGCCGCTGACCGTGCTGGCGGTGCTGCTGGCTGGCTGGACGTTCGTCTCAACGCATTACGCCGTGGACCGCCGCGGCTCGCTCGAAGGCTGGCTCGATCAGATGTCGCTGATCCTGGGCTGCCTGGTGATGGTGCAACTGGCCCGGCGGCAGATGCTGCTGGTGCTGGTCGTGCTGGCGGCGCTGGCAGGAACGCTGGGGACTAAGGCCATCGTGCAGGTGGCGTCGGAGATTCCCGATCGCGTGGCTGCGTTCCGGGCCGAGCCGCTCAAGCAGCTTGCCCAGGCCAATCTCACCTCCGGCACGCCACAGGCGCGAATGTTCGAAAAGCGGCTGACCGACCCGGCGGCCTTCGGCTACCAGGGGCTCTCCAACGTCTTTGCCGGCGTGGTGCTGATACCGGCCCTGGCCGCGCTGGGGCTGGGCATCGACAAGTTCCGCCTGGCCCGGTCGCTGCCCAAACTGCCCAGGGGGCAGGTCTCGCTGCCGCTGCTATCGGCTGGGATTACGCTGGCCATGGGCGTGCTGGGCCTGGTGGCAGTCATGCTGTCGCGCAGCAAGGGCGGCATCGGCTCCTGCGCCATCGCCCTGCTGGCATTGCTGATCGTCGGCGTGGCGGGGAAGTTTCTCGCCCGTCACCGGCGGAACGCCCTGCTGCTATGCCTGCTGGGCGTAGTGCTGCTGACGGCCGGCGCAACCACCTATGGCCTGCGCCGCGACGGCCTGCCGGGCAGAAGCATGCAGGTCCGCTGGGAGTACTGGCAAGGCGCGGCCAAGATCGTGCATGACTACCCGATCTGGGGCGTCGGCAGCGACAACTTCGGCTTCTACTTCCCGCGCTACCGCCCCGTCGCGGCGGCCGAATCCACCAAGACGGCGCACAACCTCTTCCTAGATGCGGCCGTCCAGTACGGCCTGCCCGGTGCAGGCGTGCTGCTGATCCTCATCGGCGCGGTCTTCGCACTGGCCGCCAGACCCGTGCGGTGTATGGGAACCGAGTCAAACGCGGGTGCCGTGGCTGCGGAGTCCAGCAGCCACGTTCAAGAGACGCTACCGATGCTGTCCACCCTGCGCTGGATTGCCGTGCTGAGCTTCGCGGTGCTGCTGGCCCGGCTGGTGTATTTGAACACACTTGACCCGGCGGCGATCTTGATCGAAGCCATCGCCCCGGCTGTGCTGTTCGGGCTCTTCGCCCTGGCGGCCGCGTGGGCGGGCTCGTGGACGCAACCGGCCACGCCGACCTTTGCCCGCATCGCGGTGGTGTGCGGACTGGCGGGCTTCGTGCTGCACAATCTCGTCGAGTACACGCTGTGGATGCCGGCGTCGGTGACCATCTTCTGGCTGGCCGCCGGAGCGGCCATCGGGCCGACGCTGAAACAGTCCGACAGACCGCGCAGCAGGCCGATCATGCTGCTTTGCTTCCTGGGGTGCCTGGCTGCAATGTTGCTGGCAGGGCACTTCCTGTGGCAACCCGCGTTCGAGCGGCGCGTGCTCTCGGCGCGCGTGCAGGCCGACATCGTCGCCCAGCGTTACCCCGACGCCCTCGATACCCTCAAGCGTGCGACCGAGGCTGACCGGTACGATGCGTTTGCCCCGGCGGCGGCGGCCCGCTTTTACTGGTCGGCCGTGCTCAACGCGCCGGGCGACACGAAGGCCCTGGACTCGGCCAAGGATTACGCGACGCGGGCTTGGCAGCGTCAGCCCAGTACCGACAACGCCCTGCTGCTGGCCCGGGTGCTGTTTCTGGATGAGACCAAGCAAGCCGAGTCCCTGGCAATGGCCGCCAAGGCGGTGGAACTCGACCCGATGGACGTGCGTATCCGCATGGACTACGCACGCTTGCTGCTCGACGCCGGCAAGACCGAGGAGGCCCTGGCCCAGACGGTGATCATTCGCGACATCGACCAGCACCGCCCGGCCAATAGCGACCTGCGGCTGACGCCCGAGGAACTCGGGCAACTGGATGTTCTGGCCGGTAAGGCCGAGCCGAATCAGTCGCAGGATATTCCCTAGCAATCCGGACATTCGTGTCGCGGGCGTCTCGCCCGCGTCCGGGAACCATCGCCCCCCAGCGACTTCTGACGCGGGCG
>CAITIS010000157.1 GCA_903892515.1 uncultured Planctomycetota bacterium | reverse complement strand
TAATACAGCAGCTCCTCGCCCCAGTTCTGGCGGATCGTTACGATGGGAAACTGCTGGCCGTGGCCCGGATGAAACGGATGAACGATGCGGAACACTCCATCGCCATCGCTCGAACCGGGTGCAACCGACGTTGCAGACAAACGCCTACGCCGAGTCATTCGTCAGGACGATCAAGCGGGAGTGCATCGACAAGATGATCTTCTTCGGCGAACGACAAATCCGCCACGTCGTCAGCGAGTACATCGAGCATTACAACCTGGAGAGGCCGCACAAGGGCATCGAGTATCGCAGGCCCGTCGAGCCGCCGGAATCGCCGCCGGAGGAAGGCAAGGTAGCTTGCCGCGAGCGGCTTGGAGGCTTGCTCAAGAGCTACTACCGCCAAGCGGCGTGACGGCGGATGAAACCTGGAACCCTTGCTGTTTTGCAGTGCAGTAAGAGGGAAAAGTCTTCTGCCGAAAAGGCGCGTCTCAGTGGCCCCGCTCGCGGGGCTGCATTGAGGGAACGAGACGCCGAAGGCAGAACAAAGACGGCGTGAGGCGAACCGTACTACCGGGTTTCTTGCCGGTAGTGCAGCGGCATTCATGCCGGTAGTTCGGTGACACGACGACCTCCGGGAACTGCATTTCTGCGCATACCGGCACTACCGGATTAAGCTCCAGATACCGCAATAACACGCGAAAAAACGCGAATGAATGCGAAGACTTGCGAAAGCGACTTCAGTCGCTACAATGCCTTGAATTCAAGCGTTTCACGAGCTTTTCGGCGATGCCCTTACGTCGCCTCATAACCCGGAGGTCGTGGGGGTGTCTTGGCGAGGTGCAGGCCGGCGCCATACTGGACCTGGCCGGCCATAAGGAGACGCTCGAAGGCATCACCGGCAGCGGCACGGTGAGCCTGGGCGCGGGGATCCTGACGCTGTCGGCGTCGGGACTCTTCAGCGGCGCCATCACCGGCAGCGGCGGGCTGATCAAGAACGGTTCGGGAGCTCTGGAACTGCGATGCTCAAGCTCCTATACGGGCGGGACAACCATCAGTTCCGGCAGCACTATCCTGGGCACGACCAGCGGCTTACAGGGCAGTATCGCCAATGCCGGGCAACTTGAATTCAACCAGGTTAACTCCGACGGCACGTTCACAGGCACTATCTCCGGCGCCGGGGCGCTGACCAAGGGCGGCAGCTATAAGGTCAGCCTTGCCAACGACAACACCTTCACCGGCTTGACCACGATTGAACTCGGCACGCTGGAGATCGCCTCGGACGCCAAGCTGGGGAGCGTTCCATTCTCGACTCCCGACCAGTTGACGCTGGCGGGCCTGTCCCCGGGCGACGAGTCAGTTCTCCTCCGCGCCACCCAGACCTTCAGCCTCACTGCCAATCGCGGCGTGCGCTTGACAGCGGCCGGCGGCGGCTTCGACGTCGCCGACACCAAGACGCTGACGGTCAACGGCGTCATCAGCGACGATGGCGTCATCGCCGACGAGCGGCTGGTCAAGAAGGGCCTGGGCACGCTGGCGCTGGCCGGGGCCAACACCTGCACGGCCCCGCTGTTCATCCGCGAGGGCACGCTGAAGATAAATGCTTCCAACCGCATCGCCAACACCGTGGCCGTAACCATCGATGCCGGAGCCACCTTCAACCTGAACAACTACGGCGAAACGATCGGCTCCTTGGCGGGCGCCGGCAATGTGACCCTGGGCAGCGGCGGTCTGGCGGTGGGCGACGGCACCAACACGACCTTTTCGGGCGTTCTCAGCGGCAGCGCCGGGGCTCTGACCAAGACAGGCTCGGGCAAGTTCATACTCAGCGGGGCCAACACCTACACCGGCGCGACGACCATCAGCCAGGGCATTCTGCGCATGGGCGCGCCGGGGGCCTTGGATGACCAGAGCGACGTGACGGTCTCTAGCGGCGCGACGTTCGACCTGAGCGGCTGCGGCCAGACGGTCGGCTCGCTGTCGGGCAGCGGCAGCGTGACCTTAGGGGGGGCGAGCCTGGGCATCGGCGTGCACAGCACCTCGGTCTTCTCCGGCGTCATCAGCGGGTCGGGGGCCATCTCCAAGGTGGGCGCGACGACGCTGACGCTTTCCGGGGCCAACACGTTCAGCGGGCCCCTCTCGGTCAGCGACGGCACGCTGATCTTGAGCGGCACGAACGTCAATGTGACCGAGGTCACGGCAGATGGCCTGCTGCAAGTGGATTCCAGCGGGGCGCTGCCAGCCGGCAGGGACGTCCACATCAACAGCGGCGGGTCGGTAAAGTTCAATCCCGCCAGCGGCCAGAGCTGGACGATGAGCCAGTATATTGACGGCCCCGGAGACATGGTCAAGACGGGTGCGGGCACGGTGATCCTGGGCAGGCCCTCGCTGCACGCGGGCAACACCACCATCAGCGCCGGCACGCTGCGCAGTGCCGACATGCTGCAGTGCAGCGGCGGCACGGTCTCGGTGGCGAGCGGCGCCACGCTTGAGGCATCTGGAGTGATCCGTCGGGCCATCACGGGCTCAGGCGACATCGTGGCCACCGGCCCGTTGATGATGGGCGGCCTGGATGGTTCCAGCAACTTCAACCTGACAGGCACGCTTAACGTGGGCGCCAACTCGGTGGCGCTGCTCAGCGTTCCGCAGGCCATTCTGGGCCATGGCACCATGGCTGCAGGCAACCTGAGCAGCCTGCACGGCATCCAGTTGTCGACAAGCTTCTCCGGCTATGGCACGATCGACGGTGCGTTCGTCAATTCCGGCGCCGTCACCGGCGGCAGCGGCGCCAACGTGCTGAACTTCCGCGGGCCGGTAAGCGGAACGGGAAGCTTCGCGGGCAACGTGCAGTTCAGCAACATCTATTCACCGGGCAGCAGTCCGGCCCAGGTGTCGCTGGGGAACGTAACTTTCGTCGCGGGGAGCCTGCTCCAGATGGAACTGGGTGGATCGCTGCCAGGCAGCGGCTACGACCAGCTTGTGTGCACCGGCGCCGCCGAACTCAACGGAGTGCTCAGCGTGGGCACGATCAACGGCTACCTCCCACTACCGGGGGCCAGCTTCACGTTGCTGACCGGCGGCGTCCGCGTCGGGCAGTTCGCGAGCTTGGTGGGTCTGAGCAACGTCGGCGGACGCGCGGGCCTTTGGCTGCAACCGACGTATACCGCGACCGGCCTGAGCCTCGTCGCCGGCGCGATACCCGGTGATGCAAACCTGGACGGCGTCGTAAGCTTCCAGGATTACATCGTCCTGGAAGCCGGCTTTGGCAAGACCGGCGTGTGGACGAATGGCAACTTCAACGGCGATTCGGTGGTCGACTTCAAGGATTACATCGTCCTGGAAGCGAACTTCGGCAAGAGCGTTCCCGAGCCGGGAACGCTGTCGCTGCTGGCTCTGGCCGGGCTGGCGATGCTGAGGCGGCGCAGATAGCAGGGCTAGAAAGCCCTGATCCCGTAGGCGGGCGGGCCTTTGGCTTACCCGCCTCCGTCTCCGCCCTGATATAGCCATCACGTCGGTCTGTAGCTCCTCGCAACGGATACAATGCCCGCCGGATGCGTGACGGGAGATGGGTTTCTCGCCCGCACAATCGGCACTTGGTTGTCACATTCAGGCTCCCGAACCGCCCTGCTGCTGGCAGGCTCAGCTCGCGATATGCCTGAGCATGCCCTATCTTTCAGGACGTGGGCACCGTCCTTGTGCCAGCACGCCGCCATTGAGGCGCATCTGCATCCCGTGGTACTTCAGCACCGATCTTCATGAGACGCTGCCGCTACTCGAAAGCGAGGGCCTGGCAGTCGGGACTGAAACATCTCGATCGGGAGTTTGAGGAAGCGGATGTGGGCGTCACGGCGTGCCGACCACGCCTCCATCAGCACCAGCAGCACCTCTGTCAGCCATTTTTGCCACATGAGTCTGGCCGCCCCTTCTGGAGCAGACCGGCCTGCTGGAGCGAACGTATATAACTCTTGTCACCGACCACGGCTTCTGCGAGAGCTGCCGCAAGGCTTGGCCCAAGTGCCAGTCGGTGCTGCGGCTGCCGACGATCCCCTTCGGCGTCGATTGTAACCTGCTGGGCTTTCCCATGACGGTTTCCGTCACGCAGGCCACGCTGGACAAGTTCGTCGGCGAGATCTTCAGCTCCTTGCGCCATCACGGCCTGCGGAAGTTCGTCATCGTCAATGGCCACGGCGGCAACAGCTTTGTGCCCTTCGTCCGCCAGTTCCAGTAC
>CAITIS010000156.1 GCA_903892515.1 uncultured Planctomycetota bacterium | reverse complement strand
TAATACAGCAGCTCCTCGCCCCAGTTCTGGCGGATCGTTACGATGGGAAACTGCTGGCCGTGGCCCGGATGAAACGGATGAACGATGCGGAACACTCCATCGCCATCGCTCGAACCGGGTGCAACCGACGTTGCAGACAAATTCCTTCAGCGAGTCGTGGGTGCGGGCAGCAAAAAGAGAGTGTACGAACAAGATCGTCTTCTTCAGCGAGCGACAGATCCGGTACGTCATGGAGCAGTACGTCGAGCATCATAACCTTGAGCGGCCGCACAAGGGCCTGGGCTACCGACGGCCGGTCGAGCCGGACGAATCGCCGCCGATGGAAGGCGAGATCGCCTGCCGGGAGCGGTTGGGTGGACTGCTCAAGAGCTACTATCGGGAGGCGGCATGATGGCGTGGTTTAATCATGAAACCCCAGCAGGACCTGCCGCGAAACACGCTGTTTCCGGTGCGTTTGAAGAGAGAGACATCTTCTGCCGAAAAGGCGCCTCTCCGCGACCGGCGCAGCCGGCCGCAGTGTGGCCGATAAGGAACTCACATGACGATGAACGGACCTGACCTGAAGAAGATGTCGGTGAATGAGTTGCTGCAGGGGCATGCGGCAATCATCGCTGAACTTCGCTCGCGGGGAATCCTGCGTTCCAAGAACAACCCCGTGGGCGACTATTGCGAATGGCTTGTGGCCGACAGGCTGGGGTTGACGCTCGTGAACAACTCCACCTCAGGCTATGACGCCGTTGATTCCGGCGGCATTCGCTATCAGATCAAAGGCCGTCGCGTCACACCCGACAACAGGTCTCGGCAGTTGAGTGCCATCCGGAACCTGGATGACAACGACTTCGACTACCTGATCGGGGTCATTCTGAACGAACGTTTCGATGTGGTTCACGCTGCCCAGATCCCTCATGCCATGATCGGGCGGTACGCGAAGTTTCGGGCGCACACGAACGCCCACATCCTGCATCTGCAGGGCAAGCTCCTCCTGGACTCCCAGGTGAAAGACGTAACGGCGGTCCTGGCAGCCGCCCCACCCATTGCAGCCATCCGGCCGCAACGATTCGCTCTCTCCGTCGGCGGCTTCATGGGCCCATCCTACGCCGTCCGGCTGGAGAATGGACGCGTTACCTATGAACGGTTCAGGCCCGGCTACGAGTTAGCGAAAAAGACTGTCATCGACCCCTCCGATCAGGAATGGACCGACTTCTCAGCGGAGATGGACGCGATGAAAGCCTGGGGCTGGAAGGCCACCTACATCGAGCCAGGCGTGGCTGACGGCACCAATTGGAGCCTGGACATCGCACTTGGAGGCAAGAGCCTGAATGCTAAGGGCAGCAATGCCTTCCCAAGAACCTTCAAGCGGTTTTGCTCGGCGGTAAGCGGCCTGATCGGCAACAGACGCTTTGAATGAAAGCATGCCCGGCAATCCCTACACGACAGCTTTGAATTCGGTCGGCTGCAGCTGGCAGGTCTTCGACAAAGCACCCGGCAACACGAACAAGCGGGGTACGCTGGCGAAGTTGAAGACCCGATACAGGCGGTATTGGCGAGGGCAGTGTTCTGAGCATCTGACCTCGGTGGCGCTGACGTAGAAGGGGAAGAACTTGCCAAGGCCTGTGGTCTTGACCTCGACATATTGCTCCGACCGGTCGCGGTCGAACGACAGGATATCGAACCCGGTGCCATCGCCTCGTGTTTGCGACACCCACTCGACGTTGTTGGCTAGATCACGCTGTCCGCACTCGATGAGGCGCCGTTTCTCCAACTCGAGCACGAACTCCTCGCCGAGTTTGCCCAGCGTTCTGTTCTGAGCATCGTGTTCCACGAAATCCAGCTTGTGGCCCCATCGCCGCAACCAGGGCTCATTATCTTCCGCAGAGAGAGGCATGCGTTCGGGTGGGCATTCAAAGAACGATTCGGCGGAAGCCTCCGGCAGCGCGGGCGGACGCAAAGGATTCATGGCTGGCGAGCTGAGCAGGTCTTCCAAAACCGGGTGTTTCCCCAGGAACCGCCCCACTTCTTCGGCCAGCATCGTTTGGGTGTGTGTCCTGGGCTTGTATCCGTTGATGTACGGCAGGCGCATGCGGATGAGCACCGCGCTGATGTTCGCACGCTTGTACTCAATGGATTGGGCGGACCGTCCGTTCAGGAGAGGCAGCAGACGGCGGGAGTGATCCACCTTGCTGTATTGTTCGCCGAGCAGTTCGGCGCGAAGCATGGCGAAGTAGTCGATGACGGTCTTCTCCACCTCATCTTGCGACCACTGCCCAGGCTTGGATGACCCGCCGTTTGCCATGGCTGCCAGGCTATCTCACCGACGCACTGGCGTCAATTCTCATAGGGCTCAGCCGGATCGACACATTCAGGTTGCTTGAAGGACGCATTTTGTCGCCGTGCAGGGCCCAGGCAACCTGGAAGCTGGAAGACGGTCGCGATGGACCGCCTTCGTCCCCGGCCGTCGGGCTTGGGCTCCACCGGCCCGGCCTGCGGCGGTTGCGGATACAGCGTGCAACCGCCGCAACGACTGGCCAGACCGGTTGCGCCGCAGCGCCCGGCGGCCGGAGGGCCAGGCGAGTATCTACTCTCATCGAATCCTGCCCCACGACCTTCGGGTTCTGACATCGAAGGTCGCGGTCCCCTACGCAGTTTCGCCGCTTGACGTGGCCAGGTGCGCCGACCGCGCCAACCGGTCACAAACCCAAGCCGAGTATCTACTCGCATCGCTCGTAAACGCCCCCCGCCATCGACCTTCCTGCATGTCACCAAGCGCGTAATTACGCGCTTTTGCCGCAATGCAGTGCAGCGAATGCAACGAATGCAATGAACTTTCGCCTCTTGGCCGGAACTTCCTTGGCTTCGCCGAAACGTTGTTGCTCAGTGTGTAGCAATGGGTTACGTGAAATCTGCCAGCCAGGAGGGTTGTGAAGATGGGCAATATTGAACCGACGACTGCGCGTCCTCATAACCCGGAGGTCGTGGGGTTGACGAGCACGCTGATTCTGGATGAAGACGGCCTGTACGATCCCAGCCAGTTCAACGATCGGCTGCTGCTGGGGCTCAAGGGCACAATGAGCGAGGCGGAACTGCACGTGCTCCGCGCCCGTCTCCAGGGCGGCATC
>CAITIS010000155.1 GCA_903892515.1 uncultured Planctomycetota bacterium | reverse complement strand
TGCCGGCGTCAACGTCAAAGCCGATCACCTGGCAGCCGGCGCGGGCAAACTCCTGCACCAGCGGCAAGCCCACGTACCCCAAGCCAACCACGCCCACAATGGCCTTGCCAGATCCAATCTTCCGCATCAAGTCTGAATGCACGCGTTTCCTTTCGCTTAAACCCAGCCGTGAAGTTTGTACAAGCCCCAGGCCAGCATTTCATACGTCTTTTCGGGCAATTCCTTGAGCCGGCCCCAGACATCGTTGCCTGGCCGGCACACATCGCCGCCGGCCCGCCAGCGTGGGCTGCGCATCACGATGTTCTTGTAGCCAGCCTTGAGGAACACGGCCTGCGACCGCGAGGTGTGATACGGCGAGGTTACAATCAGGAACCGCTGGCTGGCAGGGTTTACGCCCGGCAGTGCCGCGACGGTCCGAGGATGATCGGCGGTGCGCCGCGGCTGTTCGTCGACGATGATGTCACCGGGCGGGACGCCAAAGCTCTTGAGCACCTCTTCGCTGTTGTCGACGTCCCTGCCGCCGATGCTGATGATGATCTTGGGGGCCCAGCCTTCCTGGTAGAGCCTGGCCGCTTCCACATCCCGTTCCAGCCCACCGCCCAGCATGACTATGTAGTCAGCCTTGACGAGCGGATCGACATGGATCAGCGAATTTCCATAGCCCGCGCCCAGCGGACTGATGAGCAGCAGGACCGCCAGCACCAAGGCCGTGCAAAGCCACCGCGCCAGGTTGCCAAGACGGCAAGTGAGCCCCCTGCGTTTGGCGGGCGCAGTCGCCGGCGGCACTTCGTTTTGCTTGCTCTGGTCGGTCAAGTCGGTTCCCATCATAGGCGGCTGATTCTACAATATCGGCGCTGGCGAGGCTATGGCCCGTTGAACGACTCACAGCCGAGGGCGGCTGTGCCACGCGACCGGTAGGGTCCGCAGGTTCCTTCGCGCCGTTGCGAAGGGTTCTGCGGACGGGACGAGCGGCGGAACCATGGCCGAGAGCTACTGAGCCGACTGTCTTCCTAGAACTGGTTTCACAACCGTGGTACGCCGCCCTCGGGCGCAAAACCGCGCGAGAAGACATCGATCTGGCCGCAAAAGCCACAGCCGAGGGCGGCTGTGCCACGGGTCAAACCGGTTATGAGACCGGTTCCGGGCAGCCACTTGGAGAATCATTGACCACGAACGAAAACCAGCCGCCGAGCAAGAGTCGTGGCCAGAGGCTCCAACAGGCCTTTGATCGCCGCTTGCCTGAGCACAGTCTGCGCCGCGGCCTGGCCGTGGGGGCGTTCTGGACCATGGCGGGCTCGGCCTGCTCCCGCGGACTGGTGCTGGCCACGTACGTCATAATGGCCAGGCTGCTGGGCAAGACCGTCTACGGCCAGTGGAGCCTCGTGCAGGCGGCCGTCAACACCTTCGCCCTGCTGGGCATCGCCGGGCTGGGCATGACCGTGACGCACCATGTGGCCTCGTACCGTTCGATTGACCCGGCCCGCGCTGGGCGAATCCTCTGCCTGTGCTTACTTACGGCTGGAGTCACGGTCTCGGTCGCGACGGCCTGCGGAGCGGCGCTTTCAGGGGTCGTGGCCCGCGACATCCTGAACACGCCGGCGTTGCACAGCACGCTGCTGGTCGGGTGCCTGCTGCTATTCTCGATGGCCTTGTGCCAAGTGGCGCAGGCGGCCTTGGCAGGGTTTGAAGACTTCGCCGGCCTGGCGGGCAACAATCTGGCTCAGGGCGTACTGCTGCTGGTATCGGCGTATCCGCTGACCAAGGCCATGGGCCTCAACGGGGCGGTGTTGGCCATCGGCGCAAGCTGGTTTCTGGCCATGGTGCTGGGGCTCTGGCGGGTTCGGCGCAATTGCCGCCGCCTCGGCGTGCCGCTGGGCCTGGGCGGCATCTGGCAGGAGCGGAGTGTGCTCAAGAGCTTTGCCCTGCCCTTCCTGCTGGGCGACGGAGTGGGCGTGCTGGCGATGCTCCTGAGCCAATCGGCCGTGGGACGCATCCCCGGCGGCTTTGCCTCACTGGGCGGCTACAACGCCTCGGCCCAATGGCGCGACATCCTGCTGTTCGTGCCCGACTCGCTCCGCCGCATCGCCCTGCCGATCCTGTCGCGACTCCGCGGCCATGGTCACGGCGATGAGTACGTCCGAGCGGTATGGGTGAACGTGGTCCTGAACGCATCACTGGCGGCGCTGGCGGCCATTCCGCTGATGATTCTCAGCCCGTGGATATTGAGCTTCTACGGGCCGGGCTTTTCCGCCGATTGGCCGGTGATGGTGGTGCTGCTGGCGGCGGGCGTCTTCCAAGCATTGCGCGACGTGCTGCTGCAGGTAACCACCAGCCTGGGGCGAATCTGGTCCAACGCACTGGTGGCGCTGGCCTGGGCGGGCACTCTGGCGGCCGTCACGCTCATCGGCCTGCCCCGCTACGGCGTGATGGCCTTCGCCGCAGGCCTGGCCGCAGCCATGCTGGTGGCGACGGTTCTGTACGGTTTCATCGCCTCTCGCGCGATCCGGCGACGACCCTGGCATAGCCAGGAGCGATCATGAGGGCGCCCCGGCCGGGCAAACGTCGGCCGCCTGGCGATTTCTGAACCAATTCCTGAACCGGCTTGAACTTCCAGCCGATAGCCCAGTATTATACTGAACTCCATTCTTCTGCTAGGAACGCGAAAAATGCCCAAGAAAGCGATTATCACTGGAATTACGGGCCAGGACGGCAGCTATCTGGCTGAGTTTCTGTTGAGCAAGGGATATGAGGTCCATGGGATCGTCCGGCGCAGCAGCAGCTTCGGCACGCAGCGCATTGAGCACCTGTACCAGGACCCACATCAGCAGGGGAATCGGCTAATCCTGCACTATGGCGACCTGACCGACGGAGTAGGCCTCAGGCAGGTGCTGACGGGCGTGGCGCCGGCGGAGGTCTACAACCTGGCCGCCCAGTCACACGTCCGCGTCAGCTTCGACCAGCCCGTCTACACCGCCCAGGTCGACGCCGTTGGCACGCTCAGGCTGCTCGAGGCCATCCGCGACTCGGGCCTGCCCTGCCGCTTCTACCAAGCTTCCAGCAGCGAGATGTTTGGCCAGGTCGCCGAGAGTCCCCAGACCGAAAAGACGCCCTTCCATCCGCGCAGCCCGTACGCCTGCTCCAAGGTGTTCAGCTATTGGCAGACGGTCAACTACCGCGAGGCCTACGGCATGTTCTGCAGCAACGGCATCCTGTTCAACCACGAAAGCCCCCGCCGAGGCGAGACGTTCGTCACGCGCAAGATCACACGGGCAGCCACGCGTATCAAGGAAGGGTTGCAGGACAAGCTCTTCCTGGGCAACATGGATGCCAAGAGAGACTGGGGCTTCGCCGGCGACTACGTCGAGGCCATGTGGCTGATGCTCCAGCAGGACCAGCCCGGCGACTACGTGGTGGCCACCGGCGAAACGCACTCGGTCCGCGAGTTCGTTGAGGCCGTGTTCGCGCGATTGGATCTGGACTGGAAGAAGTACGTGGAAATCGACCCGCGGTACCTCCGCCCCTCCGAGGTGGACCTGCTGCTGGGCGATGCCACCAAGGCCCGCACTGAACTGGGCTGGAAGCCCAAGGTCTTGTTTGGAGACCTGGTCGGCATGATGGTCGATTCCGACTGGAAGATCGCCAAGGAAGATCGCGTCCTGGCCGACCACCGCGCCCGGAGCTAAGCGGACTTATGTAAGTTCTGGGTGGTAGAACAGGCTTTCAGCCTGTTCGGCACAGCCTGAAAGGCCGTGCCACCGCCAAAGACTTAGGTAGGACCGCTTAGCCCTTTTACGGCGGCCTTCAACCGTCGCCGCCCAACATTCGCAGGAGCATGACATGGATCTGGCCTCGGAGAAGATCGTGGTAACCGGCGGCGCGGGCTTTCTGGGCCGGAACATCCAGGCCCAACTTCGCCGCGCCGGGGCGGCCGAAGAAAACATCCTGGTTCCGCGTATCGAAGAGTATGACCTCACCCAGGAAGCACATGTGCAGCGAATGTACCAGCAGATGAAGCCCAGCGTGGTCATTCATCTGGCGGCCGAAGTGGGCGGCATCGGGGCAAATCGGGAGAATCCGGGCCGATTCTTCTACGCCAACATGGCCATGGGCCTGCACCTGATCGAACACGCCCGGCGGGTCGGGCTCAAGAAGTTCATCCAGATCGGCACGATCTGCGCCTATCCCAAATTCACCCCGGTCCCCTTCAAGGAAGAGGACCTCTGGAACGGCTATCCCGAAGAGACGAATGCGCCGTATGGCCTGGCCAAGAAGGCGCTGCTGGTCATGCTTCAAGCGTATCGGCAGCAATACGGCCTGAACGGAGTGTACCTGCTGCCGGTGAACCTGTACGGGCCGGGCGATAACTTCGACCCGCGTTCCAGCCACGTGATTCCGGCCTTGATCCGCAAATTCGTCCAGGCGCAACGCCAGGGAGATGCCGAGGTGGAAATCTGGGGCACCGGCCAGGCCAGCCGGGAGTTTTTGTACGTGGAAGATTGCGCCCGCGGCGTCGTGCTGGCGACCCAGAAGTATGACGACGCCGAGCCTGTGAACCTGGGGGCGGGCTTCGAGATCACGATTCGCGACCTGGCCACCAAGATCAAGGAAATGGTTGGTTACACAGGCCAGTTGACGTGGAACACCAGCAAGCCCGATGGCCAGCCCCGCCGCAGCCTGGACACAACGCGCGCCTGGGATCGCTTTGGCTTCCGGGCCGAAGTCGGTTTCGATGAAGGCTTGCGGCGAACAATCGATTGGTGGCGCGCCTCGGGACGGCAGTAGCCGCAGCGTTTCGAGTCCGCGACATGTGATTCAGCAAGTGTCAAAGCATGAAATCGGAACTGCAGAAGGATGATCTGGCGCATTACTCGCTGCAAAGCAGCGTGCTGGCACAGACTCCGCTGGCCGCGTTTGAACGGCTCTTCAGCCACAAAGCACGCTGGTACGCTCGGTTTCTCAAGGGGCTCATGCCGCAGGATCGCGACGCGTTGGTGCTGGACATCCCTTGCGGCCACGGCGTCTTTCTCTGGTTTGCGACGCATGCCGGCTATACCAACGTCCGGGGATACGACGTCGATCCGGGACGGGTGGAGATCGCCCGCAACCTGGGCCTGCCCGCTGAACTCGGCGATGTCCGCGATGTTGTGGCCAGCCTGGATGGAACCGTCGGCCTGATCGCGTGCCTGAATTTCATCGAGCATATCGAAAAGACTGAGGTGTGCGATTTCCTCAGCGCCTGCCATCGGGCCCTGCGGCCTGGCGGCGTCTTGTTGGTCAAAGCCCCCTTCGTGGACTCGATCCTGAGTTCGCACGATCTGGCGAACGACTTCACGCACAAGTGGGCCGTCAACTCGACGGTCTACAGGAACCTGTTTCTGCAGGTGGGGTTCAAAGACGTCATGATCAAAGATGAACGTCCAGTTCCATACCACACGATCAACCGCATCAGGCTCGTGGCGTTCCATGTGGCCAAGGCACTAACCACTTTGTACTTTAGGCTGTTGGGGCTCGCTCCGCCGCGGGTCTGGTCGCCTTCTGGCTGGGTGATCGGCAAGAAGACGTAGGCCATCGCTTCGACCGCGAGGCTTGCCTGCAAAGGCTATGCAATAGATGGGAATCAGCAAGTTTGGAGTCTAGGACAACGAATACTCGCAGGCGGGTGCTTAACGCATCGTCCTGGGTGATCGTGGGAGTCGCGGGCGGCTTCAGCGAAGGCCTATGCCGAACGATCGATTGGTGGCGTAGTCAGGAATAGCGACTCGCTGCGGTGATCTCGCCGCCGCGGGCAATTGAGAGGCAACATGAAGAAGATTTCCTTCATCTTTGGCACCAGGCCCGAAGCCGTAAAGCTGGCCCCGATCATTCTCGCTCTGCGGGAGGAGGGGACGCTGCAGGCCCACGTTTGCGTAACCGCGCAGCACCGGCAAATGCTCGACCAGGTGCTGCGGGTCTTCGGGATTGTTCCAGATGTCGACCTGGACCTGATGCGCCCTAATCAGACGCTAGGAGAGCTGACCAGCCGTGCCATCGCCGCCGTTGACGGGTATTTGGCGGACTACCAGCCTGACATGATCCTGGTGCAAGGAGATACCACCACCGTCTTCTGTGCCAGCCTGTGCGGCTTTTATCGGCGCGTGCCGGTGGGCCACGTGGAAGCCGGCCTGCGAACGTGGAACAAGTGGGCTCCGTTTCCTGAGGAGATCAACCGAGTTCTGACGACGCGGGTGGCCGACTACCACTTCGCTCCCACTGCATGGAGCCGCGACAACCTGCTCCGTGAGCAGGTTCCTTCCGACTCGATCTACGTCACGGGCAACACCGTGATCGATGCCCTGCTGCTGGCGGTGGAGAAGATTCGCCGGTCCCGGCCTGCCATCGCCGGGCTGCCTCCGGAACTGCTGGAGAATGACACGCCCATGGTGCTGATTACCGGCCACCGGCGAGAAAGCTTTGGCGAAGGCTTTGAGTCGATCTGCCGGGCCATTGCGACGCTGGCCCAGCGGTATCCCGCGGTATCTTTCGTCTACCCCGTGCATATGAACCCAAACGTTCGGGAACCCGTCTACCGATCTCTGGGCAAGATTGCCAACGTCCACCTGATCGAACCCCAAGAGTACCTGCCCTTTGTGGCGCTTATGGAACGGGCAACGGTGATCTTGACCGATTCAGGCGGAGTCCAGGAGGAAGCTCCAGCTCTGGGCAAACCAGTTCTGGTGATGCGCCAGACAACCGAGCGTCCTGAGGCCGTCGAATCCGGAGCTGCGAAGTTGGTCGGCACTGACACCAATCGGATCGTCGAGGCCGTCTCGTCACTGTTGGACAAGCCTGCCCAGCGACGCATCGCCGGCGGCAGCCCATACGGCGACGGCCATGCCGCCCAACGGATCGTTGAGGTCTGCAAGAAGGTGCTCGGAGACCCCAGATGACGCACGCCGGCCTCAAGAGGCGGCTGTTGAACGCTATGCCATCCTTCATCCAGCGCCGCGTGGCGCGGATTGTGGCATCGCCTCTGGGGGCTCGATTGGCGCATGGGGCGTTTTGGTCCTTTGCCGGGGCCATGGCGTCCCGTGTTATCGCCTTGGCTGGAACGATCTGGATGGCGCACATCCTCCACACCAAAGGCTTTGGCGAGTTCAGCATCGTGCTGGGCACCATCACGATGTTTGGCGCCGCGGGCGTGGGGCTGGGGCAAGCAATCACCAAGCAGATGGCGGAGTTCCGCCAGAGCGACCCGGAAAGGGCGGGGAGAATTGTCCGCCTGGCCATGCTTTTTTCCGGCCTCAGTTCCCTGGTAATGGCTGGGTTGCTGCTCGTGGCGTCGCAGTGGCTGGCCCAGGCAATGCTCGGTGCCCCGCAACTGACCCCGGCCATGCGAATGGGGGCGGGAATCCTGCTACTGACGGCCGTCAACGGGGCACAGTCGGGCGGGCTGTGGGGGCTGGAGGCTTTTAAGGCCGTGGCTGCTCTCAATGCCCTTCAGAGCCTTATCTCAGTTCCTCTGATGGTGGTCGGAGCGCACTTCTGGGGCATTCAGGGGGGCTTGGCCGGAGTGACGGTGGCGATGGCCGTGAATTGGCAACTTTTTCGCCTGACGCTCCGGAATAAAGCCAAGAAAGCCGGGGTGCCACTCAATGCGCCGGGATGTTTGAAGGAGTGGCACAGCATCCTGCACGTAGGCCTGCCTATGTTCCTCTGCGGACTGCTGCTGGCGCCCGTGACCTGGGCGTGTTCGGCGATGATGGTTCGTGGGTGTAACGGTCTGGAGCAGCAGGGCATCTACGCCGCCGCCATCCAATGGCGAACTGCGATCCTGTTTCTCCCCGGCGCCGTCAGTTCTATCCTGTTACCCGTACTGTCGCAGCTTCATGGTGCCAAGGACTACCGCCGACACTGGAAGGTATTTTGGTACAATGTGTTACTGAATGGGGGCGTGGCTGCGACCGCCGCTGGCACAGTAATTCTCGGATCGTTCTGGATCATGGGATGGTACGGCGCGGGCTTTCGCGGGAACCAAGCGGTGCTGACCCTGCTGGCGGTGTCGGCTGTCTTGAGCGCCGCCAATGATGTGGTCGGACAAGCAATTCTCAGCCGCGGACGCATGTGGTGGGGATTGCTGTTCAATCTGCTCTGGGCCGTGGCGCTCCTGGTCAGCGCCTACCAGCTATTATCGAGAGGTTGGGGCGCAATCGGGTTAGCCGCGGCCATGCTTATTTCCTATATGTGCCATACGATCTGGCAAGGCGTCTTCATCGGAATCGAGTTCAGAAAGGCTGGTCAACGTGAGCCCTGAGCACCTATATATCCTCTGTCACCGATACTACGACCTGGATGGCAAGTTACCCGCCATCGGCGGCGTTGAGACGTATATTCACTGCCTTTCCCAGTTGATGTTGCGCCAAGGCTGGCAAGTCACCATCCTTCAGTTTGGCCATGCCCCGCTGGAGAAGATGTTGGACTCCGGCTGCCGCTTGGTTCTGACAACAGGCCTGAAGCACGCAGAGTTGGTCCTCAGGCAGATGATGTCCGAGCGACCTGGCGTCGTCGTCTATTCTGACGTCGCGTGCGTTCCACCCCGCATGGAGCATCCGTGCATCATGCTTCAGCACGGGATCGGCTGGGATTACGTGCATCTGCCGGCAAGTTCGTCACTGATGTTTCGACTGAAGTCAATCAAGTATGCCTTCGCCATCCGGCGACTGTTCGGGGCGATTGTCCGTTACGCCAGTACCGCCGACTGCGTAATTTGCGTCGATACGATGTTTCGCAATTGGCTGCAAATCCATTCTCCGACGAAGGGCATTTGGGGCGCGAATATGCGGTACATCCCCAATTTTGCACCCCTGCCCGACCCCAGGCAGCTCCTGCCGAGGTGGGATGGGCGCCCCATCCGATGCATCTGCCCGCGCCGGTTCTGCTTCCAACGCGGCGTGCCGGTTTTCGGACGCGTGGTACGAGAGTTGGCCCAGGAATTTCCCAAAGTAAACTTCGCCTTTATCGGCGAAGGTCCGTCCGAGCCAGGCATCCGCAGCTTGTTGCATGGCCTCTCGAACGTTTCAATCTACGCCCGTTCGTACGAGCAGATGGAGGCGGAGTATCTTCAGGCCCATCTGACTGTCGTTCCCACCCTGGCTTCCGAGGGCACGTCATTGTCCTGTATCGAAGCCATGGCATCCGGGTGCGCTGTGCTGGCAACCACCGTTGGCGGCTTGGGCAACTTGGTGCTGCCGGGCTTCAACGGCGAGTTCTGCCAACCTTCTTATGATGATCTGCTGACAAGCACGCGTCGCCTGCTGGCCTCTCCGGCACGGCTGCGTCAACTCGGGGATCAGGCTCGCACCACCGTGGAGCAATCTTTCTCGCTCCAGTTGTGGGAAGAGAGGATTCTCGACGCCATTGCATTTGCGCAGCGGCGTTGCGCTTCGCCCCAATCATCGTATCTGGAGCCCGATGTTGGCTAAACGCCTGCTTATCACAACCTTCACTTTTCCGCCTCAGCGGAACGGAGTGTCGCACGTTGTCGAGGCGCACGCCTATGGTTTGGCACGGCTGGGGTATGATATTACCGTCGCCACCGGGCTGGAACCGGCCGCTCAGAGCTTCACCTATCCGCCCAACGTTCATGTGGCACGATTTGACGTCTGGGGCTCCGGCCGGCGGTTCCGTGCCGGCGGGTATCACGGAGACATCGAAGGCTATCAGCGGTTCATCCGCGAATTTGACGGCGACGCCATCCTGTGCCATGCCTGGCAGATCTGGTCGTCAGACTTGGCCATACAAGCCTTCACGCGGGTACGCGCCAAGAAGGTCATGATCAGTCACGGTTTCAACGCGGCCAGCATTCGGCCTACCCTTCGGTCGGCGTTCAACTGGCTGTGTTGGAGATCTTACGTTCGCGAGTTGCCAGAGATGCTCAAGGCCTTCGATCACAGCGTGTTCCTGACGGATCGTTCGGATCGGCGCTCGTTCTACGACCACGGCATGATCAAGCGGCTGGGATTGAAGCACTACTCGGTCATCCCCAACGGCGTGTACCTCGACCGGTTTGAAACCGCCGCCACACATGCGCAGGGATTCCGCGAGCGACTGGGCATCGGCCGGCGTCCAATGATTCTGAACGTCAGCAATTACATGGACGGCAAGAACCAGGAGATGGCGGTTCGGGCGTTCATGCGGCCCGATATGAAGGACGCCGTGCTGGTGCTGATCGGCAGCGAAATCAACGACTACGCCCGCTCCGTCCAAAACATCTGCCAGTCCCTGAAGAAGCCGGGACAGGATTCCAAGCAAGTGTTCTTTCTGGAACGGCAGTCACAGGAGGATGTTGCGGCCGCGTATTGCGCCGCCGACCTCTTCGTCTGCCCCTCGCGTCATGAGGTCCAACCGCTTGTGATCCTGGAAGCCATTGCGTCGGGTACGCCTTTCATCAGCACCGACGTCGGCTGTGTGCGTGATATCCCCGGCGGGATCATCGTCAAGAACGTTGCGGAGATGGCCGACACAATGGTCATGCTCTTGAATGACAGGGAGCGTCGAGACACCCTGAAGAATGCTGGAACCCAAGCCGCCCGCTCACTGTATAATTGGCAGGTTGTAATCAAGAGGTACGATGCCCTGTTGGAGCGGCTCTGCGCGAGGCGTTGCTAGATTCAGGCGGTCGCCTCCATAAGCAATGAATGGCAGGTGCTTGATGACGTTGGAGTCCGACCATGTTCTGGCAGATGAGACGCGATGGAGTTGGCTTGTACTGATCATGGCCGCATGCTTTATCGCATGGCAGTATCTGCAGACGCTGGTCGAATTGCTGCTTCCGGGAGCCTTGACCGCGCGTTTTGGTACGATCGCTGCGGTCGTCATGCTGCTTGCCTTTCTCTTCCTCCAGACGGGCGATCTCCTGAAGAGCGGCAAGCTTGCCATCCCGTGGTCGTTCGCGCTGGCCATGTGGGCAGTGATTTCCGCGGCCGTGACCACAAACTTCGCCTACCTCCTGATCTCCTTCTACGAGATAGTGACTCTCGGGCTGATCTACACCATCTTTGTGGGACTGGCGATGCACAATCGCAGTCTTTCGATCGTGTTCAAAGTCCTGGTCGTGCTGGCGGCGCTCAACGCGGCCATCGCTCTGTGGGGCGTCCTGACGGGGCAGACGCTGTTCAATGTTAGCAGAGACGACGTCGGTGTCGGTGCCTTCGGCTACGAAGCTGATTCCGGACGGGCCGGCGGCTTGCGTGGCGAGAACTACATGGGGATGTGGGTGGCGCCAGCCTTGGCCGCCGGCCTGTTCCGGATGTTCCGAAAACCCTACGGACCGCTGGGATTGACCCTGACCGGGCTGGCAAGCATTGGAATCATCGTCAGCAATTCACGAACGTCCATGGTAAGCATGGTCATTACCGGCTTGACCGTCATGATTCTCGTCGCGGCAAGGGGCATCAAGGTCACCCGAACAGTCGTGGCGATCTTAGGCTTCGCCCTGATCGCTTACGTCGCGGTGCAGGTCATCCATATCGAATCTTCTCGTTTTACCGAGCAGATTCGTGAGCAGCAGGAGAGTCGGTGGAGCGGGCTCGATTCATGGTCGGAAAGCCGTCTCCCCGTGTGGGAGGCATCCTTAAGTGTCAGCATGAATAACCTCCTCTTCGGAAACGGTCCGGCAGCCAATCTGACCATGATCGAACTCGTCTCACACAATTCCTTCCTGGATATGCTCCTTCAGTATGGGTTGATCGGCCTGTTGATCTTCTGCATACCATCGGTTTTTCTACTTCATATGTTCGTGCGACACTTCAGAAGAGTTGTCGCCGACGACTATCTCGTGTTGTTGTACGCCTGTCTGTTCGGAATGACGTTCGCGTGGCTTACGTTGAGCTGCGCGTTGATGAAGTTCATCTGGATTGTAATGGCCCTGACCCATGGACGGCTGCTATACGTTCAGAAACGCGCCGAGGAAGAGGCGGCTCTTGCGGAAGCCTCTACTGAAGGTGAATACGACCCGTTGTGCCAGGACGGCTTGCCGACCTGAGTCGTGCTTTGTCAAGCTTGGCCCAGTCCATACTCGGGAAACCATGAAGGAAGCTCTGAAAAGCCTGATTCGGCGTTACCCCTGGGCCTGGCATTTGTGGACCCAGCGGCGCGCCCGGCAACTGGAGGACGCGTACCGTCGCCATCGCGAGCTTTATGCGCGGATGGAACGCCGCCCGCGCCCGTTGGCAAACGCCTCTAAACCCCGCACGCTCGGGGACGTCCACACCTTTGCCATCATCCCCATGGTGTCCTGGCATTCCTGGTTGCTGCCGGACCTGCGGGAACTGGGGCCATTGAGCCACTTCGACTATCCGTATCGTCCCTGGCGGGCGCCCGACCTGGCGGCTTGGCGCAAGGAAACGAATGACCGGCTGCTCAGGGAATTCGCCCAAGCCCACGAGCGGCGCCCAGTGGATTGGGTCTTTTCGTACTCTGAGAGCTCTCACCTCCTTGCCTCCACCATCCGGCGGATCCGTACCGACTTCGGCGTCCCGTGCGTCAACATGTGCCTGGACGACAAGCAGTCCTGGGACATCGGCGTCGTCGGAGAGCAGCGGATGGGTTCCAGTGCCTTGGCCGAGGCATTCGATCTGTGGTGGACATCCGCCCGCGTCACGGTGGACTGGGTTAACGCTGCCGGCGGGCATGCGATCTACTTGCCCGAAGGCTGTCTTGCGTCTTCTTTCCCCGAGGAAGAATTGCCCTATTCCATCCCCATCAGCTTCGTCGGCGTCGGCTACGGCCGGCGGGTCCAGATGGTTAGGTTCCTGCGTAAGCATGGCATCCCTGTGCAGACCTTCGGCCGGGGCTGGGGCAAAGCCTCGGAGGTTCCTGACGCGAAACTCGTGGAGATCTTCCGCACCAGCCAGATCAATCTAGGCCACGGCGGCGTCGGCTGCTCTGAGACGCTAACAAACGTCAAGGGGCGTGACTTCGACGTGCCTTGTGCCGGCGGCGGCGTCTATCTGACCACGTTCAACCCGGACCTGGCCCAGCACTTCACTATCGGCCAGGAAATCCTGTGCTGGCACTCGTATGACGACCTGCTCGAACAGGTGCGCTGGTACCTCGACCGGCCGGAACTGTGCCGGGAAATCGCTCGGCGTGCCCGCGCGCGTTGTCTGCGCGAGCATCGCTGGCTGCACCGATATCAGACAATTCTGGAGCACCTGGGAATACTGGCGCCCAGCGCAGACCGTGGCGAACCAAGGGTAACCGCATGAGCCAGCCGCCGCTGATAAGCGTCGTAATGCCGCTGTACAACATGCGTGCCTACATCAAGGCGACCATGGACTGCATCCTGGGCCAGACCTTCGGCGACTTCGAGTTCCTCATCGTCGAGGGCGGAAGCACGGACGGCACGGCCGAGATCGTCGCCTCCTACGCCGACCCGCGTGTGCGCGTCGTGCCCTTTCCTCCTGCCGCCGGGATGTTCGAGTGGTTTGTCGGCGCCATCAACACAGGACTGGCAATGGCTCGCGGCGAGTTTATCGCCCGCATGGATGTCGATGACTTTTCCCTGCCGACGCGCTTTGAACGGCAGGTTGCGGCCTTCCGGCAGCACCCCGACTTGGTGCTGCTGGGCTGTGGGGCCGACTACACCACGGATGCTGGGGCCATCTACCGCCGGCATCACAGCGGCGAGATTCTATGGTCCCGGCGCGAAGGGGATGTGATTCTGGTGCCGCCAATCATGCACGGCTCGGCGATGTACCGCCGCTCGGCTGTGGAGAAAGCCGGCCCGTACCGCTCCTTCTTTCAGAAGACGGAAGACCAGGACATGTGGTTGCGCCTGGCCGAGACAGGCCGCGTGGGAGTCCTCGACGAGCCGCTGTTTCTGTACCGGCTCAATGCCATGTCCATCACAGCCAGATTGCCGGTTCGAGGAGACAAGTACTGGGAAACGGCGCGGGCCTTTTCACGGGAACGGCTGCGCACCGGCTCAGACCCGTTGCAACGGGGAGAAACCGTTGCGGAGTTCCCACTCGCTTCGCGCACCTACCAGAAGTGGATGGTGTGCGTGCGGAATGCGTCCATCCAGTCAGTCGAGCGGCGGCGCGTCAAGGCCCTTGGCTATGCAATACATGCGGCCTTGCTGCGTCCCTTCGCTCAAGGGAGTTGGACGACCATCGCCAGATCGATCCTGAGACGGTGGTGACGCAGCCACGGCGGCGATTGCGGGCGTTGCGACGGCAAGGCAGGCCCATGCGGGGGCCGCTTGGGGGGGCGGCAACTTGGGACATGCGGCTCGTCGCCCTGCCCACATGATCCGGTTCCTCCCGAACCTATCCATGTGAGATGCCGATAATACTTTCGACTACTCATTGTTCAGAGCAAGCGGCTTGACCTGATTGTAGATCCGCGAAAAGCAATGATCTGACGTCAGGTTGGTTTTGGAGACATCGTAGACTGTTTGGAGACCCTTTGAAGTTCAATGCGATTTCACCGAAGTCTGCCGCTCCAACAGACCGAAAGACAACCGGCATATTGAAGGTCGTCTTGGACTATCACTACGTTCGCGTTGGGGACCACTATTACACCGACCTGGCCTTTGACTACGCGTTCTGGCGCGAGTTCCTGGAGATATTCGACCAGGTCGAACCGATTGCACGCGTGCGTTGCGCCGCTACCGTTTCCCCGGGCTGGATCCGTGCAGATGGCCCCGGCGTCGTATTTCACCCAGTTGCCGACTACCGGGGACTTTGGAGCTTTCTCCGCCGATCGCCGCGCGTACTGCGCGATTGCTTCCGCTGGGCGTCCTTGCCTGGAGTCATCTTGCTTCGCACCGGCAATCTTTCGTCCTTCTGCTCGCTCAAGCTTTGGCTCTCCCGCCGGCCGTACGCCATGGAGATTCTGGGCCATGCGGGTGAATCCTCCGCCCGGGTAAAGAATGTGCAGTTCCTGGGCCTGGGACAGTTGATCGGATGGATCACGCACAGGGTGTGTCGCATTGTGGCCGCCCGTGCCGCTTGTGCCAACTACGTCAGCAAGTCGCTGCAGCGCCTGTACCCAACGCGTTCGGGACAGGAATGGGTATTCTCCGATGTCCGATTGCCTGTCGAGGCGTTCGCCCCCGTTCGGCCTGCCCAGAGCTTCGAGCGCAGACCTCTGCGGCTCGTTACAGTCGGCCGGCTGGAGCCGGAGAAAGCCTACGATGTGCTGATCCGGGCCATGAGTGAGTTGACCAGGCAAGGCATGCCTGACCTCGAGGTGATGATCGTCGGCGACGGCAGCCAGATGGACTACCTTCGCCGGTTGGCCGGTGAGCTGGGGCTGGAACGGCGGGTTAAGCTTCCCGGCAGAGTTCCCCCGGGCGAAGCACTGCAACGTCTGTTGGACGAGTCGGACGTCTTCGTGTTGCCCAGCCTCACCGAAGGTATGCCGCGAGCGCTGCTGGAGGCGATGGCCCGCGGGTTGCCGGCCGTAGCGAGCAAAGTCGGTGGCGTTCCCGAGCTGCTGGCAGAGGCCGAAACGGTTCCCCCCGGCGACGTGGGCGCGTTGGCCCAGTGTCTGGCCCGATGTCTGGGAGATCCCCAACGTCTTGCCGCCCTGTCGCGGCGCAACGTCGGGGTCGCTCAAGACTACCGCCTGGACGTACTCGAGCAGCGTAAGCTGGCGTTCTGGCGGTGCATCGCCGCCACTGCTCCATACGGCCGGTAGGATTCCGACATGGGACGAATCGCCTCCGCAGAAGCTTCAAGCTTGCCGGCAAAAGGGACGGCCAGGGAGAAACGTCGAATGAGACTGCTGGTTGGCCTAGAGGCTCACTTCTGTCAGTGTGGTTCGGAGTTCTATTCCCCGAACCTCACGTACGAAGGCATATGGAGCCGCTATCTCGCGGTCTTCGAGGAAATACTGGTGGTCGGCCGCGTGGCCCAAGCCTACCAGCCCCCGCCGCAATGGATCAGGACAACCGGCCCAGGCATCACCATTTGGCCGTTACCCGAGTACAGGGGGCCATGGGGATACCTCAAGGTGCGAAGCAAGCTTCAAGCCAGCATTCGCCTGGCCGTCGCCCAGTGCGACGCATACATGCTCAGTGTCCCCGGGCCGATTGGCACGGCCATATGGGCACATTTGCAGCGCCTGGGACGGCCATACGGCGTTGAAGTCGTGGGAGACCCGTGGCTGAGCCTAGCGCCTGGTAGCGTGAGAAGCATCGTGCGTCCGTTGGCCCGCTGGAAGGCCCGGCGAGATCTCCAGCGGCAGTGCCGAACCGCCCAGACGGCTTTGTATGTAACCGAGCGTGCGCTGCAGCAGGCGTATCCACCTGGGCCTGACACATGCGCAACGGGATGCTCCGACGTGGAGTTGGAAAGCGTAATCACGCCGGAAGAGTTGGAGGCTCGCCTAGCCCGAATCCGAGACTTTCCCGCCCGGCTGGCCGGCGATGGCAAACCGGTTCGGCTGGGATTTGTGGCCGCGTTGTTGCAGCTGTACAAAGCTCCGGACATCCACATCCAGGCCCTGGCGCAGTGCGTCAAGTCCGGCATGAATGTCGAGCTTGTCTTAATCGGCTCAGGGACTCGAATGGGTTCGATGAAGGCCCTGGCTGAAGGTTTGGGAGTAAGGGATCGTATTATCTTTCCGGGTTCTCTGCCCGGCGCCAAAGGCGTCATGGACTTCCTGGAGGGCGTGGATTTGTTTCTTAACGCGTCGCGTCAAGAAGGACTTCCACGAGCTCTCGTCGAAGCCCTCAGCCGCGGCTGCCCTGCCATCGGGACCGACTTAGCCGGCATCATGGAACTGCTCCCCCAGGAGTGCCTCGTGCCGGTGAACGATGCCGATGCGTTAGCCCAGCGAATTCAAGAATTGCTGCAAGATCCCAACCGAATGGCATCGCTGGCCGTGCAGAGCGTGGCAACGGCTTCGCGTTATCTCCGCAGCGTCTTGGATATCCGTCGCAAGGAGCACTATGCCATCCTTCGACAACGCACTCTTGGGTTGGCTTCCGGGTGAAAGGACACCGGGCAGGATGCATCCGTGGAGAGCTGGGTTTGGTATCGACTCGACGTTCTGAAAGAGCGTAAACTCAGCCTGTAAAGGACGATTGCCAGCATGCGGTCTGAGCGGCTGCGCCCCGGCTGCCCAGCGGAAAGGTTGAGTCGGCCATGTCGGAATGTGGACAGACAATTGCCCATACGAAAGTGTCACGAGCCAGGCGGGTGCTTGCCTACCTCTGGGTCCACGTGGTGATGTTGGTGACATGCTGGCTGCCCGACCTGGGACCGTGCATGAAGCTTCGAGGGTTCCTGCTGGGCCCCGCCATGGGCAGGCGAGGTCGGCGTTTTGCCGTTTGCCACGACGTGCACCTGGCCTTTTCGCTGGAGATCTCCGTGGGCGATGACGTGTACCTGGCCAATGGGGCCTGGCTGCTGGGCAACGGCGGCATTACAATTGACAATGAGACGATGGTTGGCCCGTACTGCGTGATCGTGTCCTGCGACCACTCCAAGGTCGACGGCTGCTATTCCAAGGGGCCACTGATCTCGGCGCCGATCCACATCGGGCGAGGTTGCTGGCTGGGCGCCCACTGCGTCGTCGTCAAAGGGACGACGATCGGTTCTGGCTGCGTAGTCGGTGCCGGGTCTGTGGCTGTCGGCACTTTGCCTGACAACGCCGTGGCCGTCGGAATTCCGGCCCGCGTCAAGAGAATCGAGAACTGACACATGACGATGGAAGATCCCATCCGCGCCTGTCACATCTCTTCCGTGGGCATGAACGTGAAGTATTTCTTTCGCGGGCAGTTCGCATACCTGGCCCAGCGCGGGTTTGGCTATACGGTCATCACCAGCGAACCGACGCGAGACTGGCTGGAGCTGCCCGACAGCACCGAGTACATCTCGATTCCCATCACGCGTTCCATCTCACCGCTCACAGATCTGTGCTCGTGCTGGAAGATGTTTCGACTCTTCCGGCAGCGGAAGTACGACTTCGTCCAGTACACCACGCCCAAGGGGGCACTGCTGGGCAGCATTGCCGCGTTTCTGGCACGCGTGCCGGTCCGGCTGTACCTGCTCTGGGGAATCTACTACGTGGGGCAGAAAGGGCTGCGCCGCCACTTCTTCAAGTTCCTGGAACGTCTGTCGTGCCGCCTGAGCACGCACGTTAACTTTGACGGGTTCCAGCTTCGACAGTTTGCCATTGACGAAGGCCTGGCCCGTTACGACAACAGCAGCGTCATCGGCGAAGGCAGCGACAATGGCATCGACATCGCTATGTTCGATCCGGAGCGATGGCGAGAGGCTGGCCAAGAGACGCGGAAACAGTGGAATATCCCAGCCGATGCCCTGGTGATCGGTTCGATCATGCGTTTGGCCGGCGACAAGGGTATCAACGAACTGGCGACGGCGTTTGACCGAGTCAGCCATGGCAACGACAAGGTCTACTTGCTGATCGCAGGCCCCCAAGAAGAGCGCGACCGCCCCAGGGCCGAGGCCGAAAGGATTCTCCGCACACATCCGCGCGTTCGGCTGGTGGGCAGCCAGGACAACGTCCTGCCGTACTACGCTGCCATGGACATCTTCTGCCTGCCGACATACCGAGAGGGCTTCAGCGCCGTCGACCTGGAAGCCCAGGCGATGGCGGTCCCCGTCGTGACCACCAAGGCCATCGGCGCCAGCGAGGTGATCGTCGACGGGCTGACCGGTGTCGCCGTGCCGGTCAAGGACATAAGAGCACTCACGATGGCGTTAACAAGGCTGCTCAACGATGCGGGGCTTCGACACAGAATGGGGCAGGCGGGCCGGGCGCGAATCCTGGAGAAGTTCGAGCAGTCTGTGTTCTGGGCGGCAGTCGTCCGGCAACGACTGTCGCTGCTCAACCGAGCGTCTGACCTCGATGACGGCACGGGTGGCAACAACCACCACGACGTGACATGAATGGTTCGTATTTGACGCGACGATCGACCGCTGCGGACGCGAAAGGGCAACTCTGGCATGGCGACAACTTCAGACCATACCGACGAAACCGTCGAGGTGCGGGTCTGTGTGGCCGCCACGATCGCGCTGACGGTCGAGGTGTTCTATCGAGGGCAGTTTGATCACCTGTTTGCCAAGGGCTTCCGCTTCACGGTTCTCACGGGCCCTGACGGATGGCACGAGGTCCCACTTCCACCTCATGTTCGCCAGGTAGTCATGCCCCTCCGCTGGAGCATGTCTCCGTTGCAGGACCTGCTGGCCGTCTGGAAGATGGTGTGGTTCTTCCGCCGCAACCGATTCGACCTGGTTCAGTACTGCACGCCCAAGGCGGCGTTGCTGGTCAGCTTGGCCGCGTTCCTGGCCGGGGTTCCACAGCGGCTGTATCTGATGTGGGGCATTTACTACGTGGCCCAATCAGGCTGGCGGCGGCGCATCTTCAAGTCCATGGAAAAGCTTGCCTGCCGACTCAGCACACACATCTCGCCCGACAGTCAAAGCAATCGAGAGTTCGCGGCGCGGGAAGGGCTGTTCCCACTATCCAAGAGCAGCGTGGTCGGCAGTGGAAGCGCCAATGGGATCGACCTGCGCAGGTTCGATCCCTCCGCCTTGGCCGATGGCCGCCGGCGCATTCGACAGGAATGGGACATCCCCGACGGGGCCTTCGTCTTCGGCAGCGTGATGCGGCTGATCCGGGACAAGGGCGTAAACGAACTGGTGAAGGCATTCGACCTGATTTCGCGAAACGTCGAGTCTGCCTACCTCCTGCTCGTGGGTTCCCAGGAGGGTTCCAGCCACCTGGACCAGGAAACGCAGGCGATCCTGGCCTCCAATACCCGCATCCGCCGGACCGGCAGGCAGGCCGATGTAGCGCCCTACTACACGGCCATGGACCTGTTCGTCCTGCCCACGTACCGGGAAGGCTTTGGCGTGGTCAACCTTGAGGCGGCGGCCATGTGCCTGCCGGTGATAACCACCGACACCGATGGGGTTCGGGAAAGCATCGAGCCCGGCGTGACGGGGCTGCTGGTGCCGGTGCGTGCGGTAGAACCTCTGCGACAGGCCATGCTGACGCTGATGAGCGATCCCCAGCGGCGGGCCGACATGGGACGGGCCGGCCGAAGGCGCGTTCAAGAGAAATTCGAGCAGAGTATCTTCTGGCATGCACTTGAGTTACATCGGCGCCAGCTGCTCAACCGCCCATCCGCCGCCACCCCAATCTGAGAACTTGATTGCAGCAGGACGCCTTGGGTTTAGTTATAATGAAACTACACGGAACAGTGTAGACTGAGGCGCACTGGTTCGATACGTGTTCCTTGTGGCATGTCGCTGGGTTGCCCTCCCGCGACAAGGATTTCTGTGCCGATGAGTAGTGAACGCCAGATATGTTGACAGACTTGGAGCATCGCTACCTGGCCTCCACGGGCGGCGTAAGAGTTGGAGTCGTCTGCGCGGTTTCCATGTCCATGCGGGCCTTGCTGCTGCCGCAGATTCAGGCGTTTCAGCGGGCCGGGTACGAGGTGTGCGGCATCTGCTCGGATGGGCCCGAAATTCCCTCTCTAAGAGCGCTAGGCGTGCCAATCTTCCCGCTCGAGATTTTGCGCGAGGTTGCGCCATTCCGCGACCTCAAGGCGCTGCTGCAGATGACCCGCCTTTTGCGCAAGCTCCGCTTGGACATCGTACACATGCACACCCCCAAGGCCATGGTGGTGGGCATGCTCGGCTCGATCCTGGCGAAGGTTCCGATCCGAATCATCACGGTACACGGCTTCTACTTCGTCAATGAACGGAGTCGGTTACGCCGGCTCTTCTTCAAGACCTTGTCCATTACTGCCTGCCGCTGCGCCAACTTTGTCTTCAGCCAGAGCCAGGAAGATCTGGACATGGTGTGGCGGGAAAACCTGTTGCTGCCCGAGCGGGTGCAGTACCTGGGCAACGGCATCAACCTGGAGCGCTTCCGACGCGAAAACTATCCGGCCGACGAGGGCTTGCGCGTCCGGGCCCAGTGCGGCATCCCCCCCGACGCGTACGTCGTCGGCATCGTCGCCAGGCTGACGCGAGGCAAAGGGTTCAACGAACTCTTTGAAGCCTTGGGGAGCCTGCGCAACAAGATTCCGAACATTCACCTATTGCACATCGGTCCCATCGACTCCAGCCGTGGCAGCAAAGAGCGTCCCGAAATGGCGGCCGAGTTTGGCGTCCAGGACATCTGCCACTTCCTGGGCTATCGCGAGGATGTCCCGCGGCTTATGACGGCGATGGACATGCTCTGCCTGCCGAGCCACCGCGAGGGATTTCCCCGGTCGGTGATCGAGGCCTGCGCAATGTCGCTGCCGCCCGTCGTCACGGACATCCGCGGCTCTCGCGAAGCGATCAGCCATGGCCAGACTGGCCTGGTCGTGCCGCTGGGCGATGTGCCCGCTCTGGCCGATGCCATTGAGCAGCTCTATCGCGACCCCGACTTGCGGCAGACCCTGGGCCAAGCGGCCAGACAACAAGCTGAGGAAGCCTTCGATGAGCGCCGCGTATTTCGGGCCATCCTGTGGGTGTACGAGCAACAGCTGTGGCGGCTGAACAGGACTGTACCCAAATCGCTCCCAGCCCCACGACGGCACGCATGAGCCACTCGTTCCATGCGTCCGCTACGCCGGGGGGATAGCCCGTACGGTCTGGCTTTGCGGGAGGGATATGCAGTATATATTCATCGGCAGGCCGTGATGTGTCCATTGCATCGCCAGGTGAAAGCCGCAGCGTTGATAGAAGGCATTGGCCGGCAGATTCTCCGCCCACACCGCCACCTTTACGTCTTTGACTCCTCGGCGGGCGAACTCATCCAAGGCCGCCTGCATGAGTCGCTTTCCGACGCCGCCGCCTCGATTGGAGGCGTCTACGGCGATACTCAGGACCTCAGCAGGCGGTAGCTCATCGCCGACCTGTGAAGGGTATCGCAATGTCTGCCACATCCGCCGCATCACGCTCGGGCGGAGACAGAACCGCAGCAGCGGCCCGGCCATGCACAGCCCTCGCCGAGTGATCGCCTGTTTGTACAGCCGACCTGTACTCTCGGCACAGGCAATGAAGCCGTTGACCCGGCCAGTTTCATCCAGGCTGACAAAACCAAAACCAGCCGGACAGACCGGCACCGCCTTGTACAGTTGGCAAAGGAAACTTTGGCCGAGGCTGGAGAGGAACCCGGTGTTGATGCCCAGCAGGTGCAGGTGGGCGGCGTCCGAGGCGTGCGAAGGTTTCAGCGGCTCGATGCCAGCGACCACGTTTTCTCCTTCACGCCAGCAGCTAGTGACTCAGCCGGCCGATGCCTTCTTTCAGCGTCGCCACCACGCGTTGGATCTGCTCGGGCGTCATGTTGGCAAAGAACGGAATAGCCATCGTCCGCTCGGCCAGGTGCTCGGTGATCGGGAACTGGCCTTCATGCGTGCCCAGCAGTTTCATCACGTACGGCTGGAGGTGAATCGGCACGAAATACGGGTTGCAGCCCACGCCGGCGTCCTTGAGATGTTGCATCAAGGCGTCGCGCTGGCTGCGGCTGAACTTGTCGGCCAGACGGATGACGTACACGAACCAACTGGCGCTGGCGGGCTCGGCCATCGGCGGACAATGGATCTCCGCCACGCCGGCCAGGGCATCGTGATACATCTGAGCGACGTGGCGGCGTTTGGCCACGATCTCATCGAGCCGCGTGGCCTGGGCCTCGCCCAAGGCGGCCGTGATGTCGCTCATGCGGTAGTTGTAGCCCATGTACGCGTGCGAGAGCCACGCCGACGTGTCGCGCCCCTGGTTGCGCAGCGAGCGGCACATGTCGGCGATGCCATCATCATCGGTGACGACCACGCCACCTTCGCCAGTGGTGATCTGCTTGTTGGGGTAAAACGCGAACACGCCGCACTGGCCGAAATTGCCGGCCGGCCGGCCCTGGTGCACGCCGCCCAGGGCCTCGCAGCAGTCTTCCAGCAGCAGCAGGTTGTGCTTGCGGGCGATGCGCTCGTAGGCGTCGAAGTGCTCCATGTTGCCGAAAACTTCCACCGGCAGCAGGGCCTTGGTCCGCGGCGTGATGGCGGCTTCGATGGCGGCGGGGTCCATGTTGTAGCTGGCGGAGTCGATGTCGACGAAGACCGGCGTGACCCGCTCGAACAGCAGACAGTTCGTGGTGGCCACGAAGGAAAACGGGGTGGTGATGACCTCATCGCCCTCATGCAGGCCCAGGGCCTTGACGCACAAGTGCAACCCGCTCGTGCCGGAGTTGACGGCGATGCCATGCTTGCGGCCGGCGCGGGCGGCAATGGCGGCCTCAAATGCCTCCGTGTGCGGGCCGATGCTCAGCCGATTGCTGGAGAGGACTTCCAAAACCGCCTGGCGTTCCAGGTCAGTGATATCCGGGTTGGACAGCGGTACGGCCAAACTCATCGTAATCCTCATCTAGGTCCAGCTATGGCCCGCTCTAGGCTTGCGGCTTGGGCGGGTTCATCGGCGCGTATTCGGGCACCAGCAGCTGCAGGGCAGCGACGATTCGGTCGCGATCCGTGCAGGTCGCCAGGCGGGAAAACTCCGCCAACGCTTCCTGGATCTTGTCCCATTCCACCTTGCGATGCTTCCAGACTTTGACCTTGGGGTGCACGGTCGGTTCCATATCTTCTCCAGCCGTGCGGAGTTCCTCAAAGAGCTTTTCGCCCGGCCGGCAGCCGGTGAAGACAATGTCGATGTCTTCGCCTACGCGCAGGCCCGACAAGGTGATCATGTCCCGCGCCAAGTCGACGATCTTGACGGGTTCGCCCATGTCCAGCAGGAAGATCTGCCCGCCCTGTCCCGTCGCAGCCGCCTGGAGCACAAGCTGGCTGGCCTCGGGAATCGTCATGAAATAGCGCGTCATATCCGGGTGCGTAATGGTAATCGGCCCGCCCTGGCGGATCTGCCGCTCAAACGTGGGCACGACCGAACCGGCCGACCCCAGAACGTTGCCAAACCGCACGGCCTTGAAGTTGGTGATGCAGCCATTGCTGCCGTTAAGGCTCTGCGTGTAGATCTCGGCCACCCGCTTGGTGCAACCCATGATCGAGGATGGGTTCACCGCCTTGTCGGTGGAGATCATCACGAACTCTTTCACGCCGGTGGCGCAGCACGCGTCGGCCACGTTCTTGGTGCCGAAGATGTTGTTCTTGACCGCCTCGCAGGGGTTAAGCTCCATCAGCGGCACGTGCTTGTGAGCGGCGGCGTGGATAACCACGTCGGGGCGATGAATCTTAAAGACGCTGGTCACGCGGTCGCGGTCGACGATGTCGCAGATCACTTCGGCAACCGGGATGGCTGGGAAACTTCGCCGCAATTCATTGCCGATGTCGAACAGCCCGTTCTCCGCCTGCTCCAGCAGGATCAACCGGGCGGGTTTGAAGACACAGACTTGGCGGCACATCTCCGAGCCGATGCTGCCGCCGGCGCCGGTGATGAGCACGGCCCGATCGGCAATGAAATGAGCGATGTCTTCAGTGTCGAGCTTGATGGCCTCGCGGCCCAGCAGGTCCTTGATCTCCACGCTGCGGATCTGGCTGACGGTCACCCGCCCATCGATCAGCGCGTCCATGCCCGGCAGGCTCTGGATGCGCAGCTTGGCGCCTTGGCATTTCTCGATGATGGCGCGGAGTTGCTTCTGCGTGGCCGAGGGCACCGCGATGAGGACCTCTTCCACCTTGTTCTCTTCGCAGATACGCTTGATATCGTCGGTGGTGCCCAGGACGGGAATACTGTGAATCAGCGTGCCGGTCTTGTGCGGATCGTCATCCACCAGGCCGATGACGCGGTAGCGGTCCTCTCGCATGCGGAAGATTTCGCGGAGCAGCGCCTCAGCGGTGTTGCCGGCGCCAACGATCAACACGCGGCGCAACCCTTCAGAGGAGACGGGGCGCAGTTCTTCGCGGTACAGCCGGACGCCCAGGCGGGCGGTCGAGATCAGGAACACCGTGGCCAGGAAGTCCAGCAGCGGCACGCCCCGGCTGAAGGAAAACAGCGGCGAGCGGTAGAACAACGTGGGCATGTACGTGAAGAGCAGATAGATCACGTACACGATCATCAGGAACACCCAGCTGGCGATCAGAATGTTGACCAGGTCCCGGATGCCGGCATATTGCCAGGAACTGCGGAGCAGCTTGAGCTGGCCAAAGATGATGGTCTTGACCACCAGGAAGAACGGCAGCCACAGCAGGTACAACCTGAGCCAACCTGGGCTTTCGCCGGCAACGTCAAAGCGGATGAGGAAGGCCAGCAGCAGCGCCAAGGCGAAAACGGCGTTGTGAACCACCAGACTGGCCAGCAGCCGGTGCCGACCGGCAAGGTCCATGACGCGCGCGAACAAACGGCTGCCGGGCAACCGCCGGCCCCCGTTCAGTTGTGGCTTGGTTTCGTCCATATATACCGTATGTGCGAGCGATCCCGGTCAGCAGCAGCCCGTCCAATATCGCCCGGAGGCCAGCATCAGTGTTTCGCCGTACGCTCTGAGGGCGGCAACTATACGCAACCGGCACCTTAAAAGCTATCGGGCCTTTGGCGGTTCCTCTTTAGGTCACAGCAATTGCTACGGTTGAGAGGTGGCGGGCGGTTCAGAGTTTAGAAGTGAGTTGAGCCTGATTTCCGGACCGGCGGGCCCTCTGGCAGGCCGACTGGTGGGCTGGCTGGCATTCTGGATAGTGCCAGCGCCTCGCCCCGCGGCCACTACGCCGTTCCAGAAAATATCCACCGCCTGGAGGGTGTCGCCGTCCTTGGCCTGTTCGGCCAACTCCTGGGCGCGTTTGAGAGCCTCTATCGCCTGCTTGTCCGAGCCGTCGAAATAGTAAAAGAAGGCCAGCACCAGGCTGACCTTGCCCGCGCTGTTCGCATCCAGGGCCTCCCGACGAAGGCTCTCCAACTGGTCGACGAATTCCTGGTTGTTGCTGTAGAACTTGCGCAGCGCCAACCGCGTCAAGGGCAGTTCGGGGTAATACCCCAGCGCCTTTTCCAAGTGAAACGCAGCCATGTTGTACTTGCCCAGGGCCACATACGACTGCATCAAGCCCAGGTGCGTCTCAGGCGCATGCCGGGCCAAAGCCAGGGCCATCTGGCAGGCGGACTCGGCGTCCTCGTAGCGCTCGTGGCGGAAAGCGACCTCGGCCTGCCGCATCTGGGTCTGGAAAATGCTGGGCTCGACGGGCACGAAGCTGCTGATCTCTTCGTCATCCGTCAGATCGGTACTGTAGCCCAGGGCGATCAGGTAAGGCTTCAGCGCGATTCCCCCGCCCATATCGTTGCTCACCACGCCGGGGGCCGCGGGGTCGAAGTTGTTGGTCACCGGGCCCAGGCCAGGCAGATGACTGACCGCAGCGGCCGAGGGCGTGGAAATGGGGCTGAAGCCAGACGACATCGCCGAAGAGCCCGGCGAACCAGCCAGGCGAGGAATTGTCAGCGAACTAGAGCCCAGGGAGCTGCCGCCGCCGTAAGCGCCGGTGCGGGAAAGCCCGCCCACGCTGGAGGAGAAACCTCCCCCGCCGCCGCCCAGGTTACCGCCGACCGACGTGGAGTGGAAAGTTCCTGGATCCACCCACTGGTGGGCGGTGCGCTGAGCCATCGCCACCGTTGAAAGGCTCAAACTCACCAGCAATGCCAAGATGAATCCGCGTGTGACCATCTAACTTCCAAACCCTGCCTGCTCGATGGCGGCGCGTTGCCTGCCATCGCTACCATCCATACGACTATCATACCAAGCTGCCAGGAGACGATCCAAGGGCACTCCCAGCTTGGTTGCCGGCGTGTCCGCAAAGCGATTTACGCCCGCTCACGACCGTCCGGCGCGGAAAAGCTCTCCCATCAGCCTACCGAAACCCGGTGACTTCGGCTAGAATCGTTTCATGGACCTGCAATCCCTCTTTCTGGAAAACCCCCTGAAGCTCTACCTGCTGCTGGGGCTCATCGAGGTCATTCTGGCCGCCTGTTGGTACGCTCGCCGCAACCCCAGGTTGCTGTATGCCCTGATCGCCCCGCCCGTGCTGGCTGTGACGATCGGCATCGTCGCCCACTGCGTGGTCACAGACCGCGAACAAATCGCCCAGGCCATGGGCGAGATCGGCGAGGGCGTCTGCCACAACTGCCTGGCCCCGGCCAGCCGTTACCTCGACCCCAGCTACAATGTGCCCCTGCCCCTGCCCATCGGCGGCACGCTCAACCGCGACCAACTGCTCGGACTGGCCAATGTGGCCATCCAGAATCACCATGTCAGCGATATCTCGTTCGGCCAGGTCGAAACCAAGATCGCCGGGCACAACGCCACCACCCTGCTGGAAACGCGGGTCAGCATCAATGAAGGAAGCTTCTATATCTCCTGGAAGCTCCAGTGGGCTAAGCGTCCCGATGGCTGGCGGATCGTCCGGCTGGAAATCACAAAACCCGAGTACCTGGCCGGACCGACGATACCGACGTAGCGAACCAGCATGACCACGTACAAAGTGACATTTGAACCCGGGCCGGTGGTCGTCCAGGCCGATCCGGCCAGGTTTCCCTACGGCAGCCATGGCCGGGGCGGAAGCTTGCTGGACATCGCCTTGGCCCACGGCGTGCCGATCAACCACGCCTGCGGCGGCGCCGGCGCGTGCAGCACCTGCCACGTCATCGTGCAGGAAGGGGCGCAGAATCTCTCCCCGCCCAGCGACGAGGAACTGGACATGGTCGATCATGCCCCCAGCCACACGCCCGACAGCCGCCTGGCCTGCCTGGCGGTCGTCAAAGGCGACGTCCGCGTCCGCATCCCCGCCTGGAACCGCAACCTGGTGGCCGAGGAATAGCAGCCATGCCCGCGCTCAAGTGGACCGACGCCCAGGAGATCGGCTACCAGCTCAGCGAGCAATTCAAAGGCACCGACCCGCTTTCGGTCAGTTTCCCACGCCTGCGCGAAATGGTGCTGGGACTCGAGGGTTTCGCCGACGACCCCGCCAAGTCGAGCGAAGGGATTCTTGAAGCCATTCAAATGGCCTGGTTGGAGAATACGCAAGGGGATTGAGGCCGGAGGCCAGAGGCCGGAGAGGTAGGGCGGGCACTGCCCGCCGATGGTCCAGCCAGAGGCAACCCGGCGGGCAGTGCCCGCCCTACTGGCGGTCTTGTATTCCCTACGCCCTACGACCTACGACCTGCCTTGTTCCACCGCCCGCTGCAGCGCCGCCAAATCTGCATTGGCCTCTACGGGGGCGTCGTCCGGCAAGTCCATCGGCGGCGAGGCTTGCGGCACCTGCGGAATCACCGGCGTCTGTTCGGGCCCTTTGCGGCGGAAGAGCTTTTGCAGGGGCGAAGGCGTCAGCAGCACGGCCGCGGGGAAGAGCCCGGGCACATCAATGGCTCGGAGGTGAGCGTTCTTGGGCGCATAGTACAGCTTGTCCCGTGGCCGGATCGTGCCCTGCAAGGCCTTGCGGCGAAGCTGGGCGAAGGTCATCGCCGCCACCGGCACGCCAGAAATAATGACGTACCAGGGGTGAGAACTGGCGGTGACTTCCTCCGCCGGCTCGGCGAAGGAGGCGGGCGCGAGCGTCGAGGCCTGCTCCAGCACCTGCCACGGCGTCGAATCGTTGGCCAGGTCATCCAGAGTCTGAAAGTCCGGCTGGCCCGGTGCGGCCTGTTCATCAACGGCCGTCTGGCGCGCCAGATCGGCCAAGTTCGCATCGGCCGGGGTGGGCCGCAGGCGTTCATCCAGGAAAGGCAGGCTCCTGGCCGCAGGAGCGGGCGCGGGTGAAAGCGCGATGGTCGAGGCCAGGCACGGTTGAGTATCGGCCAGCGCCGCAACCGCCGGCGCAGCCACCGGGGCAGGCGAAAGGACGACCGCACGCGGGAGCTGACAGAGGAATCGCCCACCGCAGCCAGGGCAGGCCAAGGCCTTGCCTTCGCTGTCGGCCGGTGCTTGCAGGTCCAACCCGCAATGTTGGCAACGGACGTTCATCTCCCGCCCTTCTTCATGTACCAATATAAGCCACAACCTAGATTTCGGCCAGTGGGTTCATTAGCTTTACTAGCGGAACGTAGCATGGGCGTCTGGCCCATGATCTAATCCGTCGTATTGCGTGCCTTATGCCGAGTGGCCGCATAGGTGGAGCCGTGAACGGCCGGCTCAACCTATGGCACCCGTTGAACCTATGGCACGCATTGAACCCGTTAGCATGCTAGGAATCATCCATGACACGCATCGACACTGTAGGCGCACTGGAATCGTCTGTCCGCTCGGCCATCGCGTCGGCCACAATCTCCGACATCCACACGCACCTCTTCCCGCCCTCGCATGGCAACTTGCTGCTGTGGGGGGTCGATGAGTTGCTGACCTATCACTACCTGGTGGCCGAGCTGTTCACGCTGGCCCCGCGCGAGCTGAGCTACGAACGCTTCTGGGCCATGCCCAAAGCCGCCCAGGCCGACATGATCTGGGAGCATGTCTTCCTGCGCGGCGGCGCGCTCTCCGAGGCCGCCAGAGGCGTGCTGACTGCCCTGAACAAACTCGGGCTGGATATGGGCAAGCGCGACTTGGCCCAGGCGCGGCGCTACTTCGCTGGCCGCGACGTGGACGAGCACCTGCAAACCGTCCTCGACCTGGCCAACATCGACTACGCCGTCATGACCAACAACCCCTTTAACCCCGCGGAGGCAGGGTATTTCCAGCGCGGCCTGCCGATCCCCGAGCGGCTCAAGACCGCGCTGCGGATCGACCCACTGCTGGTTGACTGGCCATCGGCCGTGGCGGTAATGAGCGCGGGCGGCTACGACGTCAAACTCGCTCCTGACGCCAAGAGCTTTTCAGAAGTGCGGCGATTCCTCATCGACTGGTCGCGGCGCATGCGTCCGGTGTACTTCGCGGCCTCCTTGGAGAACGACTTTCTCTACCCGCAAGAGAGCCTGCAAGCACAGGTCATCGAAAAGGCGCTCGTGCCCGCGGCCATGGAGGTCGGCTGCCCCGTGGCGTTGATGATCGGCGTGCGGCGCAACCTGAACCCAGGCCTGATCGACGGCGGCGCGGGCGTGGGCGTTGCCGACGTGTCGGCCGTGACGAGCCTGTGCTCGCGTTTCCCGCAGGCCAAGTTCCTGGTGACGCTGCTGGCCCGCGTTAACCAGCACGAACTGGCCGTGGCGGCGCGGAAGTTCAGCAACCTGCACATCTTCGGCTGCTGGTGGTTCTGCAACACCCCCAGCATCATCGACGAAATGACCCGCCAGCGGATCGAACTGCTGGGCACGGCCTTCACCGCCCAGCACTCCGACGCCCGCGTGCTCGACCAACTCCTGTACAAGTGGTCGCACACGCGGGCGGTCATGGCCGAGGTGCTGGTGGACAAGTACCGCGACCTGTGGCAAACAAGCTGGCGGCCAACGCCCGAGGAAATCCAGCGCGACGCCCGGGCCCTGCTAGGCGGCTCCTTCGCGGCGTTCCTGGCGAAGTAGTTTGAAACATTTTCGATGTGCGATGTTCGATATTCGATGTAACGACAACCAATACGGGCGGAGCATGTGTCAGGCGTAGGGTGCGCAGGTTCCCGAATATAGCAAGGGTTCTGCAAACCGATGGGACCAGACCACCGTAGATGCGACGCCGCATTGCCGTTAAATCGAACATCGAAAATCGCACATCGAACATTTCTACTCTTCAGGCGGCACGTCCGGCGGAGCGGCCTTTTTGCGGCGTGGCTTGGCAGATCCCGGGATTCCACGTTTTACCGGTTCGTCCTGGCCCAGCGTTTTTTGGCGGCGCAGCACGTGGTGGTAGGCCTGGGCGAAGCGGTGGGCCTCGTCGCGGATGGTCATGAGCAGCCGCAGGCCGGCGTCGTTGCGCGGCAGCTTGATCGGCTCGTCGCGGGTTAGCGTGTACAGCAGTTCCTCGCGTTTGGCGATGGACATCAGCGCCGGCGGCCCGAACGGCAGCGTGTTGAACGCATCCTTGGCCGAGGCCAGCTGCCCCTTGCCGCCGTCGATGAGGATCAGGTCGGGGTAGAGTTCCTCGGCCAAGCCCGCCCGCTGGTAGCGGCGCGTGACCACCTCGCGAATGGCGGCATAGTCGTCGGCCGGCCCGGCGGTGCGGATGCGGAAACGCCGATACCCGTGCTTGAACGGCCGGCCGTCGATGAAGCACACCAGCGAACCAGCCGTCTCCTCGCCGCCTAAGTGGGCGATGTCGATGCCCTCGATCACGCGCGGCGGATTGGGCAGATCCAGCACCTCGCCCAATCGCTGCATGCCGGCGGCAGGGTCCACGAAGAACGCCTCAGGCTGCAAATCTTCCGTCGCCAGGCCGCGGCGCTGCAAACTATCCAGCGCCTTGAGCTGGTCGCGAATGACGGCAGCCTTTTCGAAATTCAGCGCCGTGGCCATCTCGGCCATCTCCTGGCGCATGCGCCGGGCCACGTCGCCGCCCTTGGAACGCAGGAAGCGTTCGAGGTTGGCGATGTCGCGGCGATAGTCGGTGCGGCTGATGCGGGCCCCGCACGGCGCGGTGCACTGCTTGATGGCGTGCAGGATGCAAGGCCGGAAGTAGCGGCGTTTTTCGTCGCCCTCTTCGATGTCGAGCTTGCAGGTGCGGAAGCGGAAGACGCGCTGCATCAGCGGCAAGGCCTGGCGCAGCTCGAAGCTCGACACGAACGGCCCGAAGAGCTTGACGCCTTTTCGCATGGGCTGGCGGGTGATCTCGACGCGCGGGAAATCCTCGCTGGTGAAGATTTGCAGGTACGGGAAGGTCTTGTCGTCCTTGAGGGCCTCGTTGAAGCGCGGCTGAATGTCCTTGATGAGACGGTTCTCGCGCAGCAGGGCATCGACTTCGCTGGGGCAGATGATGTAGTCGATGTCGTACACCAGCTCGGCGATCATGCGGTCGATGTCCGGCCCGCGCGTGGTGAGCAGGTCGGCCGACGGCTGGAAGTAGCTGGCGACCCGATGGCGCAGGCTCTTGGCCTTGCCGACGTACAGCACCCGCTCGGAGGAGTCCTTGAACAGGTACACGCCCGGCTCGGCCGGCAGCTCGGCGATCTTCTGCCGCAGCTTCTCTAGGATGTTGATGCGCAATTCGCTCATGGGCTTGCCCAGGTACTTGTAGCCCCAGGCGGTGGCATCATACTGGAAACGATGGGGTCCAATCATGGGTAGTTCACAAACTGGAATCCGGAATCGGGAAGCGGGAAGCGGGAACAACGCGGTATCGCATCGCGTCTTTCCGGATTCCGGCTTCCGGATTCCCGATTCCGGCTTCCATTGTACGAAATGCGCAGCCGGGGCGTTCTGGGAATGATGAGCTGCATGGGGCGTCGGGCTCAGGTTGGGCGAGTTGACGCGCCGGCCGGTCACATCTTAAAGCACGCCTCGGCCGCCAGGATCAAGGCCTTGTCATGCCCGTCGGTCGTCCTGCCCCATTCCCGGCGGTCCCATTCGGTGCCTGAGACATCATCTCCTGCCAGGAGGAACTGCCCCAGCATGACGCCGCGGAACCTGGCCACAGCGAACAGCGAGGCCGCCTCCATTTCGACCGTCAGGCATCCTTCGCGTTTTCGTTGGGCCACGCGCAGCGGCGTCTCGCGATAGAACGCGTCGGTCGTCCAGGTCTTGCCAACGGTGTGCGGAACGCAATGCTCGCCCAAGGTGGCCTCGATCGCCGCCACGGCTTGGGGGGCGGCGTCAACCTCGCGACTGGGGGGCAGGTAGTGATAGGAAGTCCCTTCGTCGCGAACGGCTGAGCGAGGCACGATCACGGCGCCGCGTCCGATCGCGCTATCCAGCACGCCGGCGCCGCCGCACACCACGATCTTGCGACAGCCAAACGCGACCATCGCCTCCAACGTGGCCGCCGCCAACGGGCCCCCGACGCGCGGATGGGCCAACGCGAGTTTCCGCTCGTCCCATTGCACCTCGTAGACGGGCGAGGTCCCCATCATGCTCTTGAGCCCATACAGAAGCTTGTGCGGCAACCGGGCCAGCACGCCATCAATCGCATCGTTGAAGAAGCACAGAACGCAATGCTCCGGCGCCTCCACATGCGGCAGACAGCCGAGGGGATCAATGATGGCCGAGGGAGCCGGGTCGTATTCCAGAATTGGGAACTCCGCTGGTTTCATTCTCTCTCCACCGTTGGCCTTGGGGCCGGAGACAATACTACCCGAACGGCTCGAAAGGCAACATGCGCGACCTCCGTTCGGGCAAGGCCGGCCGGCATGACAGGCGGGCGGGGAAACAAGACGCCCCAGCAGCTAAAGCCGCTCTGCCCTTCTGGTCGAATTCCTCTGATAGACCGATGCCTCACGGCAGCGGCGCAGCGACGTCATTCAGAAGCGACAGGAGCGGCAGTCATGGCACATAAGATCACGGCGGCAAACGGCGCGGCGTACAAGCACGCCTTGGGAAAATTCATCAATCCGGCCCAGCTGGGCGGCATTGAACTGGCCAGCATCGACGACGGCCCGGGGCGCGGGGTGCGAACCGCCTGGGTCAACACCGGCAGCGGGCTGCGGTACAAGGTCGTCATCGACCGCGGCCTGGACATCGCCGACTGCTTCTATGGCCCCCACTCGCTGTGCTTCCAGACCTATGGCGGCATCTCCTCCGGCTCGCCGGCGCGCGACCTGGGCGGGGAATGGCTCAAAGGCTTCTTCGGCGGCATGCTCACCTGCTGCGGCCCGCAGCACGTGGGCGGCCCAGCCACCATCGACGGCGTCGAGTACGGCGTGCACGGCACGCACTCCAACACGCCGGCGGAGCTGGAACTGATCTGCCAGAGCGAGCCCGCCGACGGCGTGTACAGCATGAGCATCACCGGCACGGTCCGCACCGCCCGGCTGTTCGGCCCCAACGTCGAACTGCGGCGGACAATCCGCTCGACGCTGGGCGAGGCGGCCTTGCACATCCACGACTGCTTCATCAACCGCGGCAACACCCCGGCCCGACACTGCTGGCTGATGCACTTCAACTTCGGCTACCCGCTGCTGGACGAGGGCAGCCTGATCGTGTACCGCGGCAAGGTGCGGCCACGGAAGGGCTGCGAAAGCTGGTTTGGCCGGAAAGACTTCAAGACCGTCCCGGCCCCCATCGCCCGCCACGCCGGGGGCGGCGAGGATGTGGCCTTCGTCGACGTGCAGAGCGACCGCAAGGGCATGTGCCGCGTTGGCCTGGTGAACCGCGCGCTGGGCCTGGGCGTGGAATTGAGCTATCTCAAGAGCCACTTTCCGCTGCTGGCGAACTGGCACCACTTCGGAGCCAACGAGTACGTCATGGGGCTCGAGCCGCTGTCGGGCAAGATGGAAAACCAAGGCCAAGAGCTGAGTATCGCCCCGGGCGAACATCGCGAGTACAGTTGCTCGCTACGAGTGCTGACAGCCAAGCAGGAGCTCGACGAATTGATCGGCCGACACGGCTGAACCCGGCACAAAAAATAGGGGAAAGTATTAACATTTAAGCATTGCAGCGACTGAATAAGATGCGTAGCATTTTTGCTTAATTGAGTTTGCTACGGGCGGCCAGGCATGGACCCCGGTGAGTCTCCCCCCGCTCACCACATGTCTGCCGCCCTAGTTTTTTTTGGGGCTGTGACGAGCGCGGCACGTCCACAGCCAGTGTAGTGCGTCAATTAGATTGAACATTGTCGTGCCGTTGCGAAGCGATAGACCCCCGCTTTTAGCGGGGGTACAAAAATGCGGTTTGCAGCCTGCTGAGCCCGTTTACGGGCTTCGTTGCATTCGGGAAGCCCGTAAACGGGCTCAGATGCAACCGCCAGCCTGTCGCACCGCCGCTGAAGCGGCGGCCTAATAGGAAAAAAGCCCCGTAAACGGGGCTCAGAGACCGGGTGCTTGCCCCGCTTCTCATCGACAACATAATGGTGGGCAATTGTGACGCACTACACTAGCACGGTTGCCAAAAGCCTTTTCCGATTGGGTGGGACTTCCCGACCCGCCAGCCATCGTCAGCGGGGGCGCATTGCATGAAGCCGCGTCAGCGGCGGCCCAGGAACCCACACCGGCCGCCCCTGACGGGGCCTGGCCTTCTTTACCTCGTTGACCCCAGGCTCCCGCCCAGAGGGAGAGGATGCCGCAAAGCGGCGGGTGAGGGTGTCGCCAAGATGGTCCAAACGGCCTGCCGAGGGCCAGGGCGATGTCCCAACGTTCTTTTGACACTGGCCACGCACGTGGTAGCCTATAGAGCGTATGATTGCTAGCGGAGGAATATGTCAGAACTAATCAATACGCAACGTGACATCCAGCAGGAGCGGGCGCTGATCATCAGCGTCATTCTGCCTAAGCGAGAGATCGACATTCACGATCCGCTGGGCGAGCTGCGTTCACTGGCCCGAACGGCCGGGGCGAAGGTCGTCGATGAAATGATCGCCAAGCGGACCAGGGTTCACCCGGGCCTGTACGTCGGCACGGGCAAGGCCCAGGAGATCGCCGATCGCGTCGTGCAGAACGACGTCACCACTGTCATTTTCGATAACGACTTGTCGCCAGGGCAGATTCGCGATTTGGAAAAAGTCATTGGCTGCAAGGTGCTCGACCGCAGCGAGGTGATTCTCGACATCTTCGCCGCCAACGCCCGCACCAACGAAGCCCGCTTGCAGGTGGAACTGGCCCAGCTCGAATACACGTACCCCCGGCTGCGGAACATGTGGACGCACTTGGAGCGGATGGCCGGCGGCGCCAGTTCGGCCGCGGCGGCGGTGGGCGGCATCGGCACGCGAGGCCCGGGCGAAAAGCAGCTCGAAATCGACCGCCGGCTGGTGCAGCGCCGCGTCAGCCAGCTCAAGGAACGCATCCTCGAAGTCGATGGCCGCAAGCAACGCATGGTCTCCTCGCGCCAGGACGAATTCCGCGTGTGCCTGGTCGGCTACACCAACGCCGGCAAGAGCACCGTGATGAACCTGTTCACCGACGCGGGCGTGTTCGTGGCCGACAAGCTGTTCGCCACGCTGGACACGCGCACGCGGCGGTGGAAGCTCGGCGACGGGCAATCGGTGCTGCTCAGCGACACGGTCGGCTTCATCTCTGACCTGCCCCACCACCTGGTGGCCAGCTTCCGGGCCACGCTGGAGGAAGCCATCGGCGCCGACCTGCTGCTGCACGTGGCCGACGCTTCGCACGAGCGCGTCCTGCACCAGATGGAAGCCGTCAACGAAGTGCTGGACGAAATGGGCATCGCCGAAAAGTCGCGGCTATTGCTCTTGAACAAGATCGACCGCATCCAGGACCCCAGCGTTCGCGTGGTGCTGGCGGGCAAGTATCCCGACGCGATATTCCTCTCGGCCGCCACGGGCGAAAACGCCGACAAGGTCGTCGCCGCCCTCTCCCAGCGCATGTCCGGCCAGCACGTCACGGTCGAACTCAACGCCGACGTGACCAATGGCCGGTTGATGCAATTCCTGGCCCGCTACGCCCAGATGAGCAACCAGGCCTACGAAGGCCGGAGCGTGAAAATGACCGCCACGCTCAAGCAACGCTACCTGGACGAACTGCGGCAATTTCACCCGGCGGTGGAGATACTGTGATTCGTGAATTCGTGGATTCGTTAATGCGTTGATTCGTCATTCGGCTGTTTCTGAAGCCTCTGCTTGGCCTGGTCATGCATAACGCCCTTGCCCTCCTCGATGGACCGTTCGGCCCCTTCGAGTTTCAGCCGGACGTACAGGGCGCGCATGATGTCATCAAGGGAAGCATCCTCCGGCAAGGCATCGATCACGCTTTTGGCTATCTCTCTCGTTGTCATACCACACCATTCTACCCCCATGCACGCACATGCGGTATGGATCCGGTCAACCGGTTGTCAATCCCGCGTTTCATGCGGCGACACCGCCCGCGTCAGCGCATCGTAGAAGGGCTTTGGCTCCGGTTCAAAATCCATCGTGTGGGCGGCGGGAAGCTCCACCACATTAGCCTGGCCGGCGGTCAGGCGTTCTACCGCGCGCCGCGTGGCGGCGTTGTCGATGATGCGGTCGCGTGCGGCTAGGAGCAGCGTCGTTGGCGTCTGCAATGTGACAGCGCGGGGCTTTGGACCTGCGCTACACAGCCTCGAAAGGCTGTGCCACCGCGAACCCACTGAGCGGCGCAAACGCACGTCCATGATGGCCGAATGAAGCAGGAAGCGCGCCGTGGCCTGGTGCAGGCGGTGAGGGTCGGTCTTGAGGTACTCGCGCATGGCCGGGTTGTCCGTGAACAGGGCCGGATCGCTCAAGGGGATGTCGAAGCGCCGCCCCGGCTGCAAGATGACGGCCAGCGCCACCGCCAGCCGCGTGCGCAGCGGCACGCGCACCTGCGCCGCGATGCCCGGGGCCACCAGCACCAGCGAATCAATGGCCGAGGGGCGTTCATCCGCGGCTGAACGCTCCAGGCAGTACAGCGTCGCCAGCTTGCCGCCCCAGCTCACGCCCACCATGGCCGCTGCCGCCCTGCCGCTGTGGGCCAGCGCGAACCGCACGGCGCACTCCACGTCGTCGAGCAATTGCCGATAGCCGCGGCAGTCGCCCCGGCTGATAGCGTTCTCGCCGCTGCCGCGCCGCGTGGGGGCGAAGACCTCGCAGCCAGCTTTGGCCAGGGCCTGGCACGACCCGACGAACCACCCCGGGTGCGACTGAATGCCATGCACGTAGACAACCGTCCGCGTCGAAAGCCCGCAGGCCGGCCTGATCCGATACATCGGCGTGACATAGCCGTCATCCAGCTCAAGCGCGAGGCTCGTGCATTCGATATCAGCTTGCAGGGCCGTCGGCAAATTGGCGTGGCATGGCTCGGTCATGTGAGCAATTCGTTACCAAGTTGTTATGGTTCTGTTAAGACAGCACGTACAATATAGACGATGGTATCGGATATGGCGATGACGCTGGCACTTACGCGAAGTGGTTTACGCCCGCTAACGACGCCGCTGCGCCCTGCGTCGCGGAACCGGCGGGTCTCCTGGCTGCTCGCGCTGGTGCTGCTGGCCAACTTCATCGACCTGTTCTTCACGCTCAGTCAGCGAAGCAATGAACTGTTTTACGAAGTCAATCCCTTCGCCCACACGCTCTTGGACTCGGTGTTGCTGCTGGTCGGTTTCAAGCTGCTGCTGGTCGTGCCGGCCTGTGCGGTCCTGCTTTACTTCCGCCGCACGACAGCGGCCGAGATCGGCTGCTGGTGCGCCTGCGCCGCCTACACCGTCCTGCTGGGACACTGGTACGCGTACTTCCAGATTGTCTAGCGGTGGTTCCAAACCGTAGCACGGGCGTCCCGCCCGTGACTTAGTTGCCGTCCAACCGGCCGAAAGCTCATGGGCGAGACGCCCATGCTACGCCGTGAAACCCGTTATTCTCACGCATCGAACTCGAACGGCAGGTTGCCCAGACTGACCGTCTTGCGCCGAGCCACGTTCACCAGCAGCCCCAGGGCCACGCCGTTGATTAGCATGCTGGACCCGCCATATGAAATCAGCGGCAACGTCATGCCGGTAATCGGCATCAGCCCCAGCGTCATGCCGACGTTGATGACGATCTGCGTGAACAGCAGCGCCAGCACGCCCACCACCAGCAGCCGACCAAACGGGTCGTACGTCTGGGCGGCGATCTCCGAGCCGCAGATGAAGATCACCAGGTAAATCAGCAGCACGCCGATGCAGCCGACGAAGCCCCACTTGCAGCCAATGACCGCAAAGATGAAGTCGGTGTGGTCCTCGGGCAAGGCCTGGAGGGCGAAATCGCGGTCCTCTTCCTCGTCGTGGCCCGCCCAGCCGCCTGAGCCCATGGCCAGCATGGAGCGGTACAGGTGCAAGCCGATGTCCTCGCGCAGGGTCTTGTCGTCCTGCCGCAGCCAGCCGACGATGCGGTCAAGTTGGTGGCGGTGCTGGATGAACGCCATGGCGCCCGAGGACACCACGTAGTGCTCGCCGCGGAAGTCGCCCTGCCAATACGCCAGGCTCTGGCGGCGGGCCAGCACGTCGGCGTTCATGTCGGCGGATTTTTGCGGCACGGGGACAAAGACCACGATCAAGGCCAGGCCCAGGATGGTCAGCAGGTGCCTCAGCCGCGCCCCGGCCATGAAGAGCATGAAGAACAGCGTCGGCGGCAGGAGCAGGCTGGTGCCCAGGTCGGGCTCCATCAGGATCAGCCCAGCCGGCACGAGCGTCAGCACGAACGGCAGCACCAGCCCGCCGAGTTGACGGAAGTTGTCGCGGTAGCGCAGGTACCAGGCCAGGGCCAGCACGTACGTGATCTTGACCAGCTCGCTGGGCTGGAATTGCAGCAGCGTGCTGCCGTCGCCTACACCCGAGAAGCGCAGATTGATCCAGCGATGCACGTCACGGTTGCCCGGCAGGTACAGCACCGCCACCAGCAGCACCAGCGTCACGCCGAAGAAGATGTAGCTGAGCGGGCCGAGCCGGCCATACGGAATGGCAGCGGCCGCGATGAACCCGGCTAAGGCGACGCCGCAGAAGATCGCCTGCTTGAAGGTGAAACCGCTGATGGCCGGCCGGGGCGTCGAGGCGGGCGCGTTGCCCTCCGAAACGGCCCGGGCCGCCTTGTCGGCCGCCGCGTGCGCCGCCGCGTTCTCGGCCGCGCTGATGGACATCAGGCTGACGCCCATCAGCGCCAACATGGCCACCAGGATCGGCACGCTCTGCCAGCGAATGTATTGTTTTAAGACGGTGAACATTGGCTTGTGCCTGGAATTGAGGGCCGATACGCCGGACACACAGCGATATTAGATATTGGATATTCGATATTAGGAAAGGCCGGTCCCGGCGAGCCGCGGTAGGCATTCCTGATATCTGATATCTGATATCTACCGGCGGGATTCGATATTAGATATTCGATATTAGGAAATACCAGTCCTGCTGGGCCGAATCCGCCGTTTCGAGTATCTGATATCGAATATCGAATATCGCCGTTGGATGTCACGCCACGCCCGCCGAGAAGCAGCCCTGCGATTCCCAATATCGAATATCCAATCCCTAATATCGCCGTTTCTCCCATCACCGAATGTACCCGTAATCTTTGCACAGGTGCATCACATCGCGGGCGACCGGGCCGCACACGACCGCGCCGTGCTCGCTGGAGTACTCGACCATGACCGCGAAGGCCACCTGCGGGTTGTGAAACGGGGCGAAGCCCACGAACCAGGCCGTGTCGCCGCTGCGCAGGATTTCGCCCTCGTCCTTCCGCCGGTTACCGTTGAGATCGACCCAACGCGGTTCGGTCTGGGCCGTGCCGGTCTTGCCGCAGATCTCGATTTCGTCGTCGCGCACCCAGGAATAGGCGGTGCCGCCCGGCTCGTTCACCACCTGCCGCATGCCCTCGCGCACGGTCGCGGCCGCCGCGGCCGTGGCGTGCAGATTCCGCCGCCGCTGCAAGTCGGCCAATTCCTTCACGATCACCGGCGTGCGAAACTCGCCACCGCGGGCAATGGTCGCCATGGCGTTGGCCACGTGCAGCGGCGTCACCCCGATAACACCCTGACCAATGGCCAGGAAGCGCGATTCGCCGGCGCCTTGCACGACCCGCGGGTCAGGCAGCACGCCGCGCAACTCCTCGGGCATGCCGGTGCCAGGTTCCTCGGCGTAGCCAAACCGCCCCAGCCAGTCCGACAGCGTGGCCACGTGCATCCGCTCGCCCACGTTGTAGAAGAACACGTTGCAGCTCTTGCGCAGCGCCTCGGTGACCGCCACGTCGCCGTGGATGCCGTCGCAGCGAAATTCATCGGGCTTGCTGAGATAGCCCCGGCAGCAAAAGACCGTCGTTGAGCTGATCGTGCCGGACGACAGCGCCGCCACGGCCACCAGGGGCTTGCACGTCGAGCCCGGCGGATACCGCACGCCCAGGGCCTTGTTCAGCAGCGGGTAGTCCGCCTGGTCCGACGCCAGCGTCTCGTACTGCTGCCGGTACTGGTTCAGGTCGTACGTCGGCAGCGAAACGGCCGCGATCACTTCATTGCTGGCCACGTCCAGCACCACCACCGCGCCGCTGCGTCCCTGCAGGCCGGGCAGGCTGGCGATGTCGCGCTGCAAGTTCACGTCGATGGTCAGGTGCACATCCTGGCCCATCCGCGGCGGAATCTCCTTGAGCACCTCGCCGCTGCGGTGGATCTCGCGGTAGCCGCGCTGGCCGCGCAGCATTTCTTCACATAGCCGCTCGGCGCCGGTCCTGCCGATCAGGTCGCCTTCGTTGTAACCGTTAAGCACATCTTCAACGGGCAGATCCGCCCGGCGCCGCGGCAGCGTCTCATGCACGCCGACCTGGCCCAGCAGGCCCACGAGGTGGCAGCCCACTTCACCGGCCGGATACCAGCGGCGATGCGAAGGCTGGACGCTCGCACCCATCATCTCGCCCAGCCGGCTGCGCAGTTCGACGGCCACGGCCTCGTCCAGGCCGGTGATGATGGGGTGGGCCTGCATCTCTTCGGTCAGCACGATCTTGCCGCTGTCGGTGGGATCGACGATCTTGTGAATGGCCTTGACGCGGCGCACGACGGTTTCGGCCGTGCGGGCCATTTCATTCCGCGTGGTGTGGGTGATCTCCTCGGCCAGCGCCCAGGTGTTCTCCATGCGCCGGCGAAACTCCTCCTGGGCTTCGGGGTTGGCGAATTTGCCGTCGCTGGCCAGGCGGCAGACCTGCTGGCCGGCCCAACTCCGGCGTTCCAGCGGGCTGTCGTTGTCCACGACCAGCATGCGATAGTCCAGGCAGAAGTCGAAGCTGGCCACGTCGCAGGCCAGCACCACGCCGTTGCGGTCGCGAATCTGACCGCGGACGGTGGCGGGAAAATCGATGCGCGTGAGCGCCTGGCCGGACTCTTCCTTCTTCTCGTCACCCTGGAGCAGTTGCAGGTCGGCCAGGCGGGCCACCAGCACGCCCACACCCAAGGCCATGACCACCAAGAACACTTTCAGCCGTAAGCGGAACATGCTTTACCTTCGCTCAACGGCCGCGGGCCACAGCCAATGATGCAGCGGTTTGAGCCCCGCGCAGACGATCGGCGTGAACACGCCCGTGTAAATGGCCACCAGCAGAACCTGTAGCGCCGCGGCGCCCATCGACCGGGCCGAGCCGGGCAAGGCCACGCGCGAGTACAGGACGGAAATCTCAAAGATGCCCAGGCAGAACAGGAAACCCAGCATGGCCTGCGTGATAACGCGGTCGCGGAAGAAGGCGTCGCGCATGGTGTAGATGGTGGCGCCGCCGGCGGCAAACAGCAGCGAAAGCACGCCCATGGTCTCGCCGGCCAGAGGCAATTCCAAGGCAAAGCCCAGAATCCAGCCAGCCAGGGCGGCATCGACCGCGCTGCGGCTATATAGCGCCATGCACACCGCTACGCAAGCCGGCAAAATCGGGCCGATCCAGCCGACGGAACTGCTGAACCACAACGCGTGCGTGGCCACCGTCTGGGTCAAGGTGGCCACGATGGCCAGCAGGAGAATATAGGAGATCCTCATCATTTGGTGCCCCGCGAAGCCGGCATGACGATGTACACGTTCTCCAGATTCGACAGGTCCGCCAGCGGCTCGACGTACACGTCCACATGGTGCGGATCCTTGGACTCAAACCTGCAATCCACCACCCGGCCGATGGTCAGCCCGATCGGCAGCAGATTCGTCGTCGATGGGCCGGTGGTCAGCAGGTCGCCAGGCTGAATGTTGTGGGTGGCCGGCACCTGCTGGAGCACGATCTGCTTGCCCGTGCCCTTGGCCAGTACGGGAATCGGCTCGCCCACGGGATACGAACCGGCCGTGCTGCCGTCGTGGGTCACCGTCTTTTTCTCCAGCCCGCCGCTGGGCGTCGAAACGAACACGTCCCGCTGCTGGCCTGGGGCGAGCATGCGATACAGCGTGGCGGGCATCTGAAACTGGGAGTCCGTCACGAGTTGCACCGTGGCGGTGTTGGCGGCCGAGTCGCTGATTACGCCGATGATGTAATTGCTGCCCAGCACGGCCAGGCCCTTGGGCAGTTCGTTCTCATACGGCGTGACTATCCGCCGCGTCGTGACCAGGTAGCCGGGCCTGACGCCGCGGTTGTCGCCCACGTCCACCAGCCGAAGCTCGCGCAAGGGGTTGCCCTCGCGCACCGTCACGTGGCCGTCGATGAGCAGGCAAGGGAAGCCTTCCATGGCGTCGCGCCAGTGGCGAAGCTCGTTGATGCGCTGCTGCTGGTCGTTGATCACCTGCTTGACCTGCACCAGGATGGCGCTGAACTCGGCCTGACGCTCATCGTTGGTCATGGGCGCTGGCGCGATGTGACTGGTGAGGTAGATGGTGGCCTCGCCCAGCGGCGCCAGCACCGGCCGCAGGGTATGGCTGAGTGTGTAGGGAATGCGGCGCTGGCCGGTGTTCTCCAGCACGATTAGCACCAGACTCAGCAGGATCAGCCCGGTCAGGGCCGCCTTGCGAGTGGGCCGCTTCCACTTGGTCCGTCTACCGAGACTTCGCATTGCGCGAGCTATCATACTCCAAACCGCGTGGCAAAGGAAACGACTGGCCAATCGGCTTGGCGGCAAATCGGCGGGCGATTGCGCGTGTGTGACCAGTATTATTGGCACGGCGTGCTTTGCCACAGACCCAGGTCAAGCTGTGTAACAGGCCCCGGCTTCAGCCGGGGTCGAGCGGGTTCCCAAGTATTCTGCCAGCCCGTTTCAACAGGCTTACCGTCTTGCGGCTTAGCCATTGCCTCAAGGCGCAGCCTCAAGCCCGTTGAAACGGGCTGATTGTGGCTGTTGGCCACCTGGTACCCCGGCTGAAGCCGGGGCCTGTTACACGACAAAGCCGGACGGCCAGAAATCGCAGTCAGGCACGATTGCGTGACCGTCCCGAGTCTTTCTTGCCTTGCCGGCGCGGAAGGCTGATAATTCCTCTTCATGGCCATTGCCCCCAAGAAACTTCAAGAAAACCTGCAACGCATCCGCGAGAACATCGCCGCGGCCTGCGCCAAGGCCCGCCGCGACCCCTCGGCCGTGACGCTGGTGGCCGTGACCAAGACGGCCGATCTGGATGACATCAAGAACCTCATCGAACTGGGCGTGGGCGAACTGGGCGAAGGCCGCGTGCAGCAACTCACCGAGCGGCAGGGGCAATTGCAGGAGTGGCTGTCGCGCCGGCGGAAGGAAACATCCGCGGTCCGCTGGCACATGATCGGCCACTTGCAGCGGAACAAGGTCAAGCAGGTGCTGCAATCGGCCCAGGTGATTCACTCCATCGATTCGCTGCGGCTGGCCGAGGAAATCGATGCCCGCGCCGCGGCCTTGAACGTCGTGCCCGATGTGATGCTGGAAGTAAACTGCTCGCAGGAAGAGCAGAAATTCGGCGTGGCCGTCGGGGCCTCGATGCACCTGGCCGAGCAAATGGCCACCCTCAAGAACTTACGCGTGGTGGGCCTGATGGCCATGGCGCCGCTGTCGGAAGACCCCGAGGCCGCCCGGCCGACGTTCGTGCGCATGCGCGAACTCTTCGAAGACATGCTGGCCGAACGCATCGGCGGCAAGACCTTCCGCCACCTCTCCATGGGCATGAGCCAGGACTACGGCGTAGCCATCGAGGAAGGCGCCACCATGATCCGCGTCGGTCGAGCCCTCTTCGGCGAAGGCCAGGCCTGAAGCACCACGGACTGCCGTGGTCTCTCTTCAGGGTGCCGTGGTATCTACGCACGGGTGCCGTGGTTTGCGCAGCGAAGCGAAGCAACCACGTAGACGCTCATCGAAGTTCGGGGTCAGGAACACAGTTCCAGTCGATGGGAACAGGGCCAGGTCGGCCAAGGATCCAGTCCGCGGCGGACGAATACGGCCAGTCCTCGGCACGAGAAACCAGTCCTCGCCTCACGGGGTTATTGTGGATGTAGCCGATCTTCTCGTGCACGTCCGAAGCTCTTCGCAGATTACGGTCGTAGCCACCCCCGCGCTGCCAGAAGCGGTGCGTAACTTTCCCTGAAGGCTGTACATCGGCCATGCGCGTAAGAAACGCCGGGCTGTGCTCTTTCACCCAGGCCAGAGCGGCTGAAGTGACTGGTCGCTTCAGATGCCACAGCACCCGTTTCATGTTCACGCCCATCTCTGGCTGAAGCACGAGATGAACGTGCTCGGGCATGACCACATACGCAAAGAGATGGAACGGACTGCGAATACGAGCCTGGTTCAATGCGGCGAGGAACCAGAGTGGGCCGCGCTGGCCGGAGAAGAACGCCTGACGGCCAAAGGTGGAAAACGTTACGTGGTGCGCGCCCCAGTCAACGTCCCAACTCTTGCGATGGAGCCTTGGTTCGTTCACATAACTGACGATAGCACGGAATCGGCAGCAGGGCAAGATATGCGACGAGCGTCAACGTGGTTGCTCCGCTTCGCTGCGCAAACCACGGCACCCAAGCAGGAGGAGACTTGTTTTTCTGCCGAAGATTGGCCGCATTCCTCGGCGCAAACCACGGCACCCGGCCTGAAGCAGTTCCCGCGCCGCCCCCTGATCGCATTTCCAGAATTTCGTGGCGAAACCTGCTTCGACGGCGTATTACGATATACTATTATCGTAATACTGTACAAGCTCGCTGCGCTGCCAGGTCGCGAGCCTGTCCTGAGTCAGGTTCGAGCTTCACTGTCGCCTTCGAGGAACCGCCGATGCCGCTTGCCATGCACATGGCCAACGAATTGCTGAACCTGCCCACGGCCATGGTCACGCTGGCATTGGCCGCGGTGGCGGTGGGCATTGCCTCGGCCATAGCGGCGCGCAAGATCGACCCGCACAAACTCCCGCTCATGGGCGTGATCGGGGCCTTCGTCTTCGCCGGCCAGATGATCAACTTCACCTTGCCGGGCATGCCTGGCACCAGCGGCCACTTGGGCGGCGGCGTGCTGCTGGCAATTTTGCTGGGCCCGTCGGCGGGCATCGTGGTAATGACGGCAGTGCTGATCGTGCAGTGCCTGCTCTTTCAGGACGGCGGGCTGCTGGCGTTGGGCTGCAACATTATAAACATGGGCGTGATTCCATGCGTATTGGGCGGCTGGCTGTACCAGGCAATGCTGGGCCGGCGGGATAGCTCGCCGGCGTGGCGGCAGTACCTGTCGGCCTGGGTGGCATGCGTCGTGGCCCTGACGGCCGGGGCGGCCATGGTGCCCATCGAAACGGCCTTCGGCGGCCGGCTGATGATTCCTGTTCGCGACTTCTCGGCCGTGATGGTCAGCGTGCACCTGGTAATCGGGCTGATCGAGGGCTTGATCACCTTTGCGGTGCTGGCGTATGTGCGGCAGGTCCGGCCCGACGTGCTGGGCCTGGCCGACGCCACCGACGCTGCCGCCCGCAGCCCTCTTAGCGGCAAGGCCTTCGCCTTCAGCCTGCTGCTCACGGCCGTGATGCTGGCCGGCGTGGTCAGTTGGTTCGCCAGCACGCACCCCGATGGCCTGGAGTGGGCGTACCAGCAGCACAAGTACGCCGTGCCGGCCGAACTGCCCGTCAAGCCGGCAACACCGGCTATTGTGGCCGTGGATGACTGGCAGAGCCGCTGGGCGCTGCTGAGCGATTACGGCAAACGCCCCGCGCCGCTGGGCCAGACGCCGCCCTGCCAAACCACGGACGCCCAAGCCGCCGCCCAGTGGGGCCAGCCCGACGGCTGGCGCTCCATGGCGGGAATCGCCGGCACCTTCGCCACGCTGCTGCTGCTCTTCGCGGTCACGCGCCTCCTGCGCCGCCGCAAACCGGCGGCGGACGCTTAGCAGCCCGTTTGTTTTCGTGTCGCGGGCGTCTCGCCCGCGTCTGGAAACTATCGGTAGCGCCTGCATTCCTGGCGCGGGCCTGACGCTCGCCACGCGAAGGGCAAACGCGCGGGCGAGACGCCCGCGACACGAAAACCGTCTCCTCTGCCGGCAATTACAGCTTCTTGCTCAGCGGGGTCAACTGGGCTGCGTGGACGCCGCGCATCGTGATGATGGCGTTGGCAACGTTGCGGAGCCGCTGGGCCGTGCCGCGCATCAGAATCACTTCCAAGCAGCGGTGATGGTCGAGGTGGACGTGCTGGCTGCAGATGATGCTGTGGAATTCCTCGTGCTGGACGGCGGTGAGTTCCTTTGAGAGCGCCCGCGAGTCGTGGTCGTAGATGATGCTCAGTACGGCCACGGCCTCGGCCTTGGGGTCGGCCCATTCTTCCTGCGTCAGGGCCTCGCGAATCAGGTCGCGCACGGCCTCGGAGCGATTGCTGTACCCGCGCCGGGCCATCCACTCGTCGAAGTCCTTCAGCAGCTTGCTGTCGATCGCCAGCGTGGTTCGCGCCAAGGTCGGCATGGAAATCTCCCGTGGCTCAGCCGTTCAGGTCGCCCCGGCCACTCGACGCGGCGAGCTGTGCTCGCACACGTCAAAGCCGCGCCGCTCATCTCACTCCTGGGCCGGCAGGCAAACCTCGGCCAGGATATCGAGCTTGTTTTCGGCCATCTGGGCCAGGCCGCCGGCGATGGTGAAGGTGCGGCTCTGCCCCTGGCTGCGGATGGAGAGCTTGCCCTTGCCCACCGCCAGCGCCAGCGGCGCGTGATGAGCCAGGATGCCCACCAGGCCGTCGCGGGCTGGCAGCACCACGGACTCGGCCTGCTGATCCAGCACGACTTCCTGGCCAGTCATCAGGCGGCACTGAAATGTCTTTTCGTCAGCCATATTTAGCTCATTTCAAAACCAGATCGGGTGCCACAGGTGCGGCGTTCAGCACCTGTGCCGCACACCTGCAAACGCCGCAGGTGTGGCACCCGGCAGGGGCGAGACGCCCCTGCGACACATGGGCGGGACGCCCATGCCACGCCATGCCCCATGCCTCGCTACGCCCAGCGATCGAAGGCCACGAGTTCGTCGATGGTTTTGCGGGTTCGCGGCCCTTGACGGTCGGCCGGATAGCCCAGCACCATGACTTCGATCACCTTGCACGTGGCGGGAATGCCCAGCACGGCCCGGACTTTGTCCTGGTGGAACGCGCCGATCCAGCACGTGCCCAGCCCTTCGTTGGCGGCCGCCAGGGCCACGTGCTCCATCGCGATGGCCACGTCCACCGGGTCGCCCGGCACGTCGCAGTGCATGATGCGCTGGGGCATCGTGCCCACGCCGGCGATAACGACCGGCGCCTGGCCGATGAACTTCTGATCGCAGCAGGCCTCGACCATCTGCCGCCGCAGCAGTTCGTCGCGCACGACCACGAGCTTCCACGGCTGGCGGTTGGAGCCCGAGGGCGCCACCCGCGCCGCTTCCAGCACCCGCGCGAGCTTGTCCGGCTCGACGGGCTTTTCCAGGTACTGCCGCACGCTGTACCGCTTGTTCAAGACGTCCCAGAAGTCCATGTGAACCTCGCGAATTCGTTACTCGTTAACTCGTGAACTCGTTGATCCGGAACCCGGAACGACCAACAGCGGGATTAGGGATTCGGTATTCGGGGCTCGGAAAGACGGTCCTCGCGTTTGCGGGCCGTCGTTCCAAATACCGAATCCCGAATCCCAATTCCCGGTTCCCTATTTCTTCGCTTCGGCTTCCATCTTCTCGGCCTGGGCGGCGGCTTCTTCCACGGTGCCGACGTACATGAACGCCTGCTCGGGCAGATGGTCCCACTTGCCCTGGATGATCTCGCGGAACGAGCGGATCGTCTCCTTGAGCGGCGTAAAGTTGCCGGCCTTGCCCGTAAACACCTCGGCCACGTAGAACGGCTGAGAGAAGAACCGTTCGATCCGCCGGGCGCGGGCGACGATCTGCTTGTCCTCTTCGCTCAGTTCCTCAATGCCCAGGATGGCGATGATGTCCTGCAGGTTGCGGTAGCGCTGCAGGATCTGCTGCACCGACCTTGCCACATCATAGTGCTCCTGGCCGACGTACTGGGCCTCCAGGATTCGCGACGTGCTCTCCAGCGGGTCGATGGCCGGGTAGATGCCCTTTTCTACGATCTCGCGCTTGAGCACGATGAAGGCGTCAAGGTGGGCGAAGGTGGTGGCCGGGGCCGGGTCGGTCAGGTCGTCGGCCGGCACGTACACCGCCTGCACAGACGTGATGGCGCCCTTGTTGGATGAGGTGATCCGCTCCTGCAGCTCGCCCATTTCCGTGCCCAGCGTGGGCTGATACCCCACGGCCGAGGGGATGCGGCCCAGCAAGGCCGAGACTTCGCTGCCGGCCTGGCTGTAGCGGAAGATGTTATCAATGAATAGCAATGTGTCGGCGCCGCTGGAGTCTCTGAACCACTCGGCCATGGTCATGGCCGACAGGGCCACGCGCAGCCGCGCGCCCGGCGGCTCGTTCATCTGGCCGAACACCAGCACGGTCTGGTCGATGACGCGCCGGCCGGTCTGGCCGATCTGGGCGTGCTGCATCTCCAGCCACATGTCGTTGCCTTCGCGGGTGCGCTCGCCCACGCCGGCGAAGACGGAATACCCGCCGTGCTGGGTGGCGATGCGGGCGATGAGTTCCTGAATGACGACGGTCTTGCCCAGACCGGCGCCGCCGAACAGGCCGGTCTTGCCGCCGCGAACGAAGGGCGCCAGCAGGTCGATGACCTTGATGCCGGTCTCGAAGATCTGGCTGGAGGGCTTGAGTTCGGTGAAGTCCGGCGGAAGGTGGTGGATGGGCCGGCGTTCCTTCACCTCGATGGGTCCCAGGCCGTCGACGGGCTCGCCCAGCAGGTTGAACACCCGGCCAAGCACTTCTTTGCCCACCGGCACGGTGACGGGGCCGCCGGTGTCGACCGCGTCGACGCCTCGGGCCAGGCCATCGGTCGAGCCCAGCGCCACGCAGCGGACGCGCGAGCCGCCCAAGTGCTGCTGGACCTCGCCCACCAGGTGCACCTCGACGGGCTCCTTGGTGTCCACGGTCAGCATGTTGTAGATGGCCGGCAGGTGATTCTGCGGAAACTCGACGTCAAAAGTCGAGCCGATGACCTGCACCACTTTGCCTATGTTCTCTGCCATGATGGCTACCTCTTATTCACAGATCCAAATTCCGACCACGGAGAACGATGCTGAACCACAAAGGTCACAAAGAGCACCAAGAGAACAATGCAAAGCGGCTTCGTGTCTTTGTGTTATGAATCTTGGCGTCCTTTGTGGTGATGCCTGCTCTGGTCCTCTGCTTTTTGCATAATCGCGCATCAGTGACAACTCCTTGGATCATGCAGCCTTGCAGCCCGAAGGGCTGAGAGACTACAGCCTGGGGCAACGCCCCAGGTAGCGCTGCATTACACAGCCAAGCCCTGCAAGGGCGCGAG
>CAITIS010000154.1 GCA_903892515.1 uncultured Planctomycetota bacterium | reverse complement strand
GTTTTCATTACCGTGGCACGCACCCCTCGGGCGTGAAACCGCGCGAGCAAACATCGATATAGCCGCAAAAGCCACAGCCGAGGGCGGCTGTGCCACGGGGGCAGAAAGACGCAACGCCGCGTGGAAGACCCTCACATGGTCACGCGAACGACGTGACCACGCCACCCATCGCGGCCAACGACCACAGCCGAGGGCGGCTGTGCTACGAAGCCAATCACAGCCGAGGGCGGCTGTGCTACGGGCGTCAGGCCGGCGTGCTACTTCTGTGTGTCCGAGGCCTTGATCAACTCTTCGCAGATGCTGTTCTGCAGATCGTGCGGGCTCATGCCCTTGCCGCCGCCGCCATTGACGAGGATGCTGAAGGCGTATGCCGGCTTGCCCGACTTGTCGAGGATGTACCCGCTCAAGGCGCTCACGCCGTCCAGCGAGCCGGTCTTGCCCACCACCCGGCCATGAGATGGCCCCTTGGTGAACCGCCGCTCCAACGTGCCATCGACGCCGCCGATGGCCAGGCTGTCGATGAAGTCCGGCTCGTTCTGCAGGGCCAGGAGGATCGTGGTGAGCGCGGCCGGGGCGACGGTGTTGGTGCGGCTCAGGCCACAGCCATCGGCCACGTTCACGAGCTTCTCGTCGATCTTATAGTCGTTGACCAGCACGCCTTTGGCGACCGCGGCCGCCTTTTCCCAGGTGGCCGGCGAGCCCGGCGTAGCCGCTGCCCGCAGGAACATGCACTCAGCCATCATGTTGAGGCTCTGCTTGTTGGCCCGGGCCATGGCGGCGGTGATGGGCACCTGGGCTGAGGCGATGAGCTTGAAGCCCGAACTCTTGGGCTGGTCGCTCACTTCCACCGGCCCCTTGACCTCGATGCCGGCCTTGGCCAGCCGGTCGGCCAGCACCGTGCCGTACAGGATCGGCGGGTTGGGGTAGGGGATGAACACCGGGTCCTTGGAGGTGTGCGTCATGGTGCCAGTCAGGCTCAGGGCGGTACCGTCGTCGCTGGTGAATTGGAAGTTCCACACCGGCTTGTCGCCGTGCGTCACCTTGCTGTCGATCTGGATGAACGGATCGACCGGCGAGATCACCGGCTGGACCTTCGAGCCTTCGACGTTGAAGGTCATGTCCAGGCAGTTGTCATTGAAGTTCAGCCCGGCCACGGGTGCGCCGTACCATTGCCGGCGGTGGCGGTCGGCCCAGTCGGGGTTGTACATCGAGCCGGTCATGATGCCCGTCCGCAGGATCACCTTGCCGACCTGCTTGACGCCGGCGGCCTTGAGCTTCTCGGCCCAGCCATCCAAGACGGTGTAGATGTCGGCCTTTTGATTCTGGGCGATGGTGGCGTCGCCGGCGGTGGGGTCGAGGTCGCCCACGACGGCCAGGTCGGCGCCCTCCATGCCTACCAGCGTCTCGAACTTGAAGCCAAATCCCAGCCGCTTGGCCACCACGGCCGACGTGACAATCTTCTGATTGCTGGCGGGCATGAGCGGCTCGTGGCCGTTGTGGTCGACGAGGACCGCGCCGTCGGAAATCCGGACGACGTGAACGCCGAACTTGCCCGAGCCGAAGCGGGCAATGATGGATTCGATGGATTTGCCGGATGATTCGGCGGCCCCGCACGGCACCGAGCACATCAACACGCCAGCCAGGATCCACGACAGACAAAGCGCCCTTGAGAACTTCTTCATGTGCCTCCGCACTCCTTTGCATAGGCTGCCGCGTGGTCTTTCGGCGTCACGGCTGCAACATCTTCTTGTGGCAACGCATGGCCTCGAAAGGCCGCGGCGCCATCATCTTCCACCGGTATTTCATCGTGCAGTCTGTGAGCGGATGATTAGCGAATCAGCCCGGCGAATGCAACGAGGAAAGGTGGCGCGCCCCAAAGGTGGCAAGTCACAGCCGACCTTGGGACGGGTGCCATGGCCTGACTCGCCCGAGCCGCCAGGCGAGGACGAGGCTGGCCATGCTCGACGTCCGCGCGCATAGATCACCGCATAGGTAGAGCGGCAAGACAGCGCAGCTCAACCTATGGCACCCAGCGGACCGGCATTCGCCGGAACCGCGGGCCAGTAAAACGGCACCAAGCCCCTAGGCCGGGTCTTCGCTCGGCGGAGTATCCTCAGCCGGCTTGGCGGCTTTGGGCTTCCTTGTTCGCGGGCGATAGACTCGCCTTCGCTTGGGCTTGGCGGGCTTTTCGCCTTCAGCGGCCGGTGCGGCCTCGGGCACGGCTGGTTCAATCGGCGCGGCCTGCGGCGCAGGTGGAGGCGCCGCGGCCTCGACTCGCTCGGCGGGCTTTGGCTGTTGCGGTGCCGCCGCCTCACGTGGCGGAGCGGGGGGCTGCTGCTCAGCGGTTGGGGCTTCGTGAACAGGCTGAGACTGAGGCTCGGCCTGTGGAGAGGGCTGCGCCTGTGGGCGCGGCGCGGGCCGGTGGCGCGGAGGCTGCTCACGGCGTCCACCCTGCCGCTGGGGCTGGGGCTCTCGTCTCTGCTGCTCGCGTCGTTGCGGCTGCTCACGGGGCTCGGCTGGTTGCGCTGGGACCGGCCGCTCAGGCATCGGCTCATGCGTCGGCGCTGCCCCGGCCTGTGCGGGCTCCTGCGGTGTGGCAGCGCCTTCTGGCTGCTGCCCGTCCGCGGCGACCAAGCCCTTGTTCTTGCGACGATGACGCCGGCCACCGCGACGGCGGCGACGGCGCTTCCGGCCGCCCGGACCGACCTCGCCCTCGACCGGCGGGCCTTGCGGTATGCCCGCAGGCTGCTGGGCCACGACGGCCGTCACATGCTCGGCTGCTTCCATTGGCTCGGGGGCGTTCTCGAACTCCTCGGCCGTCTCCTGCATCTGCTGCTGGCGTTCGTCGTCCTCGACCGGCTCGATAGGCTCGCCGATGGGGAAGTCCATGTCCTCGCCGCCCTCCTCGGGCTCGAGCAGGTCCTGCATCTCCAGGGGCATTTCGCCGCTGAGACCCTGCTTGCGGCGGTAATCGGCCACATCTTCGGCCGTGATCTCCCGCGTCGGCACTTCCTTGTGCGCCTTGGCCTGCAAGGCCGTCGGGTCCCACTGAACATCGGAGCCGCGAGCGTCCTTGCACACGATCTTGTACCCGCCCGGCTGGATGTCGGCGCTGCCGTGGACGTGGATTCGCTTTTGCGAGGATTGTTCAAGCTGAATGATCTCGTCGCGGCGTTCATTGAGGATGTGATCGGCCACGCTCGAATGCACCAGCAGTTCCAGCGTTTCGATGCGCTCGTCGCTGCAGGCAAGGTTCAGCATGCGCATGGCGGTCAGCGCCTGCGACTCCTGGCTCTTGATGCGCCCGGCGCCGCCGCAGGCCGGGCAGGACTGGAAGGTGCTGGTCTGCAACGACGGCCGGACACGCTGCCGGGTCATTTCCAGCAGCCCGAAGCGGCTGATGCGGAGCACCTTGGTCCGGGCGCGGTCAGTCTTGAGTTCATCGCGCACCAGGTTCTCGATCTGGCGGCGGTGGCGTTCTTCCGTCATATCGATGAAGTCGATGGCTATCACGCCGCCCATGTCGCGCAGCCGAAGTTGCCGCAGGGCCTCATGCGCCGCCTCGGAGTTGGTGCGCAGGGCGGTGTGCTCGGCTGAGTCCGTCTCGCGCAGCCTGCCGGAGTTCACGTCAATGGTTACCATCGCTTCGGTCTGCTCGATGACGATGGAACCGCCCGAGGGCAGCGGCACCCGCGCCGAGTTGATGTTCTCCAGCTCCTGCTCAAGCCCAAAGCCGTGGAACAAGCCGATCTGGCCGGTATAGAACTCCACCTTGTGATTCGACCGCGGCATCGTGAGCTTGAAGAATTCCTTGATCTTCATGGCCACGGTTTCGTTGTCGCAGATGATGCGCTCAATCTCCGTGTTATACACGTCGCGGATGGTGCGGATCACCAGGTCGGACTCCTGGTACAGTTCGGCAGGGGCCTTGGCCTGCTTGCTCTTCTTGATGACGGAAAGCCACAGCCGCGTGAGGTAGTTGAGGTCGCGCTGGAGTTCACGCTTGGGACGCGACAGCCCGGCCGTGCGAACGATGAAGCCCAGGTCCTCCGGCGGCTTGAGTTCTTCAAGTATCTGCCGCATGCGGTTGCGCTCTTCCTCGTTGTCGATCTTGCGCGACACGCCCAGCCGGGCCATGCCGGGCATGAGCACGAGGTATCGGCCGGGGATGGAGATGTACGTCGTCAGCGTCGCACCCTTGGTGCCCACGCCTTCCTTGGTGACCTGGACGATCACCTCCATGCCGCGGCGCAGGCAGGCCTGGATGGGCGGGCGGTCGCGGCGGCTTCGCTTCTTGCCCACGGCCTCGGTCTGCTTCTGGCCGGAAGGGAAGAACTGCGGATGCACGTCGGAGATGTGCAGAAAGCCGTTCTTGACCTTGCCGTAATCGACGAACGCCGCCTGGATCGACGGCTCGACGTTGGTGACCTTGCCCTTGTAAATGTTGCCCACGGCCACCAGGTTGCTGGCTCGCTCCGTGTACAACTCATTGATGAACCCATCGGCGACGATCGCAATGCGAATTTCGTCGCGCTGGGCATTGATCAGCATGTCCTTACTCATTCTGCGTCCTTGTCTTTCTCCAGGCCCGGGCAGCGCAGCGATACTCGCTGCAGCCGCGACATGGCCTGCATGCAGGAGGCCAGGCCTTCATTGGCTGGCTCGTCTGGGGCGAAGCCCAGCAGTTGCAGTATCTCCGCCGGCCGGGCGGATTCCTGTCCGCCCAGCAGCGTGAACTGCACCTTGCCGTCCCGCAAACCCAGTCCTGCGATTTTTGGTTTCACGTCCATATTTCGTTTCGTGCCGCCGCCGTGCGCATCTGCGCCCGTGACTCGCACGATTTCCCACGTATCCATGGCCTGCAACTGCGCTACCCGCTGCGAAATCTGCTCGATTTCGGCGTCCTCCAGCGACAGCTCGTACTGCACCGATTCGATGACCAGGCCCTTGTCCGACGGCGTCAGCGTCCGCAGCACGCGCATGCCCTTGGGCAACTGCTGCTGGATATCCTGCTGGGCTTGCGGCGGCGGGGGCTCCGTCAACTCCAGCACCAACAACTCGCACTGGCTGGCGACGGCGACGGGCTTGGGCAGGGCCAGCGACAGCCGCGGGTGCGGGTTGAAGCCCTGCGAGTACTTGATGGGCAGCTTCGCCCGGGCTGTAGCGCGTTCCATCAGCCGCATCAGGTCGTGATGCGACAGAAATCGTGCGTCGCCTTCAATGGCGAAAACCACCACCCACCGTATAGACAAGCTCTTCGACGTCCTTTCTCCGACGCGCCTTTCGGCACATCGGTACTGCCAGCGTCATTCTCATGTTTCGTTCGTGAAGTTCTCAGTGGCACAGGCTTTCGAGCCTGTGCTGCACAGCCTGGAAAGGCTGTGCCACGAAAACCTTCACCCTGCCAGAAGCCGCCTAAAAGGCCTCGGGCATCACCTGGCGAACCTGGTCGCGCAGGTATGACAGGATTTCCGTGTCGGTCACGAACGTGCTGACGCGCCGGGCGACCTGTCGAGCGTGCTCGATGGTCACGGAGCGGATCAGCTTCTTTAGTTCCGGTATGGACGGGGGCGCGACCGAGAACGTCCGCAGCCCCATGCCCAACAGCAGCAGAGTATACTCGATTTCGCCGCCCATTTCGCCGCACAGGCTCACGTCCACGTCGTGGCGCTGGCCGGCGCGGATGACCTGCTTGATGAGTCCCAGCACGGCCGGGTTGGCGCCGGTGAAGAGCGGGGCGACCCGCTCGTTGGCCCGGTCCACCGCCAGCGTGTACTGGATGAGGTCGTTGGTGCCGATGGAGAAGAAGTCCACCTCTTCGGCGAAGTCGTTGCATTGCAGGGCGGCAGAGGGCACTTCTACCATCATGCCGATCGGCACGTCCGAGCGGACATGTATGCCCTCGTCTTCCAGGTCTTCCATCACGTCGCGCAGGATCATCTTGGCCTGCCGCAGTTCCATGATCGACGTAATGAGCGGGAACATGACCGAGATGTTGCCGTTCATGCTCGCCCGCAGGATCGCCCGCAACTGCGTCTTGAACAGCCCCATGTTCTGGAAGCAGAAGCGAATGCTCCGGCAGCCCAGGAAGGGGTTGCGTTCGGGAATGGCCGATCGCTTCTGCGTGTACTTGTCGGCCCCCAGGTCCAGCGTGCGGATCGTCACGGGTCGGTCGCCCATGACCTCCAGCACCTGGCAGTAGGCCTTGTAGTGCTCTTCCTCGGTGGGCTCGGTCTCCTGGCCGAGGTAGAGAAACTCGGTGCGATACAGGCCGATGCCCGTGCCGCCCTTGCCCAGCACGGTCAGCGCCTCTTCGGGGAATTCGATATTGCCCAGCAGCGTGACCTCGTGCCCGTCCAGCGTGACGGCCGGCAGGTCGCGAACCAGGTCGAGGCTTTGCTCGAATTCCACCAATCGCCGCTCGTACTGGCGATGCTGTTCGAGCGTGGGCTGGTCGGGATCGATAATCACCACGCCGCGGTTGCCATCGATGATGACTATGTCGCCGGCGTTGGCGCTGGTGGTGACATCGTTGAGGCCCACCACGGCCGGGATGCCCAGGGCCTTGGCCACGATGGCCGTGTGGCTGGTCCTGCCGCCGGCGTCGGTAGCCAGCCCGCGAATGTGCTCGCGGTTGAGGTTGGCGGTCTGCGAGGGCGTCAGGTCGCGGGCCAGCAGCACCACGTCGCCGCGCAGCTTGGTGAGGTTCTCGCGGCTCTGGCCGATGAGCTGGCGCAGCAGCCGCTTTTCGATGTCGTAGACGTCCTTGACGCGGTCGGCCCATTCCTGCGGCATTTGCAGGAATTCCTTGGCGTAGCTGCGGAGCACGCCGGCCACGGCGCTCTCGGCCGTCACGAATTCCTTATTGATGGAGTCGCGGAAGCGTTCCTGCAGGGTGTTGTCGTTCAACAGGGCCAGGTGAAAATCAAAGATGGCGGCCAGTTCCGTGCCCAAGCGCTGGGCCGTGCGGTCGCGCAGACTGATGAGTTCTTCCTGGCTGCGGGCCAGGGCGTCGGCGAGGCGCTGGAGTTCCTCCGCAATGGCCTCGGGCCGGACGCGGCGCTGGGGAATGTGCAATTCCTCCGCGTCCAGCACGAAGGCTTGGGCAATCGCCACTCCCGGCGAAACTCCGATGCCTTTCCTGATATCCATGAACCGCCGCTATTCTTCTCCGAACTTTGACTCCACTAGGCCTGAAAGTTTCTTCAGGGCCTCGGTGGCGTCAACGCCGTCGGCTTTGAGGTCGAGCATGGTCCCGCGGGACGCTGCCAGGCGGAGCATCGACATGACGCTCTTGCCGTCCACGGAAAGCTCTCCGTTGGACACCTCGATCTTCGATTGAAACTGGTTCGCCAACTGCACGAATTGCGTCACTGGCCTGGCGTGCAAACCGTGCTTGTTGATGACCAGAACTTTTGCTGTCTCAGCCAACTTCGATCCCTACGCCAGCTCGTCGGCCTCTTGAATCAGATCCGCAATCGCCTCGGTCGTCTCGCTCTGGCGAAGGAACTTGCGGAAAATGTCCCGCTGCACGTGCTTGAAAATTGTCTCCATTGCCTGGAGGTGCTCATCGGGGTTGTCGGGGTTCGACAGCAGCAGCAGCACCACGTACACCGGCTTGGAGTCCAAGGCGTTGAAATCGATCCCTCGGCCTGAGCGCCCGATGGCGCCGATGACCTTCTTGATCGACTTGATCTTGGCATGGGGCAGGGCAATGCCCTTGCCGATGCCAGTGGTGGCCTGCTTTTCCCGCGCCATCACGGCCGCGATCGCTTCCTTGATATTCTTCTTGGGCAGCGCCCCGGCCTCGGCCAGTGCCGTGATCAGTTGCTCGATGGCCTCCTCACGCGTCGCCGCCTGCAAATCGGGAATAACGGCGTCGGTGACTACAATGTCGGACAATTTCATTCCAGAAACTCCTGAACCTTCTATTTCAAAGTCTGCGGCGGGTCGCGTGGTCAGCGCTACTCCCGCTCGGGCGTCGCCGTCGACTCCTCATGAGTGGGGCCTTGACGATCCCGAACACGGTCTTTGTGCTTGCGAACCTGCTGCTCGAGCTTGTGGACGCACTGGTCCAGGCAGCCGTACATATCCTTGCCCTGGTGGCGGGCCACAAAAGTCGACTTGCCCTTACCGTGGGCGATGATTTCCACCACATATTCACCGGCATCCGCCGCGAAAGAGACGTCGGCCGACTGCAGGCTGTCATAGAAATGCGGCAGCTTGCCCACTTTTTCCATGGCATAGGCCTTCATCGCTTCCGTCACGTCCATGTGCCGCCCTGCAACGTTTAGATTCACGGTGACTTCTCCTGTCTTAAGTCCATTAGTCAACGGGGCTTTGTACCACTACTTCCTGCCTAATCATATCCCTCCGAGCCTGCCCTGGAGCGGCCCTTGTCCCAAGCTCCGGAGATATCCGGGCCGGCAAGGCCAGAGCAGAGGCACCAAGCCCAAGGTGGGCCAGTGTAGCTACCGCCCTAGGGGCCGTCAAGAAAGCCTTGGCCGATCGGAACCTAACTAGGGGGCCAAGTAGGCGCGAACGCCGCGCCTGCCCCAGGCGTCCTATATTATCTATCGGCTCAAGAGGCCCTGCGGCTGTGCCGACCTGCCCTTAACGCACGAATTCTGTCGTGAGCGAGCGGCGCAGGCTTTCCCGCCCGCTCTGCCCGGCTCAGGACGCCTGAGTCAGCTATTGCGCGCGCAACATTGACAATCTCGGGCTTTTGGCGTAGGAAGGAAGTTTTGCCACGCCCTCAGGGAGTGCATCATGAAGGTTTTCGTCGTCAATTGCGGCAGCAGTTCGATCAAGTATCAGCTTTTCGACATGACCGATGAGTCTGTCCTGGCCAAGGGCGTGGTGGAACGCGTCGGCAGCGCCGATGCCCTCTTGGAGCACACCGCCAAGGGCATGACCACCAAGCAGCAGGTCGTCGCACCCGACCACTCCGCCGGCATGAAGCTGATCTTCGATGTGCTGGTCGATGCCCAACTGGGCGTGCTCAAGAGCATCAGCGAGATCGACGGCATTGGCCACCGCGTCCTGCATGGCGGTGAAAAAATCAACCAGCCCTGCCTGATCGACGACAACGTCCGCGATGTGATTCGCGAGAATTTCCTGCTCGGACCGCTGCACAACCCAGCCAATCTCATGGGCATCGATGCGGCTATCGCTGCCATGCCGAACGTTCCGAATGTGGCCGTCTTCGACACGGGTTTTTTCGCGACTCTGCCGCCGCACGCCTTCCGTTACGCCGTTCCCAGCGCGTGGTACACCAAGTACCACGTCCGTCGTTACGGCTTCCATGGCACCAGCCACCGGTACGTGACCCGCAAGGCGGCCGAGCTGCTGGGCAAGCATGCCGGAGAGGTCAACCTTATTACCGTTCACCTGGGCAACGGCTGCTCGATGACGGCCGTGGCTAATGGCAAGGCCGTTGATCACTCGATGGGCTTAACACCGCTGGAAGGCCTGATGATGGGCACGCGTTCGGGCGACATCGACCCGGCCGTACTGTTTCACATGCATTCCGTGGGCAAACTGACCCTGGCGCAGCTCGATGCGGCGCTGAACAAGCAGTCTGGCCTGCTGGGCGTTTCGGGCGTCAGCAACGACATGCGCGACTGCCTGGCCGCGGCCGATGGCGGGAACGAGAACGCCGCGCTGGCCCTGCGAATGTACATCTATCGCATCGCGAAATACGTCGGGTCGTACTACACGATCCTTCCTTCCTGCGATGCGGTGGTGCTGACCGGCGGAGTGGGCGAGAACAGCGTGGCCGTTCGGTCGTGGATCTTGCAATCGCTGGCGCGGCTGGGCGTCAAGGGCGACGAAAAACGCAACGGTCAGACGGTTCGCGGCAAGGCCGGGCCGGTCACGACGGACGATTCCACGCTGCCGGTGTGGGTCGTGCCGACGAATGAAGAACTCATGATCGCCCGCGACACGATGGTGCTGGTCAAAGGCGAGTAGTGACACGCCCGCGAATGTTTTTGCGACGGCTCATGGCATCAACTGGTCGAACTCCGCACCGCCATGATTCCTGTTGCGAAGAATCTTCGTCGGGCGTATAAGGATTCGCAGACGGAATCTTGCCCGCACGGAAGAGGAGCTACACATGCGCACGGAAGTGAAAATAGGGGCGGCTATCGCCTTTGTACTTGTTGTGATCGGTGCCTGGGCTGCCATCTTTAAGTTCAGCCCACCGCGGCCAGGACCGACAGCGCCCAAATCCACGCCCACGCCGGCCAAGCCGACCAATGTGGTGACCTCGGACCGCCCCGCGCAGCCATCGAGCAGGGCGACGTCTGCGCCCGCGAGCCCCGCCCGCCGCATTGAGACGGCCGCCAGCGGTCCGGCTTCGGCCACGCCGGCGAGCAAGCCGGTCGAGTCGGCCCGCCGGACTGAAACTGCCGACGAGCCTTGGTGGAAGAGCACGCCGGGCAAGGCGGCGACGTCAGCGCCTGCGCCGTCTTCGCTGGTGCGCGGCACCGCCACCCGCCCGGCCGAACTTGGCAAGGCCGCCACGCCGGTCAGCCCCTCCGTCGCCGCCAGCATGCCCACCGGCATGGGCCATAGCTACAAGGTCAAGCAGAACGACACGTATTGGAACATCGCCAAGAGCGAGTACGGCGATGGCAGCCTGTATGCCGCCATTCAGAGCGCCAACAAGAACGCCGCCCTGCACGAAGGCATGACGATTCACGTTCCACCCAAGCCTGCTCCGCCGGTCGCCACGGCCACGCCATCCGCCGGCACGCCGAGTGCCGCATCGGCCGCTGCCAATGGCAATCACGCCGGCGGACCGGGCGTCGACCAGACTTCCGGCAAGCGGTTCTATGTGATCAAGCAGGGCGATAAGGGCTTTTATGGCATCGCCCGCGAGGTGCTGGGCGATGCGAGAATGGCCAAGCCGCTCGAAGAGGCCAACCCCGGCGTCGATCCAACCAAACTTAAGATTGGCCAGAAGATCTGGCTGCCGGCATCGGCCAACGTAACGTCGCGTCCGGCCTCCGTCGCAACATCGGCGACATCGCGTCCGGCTACGCCGGTGGCGCCGCGCACGGTAACGACGCCCGCGCCGCGTCCGACGCCTGTCCGGGCCACTCCGGCTCCAGCACCGGCGCCAGCACCCGCGCCGGCTGCCCCCAGTGGCACAACGTTTGACTAAAGTTGGTGCCAAGTGGCCAAACGTGGCCGCTGGACTCCGCGGCCACGGCACCCGGCACCCTGGCCCGAGCGGAGTTTTGCACACGCCGGCTCTGCGGACGCGCGATCGCTGCGGTGCGCAGCGTGGTGGTTGCCTCACGTAGCCGCTAATCTGGCCGACGAAAGGCCAGTTGGAATCCCGCTCTCATATACTTGAGCGGCTTTGCCGGTTTCCGCAAACTCCAAACGCCGTATTCAGAACGTCGCTCTTGCGTGGTATCTTGTTGGGGTCTTGTCGGTGAAGTTGGCCGCCCGGGCGAGCGAAACATGGACCCTCAGGTGTTTTCATGTACTGGATCAGCAAAAGCATCCACAATATTGGCCGGCTCAAACGTCGCTGGCTCATCCTGCTGGCGGTCCTTGGGCCGGGCATCATCACCATGGTCGCCGACAACGATGCCGGCGGCATCTCCACGTATGCCCAGACCGGCGCCAAGACCGGCTTTAACATGCTGTGGGCCTTCGTCATCCTGGTGCCGATGGCCTACTACGTCCAGGAGATGACTGTCCGGCTAGGCGCCGTCACCAAGCGAGGCCACGCCGAGGCCATCTTCGACGGCTTCGGTAAGTTCTGGGGCTGGTTCTCCATCTTCGACCTGGCCCTGATCAACTGGCTGACGCTCGTGACCGAGTACATCGGCATGACGCAGGCGATGCGGATATTCCACATCCCCGAGTGGATCACGGTCTTTGGCGTGACGGCCTTGCTGCTGGGCATCGTCATCAGCGGCAAGTATTGGACCTTTGAAAAGGTCACGCTGTTCTTTTGCCTGTTCAACCTCGTCTACATCCCAGCGGCCGTGTGGGCGATGATGTCCGGCAATGTCGATCAGGGCTGGTCGGCGGTGGCCAAGGGCTTCTACCACCCGCAATTCGAGTTCAACTCGTTTCTAACGCCAGCGGCGCTCATTACGCTGGTCATGGCCAATATCGGCACGACGATTACGCCCTGGCAGATATTCTTCCAGCAATCGGCCGTGGTCGATAAGGGCATGGACATCAAGGATGTCAAGTTCGGCAAGATCGACACCTTGTTCGGCGCGTGTCTGACGTGTGCGGTGGCCGCGTTCATCATCATCACGACCGCGGCCTTGTTCTACTACAACCCGAGTGGTCAGATCGCCGTCGAGTCCGCCGCCCAGACGGCCGAGCAGATGCCGCACGTGATGCCCAACCACACGTGGGGCGATTGGGCCAGGCTGCTCTTTGCCATCGGGCTGTTCGATGCCGGCTTCCTGGGCGCGCTGTGCATCTCGCTGGCGACCAGTTGGGCCATGGGCGAGGTGTTCGGCTGGGCCCACAGCCTGAACAAGAGCGTTCGCGAAGCGCCCTGGTTCTATGTAGCGTACGTGCTCATGCTGCTTTCGGCCGGAGTCGTCTCGCTGGTTTCGACCCAGTCCCAGCAGAACGCCATCACGATCTTCGTGCAGGTGGTGGCCGTCACGCTGCTGCCGGCGGCGCTGATCTTCCTGATCCTGCTGCTCAACGACAAGCCGCTCATGGGCGAGCACGTGAACACGCGCTGGCAAAACTTCGCCAACTGGTCGATCACGGTTTTTGTTATCCTGGTTTCCAGCCTCTTCGGGATCTCGGTTCTCTTCCCGGAATGGTTCGGCGGAAAGTAGCGGTGAAACCATGCCATTGACCCAGGCCAAATTGGCGCTAAACGGAAAAGACTACCAGTTCTTTTTCTTCTCCGATCTCCTGGATCGCCGCGTGTGCGAGACGCGCAAATCCTTTCGCCTGGGAAGGCTTTCGGACCTGGTCTTCAAAATGGCCGAGCCGTACCCCGAAGCCATCGGCATCTACATCAACCACGGCTGGGGCAATCCCAGCGAGATGATCCCGTGGGATCGCGTCATCAAGATCGAGAAGGACGCGGTTTTCGTCCTGCCGCCCGACAAGGGCGAACTGTATCCTCCTTTCGTCGATCAGCCCGGCTGGCTGCTGGTCAATGAGCACCTGATGGGCAAGACCATCCTGGACCTGGATGGCCGGCAGATCGAGGTGGTCAACGACGTGCACCTGCTTGAGAGCAAGGGCCGGATGATCTTGGTGCACGTGGACGTCTCCTTTAACGGCTTCCTGCGGAAGTGGGGGCTGAATTGGCTGCACGTGGGCAAGGACCGCCTCATCTCCTGGAAGTACGTCCAGCCATTGTCCATCGAAGACGCGGTCTCCGGCGACAAGGTGAGCCTGTCGATTCCGCGCCGGCTGATAGCCGAGTTGCCGCCCGAAGACTTGGCCGACGCGCTGGAAGAACTATCCGGCGAAGAGCAGCAGGCGGTGTTCTCGGCCTTGGACGCGGAAACCGCGGCCGAGACCTTGCTGGAGGCCGAGCCGCGGGCCCAGCGCCAGTTGGTGGCCGATCTGCACCAGGAGCGAGCCAAGGCCATTCTCTCAGAGATGTCGGTGGCGCAATTGGCCGACCTGCTGTCGGTGTTGCCGCTGGATGACCGCACCGAATTGCTGGCCTTGCTGCCCAAGGACCAGGCTGACCGGACCGAAGCGATCCTGTCGGAGCACGAGTCCAAGGCATCGGCCCTGATGTCGCAGAATTACCTGAAGATGCCGCCCGACACCACCGTCGGCCAGGCGATGCAACAATTGCGGTCGCCATCGCTCGATCCTGACCCGATCGGGTACATCTACCTGGTTGATCCAGCCGAGAATACGCTGGTGGGCGTGGCCGACCTGCGCCAGATCGTGGTCTCTCCCGACCCGACGCCGCTCAAAGACATCATGGCCGCGCCGGTGGTTTCGGTGGAGCAGGACGCGGTCAAGGACGACATCGCCGAGTTGTTCGCCAAGTACCACTTCCGCATGCTGCCGGTGGTGGACATCACGGACCACATGCTGGGCGTGATTTACTATAATGACATCATGAAGGGCCTTGTGACCCGTGCCCGGATTTAAGAGTCGGGAGTCGGGAGTCGGGAGTCGGGAATCTGGAATCTGGAATCCGGAATCTGGAATCCGGAATCCGGAAATGCAGCCTGGAAGCAGGATTGCAGCGTTCTTTCCGGATTCCGGCTTCCCGATTCCGGTTTTCGAATCAGGTGAATTATGCCGCGTATAGAAATGACGCGGGCGGCCAAGGTCGCCCTGTTCTTCCTGCCCCTGTACCTGTTGGGCATGCTGGCGCTGATCGTCATCAAATTTGTGAGGATGCTCGGGCATTCGTAACAACATGAGCGAATCTACTCCTATCGTGACGCAATCTGAACTCATCGCCGGTCTGCGCGAAGTTGGCCTGCACGCCGGCATCCGCGTGATGGTGCACTCCTCACTCAAGAGCTTCGGCCAGGCCGACGGCGGGCCGCTGATGGTGATCCGGGCGTTGCAGGAGGTCGTCACGCGCGACGGCACGCTGCTGCTGCCTTCGTTCAATCACATGCGGATCTTCACCGACGAGGGCGCGCCGTGGTGGGACGCCACAGGCTCGCGCAGCACCAATGGCATCATCCCCGACACGTTCTGGCGGCAGAAGGGGGTCTTGCGCAGTTGGGATCCCTCGCACCCATTTGCAGCCTGGGGCAAGGATGCTCGACGCTACACCGAGTTTCACCATCGCACCATCACCATGGGCGAGGATTCGCCCCTGGGCATGCTCTGGCGCGACGGCGGCTACGGCCTGCTGCTGGGCGTAACGTACAACGCTAACACCTTCCACCACGTCGTGGAGTGTTCGCGGCGGGCGCCGTGCGTGGGCTATCGCACGGAAAGTCTCCCGATGAAACTGCCCGATGGTCGGGTGGTCGAAGGCCGGACGTGGTCGTGGCGGAACAAGGCCTGCCCGATCACCGACGAAGGCCGCTACCACCGTTTCATGTTCGAACGCAGCCTGCACCGGCAGGTGAAGATTGGCAACGCCACAGTGACGCTCTTTAAGTTGCAGGATTGCTATGACGTGATCGCGCCGCTGCTGGAACATGGCTGCGAAGGCTTCCCGCCCTGCAGCCAGTGCCCGATACGCCATCTCGTCAGCGAGCATACCGTCGAGTCCGATTGGGACATGGCCAGGAGTTGCCTGAAGTCCGACTCGCCGGCGCTGAGGTACTAAAGCTGGTTTCATGGCCCGTGGCACAGCCGCCCTCGGCTGTGGATTTCGCGGCCCCATTCAATGTCTTCTCACTCGGCTTCGCGCCCGAAGGCGGGCGAGATGGGGCGCAAATCGGCTGAACCCGGTTCTAGACGTGTCTTACACTTTGCACGCCATCGGCAGTGCCCCGCGCCTCTCACGTAGCCGTCCCCTCCCAACTTTCGCATGCGGAAAACCTGCTTTCGCCGATAAACCTTTCGTCTGCTGCTGACATTATCTGGAGAGCGATGCAAACGCGGCCAAGGGTATCGGAGCTCATGCGGCATGCCGCTGAAGGTAGTGATGCCGCCTTCGGTGAGCTTGCTCAATTGGCTGGGCCCGAGTTGCTGCGGTTCGCCCTGGCGCAGGGTCTGTCGGCCACCGACGCCGCCGACGCCGCCCAGGAAGCCCTGCTGCGGGCGTTTCAGAAGCGGCGTTCCTGGCAGGCCCGCGGTGAGGCGATGTGTTGGCTGATGGGCATCACGCTCAACGTGGCCCGCGAGATTCACCGCCGTCGCCGGATGGCGAGTTTTGACGAGATGCTGCTCAAGGACGCCAAGGCCCCGCTGGCGGGTGCGGATATGGAAGCGGCTGAGGACTTGGAGCGACTGGCCGGGGCGATGCAGGGACTGCCCTCCCGCCAGCGCGAAGCCATCGCCTGCCGGTTCCTGCGGCGCCTCAGCGTGCAAGAGACTGCCGATGTGATGGGCTGTGCCAAAGGCACGGTCAAGTCGGCGGTATTCACCGCCTTGGCGAGTTTGCGCCAGGCCTTAGGTGGGTAGCGAGCGCGATGATGGCAACAAACATGGACCAGGATGAGAGAGAACAGGCCGTGCTGGCCGCGCTGGAGCGGCTGGCCGGGGCCATCGATGGGCAGGGCGGATCGGTGCGTTTCGCCCAGATCGACTTTGCGGCCATGCTGGCGCTGCGAGCTCGGCGCACGCTGCGACGTCGGCTCACCATCGTGCTGCCCGCCGCGGCGGCGGTGGCGGCGTGCGTTGCCCTCGCGATAGCCCTGATGTTCCACGATGCTTCCCGGCCAGCGCAACAGGCCGCCGTGGCCATCGTCTCAACGGCGCCATCCGCGGCCGAGCCGTACCTGACCTCTTCGGGACTGACCCTGCCCGCAGCCGCCACGTGGCCAGATTCGCCCTCAGAAACGGGCGTGACCGGCGGGCTGGCGGTTCCGCCTTTGCCTTCTTTATCAAGCGAGACCGATTTTCTGACGATTCCGAGTGTGGGCTTCCCCACGATGACTGAAAGGAGCGACAGCAATGGTGCGAGCTAAGAGATTTCTTCCGTTGACGTTGGCCGCAGTGGCCGTGATCGCCTGTGCGTTGACCTGCGCAATGGCCGGCGACGGTCAGGCCCGCGGCAATCCAGGCCTGAATCTGTCCACGCCGCCCGATGACTCGGTGGACCTGAACCCGCAGACGCCCGTGACGGTGCAGGGTGGGGCGTTCTTCTCCGCTTCCACCGGAACTCCACCGCCAAGCGGCCAGACTGGCAATCCGCCTCCTCCGCCTCCAACTGCGCCAGCCGGCGGCCAGCCGCAGTGGCAGGGCGGACGCGGCATGGGTGGTCCTAACCCGAACATGGGGCCAGGGCCCGGCGGCGCTCCTGGTTGCCCGAACATGGGGCCGATGAATGGTCCGGGTGCTCCTGGCGGCCCGAACAATATGGGCGGCCCTCAGATGATGATGGGACAGGGCGGCCCTGGCGCCGCGGCCCCGTGGATGATGGGCCAATCGCCCGAGATGATGCACCTGGCCCAGATTCGCACCTTCAACGAGATCAGCTTCAATCCGCGCGAAGCCGGTTTCATGGCCATCGTGCTGCTCAAGGAGAGCATGCCTCCCGACGAACAGATCAAGGCCATGGAAGGGTACCTGACGAGTGTGAAGTCGCCGGGGCTGCGAAACGGCATTCGGATTGCCCTGATCGATCTGTACAAGAGCAAAGGCGATAAAGAGGCCGTGCGGAAGCAGGCCGAGGCCATGCTGATGGACAACGACGCCGCGCTCCAGCAGCAAGAGGCCGCCCACCACGACGTGGCCGCGCCCAAGCCATCCGGCGGGAAGTAGCACCGAGTCGAGCGCGGCGGCAGGAAGCGGATGCGCCAACGATGCTCGGGCTGGAAGCGGCCACCGCTGGCCGCCTCTCAATCTGGTCGGCGCCAGGGCGCAGCCGCTCACCGGCCGGGCATTCCAAGGGCGTTGCCGCACAGCCGAACCAACCAGGACGGGCCGACCCCTGCAGGTCAGCTAAGACGGCTGCACGCAATGCCGCAAAAGCCCTGAGAAATCAGGGCTTCTTTATTGTTTTGACCCGCCGGGACGCCCTGGCGATAATGCGCATTATGCGGGCGTAATTCAGTGGTAGAATGCCAGCTTCCCAAGCTGGACGTCGAGGGTTCGAATCCCTTCGCCCGCTTTTCATGTCAGCAGTTGCCAGGACGCGACAGGCGTTGACAATCGGCGACAGCTTTCCCCAAGCCACAACCCCGCAAAGCCTTGCGCGACTGCCCATTTTCGCCGCCGGTTTTGACAACAGATGACAATCGCGCCATTTCGCGTCTGTGGTGGACTGCTGTCCGGCACCAAGTTGGTCACCTTTCGTGAAAGAGGGCACCGAGTTGGTCACCCAGAGCGGGCGTGAACACCTGCGGAAACACTACCGACTCAGAGCATTTCCACGTCGTCGCGGCGCTGCAGTCGCCGATGCAGGCGCGCCACAGGCTGGACATCACCGGTTGGATGGTACGGGCACGACGCTACCGAAAGCTCGATTATCGGCACGGAGAGTCCCAGCGGGAAGCGACGACTATCGAGCAGTGACGGTGGAAGCCATCGAGACGCGAGGGCGGGATGTCTTCAGAACGCCGGCAGCGCGGCCACCGCACTGGCGGTGTCGGCCAAGTCGAGGTGGGTGTAGACGTTCATCGTCAGGCGAATATCGCTATGACGCATAAGCTTCTGGGCCGTGGCGGGCATGACGCCGTTACGGGCCAGCAGTGTAGCGAAGGTGTGGCGAAGGCAGTGAACGTCTACTGTTCGGCCCTGGGCGTCGCATTTGGCGATGCCGGCGGCGGCGATGTCGAGATTGAACGTCCGCAGCAGGTTCCGCCAGTCGATGTCGAACAGCGGGGTGTCGGGCGAAACGCGAGCCATCGAGCGGCAGTCGGGCGGCAGGGCGCTATCAGTCCCACCAGCCGCCATGCCTGCAACATGCTTGCGGAGGTCATCGGAGAGGTCGCCGCGCAGCGGCAGCGTTGCGCCTTTCCCGCTCTTGGCGTGCCTGCCCTCGATCTTGACGTATGAGTTGTTGTCATCCAGACACAGGGCACCGACGGTCAGCGAGGCCGCCTCGTTGCGGCGAAGGCCGGTGAGCATCATGAATTTGTAAACCAGTGCCCGCTCGCGCCCAGCACGTTCGAGCGCTCGCCGCTGTTCGTCGCCGACCTTGGCCAGCGGCTTGCCCTTGTTCTTGCCGCGCCGGACGGTAAGGGCATCCAGCAGCGGGCGTTCCCGAGCCGCCTTGAGCAATCGGGCAATCTCATCCTCGCTCAACGGCCTGCGTTGTCGCGCCGGCTCGGACTCCTCAGCCTTGGGAAGACCAGCCAGCGGATTTGACGGCAGACGCCCGTCGCTGACGCACCAGCCGCAGAAGGCGACGATGGCCGCGCGATGCATGTTGATTGTCCGGGCCGCCAGCGGCTCGGATTGGGGATCGTCCGCGTCTCGCGGCTGGGAGGCGAGTTTGTTCATCCACCGCTGGAGTGCCTGGCGGGTTATGTCGCGCAACCGCCGGAATCGACACTCGCGGATCACGCGGTCGAGCTGTTCGCGGACGTGGCCAACGTGCTTGGGCGAAACCTTCCGGCCCCGGATGGTCTTGATCGCCAGTTGGGCCAGGTACTGTTTCACGTGCCGGTCGATGGGAGTGTTCAGTTCGTCCGAGGCGGTCATCTCCTCGCGGCTCATTACGCCGGCCTTGACCTTGTCCACGCCGGCCAGGATGTTCGCCAGCACCTTTTCGGCCGCCTGTTTGTCACGGCAGCCGGTGGATTCGCGACGCATGCCGCCGTCGGCGTCGCGGTAGCGAACATACCAGCAGTCCGAGACGAACTGGACGTGCTTGTCGTCCACGACCGGAGCGATGCGGATCTGGCCTTTGCCGCTGGTCCACCTGGCGAGTCTCTCGCCCCGGCGGATGATGATTTCGGCGTTCTGGGGCATCGGGATCGGGTACATCTTGCGGTAAATCGTCGCCATTCTTCACCTCGGCAAGCGTTTGAGGCTTGCGAGCACACTGAGCCTCAACCACCGCCATAGACCAAGGGAATACTGCTGCTATTTCCGCTGAATCTGCCGGTCGGCCTGCTTGGCGGGAGCCGGACATCCGGCGGCTATCCACGCCTCGAGGACGGCGGCGTTCCAGCGGACCAGCCCACCCAGCCGGCAGGGTGGCGGCATGCGGCCCGAATCGACCAAGCGATATACCGTGCGCGTTGAACAGTTCAGGATGGCGGCGACTTGATCCGCGGCGAGCATCGGTGTGGGCGT
>CAITIS010000153.1 GCA_903892515.1 uncultured Planctomycetota bacterium | reverse complement strand
GCCTTACCCGCAAGGCGGCCCACATGCCTTTCCGCGAGTACGCATGAAGGCATGGCCCCTGGCACGACGTGGTTGCTGCGCTCCGCTGCGCAAACCACGGCACCCATTCACGGCACCCCACTCACCGGTCCCATTCACCGGCACTATCCAGCGGCACGATCCAAAGATTGCTTCGGACGGCTTGGCAGCTACGATATAGTGGTTGGCGCGGCTCTCCGGTTTCCGGCTTGCCGGATTCCGGCTTCCCGATTCCCTATTCCCGCTTCTTGCCTTGATGGGATAAACGATGCGATTTCTGGCTGCGATTTTTGACTTGGACGGCACGTTGCTGGACACGATTGACGACTTGGCCGCCGCCATGAACGCGGCCTTGACCCAGTTGGCCCTGCCCACACGCCCCAACGTGGCTGAGCACAAGTACATGGTCGGCGAGGGCATGCTGAACTATGCCCGCCGAGCCATGCCGCCCGAACTCCGCACTGACGAGACCGTGCTGGCCAAGTTGACGGCGGTTTATCGCGGGATCTACACCAAGAACTACAACATCAAGACCAAGGCATACGATGGCGTCGTCGAGGCCGTCGAGGCCATGCGCAAGGCCGGCATGCGCTGCGCGGTGCTCTCCAACAAGCCCGATGACGCCACCATAGCCACGGTGAGCGAGTTCATCGGCCTGGAGCATTTTGACCTGGTCCGCGGCGCCCGGGACGACGTGCCGCTCAAGCCCGATCCGTCATCGGCCTTGGCCATCGCGCGGGACATGAAGATCGCGCCGGAGGATTTTGCGTACATCGGCGACACGTCCATCGACATGCAGACGGCGGTGGGGGCCGGCATGTACCCCATCGGCGCCCTGTGGGGCTTCCGCCAGGCCGATGAACTTCTCGGCGCCGGCGCCAAGGCGCTGGTAGAACGGCCTATCGACCTGCTCAAGCACGTGCTGTAGGATCGCTTGGCCAAGTCGCACTTTGTGTTTTTCCAGCCCCGCCGTCCATCAAACGATGTGCCCAGACGGCTGACGCAAGAGTCGCAGCGCCTGGCACTTGTGACCGTCGCCACAGCCAACGCCAGCGATGCGAAGCCGGCGGGTCATAGATAGCGATTGACATTATTGCGGTTCGTGGTAGCATTATTGGTTGAGCCTAGAGGGATCCAGAGCCGCGGTGGCGTTGGCCCCCTCGTTTCACATGTCCTACGCAAAGGAGAGGAATCAATGAAGACGGCAACTCTTGTTGTTGCAGTGTTGGCATTCCTGGCTGTAAGTAGCGTGCAGGCGGACGCTATCGCCGTCCTGAATCCCGGGTTCACTACCCCGTCCTACACGGGCTTGAATCAGGACTGGGACATCCAGCCCGACAACTGGACCTATTCCCGTGGCGCCATCAACGGCAACTATGCTGACTTCATAACTCGCGGCGGCATTGGCGGGTATGGCTCGGGTCAGATGGCGCTCATGCAGGTGTGGAACGCGTATTCGCAGTTCTCGCAGAACCTGGCCGCCTCCGCAACGGCGGGCGCCACCTACACGCTGTCCTGCAAGGCCGGCATGTGGGCGAACAATGACTCGGCCCCAGGCGCAGATCCGGCCAACATCTACACCTTCACCGTCCTGGCGGGAACCACCCCCGTGCTCACGCTCACCGGCGACGTGACGACCCTGAGCGAGACGGGCGTTGTGGGCGGTACATGGACGCAGGGCGGCTCGGCACTGAGCCTGACCTCGGCCGCAGTTCCCGGCTCTCTGGCCGGCCAGCCCCTGTCAATCGTCCTGCGAGTTGAAGGCGCCAGCGCCATGATCGGCGTGGACGACGTGGCCCTGACCATGACGCCCGAGCCGGCGACGATGGCCCTGCTGGCCTTCGGCGGCATCAGCCTGCTCCGCCGCAGGAAGTAGTCCGTCGTACGTGGAAATTAAAGAGCCGGCGTCTGGGGTTCCCAGACGCCGGCTACGTTTGTTCTATACCCCTCTCCCTTTGGAGAGGGCAGGATGGATGGGGGCAAAGGCGTCCCCTCACCCGCCGCTTCGCGGCACCCTCTCCCAAAGGGAGAGGAGTTCATGCCCCAAAAACCTTCCAGGTATCCGACCACGGCCCAGCGATCCTATACGGCCCAGTGCGACCATGGCCTAGTGATTAAAGTGCCGTGCATGGGTGAAGATCATGGCCAGGCCAAGTTCATCGGCCCGGGCGATCACGTCGGCGTCCTTCTTGCCGCCGCCGGGCTCGATGACGGCTGAGGCGCCGACCTCGCTGGCCCAGTTCAGGCTATCGGGGAGGGGGAAGAACGCAGCGGATGCCAGCACCGAGCCCTTGGTCTCGACCACGCCGCCCCCGCCGTACTGGCCCGCCAGCATGGTGGCCAATTTGGCGGAGTTCACGCGGCTCATCTGGCCGGCGCCAGCGCCCAGCAGCGTCCGGCCCTTGGCCAGCACGATGGCGTTGCTCTTGACGTGCTTGCACACGATCCAGGCGAAACGCAGGTCGTCCAGCTCCTGAGCCGTCGGCTGACGCTTGGTCACGACCTTCCAGTCGGCCTCGTTCAGCGCCAGCAGGTCGCGATCCTGCACCAGCATGCCGCCGACCACATATTTGAGGTACTTCTCATGGTTGCGTTGGCCAGTGACTGGGCCGGTCTCCAGCAAGCGCACTTCGGGCCCCCAGCCCTGACGGGCGCGGATCGCCTCGACCGCGCCGGCCTCATACGCCGGCGCGACGATCATCTCGGCGAAGAACCCGCCGGCCCCACGCTGCTTGCCCCAACGCTGGTAGGTCTCGACGATGGCCTGGGCCAGTTCCTTCGTCACCGGGCGATTCAGGGCGATGATGCCGCCCATGGCCGCGTTCACGTCGGCGAAGTAGGCCTTGCGGTACGCCTCGACCAGGTCGTTGTCGGTGGCGCAACCTGCCGGGTTGGCGTGCTTGATGATGGCGACGGCCGGGGCGTCGAACTCCTTGACCAGCTCGAACGCTCCGTTGGCGTCGAAGTAGTTGTTGTAGGAAATCTCCTTGCCGCCGAGGAACTTGGCATGTCCCACGCACGGCTCGGAAACATCCGAGCTTTCATAGAACGCCGCCTTCTGGTGCGGGTTCTCGCCGTAGCGCAGGTCGGCCACTTTCTGGTAGCCAAAGCTGATGCGCTGCGGGAAACTCTCGCCGGCCGATTCGCACAGGTAGTGGCTGATGGCGGTGTCGTACTGGGCCGTCAGCGAGAAGGCGGCGCGGGCCAGGCGGCTGCGCAGGTCCTGGCTGACCTTGCCGCCGGTGCGGCTCATCTCGTCCAGCACGGCAGCGTATTGCGCGGCGTTCGTCACCACCGTGACGAACTTGTGATTCTTGGCTGCGGCCCGCACCATGCAAGGCCCGCCGATGTCGATCATCTCGACCGCGTCGGCCAGCGTGGCCCCGGGCTTGGCGATGGCCTGCTCGAAGGGGTAGAGCCCCACGCAGACCAGGTCGATGGGCTCGATGCCGTACTTGACCATGTCGGCCTGATGGGCCGGGTCGTCGCGCAGGGCCAGGATGCCGCCGTGGACCTTGGGGTGCAGCGTCACGACCCGGTGGCCGAGCATCTCGGGAAAGCCCGTCCATTCCTGCACGTAGCGGACCTTCACGCCGGCGGCCTCGATGGCCTTGGCCGTGCCGCCCGAGGAGATGATCTCGACGCCCGAGGCTGCCAGAGCCTTGGCGAAGTCCACGATGCCGGTCTTGTCAAAGACGCTGATCAATGCACGACGAATTTGAATATCCAAGGTATCTCCTTCAGGCTTGCTGTTATTCACTCGTGGCGCAGCCACCCTTGGCTGTGCACTCCAGCGGGGCGGGCCCCGCGATTTCGCCAGTCCCGCCACCCGCGTGCAACAAGTTGCACGCCCTACGTTCCATGGCACAGCCACTCTTGGCTGTGGCCCCTGCGTCCCGTGGCACAGCCACCTTCGGCTGTGCATCCCGTGGCGCAGCCGCCCTCGGCTGTGGACCTACGGCTGTGCCGGCGTCGCTTCCGGTGCGGCCGGGGTGGCCTCCGGCGTCGCTGGCGTAGCTTCGGGTGTGGCGGCGGGCGTCTCAGTGGGCGTAGCGGCCGGAGTCTCCGCCGGGGCCGCAGCCGGCGCCGATGCCGGTGCGCTCGCCGCCTGCGAAGTAGCCGGCTGGCTGGCGCTTTCGCTCAGCATGCCCGGCTTGAGCGGGCCCGACTTGGCCTGACGGATGCACACGACCTTGCCGTCGTCGGAGCCCGCGTAGATCGCCGGGCGCGAGGCGTTGGGCACGAACAGGCTCAGCCCCGTCATCGGCACCGAATACGACGCCTCGCCGGTCATCTCGTCGGTCACCACGAGACGCAGATCGGCCGTCAGCACCGCCACATTGTTGCCCAGGCTGCCCAGCACCAGCCGGTCGGATGGGTTGTCCCAGCGTTTGCGCCCGCTGGCCAGGTCCAGGGCATAGAAGCGATCATGATCGGCGTACTGGAAAACGCTGCGGGCCGAAACCTGCGCAGCCGTTCGCAGCGGGCCTTGCATCACGTACTTCCAAAGTTCCCCGCCGCTGGGGGCGTCGTAGGCGTACAGCCGGAAGTCCTGGCTGGGAACGAAGCAGCCGCGGGCATCGACCACGAACTCGCCCGTGATCGGGCCATCGGTCTTCTGCGTCCACAGGTGCCGATCCGCGGCGAGGTTCGGCGAGACGCACATGAACGTGCCGGCGTGCGTGGCCACGTACAGGCGGTGATTGTAATACACGGGCTTGACGGAGATGAGATCGTCGCCGCTCATCTCCCATTCCTGGAGCCCTTCGGACAACCGGATGGCGTAATACCGGCCCGTCACCGAGGCCACGTAGAAATACGTGCCATCGCAGGAGCCGCCGGTATTGGCCGCGAACTGGAAGTTGATCGTCCGCATGACCGTGCCGCTGTTGCGCTCGATCACCAGGGCCGTAGTGAGCGTGTTGATAATGACGGCGTTAAAGGGCTTGAGACGCGGAATGGTGTTGGGCTCTGTGACCTCCAGCAGCCCCGTCTGCTGGGGCAGCGAAACGTCGTTGGCGTGGCACGGCGCGAAGACCACCTGCGTCGGCTCGGCAATCTTCAACGTCCAACGCGGGCTGCCAGAGAGCGCGTCGATGGAGATCAGGCGGTTGGTGCTGGTCAGGGCGTAAACGTCCAGGTCGATCTGCCAGAGATTACGCAGGCTCTCGCCCGGTTCCAGCACCAGCTGCGTTCGCCAGTAATACTGCAGCGAGGCCTTGGCCAGTTCTTCCGACGCGACCACGCTGGTCCAGGGCTTGGGCCCGTAGACATGCTGACAGCCGCTCGACAACGCCACGATGACGACAACACCGGCCAGGATTCCAAACCGCCGCATGGACACTTCTCCCGCCTCGATGGAGGCACTTCACGGCCGAGGGCCGCTAGGGCTGGAACTTCAAACCAAGCCTGGAAGCACCGACGAAAACGGCCAGAGCACCGGCACCGTCCAAGGGCGTATACTCTGCCATGCACCGGCCGCAACGTCAATTGCTTTTCGACAACGGCGTTTTTACCCACGGAGGCCACGGAGAACGCGGGGATACGGGTTTTTGTGTAATCCAACACCGGTGCTACCTATCGGGCAGTTTCACCCTGCAGCCCGAAGGGCTGAGAGACTACAGCCTGGGGCAACGCCCCAGGTAAGGATGCACTCACAGCTAAGCCCTGTCAGGGCGTGAGAGGCCAAGCTGTCACGCCCGTGCAGGGCTAAGACCATCGCAGCCCTCAACCCATGGCAGAGCGAAGCGGCGCCCTGGGCTGGACTATTCAGGCCCTTGTGGCTTATGGCAAAGACGAGAACCGTCGCACCCGGTCGGTGCGATGGGTTAAGATCGTACGCGAAGGAATCGAGGAGCACGCTTTGAATAGCGGGAATCCGGAATCTGGAAGCCGGAAAGAACGAGTTCCGCCAAGCGAGAATGTGCCAAGTGAACTAAACCCCCGGATTCCGGCTCGCCGGATTCCGGACTACTGTTTTGGGCAGGTTAGTTGTGACTGATTTACATCCAAAGGAGCGGCTGAGTCGCAGCGCCAGATTTCTACTGGCAGAGAATGGCTTTGCCACCGCCTTAGGCGCGACGCTGGGCGGCACGTTCCTGACTGGCCTGGTGCTGGAACTGGGCGGCGGGCCATTTGAGGTCGGCTTGGCCATGGCCGCCGGCAGCATCGGCTCGATTGGCATGCTGGCGACCAACAGCATGCTCAACCACACCGGTGGCAGCCGACGGAAGCTGGCCCTGATCGACCTGGGCGCGGTCCGTGTGCTGCGAATCATCATCTCCCTGCTGCCCGTGCTGCTGCTCTGGGGCGCCAGCCGGCATGGCCTGCTCTGGCCGATGCTGGTATGCGTGATGGCGGCATCATTCTTCGGCAACTCGGCCGAGATCACGCGGCGAAGCTGGATATCCGACCTGGTCGAGCCCACCGAGCGCGGCCGGTTCTTCGCCCGCCGCATCATGATCGGCTCGACCGTCAACGTCATCATCATGCTGGTCGGGGCGTGGTTCATCGACATCTTCGAGAAGCGTGGCCTGACGCTCGAAGGGCTGCAATGGGTCGTCGGCTTCGGCGCGGCCGCGGGCCTGGTGAGCTGGCTGCTGATCTACATGACGTACGAGCCGCCCATGGCCATGCCCAAGCGGCAGGCCGGCGTCATTGAAACCCTCTTGATCCCCTGGCAGCGGCCAAGGTTCCGCAAGCTGCTGATCTTCACGCTGTGCTGGTCGCTGGCGATCGGCTTCGGCGCCAACTTCTTCAACTTCTACATGATCGACCGGCTGAAGATGAGCTACTTCTGGGTAGCGCTGGTGAACACGGCCGGCGAGCTGGCGTCGGTGGTGTGCGCGCCCTTCTTCGGGGCCTGGGCCGACCGCGTCGGCACGCGCAAGGTGCTGCTGGTGGCCACCATCTTCAAGGCCATCTTCCCCTTCTTCTGGATCTTCGTGACGCCCGCGACGTTCTGGCTGCTGATTCCCATTAACCTGCTGTGCGCGTTCAACAGCGCCATGGGCATATGCTGGCTGCGGCTGTCGCTGAACGTGGCGCCAGGGAAAAACCAGGCCGCGTACCTGGCGATGTTCATGGTGGCGATGAACGCGGCCAACGCCGTCGGGGCCGTGGTCGGCGGCTCGTTCGTCGACGGCATGGACAAGCTCGGCTGGCAGCACCTGGGCAGCATCGGCGGCGTGGTCATCAACTCCGTCAACATCCTGTTCCTGACCTCGACCGTGCTGCGCTTCGCCTCCATCCCCTTCATGGGCATGATCCACGAGCCCAAGGGCACGCTGGTCTCCATGACGAAAATCGCCGCCCTGGCCACCGAAGACGCCGAAGAAAACAAGAGCACCAGCCGGGTGTCGTAAGACAAAGGCATTCACCGCCGAGACCGCGGAGATCGCAGGCGGGAAGAGGTAAAAGGCACACGGATGGTGCCATGCCTTTACGCGCTGCTGCGGAAAGGCATGCTTCTGTCACACCGCAGGCATGTGACGGGTCGGTCTCGCAACGCAGGCCGCATAGGTAGAGCCGCAACGGCGCGGCTCAACCTATGGCACCCAGGCTCAACCTATGGCACCCGCCCGAAGGCGATTTCAGCGTGCCACCGGCCCGGCCAGTGTTTGCGTTACGCGACTCTATCCTTCTCTATTCTTCTCTGTGCTCTCTGTGCCTCTGTGGCCCATTTCCCGGACCGCCCGCCACAGCCGATAGCCCCACACCGCCACTGCCGCCAGGGCCAGGCGCGGGAAGGTGATCCAGGCCGCCCAGGCGCCGATGGCCACGAAGAGCAGCGTGTCTTCCAGCAGCGAGTGGCAGATGGCGATGGAGCGGTTGAGCAGTTCCACGTCGCGGCGGTCGATCTCGCCGGTGGCGGTCTCTTCGATCATGACGGCCGCTCCGTACGCCAGGCCCAGCGTGTTGGCGACGATCCACAGGAACGCCGTCTTGTGCGGCAGCCCCAGCAGCCACAGCACCGGGTACAACACCCGCGAAAGAAAGCCAATGACGCCGAATTCCTTCAGGACTCGCTGCAAGACCATCAGCCCCACCACGATGCCGATGACCTTGCCCACCAGAGCGGCCGTCGCAGTGGCCCAGGCCCACAGCATGGGCCAGAGCGTCAGGCCACTGACGTTGGCCCCGCGCGTCCTCGCCACCACGTCGCCCACCGGCAGGATCAGGTTCAGCACGTACGCCGCCACCAGGCTGCCGGCCAGCCGCAGCGCGAGCATGGCCACCACGGACGAGCCGGTCTTCTTCTGCACCGTGGCTTCGATGACGAAGTTATGGCTGATGAGGATCATGATGGCCAGGATGGTCACCTGGCGGTCCGTCAGCGGGATCGAGCCCAAGGCCGCGATGCCCGAGTACACGTTGAGGAAGACGCCGCTGAGGAAGGACACCACCGTCTCGGGCGGCAGGCCCACCAGATGAAAGACCGGCACCAGCCACTGGGCCGCCCAGGCCAGCGCGCCCGTCCAGGAGAGGATCGTCACCGCCAGCGACACCGGCACCATGAACGACAGCAGCCACAAGGCCGTGGGCAGGCCCTTGCCAATGCCGTCGCGGCAGCACGTCTTGAGACGAGCCGAGGCACTCTTCGGCGGTGCGGGCGGATTGTCTGGCAGGGCCGGAGTCACGATCACGCCACCATGCGCAGCTCAGAGGGTTGGCTGACCAGCGTGCGCCAGCGCCGGGCCGCATCCACCGCGATGATGGCCGTCAGCACCAGCATGATCGACGACAGCACGCACGCCAGCTTCAGCAGGAATGGATTGGGCGTACCGGGCTTGCCGGCATCGCCCCACCAACTCCACACGCTCTCGACGCCGGCCGTCATGACCGTCACCAGCACGAACGCCAGCGGAATGGCCGTACACAAGGCGTAGCGCCGCTTGGGCGAGTGCTGCAGGATGTACGTCGTGCCCACGGCCAGCGCGATGGTGGCCAAGAGCTGATTGGAAATGCCCAGCATCCGCCAGAGCGTGTCCAAGTTGCCGATGTACAGCAGGTAGCCCCAGGCCAGGCACACCAGCACGCTCATGAGGAAATTCAGCGACCAGTTGGGCTTGTTCGCCCCCGCCTTGGCCTTTGGCAGGAATTGCCCGACGGCCTCCTGGAACACGAACCGGGCCACGCGCGTGCCCGTCTCCAGCAGCGTCAGGATGAACAGGGCCTCGAACATGATCACGAAGTGGTACCAGTACGAGGTGAGCGTCTTCATGCCCGGCAGGTTGGAGAAGACCTTGGCCATGCCCACAGCCAGCGTGACCGCCCCGCCGGTTCGCCCGGCCAGTTGCTCGCCCGTGCCGGCCTCCAGTTCGGTGAACTCTTTGGCCTGCAAGTCCCAGTTGAAGCGATGAGCAGAGGTATCGACCAGCGCGGCGTACTTGTCCGGCGCGACGTTGATCTTGAAGTAGTCGCCCGGTTCCAGCGCGCAGGCGGCCGTCAGGGCGGCAATGGCCACGAAGCCTTCCAGCACCATAGCCCCGTAGCCGATGATGCGGGCATCACGCTCGCGGTAGATCATCTTGGGCGTGGTGCCCGATGCCACCAGCGAATGAAAGCCCGAAATGGCCCCGCACATGATCACGATGCAGATGAAGGGCCAGACGGGCCCGGCGATGATCGGCCCGCCGCCGGAAAGGAAGGGCGTGGTCGCGGGCATCTTCAGCATGGGATGTGCCGCCAGCAGCCCCACCGCCAGCACGATCATCACGCCGATCTTCATGTAGCAGCTGAGATAGTCGCGCGGGCACATCAGCACCCACACCGGCAGCAGCGAGGCGACGCAGGCGTACGCCGGCAGGATCAGCGACAGCGTCTTGGGCTGAAACACCAGCCAGTGGCCCATGGACGAGGCGGCAAAGGGCCTGCCCAGCAGCACGCCCAGCATCACGATGGACACGCCGATCAGCGAGGCTTCGATGATCCTGCCGGGGCGGATCTTGTACATCCACAGCCCCGTCAGCAGCGCGGCCGGCACGGTGATGATGATCGTGAACATGCCCCAGGAACTTTCGCCCAAGGCCTTGACCACCACGTAGGCGATGCTGGCCAGCGTGCAGATGATGATGAACAGCGTGGCGATGGAGGCCGTCAGCCCCGCGACCGGGCCGATGGTCCGCCCGGCGATGCGCGAGAGCGACAGGCCGTCCTCGCGCGTCGAGGCCCAGAGCATGATGAAGTCATGCACCGCCCCGGCCAGGCACGCCCCGACGATGATCCACGTGAAGCCCGGCAGGAACCCCCACTGCGCCGCCAGCACCGGGCCAATCAGCGGGCCCGGGCCGGCAATGGCGGCAAAGTGATGCCCGAACAGCACCAGCCGGTGCGTGGGGTGATAATCGACGCCGTCCCTGAGCCGATGCCCCGGCGTAACGCGGGCGTCGTTCAAACACGCGACCTTGGCGGCCAGGAAGGCTGAATAGTACCGGTACGCCAGGGCAAACGCCGCCAGGGACGTAATAATCAACCAGATCGAATTCACGACGGGAGACTCCTTTGACAGGCCCCATCATAAACGCCGAAGGTGAAATGACAAAGCGGGATCGTGCCGGAAGTGCGCTCGCGATCAAGCAGGGCCTGAAGTCGCTGGGTGAAACGGGCACCTGAATTGGGTGTCCAAATTGGGTGTCCAAATTGGGTGCCCAAATTGGGTGCCCAAATTGGGTGCCATAGGTTGAGCCGCGTACTCGCGGATCTACCTATGCCAGCGCTCACGATGAAGTGGGTGCCTGAAGTCGGTCCCTGAAACGGTGGCCTGAAGTCGATGCCTGAAACGGGCGTCTGAATTGGGTGCCATGCTTCTGCGCTGTGCAGAAGCATGCGAATCCAACATGCTTCCCCAAACGACGTGGAAGCATGGCACCCGACGCGGAAATGGGTGCCATAGGTTGAACCGCGTACTCGCGGATCTACCTATGCCAGCGTCGAGCCTAGGCAATAGGCGCGAGCCCGACCCGCACCATACCGCCAGCGCCGGCGGCGTAGTATTTTCCATCCAATTCAGAGACTGCGAAAACCCCTTGCCCGTCTTGGCCGATAATGATACAAGATGGTTCGTCGCCGACCTAGCTCAACGGTAGAGCACGGCTTTCGTAAAGCCGGGGTTCGGGGTTCAAATCCCCGGGTCGGCTTTGGGCCGCAGGTCTTCCCTGCCGGTCATCTCCCTGTCGATGAAGTGCGTGCGAGCAAATGGTCGAACCCTGCAAGCCAGCAATGCCCGTCGGGCGCTGTGATCTGTGCCTTTTCGTCGCCCCGCCTTAGGTACAGACGCAAACTACAGGTCTCGGCCAGAGCCAACTTCGAGCGCCTCCTCCTTGGTTTCACGTGTGATGGCATCGGCCAAGGCTGGCCGAGGTTCAAGGCTTGGGCGGTGACGAGAAAGCAATTGCCATAGTTTCCCGGCGCCCTCGCCAGGATGTTTCCTGCCCTGGTTGTCCGGGGCGAGGGTCTCGATCGGCGTCGAAAAGCCGCCGATGTACTCCAACTCCCCGCAAGCGTCGAGCAGGGCGAAGCCCGTCGCGGCCAACCGCACCACCGAGCCGTCCGGCCGGATGATCCGGTAACTGACCGTGACCTCGTTCCTTTCCTTCCAACCTCGGCCAAATAGCCATCGCTGCATCACCAGGTGCACGGCCTCCCGGTCCTCCGCGTGAATCATGTCCACCCACTGGTCGGGGTTCTGGTAGATGCTTTCGCGGGAAATGCCCCAGACGCGTTCGGCGGCGGCGTTGCAGAAGTGGACCTTGCTCAGATCCGGCGAGACGATCCAGAAGACCACCGGCATGGCGTCCAGCATGCGATAAAACCGTTCCTGGACGTGTTTTACCTCCTGGGCGTCGCGCTCGTGTTCGAGAATCGCCTGCCCCAGCCGCGTGACGGTCTGCTCCAGATCGGCCGTTCGCTGCTTGACCCGCTCTTCCAACGTCTCGTTGAGATGCCGCAACTCGGCGTCGGACCGCTTGCGCTCGATAGCGTAGCGGATGATCCGGCTCATCATGGGGCCATCGACGGTGCCTTTCATGACGTAGTCCTGCACGCCGTGCGCCACGGCCTCGACGGCCGCCGCCTCGTCATCGTGCCCGCTCAACACGACAATGGGCATGTCGCCGGCTGCCGCCTTGATGCGGTTGACTGTGTCCAGCCCGCGGCTGTCGGGCAGGTCCAAGTCCAACAGGATCGCGTCGAATCGCTCACCACGTAAGCGGTCAGTGGCTTCCTGGGCCGTTACGCACAACGTCAACTGCACGTCAGTGGAGGTGACATCCTCCATAATGGCCTCGACGAGCGACGCGTCGGAGGGATTGTCCTCCACCAACAGCACTCGCACCTTCTGCATCAAATCCCGGAATAGGGCCTTCACTTGTTGCATTGGATCACCAAGATTACTGGGAACCGTTGCTTCTAAAGCTTCTACGGAAGGCCTGCTCGCGTGGCCGGAAAAAGGCCTGACCCGCGTGGGAAATCCCGGCAAATCAGGCGGCGCCCCTATCTCTTGGCTAGGAATTGGCCTGCCATGCAGAGCCGAGCGAGGCCGGTTTTTCACCCACGGTGACGGCGTAGAATGTGGCTCAACTCCGCAGTATCATTCGCTGAATCCCACGAAGCAGGAGATCTCTAATGCGTAGCAAGCTGACGTTGTGCCTGGTACTGATCGCTTTTGCGGCCGCGCCCTCGTACGCCTGGCACGCCGAGGGCCACGCCCGCGCCGCCCACGAGGCCGTCACCATCCTGCCGGCCGACCTGCCCGAGTTCTTCCGACAGGGAGCCGTCACCATCGAGCAGGATTCAAGTGAGCCGGATCTCTTCACCAAGCCGATCGCGCCGCCCGAGCTGGCCGCGGCCGAGGCGCCGGAACACTACTTCGACATGGAACTCTTCGAGCTCAAGGAGCTGCCGGCCGATCGCTACAAGTTCCTCCACCTGCTCTTCCAAAAGGACATCGAGCCGTACAAGATCGGGCTGCTGCCGTACGCCCTGGCGGAGTGGACCGACCGGCTGGCGGTGGCCTTCGCCGAGCATCGCAAATGGCCCGACGACCCCGAGGTGCAGAAGAAGGCCCTGGTGTACGCGGGCATCCTGGCCCATTACGCCGGCGATGCCTGCATGCCGCTGCACACGACCATCCACCACGATGGCAAGCTCGAGCCCGGCAAACCCGCCGTCAAGGGCATCCACCGCCAGGTCGACGCCCTGCTGGGCAAGCTGCCGCTCAAGCTGGCGCTCGATATCGACAATGGCTCCATCCTGCCGGCCGACAAGCTGCAGGAGTTCATCGCCGCTCAACTGCAGCAGTCGCACGCCCTGGTTGAGCCGTTGTACGCGATGGAAGCCCAACTGCCAGCCTATGAGCAACCCCTGAGGCCGCAGGGCCCCGTGTTCGACTTTGCCAAGGAGCGTTTGCAGGCTTCGGCCATCTTCATCGCCCGGCTGTACGCGACCGCCTGGGCCAAGAGCAAGGACATCACCATCCCCGACTGGCACCACCGACCGATCACGTATCCCAAAGATGTGAACGCGAAGTAGCCCGGGATCAGGAAGCCGGAATCTGGAATCTGGAGCGATGGGTGCCATAGGTTGAGCCGCGTTGTCCTGCGGCTCTACCTATGCGCCGTGCGTGCAAAAAAAGAGAGAGCTGCTCAGTTGAGCAACTCTCTGGTGTAACTCGCGCAAATCGTGCTGCCTTGCTTATGCCTTGCGGCGCAGCAGGGCCAGACCGCCGGCGATCAGCAGGCCGATCGTGGCCGGCTCGGGGCTGGAGGTCTTGTTGAACGAACTCTCCAGCACGATGTAATCCTTGAAGGTCACCAGGCCGTCGCCATCGGCGTCGCCCATGGCGGGGGTGGCATTGCTCTTGCCGAAGTTGCTCTCCAGGATGATGTAATCCTTGAAGTTCACCACGAAGTCCTTGTTGAAGTCCGCCGGCCAGAACGTGTGGCTGACAACCGGGCTGCCCGGATCGAACGTGATCGTCATGTTCGGCTGGGCCTCGGGCAGGCCGTAGCGGTGGCTGAAGATGGTGCCGACGCAGCCGGCAGTGGCATCTTGTGCCATGTCCTCAACGAACTGGAAGCCGACGGCATCGGGATTCTTCAGGGCCGCCCAGGCAACGCTGCTGTCCAGCAGCCAAGGCCGCAATTGATTGTACCCGTACTTGTCGAAGCCGCCGTTCTGGTCGGCCAAGCCCCACAGCTCGGCGGTGGCGTTGAATACCATGAAGTTCGTGGAACGCAAAGCGGCCAGGCCGCCCCACTGGGTGGCGCCATTGACGGTGGTCAAGGGGGCGCCGGTGGCATCCTTCCAGGGACTGACACCGTCAGCGGTAACGAACGTGGCCTGGGACTCGACCCAGTTCTGGCCCCGGCTCAGCCGCACGCCCGGGGCGAAGGCAAACGAGAAGGGGTTGCCATCCGCAGTGGCCTGGGCTGCCCAGTCATTGGCGGGCTGGTAGTTCAAAGTGATGTTCACCTTGTACGTGGCGAACTGGCTGGGATCGGTGAAGTGGAACGTCGTGCCGGCGGCAGCGCTGATAGCGGCTTCCACATCGGTCAGCGCTGCGGCACGGTTGAAGTCCATGATGGACATGTCGGTTTCGCCGCCAAAGCTAATGCGGTAGCCGTAGCCCGTGTCCGTGCTGTAGTTCACGTTGTACGTTTTTCCGCCGTATCCGCCACCCGGATAGCCGGAGCTGCCAACCGCAATGTTCTTGGTTTCAGCATAGACCAGGGTCTGGACAGTGGCAGAGGCCGTTCCCGCCAGAACCAACATTGCAACAGCTAGAGTCAGAATTGTGGCCTTCATTTCACGTCTCCTTTTCAATTAGATACGTGCTTCTCCATGAGTATCGACCCAGGAAACACATTCTCGCTAGAACATGAACGTGATGGCATTGCCGCCTGCTGTAACAACACCTATTCTACATCCGTTCCCGTATCCGTCAAGCGTAGAATGCCACACAGCAGTCTGTTTCTATGCAGATACGTACCATGTTTCCCTTAGGCATGACCTGTCGTAGGGACAGTCGCCACATATCACCCCGCGTCTTCGTATATTATTGTGCTTCCCGGACTTGGGATTCCGCCACCGACCGGCATCTCACCTCGGCCGCAGGGCGGTGCGGATGGGCTTGCAACGCCTCCAAAAAAAAAAGAGCTGCTCAGGTGAGCAGCTCTCTGGTGCGACTCAGACAGGTGCAGCCTTGCTTATGCCTTGCGACGCAGCAGGGCCAGACCGCCGGCGATCAGCAGGCCGATCGTGGCCGGTTCGGGGCTGGAGGTCTTGTTGAATTCGCTCTCGAGCCTGATGTAGTCCTTGAAGGTCACCAGGCCGTCGCCATCGGCATCGCCCATGGCGTTGGTGGCGTTGCTCTTGCCGAAGTTGCTCTCCAGGACGATGTAGTCCTTGAAGCTCACCACGAAGTCCTTGTTGAAGTCCGAGGACCAGTACGTGTGGCTGACAACCGGGCTGCCCGGATCGAACGTGATCGTCATGTTCGGCTGGGCTTCGGGCAGGCCGAAGCGGTGGCTGTAGATGGTGCCGACCATGCCGTTGGTGCCGTCTTTGGCCATGTCCTGAATGAACTCGAAGCCGACGGCATCGGGATTCTTCAGGGCCGCCCAGGCAACGCTGCTGTCCAGCGCCCAGGGCCGCAACTGATTGTACCCGTACTTGTCGAAGCCGCCGTTCGTGTCGGCCATGCCCCAGAACTCGGAGGTGGCGTTACAAACCATGAAGTTGCTGGCGCGGGCCGTGGCGAGGCCGCCCCACTGACTGGCGCCATTGGCAGTGGTCAAGGGGGCGCCGGTGCCATCCTTCCAGGGATTGACGCCATCGGCCGTGACGAACGTGGCCTTGGACTCGATCCAATCCTGGCCCTTGCTCAGCCGCACGGACGGGACGAAGGCAAACGAGAAGGGATTGCCGTCCAAGGTGGCCACGGCGGCCCAATCGTTGGCAGGCTGGTAGTTCAGCGTAACGTTCACCTTGTACGTGGCGAACTGGGCCGCGTCGGTGAAGTGGAACGTCGTGCCCGAGGCGGCGCTGATGGCGGCTTCCACATCAGTCAGCGCGACGGCGCGGTTGAAGTCCATGATGGAATAGTCGGTTTCGCCAGCCATGCTGATGCGGTAGCCGTAGCCGGTGTCCGTGCTGTAGTTCACGTTGTACGACTTTCCGCCGTATCCGCCGCCTGGATAGCCGGAGCTACCAACGACAATGTTCTTGGTTTCGGCATAGACCAGGGTCTGGACGGTGGCAGAGGCCGTTCCGGCCAGAACCAACATCGCAACAGCTAGAGTCAAAATCGTGGACTTCATTGCACATCTCCCTTTCGATTAGATAGGTGCTTCTCCATGAGCATCGACTCAGGATACACACATTCCTCTCTGTACATGGAATTGATACATCTCCGCCTACAGGTCCTATTGTACATCCGTTCCTGAATCCGTCAAGGGTGGAATAGTGCACAGAATTCTGTTTCTATGCAGATACATACCGTATTCACCTTAGACGCAAACCTAAGCAGGGACAGTCGTCGCGCATCTGCCCTCGCACTCGGACGTTGTTGTATCCCTTGAACTTGCGACGACATGACCCGGCCGGCACCTCCCCATTTCTACATGATAGCATGGGCGTGCCGGTGGCATTTCCAATCAACAAAAAAAGAGGGAACCACTCAGTGAGCAGTTCCCTGGTGCAGCTCATATAAAGCGGTGCAGTCTTGCTTACGCCTTGCGACGCAGCAGGGCCAGGCCGCCGGCGATCAGCAGGCCGATCGTGGCCGGCTCGGGGCTGGAGGTCTTGTTGAACGAACTCTCCAGCACGATGTAATCCTTGAAGTCCACCTTGCCGCTGCCATCGGCATCGCCCATGGCGTTCGTGGCGTTGGTCTTGTTGAAGTTGCTCTCCAGGATGATGTAGTCCTTGAAGTTCACGACGAGGTCGTGGTTGAAGTCGGCCGGCCAGTACGTCGTCACGTGGATGGCGACGCCCGGGTCGAACGTGATCGTCATGTTCGGCTGGGCCGCGGGAAGACCGAAGCGGTGACTGTAGATCGTGCCGACCATGCCGGGAGTGCCGTCTTTGGCAAGATCCTCGATGAACTGGAAGCCGACCGCATCAGGATTCTTCAGGGCCGCCCAGGCCACGCTGCTGTCCAGCAGCCAAGGCCGCAATTGATTGTACCCGTACTTGTCGAAGCCGCCGTTCTGGTCGGCCAGGCCCCAAAACTCGGAAGCGGCGTTGAGAACCAGGAAGTTGGTCTTGGTCGTGTCGCGGTACTTCACGAGCCCACCGCCGTAGGTGGCGCCGTTGAAGCAGGCCATGGGGGCGCCGGTGGCATCGTTCCATGCCGCGGTGCCGTTGGCCGTGATGAACGTGGCAGTTGACTCGGTCCAGTCCTGGCCCTGGCTCAGCCGCACGGCCGGGGCGAAGGCAAACGAGAATGGGTTGCCGTCCTTGGTGGCTACGTTTGCCCAGTCGTTGGCGGGCTGGTAGTTCAAGGTAACGTTCACGTTGTAGGTGGCGAACTGGGCGGGGTCGGTGAAGTGGAACGTGGTCCCCGTGGCGGTGCTGATGGCGGCTTCCACGTCGGCCACCGCGCCGGCGCGGTTAAAGTCCATGATCGACTCGTCGGTCTCGCCGGCGAAGCTAATGCGATAGCCATAGCCAGTGTCCGTGCTGTAGTTCGTGTTATACGAGTACTTCCCGTATCCGCCGCCGTTGAAGCCCTTGGCTCCCACGACAATGTTCTTGGTTTCGGCATAGACCAGGGTCTGGACGGTGGCTGAGGCCGTCCCGGCTATAGCCAACAGCGCAGCAGCAGCAAGGGTCAGAATCGCAGATTTCATCGGTCTTCTCTCCTTTGGCGTTAACTTTTGCGCTTTTCCGTGGACGCCTGTCCAGGATGCGCACACTAGTCCATAAAACATGGGTGAGCGGGCTCTTGCCTATCTCACGACACACATTCTACCGCCTTTTCGATAATCGTCAAGGCCAGATCAGCATTTTCCACACAGATGTGAGCTATCGCCATAGTGGTTTTACCCTAGAATTATGCGGGGTAGCCCTCATCGGCAGTCAAACTGGGCTTGGTTGGGAACAAGGCGTGTTTCGCGGCTGTGACTTGGCTGCGACCTGCCGCAACCCGTTGAATAAGTATCGCGAACGCGTAGTTTCGGCGTTTTTCACTCGAACGAGGCGTCCCACGACACGAATACGACCCTTTTCACCGGCCGGCCCCGGCCAAGGTGTACAAACGGGGTGACGCCTGATAGATTGACCAATCGTATGCGGATTCCCCTCACCAAGTACGGGCTGCGCGAGCTGGTCGCCCTGACGCTGATCTTCGGCGGCCTGGCGGTTCTGGCGGCCGTTGCCTTCTGGCCCCTGGCCCTGCTGCCGGGGCTGCTGTGGGTGTACGTGCTGGCGTTCTTTCGCGACCCGCCGCGCCGGGCCCAGGAAGAGGGCGCCTTTGTCTCGCCGGCCGACGGCAAGGTGGTCGATATTACCAATCTGGACGAAGGCGTTCTGGGCACGCCGGCCGTGCGGGTCGGCGTCTTCATGAACCTGTTCAGCGTGCATGTAAACCGCTGCCCGTGCCCGGCCACGGTGGTGTCGATCGAGCACCACGACGGCGGCTATGTCGATATTCGCAGGAGCGAGGCGTTCGATACCAACGAGTCGTCGCTACTGAAGCTGACTGGACACTTGGGCGGGCGCGAGTTCCCGCTGGCGGTACGGCAGATCGCGGGCCTGATCGCCCGGCGGATCGTCACGGCCGTGGAACCGGGCCAAAGCTTGCAGAGCGGCCAGCGGATCGGGATGATCAAGTTCGGCTCGCGTTGCGAACTGATCGTGCCGCGCGACGTGGTGGGCGAGGTCGCCGTCCGCGTCGGGCAGAACGTCTACGGCGGCCGGACGGTGCTGATCCGGCCGAAGAAGAACGCATAGGTACCGAAGAATGGCCCACACGTAGGGTGCCACACCTGCGGCGTGTGCAGGTGTGCATGCGATGCCGGCACGGCTGCAAACTCCGCAGCCGTGGCACCCAGAACGAAGAAGAACGCATAGGTAGAGTCGCAAGATACGCGACTCAACCTATGGCGCCCGACGGACGTGACACCAAACGCGGGCGAAACGCCCGCGCCACGAAGACTGCATGAAACGAAGATCGACATGATTCAACTGGACAAGCACAATCGCGAGACCGGCAAGCCGCCCAGGCGGCATATCCTGCGGGCCACGCCGGCGTTGCCGGTGCTGGTGACCATGCTCAACGGCATCTCGGGCTTTGCCAGCATCCACTACGCCAGCCGATGCGGGCTGGGCAACGCCAGCCTGAGCTACCTGACGATCTCGGCCTGGCTGATCTTCGCCTCGATGGTTTTTGACGCTCTGGACGGGCGGCTGGCCCGGCTGACGCGGCAAGTCACCGACTTCGGCGGCCAGCTCGACAGCCTTTGCGACGTCATCAGTTTCGGCGTGGCCCCGGCCATGCTGATGCTCCAGGCGGTCTCGCGCTACGTCACCGGCGATATCGACATCTTCCACCACCAGTCGCCGGTGTTCGGGCGCATCATCTTCGCCATCGCGATCCTGTACGTCTGCTGTGCGATCCTGCGGCTGGCGCGCTTCAATGTCGAAAACGCCCCCGACTTGCTGCACCACATGAGCTTCAAGGGCCTGCCCTCCCCCGGCGCCGCGGCCACCGTGGCTGCCATTGTGCTGCTCTTCGATGCCATCCAGTCCATCCACTCCGGCTGGAAGTCGGCGGCCTGGCTGGAATACGTGGTGTTCGCCACGCTGCCGGTGGCCACCTGCGGCGTGGGCCTATTGATGATCTCAAACTTCCGCTACAGCCATCTGGTCAACCAGTTCGTCCGGGGACGCAAGCCCTTTGGGTTCCTCATCAAGGCCGCCTTGGCGATCGCGCTGGCCGTGGTGTTCTTCCAATTGGGCATGGCCCTGGCCACCATCGCCTATGCCGTCAGCGGACCATTGGGCGCGCTGTATCGCCGAATTCGCCCCGCCGTTCCTATCGCCCCGCCACCGCCGCCCGTTCCTTAGCAAGTATCTCAAAAGCTGGTTTACCGCCCAGACCGCGAAGAGCGCAGAGAGAAGCTTCTTTGAAACATTTCGGCTTCGCGGTCTTTGGTTTCTGCACTAAATCGGCTTTTGAGATAGTTCCTTAGTACTACAACGCTACGAATGGAGCTTTGATAATTCGGCTGGCTTGGAGGCCCG
>CAITIS010000152.1 GCA_903892515.1 uncultured Planctomycetota bacterium | reverse complement strand
CCTCCTTCCTTGCTGGTTTGGCAAAACAAGCATACGAAGGAGGCCTTCTTAAAGCGCGCCATTTATCTAGCTTAATAACAAGCGGCATCGAAACTTACAGTAACCACCCAACGGAATTAGTTTACGGCGTAGGGTGGCATGCTTCCGCGTCGTTCTTCACTTGTGAGTCCGTGCCCGGGCAAACACACCTGCACACACCGCAGATGTACCCCTTTGTCGCTGCTATCCGATTCGTTCGCCTATCAGCGTCAACGCGGAGAATGACGTGACCTTCACGCTGACGTACTGGCCGGCGAGGCTCTCGGGGCCATCGAAGACCACGATGTAGTCGGTGCCGGTCCGCCCCACCATCTGCGTCATGCCGTCAGGGGCAGGCTTGGGCTGGCGCTGGCTGCGCGGGCTCTTGCCCTCAACCAGGACCTCGACGGCCTGGCTCACGAAGGCCGCATTCTCAGCCAGGCTCACTTCTTCCTGCACGGCCAGCAGTTCGTTATTTCGCCGCCGCTTGTCGGCCTCGCTCACGTCGTCGGCCAGCGTCCGCTCAGCCGTAGTGCCAGGTCGCGGGGAATACTTGAATATGTACGAGTTGCGATATCGGCTGCGGCGAATCAGATCGGCAGAGGCCGCAAAGTCATCTTCCGTCTCGCCGGGAAAGCCCACGATGAAGTCGCCGGCGATTGCGATGCCCGGCACGATCGCCCGCGCCCGGTCGATCAGGGCGTCGTACTGGGCCCTCGTGTAATGCCGGTTCATCGCCTTCAAGATGCGGTCGCTGCCGGACTGGGCCGGCACGTGCATATACCGGCAGACCTTGGGCAGGCTGGCCATGGCGTGCAGGATGGAATCGTCGAAGTCCGTGGGGTAGCTGGTGACGAAGCGGACGCGCCGAAGCGCGGGCACATCGCTGACCAGCGCCAGCAGATCGGCCAGGCCGACCCGCCGGCCAGCATCGTCGAAGCGGTACGAGTTCACCGTCTGGCCCAGCAACGTTACCTGCGTGACGCCCGCGTCGGCCAGGCGGCGGACTTCCTCCAGGATCGTCGCCGGCGGCCGGCTGACCTCGGGGCCGCGAACGTACGGCACAACGCAGTACGTGCAAAACTTGTCGCAGCCATGCATGATCCGGACGAATGCCTGTCCGCTCAGGTGCGTCTGGCCAGGGTCGCGCAGGCAGTCCACGTCGGCGGCCTGGAGGAATTCCTCGCGCTTCGCGCCGCGGCGGTCGGGGTTGAGTGCGATCTGCGGGCCGGCGCCGACCTGGGCGATCAAGTCGGGCAGTTGGCCGAGCTGGCCGGGGCCACAGACGATGTCCAGCAGCGGGTGCCGGCGGAGCAGCTCTTCGCCCATCCGCTGGGCCATGCACCCCAGCACGCCGATGACGATCTTCTTGCCGGCGGCCTTACGCTGGCAGGCCTGGCCGACGTGCGAATGCACCTTGTTCTCGGCGTGGTCGCGGACGGAGCAGGTGTTGAACAGGACGACCTCGGCGGCGCGGACGTCTTGGGTGCTCTCAAAGCCGGCGCGGCGCAGGATCGACGAGACGACCTCGCTGTCCAGCACGTTCATCTGGCAGCCCATCGTCTGGAGGAAAAACTTCTTCGCGGGCAAAGGCATGGCTTAAGGATAGCGAAATTGGCCGGAAAACCGAAGACAAAGGCGTCGAGCGGCCCAGAACGCGGAGAACGCCGAGAGAAGAAGAAGGAAACGGCGGAACCACAAAGGCACGAAGAAAGCACAGGAAAGAGCCATCAAACGCAGGAGGCACAGTGGCGCAATGCTACAAAGGAAACCTGGCCGCCCCACTGCCTGGCCTTGTGGCCGTCTGCAATTCCGAATTCTCTGCGCTCTCTGCGACCTCGGCGGCGAAGCCGTTTCTTCTTCGGCCAGCCTAGCGGACCCCGCCCTCGGCCAGCAGCACATTGACCAGCGTGCGCTGGAAGTGCAGGCGGTTCTCAGCCTCGGCAAAGATCGTCGCGGCGTGCCGCTCCATGATTTCGTCGGTAATTTCGTTGCCGCGATACGCCGGCAGGCAGTGCATGACCACCGCGTTCTTGTTGGCCTTGGCCATCAGGTCGGCGTTGATCTGGAAGCCCTTGAAGGTGGCGACCCGCTCGGCGGCTTCCTTCTCCTGTCCCATCGAGACCCATGTGTCGGTATACACCACCGACGCACCAGCCGCGGCCACGGCCGGGTCGTTCGTCTGGCTGAAGCGCCCCGGGCAGTCCGTCAGCTTGGAGGCAAAGTCCGCCTCCAACTCATAGCCCTTGGGACACGCCAGCGCGAAGTCCATGCCCAGCTTGACGCACAGCATGGCCAGCGATCGCGCCACGTTGTTGCCGTCGCCCACAAAGGCCAGTTTCAGCCCGCGAACATCGCCGAAAGTCTCGACCGCGGTCATCACGTCGGCCATGGCCTGGCAAGGGTGCGAGTAGTCCGTCAGCGCGTTGATTACCGGCCGCTCGGAGTACGAGGCCAGCTCGGCCACCGCCTGGTGGCTGAAGGTGCGGGCGACGATGCCGTCGCACATCCGCCCCAGCACGCGGGCGACGTCCTTGACCGGCTCGCGCTTGCCCAGCCCGATGTCGGCGTCGGTCAGGTAAACGGCGGCCCCGCCAAGCTGCACGATGCCGGTCTCGAAGCTTACCCGAGTCCGCAGCGAAGGTTTCTCGAAGATCAACGCCAGCGTCTTGCGCGGGCAGGTGGCCGGCAGTTGCCCGGCCAGGAAGAGCTTCTTGTCTCCGATGGCACGTTGGATCAACGCCAACAACTGGGTGTCGAAGAAGTCCGCTATCTCGATGAAGTCTTTCATCTTGGTCTCGAACGAATCGCTTTCACCGGCGAATCACGGTGCCGATGCCCTCGGTGGTGTAGATTTCCAGCAGCAATGAGTGAGCGAAGCGGCCGTCGATAATGTGCGCCCGCTTGACCCCGCCCTGCAGCGCCCGCAGACAGGCATCGACCTTCGGCAGCATGCCGGCGGTAATCGAGCCGTCGGCGATCAGCCGGCGAATATCGGCCTCGGTGGCGTCGGACACCCGGCTGTTCGGATCGTTCCTGTCGGAGCGGATGCCATGGGTATCGCTGACGACGATGAGTTTTTCGGCCTGCAGCGCCGCGGCGATTTCGCCCGCGGCCGTGTCGGCGTTGCAATTCAGCCGGCCACCCGAGCGATCATGCGCCAACGGGGCGATGACCGGAATCGTGTCGGCGGCACACAGCAACTCGATCAGCTTGGCGTTGACGCCGGTGGCCTGGCCGACGAAGCCCAGGTCGATCTTTCGGCCGTCCTCTTCCAGGAACAGCTTGTCGCCAAACAGCACGCAACTGCTCAGCGTGTGCAGCCCCATGGCCGATGAGCCCAGGGCCTCGATGATCGAGACGATCTGCTTGTTGATCTCGTTGCACAGCACGTGCTCGACGACGGTCAGCGTGCGAACGTCGGTGTAACGCCGGCCCTGCACGAACTGGACCTGGAGCCCGCGCGCCTCCATGGCGTTGGAGATGGCCTTGCCGCCGCCATGCACCAGCACCGGGCGCAGGCCGACGGTGTTCATGAAGACCACGTCGGTCAGCAGGTCGTTCATGGCCCCTTCATCGTCCATGAGCGAGCCGCCGATCTTGATGACGACGATCTTATTGTTGAAGCGCTGGATGTAGTCCAACGCCTCGATCAGAACCCGTGCTTTGGCGACTGCTTGTTCCATCTCACTTCCTGTAAAAAAAGGAAGCTTTCATCAGAACACGAAAGGCCGCGGCGGTCAAGCAGTTTTGAGTAAAGAAAGACGCGGTCGCCTGTCAGCGGCCGCGTCTTGATGCCAAACCTTGTTTACCCTGCCCTTACAGGATGGACCGCAAGGATCCGGTGATGGGGTCCGAGTAACTCTGGTAGCCGATCAGGAACTCCAATTCACCGTTGGGGATGCCATTCAGGGCTGGATTGTTGCTTGCGCTCTGTGCATACGTCATCAGGTGCGTGTGATCCTGGAACGACTTATCGTCGGTCATGAAATCGTAGCTCATGATGTCATCCGAGCCGTAAATCGTGTGGTTAAGCCCCAGGATATGGCCCAGTTCATGGGCACCAACCAGGCCCAGGACATGTCCAACCGCCGTGGCATCGCCAAGCGCTCCGTTGGCCACAAATGCGGGATCGTAAACCACCGCCCCGCCGAAGACCACGCAACTGTCATTGTGGATCTGGTTGTTGCTGTCAATGGTCTCGGCAATACCTTCGAGCCCGGGCATGTTGGGATCGATGGCATCCGTGAAGTACACGGTGCTGTACTGGCCATGGACCTGCGTCGGATCCGTCACAAAGTGAATGTTCGGATAGGCGGCATAGACCGCCTCGATCTCCGTCAGGATGTTGTTGATGACCGTCTGGCGTTCCATCGGCGACAGATCAAACGTCGGCGCCGTCAATCCCGGCAGAGTGGCCTGCGTGAACTTCCCAAGTTCAGTCTTGAGGAAGTTGGCCGTGCCACCGGAGAAGTTCAGGTACACCCACTGTTCGCCAAAGACCGGGCCGGGGGCGGAGTCCGTCTTGGAAACCGATAGCCGGTACTTGCCCGTGTTCCAGCTGGCCATCGATTCTATCGGCCGGGAGTTGGCTGTGCCGCTTACGGCCAGGTAGTACGTGTCGTCGGCGGGCAGATACACGGACTTCGACAACGTCAGCGACGTGTCGAGCTGGACAATATCCGGGCTGCCGCTGTTACTGATGATATTTCCGACCATGTCGCCGTTGGAGTTGAAGACCGCCATCTCCGCGTTCATCTGGCTGCCTATGAGATAGGTGTCCAGGCTCAACGACAGCGTCGTGCCGCCGGGCAACTGGCCCAGGTTATACACGTCGGCATCATCCGGAGCCGAGATCATCTCGGCAGATGACGGAATCTGTGCATTGTCGCCCGACCACGTGACCGTTACGGGCGTCTGGCCCGGAGGATCCTGCAGGTCCGTCACGCCGGCCGATGGGTTGATGTAGTCGAAGTTGCCATTCTGGTCATTGAACAACATGAGGCTAAGTTGGAACGGACCAGTGGTAGTGCGGGAACCGTTCGGATTCACGATGATCGTGACGGGACCGGTCTGTGCTACGACCAGCGACTGCCCAATTCCTGTCGGCCTGGGATCATTCTTTGCTCTGAAGTAACTGAGCGAAGGGTTCACTATCCTGTCCCCGCTGCCCGGATCAACAAACCTGACCTCCGCACCGTCCGTGTAAATGATGTCACCGGCAGTCGCTTGGAGTGTGTAGGAGGTAGCGCCAGCGAACGCATTGATGCCCCGCAGCGTGATGGTCTGATTGTACGGCAGGATGTTCGGCAGATTTTGGCCCGGATTCGCCGGGTCTGACAGGTCGACCGTCGAGGAGCCGTACACAAAGCCGTAGTAGAAATCGCCACCGGCCTGGCCATCGCCGCTGGGCCACTGGTAGCTGAACTCACCGTCCAGCAGGTTGCCGCGCTGGTCAGCCACAGCCGCTGAGCCTGGCTGTTCGCCACCGCTCAGGAAGACGCGGAACACCTGCCCCACGCCCGGCAGGCTCTGCCAGGTATTCTGGGCACCCACGGCGAGTTCCAGTGTCAGCGTGGCGGTGCTGGAATCGTACCAGTCGCTCAGCATGTTGGGCGCCTGGAAGGCAGCGAAATACGCGGACGGAAGCGTCTGCCACACGCCGCCATTATCCAAGTACTGCACTTGCAGCGTATCGGGCGTGATCGTGCCGGCGTCGATGTTGTGATCGAAGTGAATCACCAGCCGGTTGTCGAAGACATCCACACCAACCACGGATGGCGAACCGCCGACCGTGGCCAGGTTATCCAGCACGAAATTGCCAGTGAGGGTCGTGTTGTCCACCACCTTATTGCGGCTCAGAACCCGAGTCGAGCTGTTCGCGGCCGTTACGGCGAACGACTGGCTATTGAAGCTCGAGCCGCTAATGTCCTGGGTCACACTGACCCCGGTGATCGAGCCCGTGCCGTGAGACTGGTCGTCGGCCGTGCCGAAGTAGCCGTCGAGGCCGGGGCTCACGCCCGCCGCGATGCTGCTGGAGACCATGTTTCCGCCGATCTTGACCAGGCCAATGCTGCCGCCGCCGAACACATCCTGGTAGTCGCCCGTCGAGATGCCGCTGCGGGCATCAAAAGCGTTGCTCTCGGAGTCATCGCCACCTAAGCCGGCGTCGCCCGTGTCCAGGCCGGCGGCCAGGTCGCTGTTGCGCATGTCGCCCTTGACCGTCACGCTGCCGATGCTGCCCAGTGTGCTTACCAGCGCCCCGGCCATGCTGTCGGCCGTTACGGTGCCGATGCCGCCACGGGCCAGGATGCGGCTCGATAGCACACCCAGGTTGACCGTGCCGGTCCCCGTCTTCACCGGGCTGGCCGTCACGTTGATCGTCTTGATCGTGCCATTGGCAGTGACCAGGCCCCAGGCGTTGCCGCCCTTGACGGCGAAGGTGCCAATGCTGTCCCGGCTGCGGATGGCGTTCTCCTGCCCGCTCACCGAGCTGCTGAAATTGCCGAGGTTCACAGTCACTGACGTGATGGGACCACGGGCCGTCACATCGCCCTGCAAGTCGCCATTGACCGTCAGCGAGCCTAAGCTGCTGGTCAGCACGGCCAGCGGCACTGCCATCTTGCCCTTGACCAGCATGGTGGTCAGCTTATCCACGTTGACCTGGCCGTTGGGGCCGGTGATGTCGCCATTGACCGTGTACGTGCCCAGCGAACCCAGCGTCATGTCCACGTCTACCCAGCCGCCGGTCGTGAGCTTGGCCACGCCGCCTGGCATCATCCACGTGCTGCCGTCTTCCACGTCGCCGGCCGTTACCGTGGCGACGCCGCCGTCCAAAGCCACATCGGACAGCACCACGCCGGCCCCGGCCGAAAGGCTTGACAACCTGTCATCGTCGCCCGCGATCACCGCCACCGTCAGAGGCGTGCTCGCGTCCTGGTTGGTGATGGCCACCGTAGTCTTATTGGTGGTGTGGTTCAGAATGATCTGATGGTTGGTCGAATCGTACCAAGCCGCTCCGGGCCCGTTGAACTTGACGATCAGCCCGTCGGGGAAGTCGTTCTCGCCCGCCGCCAGCGCGGTTCCTGATGGCGTCGGCTCGCCCGAGGTGATCAGGATAGCCGGCATGCCCGCCTGCACAGTGCCATAGGACGTGTTGGCTTCCACCAGGTTCGTGGCCACATTCGTCAGCTGCGCGCCCTTGATCGTCAGTTTGGTCAGCGTGCTCAGGCCAGGAACCGGGTCGGTGCTGGTGCGGAAGTCGCCGCCAACACCCGGCATCACGCCCACGGCCAGCAGCGACGAATCCCAGTCGCCGCCCACGCTCATCGTGCCGATGACGGCGCTGTGGGCCTTGAGCGGATCGGTGTCGGCCACGTTCGAGTCAGAGTTGTACCCGCCAATGATCGACGAGTTGTACACGTTGCCCGCCACCGTGATGGTCGTAATCCCCAGCAGGCTCGCCAACGTGGCTGATGTCATGTTTCCGGCTGAGAAACTGGTCAACTGCCCGTTGACCCAGATATCCGAGTTGACCGTGCCGGCCACGCTGATCTTGCCGGCATTGCCGTCGATGTTCAGCGGCCCGGTCAGGTCGCCGCTGGTAACGGTCAGGCCAGTCAGCGCCCAACCCGTGATGCTGCCCGCCACGTTGCCCATGGCCACGCTGATCGTGCCAACGCTGCCGTGGTTGGAGGAAACGTCGCCGACAATGCTCGCCGGGTCGGTCGAAACGCCCTTGAGTGTAACCTTGGTGATGCCGCGGTCGCCGGCAATGTTTCCGTCGATCCGGCCATTGGTCAAGGTGACCCCCGCGATCGTGCCGTGCAGGCTGGTGATGTTGCCGACGATATTGCCGCTGTTCGTGTTGGCGGTCTTATCGTTGAGCGTGATGGCGCCGATGTCGCCGCCGATCGTCATGTCGCCCTCGATGTTTGCACTGCCCGGCAGCGAGATCTTGCTGAGCTTGCCCATGACGTTCACGTTGCCCAGCATAACCGGCGTGCCGGTGCCCAGGTCGAACTGGCCGCCCAGATCGCCGTTGAGCGACAGCGTGCCCACGTCGCCGTTGACAAAGAGGTCGGCCGCCAGCATGCCCGAAACCGTGATCGTGCCGACGTTGCCGCCGATGTTGAGCGTGCTGTACAGATCCGCCGTCAGCCCCTTGGGGGACGTGATCTTCAGATTCGCAAGGTTGCCGCCGATGTCGATGTGCATCGGCACATGCCCGTCCACCGCGGCGGGATTCAGGCCGATGTCATCGCCGGCGCTGATGGTCCCGACATTTCCGCCGACCCCGATCAGGCTGGTGATCGACTTGCTGGCCGAGATGCTGGCGAGGTCGCTCGTCGCGTAGATGTCGGCCGAGATCGTGCCCTTGCGGCTGAGAATCGTGCCGATGCTGCCGGTCGAGCCCACGGTGCCGCTGATATTGCCCGCCACGTCCAACTTGCCAAAGTAGCCGCTGGTGATGCCGACAGTTCGCAGGCTGGAGTCCTGGAAGTTGCCGGAGATCGTGAATGTTCCGATGCGAGCGGAGATCTCAAAGTTGTTGCCGGTGAACGAGCCGGCGATCGTCGCGGTCGTAATCGCGCCGACTGACACGTCATAGTTGTACTCTACATCGCCCTTGGCGATGAGCTTGGCGATAGTGCCGCTGACGTTAAGGGCGTTCTGGGAGATATCGTAGCCGCTGAATTCAGCCAGGTTCCCGTCCGGAACCGTCACAAGATTGCCCGTGAGGTCGCCGCCATCGGTCGCGCGGATCGGCCCGATGCCGCCTCCCAGGGAGTGGAAGAAGTCCCCGATCAGCCCATGCCCGCCGGCACTCACCAGTCCGATGCCCAACTGCGTCAGCGGGTTTGCTCCCAAGGTATACAACGTCGAATTACTGATGCCGTCAGTCTCCTTGGAGGTCGTGACGCGGTTTATGTATTGTCCTTCAATGTCCGCGCCATCAATGAGGCTGTGGGTTCCCGTGAAATCGATGTTCCCGACGCCGCCTGTAAAAGTGAAGCTGGGAAGGCCATGGAAGTCGCACGCCCACACGCTGCCCGTGAGCATCGCGCCGTTCTTGCCGATGATCTGGGCGATGGCCGGGACGAGGGTGTTCTGGTTGTTCTTGAGGACCGTTGTATCGAGTATGGCCGAAATCACGCCGGCGATCTTCTTTTGCCAGCCATCGACCGTCACGGTGCCGATGTTGCTCTCGGCGAAGATGCCCGAGGCCATCCTCCACGCCGCGCCCGAGGCCTTGAGCCCATCGCCCACGTTGATCTGGTTGAAGGTCAGGGCTTGGATGACGCCGATAATGCCGTCCATCTCGACGGTGTCTTGCTGGATCTTGTCGTTGCCGGCCTTGAGGGTGTTAACAACGCCCGTCGGGCCATAGATGTCGCCGATATGACCGTTGACGAGGATGCTGTCGGCTCCGGTAGCGCCCAGAGTGATGCCGTTGATCATGCCGTTGACCAGGCCCATCATGCCGCCAGCCGGCACGGCATCGCGGCCCCACACCAACTGCGCGTAATGCCCGGTGATGGTGCCCAGGTTGCCGGCCCAGTTGATGCCGCTGAACTTCTGCGACCCGGCGGGCACCGTGGTTGTCCCACCTGTGCCACCGGTGGTGCCGGTCGGGACATTCACGAACGAGAACTTGCCGGCCACCAGGTCGCCGCCGGCCGTGTTCACAAACGAGCGAATCCCGGTACCAGAGGCATATGCGATATCCGCGCGACCCCTGCCGCTGATCGTCACGTCGCCAAAGCCGGTCATATTCAGCTTGCCGATCTCCACCGCGCTACTGCCGGTCTGACCCGATTGGGCCAGTTGCAGAGTGAGCGGGCCATCGGTGTCGATGCGAGCGACCACCTGCCCCAACCCCTCCGACCCGTCCAGGCGGTACGTCGGAACCGCCCAGTATGTCACCGTCGAATACGTCTGCGGCACCACCTTGCCGGTCACCGGATCGATGTGCGACACGAGCGTTCCGGTCGCCGGATCGAGTTGGAAACCAGGAGTGATCGTCATCACGCCGCCGGCGTCGTCGGTGATGGTCGCCGTACCACCGGTCGGGAGTGTCTTGCCATAGGTGTATTCGTTCTGGCCCACATAAATCGATCCGTCGACCACCAGGAAGCGGTAGTCGGCATCATCGCCGCGGAAGAGCAGACCGAAGTAGTCCCCACGCACGTCGATCTGGTCGCAGTACGCGTAGGGGCCGACATTATCACTGTTGATCGTGATCTGTACGGGGGTCAGCATCCCCATATTGTCAAACAGGAGGTTGCCGAGAACGATTATGTCGCCAATGCCGCCGGTGGCCGAGACAGGCTGATTCAAGGTGCCGACGCGGATCGTCTGGATCGAGGCGTTATTGTGCGTGGCGTCGCCGACGATCAGCGGCGCACTCCAATCACCGGGCGTGTGTACCTCGCCTATGCCGCCGGCAACCGTCAGGCTGCCCAGCCCGACCGTGGGAGGAGATGTGCTCGGATCAACGCCAAACGACGTGGGCAAGGCCGCCACCAGGATTCCGTCGTAAACCACGACGTCATAATTGAACATGACCCCAGTCCTGATCGCGCCGAAGTCGCCATGGTTCAGCGTGATATCGTTGCCGTTGGCCGCTTCGCCACCCCGGCCGCCGAACACGTGGGCGTTCTTGTGAACGCGCAGCGCCCCGACCTGCTCGGGATGGGCGCCACTCACGGTCAGCGTGTAGGTGCCGTACGTGGCGCCGGTTACGCTTGGCACGGCGCCCGTGCCCGCCCCGCTCATCGTGCCGTTCCACACCGCCACGTAGTACACTTGGGTCTTGGCCGTCTCCGACCACGTTTGTACCCGGTCCGCCTGCATGCGCATATCTTCGTCGAACACGCTGATGTTCATGTCCGTGCTCAGAACAAGGTGTTCCCCCGGCATGACCGTAACGGCATACCAGTCAACGTCGTCGCCGTACAGGAAATCGCCTTGGATCGTTCCGGCGACCGTGAAACTGCCGGTCTCGCTGGACACCCACTGGGCCGTGTCAGGCGTATCGTTGTTGATCTCATTGTGGCGGGCGGTGGGGTCTGACGGGAAGCTAGGATTGGCCGCCAGGAAGTCATTGGTGATGACATCCTCGCTCCTCACGGTGTCGTTGTGATACTCCAGTTCCGGGATGATATCCCGCTGGATATTCTCCAGTCCGCTGCCGGCGGTAGGCGTGTTGGCGTTGCCGCCCACGCGGAGATTGCCGTAGAAGCCACCCTGCACGTCGACGGACCGGACGCTGCCACCGACGCTGACTAACAGTGTGCTGGGAATCGGGGGCGGACTGGTGTCCTTGTCATCCCAGCCGAAGTCGGTCTTGACGGACAACTGCCCCAGGTCGTTGGCCACATTCACCTGGCCCCACAGGAAGCCCACCGACAAATCCTGGATCGAGCCGGTGAAGTCGGACCTGCCCGCCAGCGTGCCGGGCAGGAAGAACTGCCCAAAGTCCTGCTGGCCCGCGACCATGATGCCGGCGTGCACCGGGACCCCGCCGGGGAACGTGCCCACCGCGTTGCCGATCATGGGCTTGCCCGACTTGGTCGTAGCGTCTCCGGTCTGGGTGCTGGCGACGCTGTTGCTGGCGAGGTCGGCCCCGACCAGAATGCCGCCCGAACCGCTGGGAGCACCGATGTCGGCCGTTAAAGGCACCGAGCCGCTGTACAACTTGGCGTTCGCACGTTCGTCCGTGATCTTCGTCTCACCCGTCTGGCTGTCCACCGTGATCGTGATCTTGCATGTGTCAAATACGATGTGGGTGTGGATGTCGGCGTTCTTGACGTAGATCATGTAGATCTCCGCCTTCGCCGGCGGATTGGTGTCGATCTCGAACAACTCCGTCCCGGCCGCACCCGAGAAGGTGCCATAGACATGCGCCGTCTTCTGGCCGTTGATCATGACATAGCCGCCGGCCAGGTCCGTCGGGTTTCCGTTCCCGATGGAATTGAACTTGCCGCCCATGGGCGTGCCCATCGCAAAGGTGGGCGAGGTCCCGACATACACCTGGGTCGCGTCGCTGATGTACCACTTGCTCACGCCGTCGTAGGCAATGCCGGTGAGGCCGGTAAGGGCCGTGCCGTCCGTCATGTTTTTGGCCGGGACGCCAGGAAATGGGACTAATTGCCCGGTCAGGGTGATGCCCGGGCCAACCTTGATCGCGTAGGCGCTCGTGCCGTCCACCGCGTAGATGCTGGTCCCGTCGGTGTCAATGTCGTTGAAGGGCTTCGCGCCGGTTGTGGCCGTGTAGTTGCCCAATACGGGGTATGCATCGCCGGTCGCCGAGTCGATGACCAGCATGAACTGGCCGGTCGGGGCCGTAACGCCAGTCTTTTGGCTTACCATCGTGCCCACCGCCAGGATCTTGCCCGCCAAACTCTGGCCGTTATAGTCCTGGAGGCTGCTGGTGGCATCCACAAAGCACATGCCGTCAATCTGGGCCGTCAGATCGCCGGCGGCAAAGCCAAAGCCGGCCGCGTTCTGAACCGTCGCAACCACAGTGCTAAAGGTGCCATCCATTGGAACGTTAGTGGTGAACAGCTTGTGCGAGGTGTCGCTGTAGCCGTACCAGATGCCGTTGGCGTCATCGTACGCCAGCGCATTGACATCCAGTTGGTCCGAAAGGGCCAGGCGGCTGTTCAACGCCACGGTGGTACTCGGCAGGCCACCCGCGACGTTCTGGAGATTCCCCTCGGTAAGTACGGCTGGGTTGCCGCCCTTGGGGTCGTTCCATATCACGCCGGAGATATCTTTCAGGAAGTCCGGGCCGCCATTCTTCACGACGTCAGGATCGCTGCGCATGATCTCGATGATCGGCATCGCCTCGCCCGGGGCCGGGGCCTGGTCCTGCCACAGGCGTACGCAGATGTAATCGCCCTTGGTTGGCTGGTAGTAGAACTCCACGACGTGGTTGGTAGACTGCTCCCACGCCAGAGCCTTGAGAGTATCAGAGGTGCTCGGATTGTAGTAATCCACCGTGACTGGCGGCCCGGGATTGTCAGGATCCGTCACGCCCGGAACCGGCGCGTATTGAATCGTCGTCAGCAGCAGCCGTGGCTCGAGGGTTTCCAGTGTGGACATTCCCATCGACAGGTTCCTGTGCTTTTTGCTGTGGCGGAACATCGGCAGTCTCCTTTGGACTCAACACCACGGTGGCGTCGCCGCGGCCGGCGCGTCACTTCGTGGCCGTGGAGTATCTTCATGCAACTTATCTTGCGGGCAAAAACAAGCGGTGGACTGAGGGCCGCCCCAGAGGCAAGCAGGCGCTGCGGAAGGAACAGCTTGGGACGAAACTCTGCGGCAAGACTCAACCCTTAATCTGGCTGGAGAGCGAGAACCATCGGCCATCAGGCGATACGCTGCCCGACCTCGCTCCTTACCTAGGCGTCTCCACCCCATATGCTACCAGATCACCCCGTTGAAATGCAAGTCCTGTGACATGCATGATTCGCAACAAGTTCTGGCGGAACGCGGCGCCAAAATGGCCGCAAAACGGCCTTAAACCAGGGAAAAACCCCGCACAATCCGACCCCGGCCAAGCCGTCAGAAACTTTCCCGCGCGCGGCGAAAATCTCCCACAATCTTTCCGCTGGCCGCCAAGCCGCCCAGTAGCCACAAGCCCAGCCCGCCCCAGCGGATGTACCGCAGCACCGGATAAGGCCAGGGATACGCGGCCAGAGCCACCACGGCCAGCCCCAATAGCATCAGCAGCGACGCGATCACCAGCAGTGCCCTGCCCCCTCTGCCGCCACGTCCCCCGCCAGCACTCGAAGCCGCGCCGGACCTGACCGCCCCCACCGTCGCGTACAGCACCCACTGCACGCCCAATGCCATCGCAGCCAGGACCAGCAACTCCCCATGCCAGCGCGCCCATCCGAAGTCCCAGACCGTCTGCTGCCAGATCGTCGCCACCAGCAGGGCCGATGGCAGCAGCACCGCCGCCAGCAGCGCCCGCCCCAGCCCTCGCAGCACGAACGCCCCGCACAGCACGGCCGCTGCCAGCACGCGCAGATCTCCCAGGACGTTCGCCCGCGTCGGCGTCACGCCCAACTGCACGAACCAGCACAGCCCGCCCCAAGCCGACAGGACAGAAGACATCAACAACGCACCCGCCAACGCCCAGCGATCGCCCTGCCGCTGCGCTCGCTCGCCAGAGGCCAGCAGCCCCACCAGCAAGGCCGCGATGAACGCTATCCCAGTCAAAGCCGCCGGCTGACTGACCGTCGCCCACTCCAGCAGCCGGCAGGATCGGTTAAGGGCGATCTCCTGGCCGCCGGTAAAATATGCAAAGCCGCTCACGCCCAGCGTCGCCACCAGCAACGTCACCGGCCAGCACGGCAGGCGGCATAGTGCCACCAGAAAGGCATTTAGCAGACCCACGCCCAGCCCCAGGCCAAGAACCGCCAGGACGGCCAGCGTGGGCTGGTCCGGCAGCAGCCTGGCCGCCACGGCCGAGCCAAGGGCATACATTGCCCACACGCCCAAGTCCAGGCGACGACGCTGCAGGACGAATACCATCCCCAGTGCTGGCAAGAGCAGAGGGCTGACCATCTGGCCCAGCACGTCGGAAAGATACGTCGCCCCGCCGTCGGCCCAGGCCGGCAGCAAAACCAGCGCCAGCAGCGCCAACGGCACGGCCGATGGCCAAGCCAGCGGCGCGTCCTGCCGAGGGGGCTGCAACAACTCTTGTCGTCCTGTATCCACTAAAACTGCCTCGATATTCGATATCAGGTATTGGATATTTGGAATAGCATGGGCAGCCCAGTGCCCAGCGACCACAGAAACGACTCTCGCTCGCCTCTGGCCCTAATATCGAATATCTAATATCCAATATCCGGCGTCATTGCAGCGTCGGCACCGGGCCGGCCAGCACGTCAAAGTCGGTGATGGCCGAACGATTACCGCTGGTGATGACTTCGTAATTCATCCGCAGTTCGGGCATCCGCCAGAACAGCCAACGATTCAGCACGGCCTTCTTGGTCTCGCTGGCGGTGGCCTGATCCAGGAACAGCGCCCCGACGATCAGGTACATGGCCATGTCTACGAGCTTGCGGCCCATGAGGTCCATGTACTCCGTGCCGCTCTGGGCCTTGACGAACTCGATGGCCTTGACCAGCAGCGCCTTGCCCTGCTGCATCTGCTCGACCTGCGAAGCGAACTCCGCTGGCCAGGCCTTCTTCGTCAGCAGTTCTTCGATCAGGGTATTGGCCGTGCCGCTGGAAACCGCACGCACCGCGGCCACGACCTGCAACTGCGTCGTGCCTTCGTAAATCGTCGTGATCCGGCTGTCGCGCAGGTACCGCTCGACCGGGTAGTCCTTCATGTAGCCGCTGCCGCCCATGACGGCCATGGCGCCGTTGGCCAGCCGCATCGACATCTCCGAGGCATAATACTTGCTCATCGGGGTCAGCATGCCGTTGGCTCGGCTGAACTTGCGAGCCGTCGCCCGCAGTTCCTTCTTGTGATCGCCGTCGGGCACGTTGCCGAATTCCAGCTGCCGCGTCGCGCCCAGTTCCACGTCCACGCAATAGCTGGCAAAGTACGTCATCGTCCGGGCGGCCTGCACATCCACGTGCATGTCGCTGATCAGTTCGCGCAAGGCCGGGAAGTTCTCGATGCTCGTGCCGTACTGCTTGCGGCTGTGGGCGTATTCGCGGGCCACGCGATACGCCGCCTCGCCCAAGCCCAGCGCCTGGGCCGCGATGCCGATGCGGGCGCCGTTCATCAGGCTGGCGACGTACGGCACCAGGCCGCGCTGCCGCTCGCCGATAAGCTTGCCCGGCGCGTCGTCAAAGAATATCTCGCACGTGGGCGAGCCGTGAATGCCCAGCTTGTTTTCCAGGCGGCGAATCTTCACCCGCGGGCCGCGATCCACCACCAGCAGGCTGATGCCGCGACCGCCGGCGATCTCCGGCTCGCTGCGGGCCATCACCAGCAGCACTTCGCCGCAGCCATTGGTAATGAACCGCTTGACGCCCTGGACGAACCAGTTGCCGTCCTTGTCCTGGTAGGCGCGCGTCTTGATCGCCTGGAGGTCGCTGCCGGCGTCGGGCTCGGTCAGGACCATCGCCCCGGTCTTCTTGCCGTTGGACATGTCCGGCAGATATTCCTGCTTGATCTCTTCGCTGGCGAAGGCGTTGATCGTCTCGGCGATGCCCTGCAGGCCGTAGATGTTCATCAGCGAGGCGTCGGCCCGGCTGATCATCTCGTTGGTCATCGTGTACACGAGGTTGGGGCAATTCAGGCCGCCAAAACGATACGGCAGCGTGAAGCCCATCATCTCGGCCTGGCCCAGCAGCTCGATGGCCTTGGCGATGCCCGGGGCCCGCGTCACCGAACCGTCGGCGTTGAGCGTGTTGCCGACCTTGTCGGTTTCTTCCGACGTCGGGGCAATCTGCTCGCCGGCCAGCTCGCCGATCATCTCCAGCAAGCGGCGGTAGTTGTCGACGGCGTCGGCAGCGTTCTCCGGCGCGAAGTCGAACTCTTTGTGGAACTTGAAGCCCTCTTCCGTGATCTCGGCCGCATGGGCCACGTCCAGGTGACTGAAGAGGAACTTGATGTCTTCGTTATCGAGAAAAAAGTTTGGCATATTTGTCTCTCGTGGCATGGGCGTCTCGCCCATGATTCTGTCGTCGCTGCATTTCCGCATCTCACGGGCGAGACGCCCGTGCTACGCCTTCACTCCCGCGCCAGATCGGATCACCTTGATCATCTTGGGCAGCACCTGGCGGAAGTCGCCGACGATGCCGTAGTGGGCAATGGACATCATGGGGGCGTCCTTGTCGGTGTTGATGGCGATGATCTTGGCCGATTCCGCCATGCCCGCCCGGTGCTGAACGGCGCCGCTGATGCCCACCGCGATGTACAACGCGGGCCGCACCGTCGTGCCGGTCTGGCCGACCTGGTGGTCGTGATCGACGTAGCCCAGGTCAACGGCTGCTCGGCTGCCACCCACGGCCGCACCCAGGCAGTTGGCCAGATCCCACAGCAGCCGGAAGTTCTCCTTGCTGCCGATGCCCGCCCCACCGGCCACGATAATACGCGAGGCCTTGAGGTTGACCTTCTTGGGACGGCGCTGCGAATCAATGACCTTCAGCGGCAATTCCAAGCCGTTGAGGGTCGAGCGGCAATCGATGATCTCGCCCTTGCGCGAGGCGTTGGGCTCGGACATCGGCATGACGCCTTCGCGCACGGTCGCCATCTGCGGCCAGCGGTCGTAGTTGACGATGGTGGCGATGATGTTGCCGCCAAAAGCAGGCCGAATCTGCAATAGCAGGTTCTTGTGTACGTCGGTGGAGCCCGGCGGGGTGTGGTCGCCGATTTCCAGGTCGGTGCAATCGGCCGTCAGCCCGCACTTCAGGGCCGAAGCCACGTGCGGGGCCAGGTCGCGGCCAATCGGCGTGGCGCCGAAGAGCACGATCTGCGGCTTATGCTCGCGGACCAGGTCGCAGATCGTTTTGGAGTAGCCGGTCGCCTGGTAGACGCCCAGCTTCTCGTTATCGATGATGTAGACCTTGTCGGCGCCGTGGGAGACGAGTTTGCTGCCCAGTGCCTTTACGCCGCTGCCCGGCAGCACGGCCGCTAAGGGCACCTTCAACTCGTCGGCCAGCCGGCGGCCTCGGCTCATCAGCTCCAGCGGCACGTCGCTGAGCTTGCCGGCTTCCTGCTCCGCAAAAATCCAGACTTCGCCGTTCCTGTTTACTGTCGTCATTGCTGTATTTGCCTCTGGCTTAGCCAATGGTGTGATCTTCAATAAGTTCGGCCACGAGCTCGCGAATGCCGTCTTCGGTCGGGGCGATGGCCTTGTGTTCCGAGCCCGTCAACACGACCGACTGGATGCGGTGGACCTTGGTCGGGCTGCCGCTTCGGCCACACCACGTCAGGTCGGCCTTGATGCCGTCCAGGTCGTACTGGTCGATCAGCAGGCCGCGGGCGGCCAGTGCGGCACACCGCTTCTTGGCTTCGGCCGCGACGGCTTCGGGGGCCGCGCCTTCGCCCATTTCCTTGGCCACGGCCCCGGAAACTTCGGCCGGAGTACGGGCCTTCTTGTATTTCATGATCTTGCGGGCCGCCGGCGGACGGGCGACGTTGGCCGTGTCCATGACGGTCAGCAGCACGGGCAGCTTGCCTTCGACGACTTCAAAGCCATTGCCCACGTGCCGCCGGGCCGTAATGGTCTTGCCGCTCAGGTCCACGAGCTGCTCGACGTACGTGATCTGCGCCACGCCCAGCTTCTCAGCCAACTGCGGGCCGACCTGGGCGGTATCGCCGTCGATGGCCTGGCGACCACACAGCACGATGTCGTGCGGCAACATCTTGATGGCGCAGGACAGGATGTAGCTGGTGGCCAGGGTGTCCGAAGCCGCCGCGCGGCGGTCGGTGATGAGCATGGCCTTGTCCACGCCGCGGTAGAGACCCTCGCGCAGGATCTCGCTGGCGGCCGGCAGGCCCATCGTCATCAGCGTGACGGTGCCGCCGAACTGGTCGCGAATCGCCAGCGCCAGTTCCAGCGCGTTGAGGTCCTCGGGGTTAAAAATAGCCGGCAAGGCCGCTCGATTGACCGTGCCGTCTTCCTTCATAGCCTGGCCGGTGATACGCTTGGTATCCGGCACCTGCTTGGCACAAACGATGCAATGGTAAGCCACGATCTCGTGCTCCTATCGCTGGGGCCAGTGCTGTACGCCCGGCCAACCTTCCTCAATTGCGGAGCGGGAATGTAGTCACGCCCTGCGCCCAAGTCAAGGCCAATCGCCGCCCAATCCCGCCCGGCACGCCCTCCAGAACCCGCTCGGCATGTCGCCAATATTCTGTAAGCCGGTCGATTATGGCATTTCACAGCCCGCCAACCAAACAGAAAGGAACTTTCAGGGTCCCGGATGATCCGCAGATTACGCAGAGACACGCAGATTCGCACGAGCTGCTTCATAAGGAGGCTGTGTTCGTGTCGCGGACGTCTCGCCCGCCCAAGAAGTTGGATGATTCCCGGAGCGCGGGCCAGACGCCCGCGACACTTACCCCTGTGCCTTCTCTTCGCGCTTCTGCAGCAGTGCCCGCAAAGTGTCGGCGTCGGGGGCGTCCATCAATTCCGGCAGCGATTTCTCGTCCAGCATGCGCGACAGCCGGGCCAGCACGTGCAGGTGCGTCCGCTCATCCTTGCAGCAGATCAGGAAGAACAGCCTTGTCAGCACGCCGCTGGGGTCGCCAAAGGGAATGCCGCTATCCGTCCGGCCCACGATGATGAACGACTCGGCGATGTCGTACGGCAGCGGGTGGCGCGGATGTGGAAAGGCCAGGCCCGGCAGCATGGTCGTGGGGCAAAGCTCCTCGCGCTGGCGGATGTTCTCGATCAGGTCGGCCTTGTCGTAGGCCAGGTCCGCTTTCTCGGCCACCGTGACCAGGTTGCGAATTACCGCGTCCTTGGTCCTGGCCGCTAACGGCACGACGACGCCAGTGGGCGGCACCAGCGGCATGATCAGCATCAGCGCCGAATCGAAACCGTGATGGGCGCTGACGCCCTCTTCGATCTCGGCCAGCCGCGTGTCGGACAGGTCGGCCATGTGCGACTCGACCCAGTGGTCCACGTCGCCCTTGCGAAATTGCAGCTTGCCCTGGGCCTTGTGGCAAGGAATCTTGCCGCCCGAGGCCAGGCGCGTGACTTCCTGCGGCGTCAGCTTCAGATACCGCGCCACCTGCTCGACGGAAAGTAACTCATGAGGCATGAGGGCACATGATAATACCGGCCCAAGGCGGATGGAAGAGTCCTTAGCCGCTCACGCTGCGGTTCACCTGCCTGGAACTGGTTTCATGACCGTGGTACGCCCGCCCTCGGGCGTGAAACCGCGCGAGTAGACTTCGATATGCCGCAAAAGCCACAGCCGAGGGCGGCTGTGCCACGGGCGAATCGGGAAAAGCCGGTTCACCTGCCGGGCCGATCACCCGATAAGAAGAATGACGGTCTGGAGTTGGCCGCCGATTGACTTTGGCGGCAGGGGAACTTACGCTTCATCTAGGAAGCACCTCTGCTGCTCTGATTTGGAAGGAGCGGTCGCTATGTCTGACACCCCCTCTACCGGGCGTTGGCTGTTCATCCTGGCCATGGTGGCCTTAACCATCACGCTGGTAACACTGGCCCTGGCTTTTGTCATGCAGGGCGTGGCGCTGGTGCTGCTGGCTGTGGGCAAGGGCGGCACCGATAGCGCCATGGTGCTGGTCGTGCGGATGCTGGCGCTGGCCGGCGGCGGCGCGGTGGCCATGCTGCTGTACGGGCTGCTGGACAACCTGCTCCAGGGCGGGCGCGAGCGCCAGACGCTGACTGACCGGCTAAACCGCATCGAGAGCCTGCTCCAGGCCATGCACGAATCCAACCGCCGGGCGGTCGATCTATCGCAGATGTCCGACTCGGCCAAGAGCCTGCTCTTCCGCCAGCGCGAGATCGAGGCCATGAACGAGTTGCTGCACGATTACCTCATCAACCAGCAGTATGACCTGGCTGAGGGGCTGGCCGACGACATCGAAAAACGCTTTGGCTACGTCGAGCAGGTCAAGCGGATGCGGGCCGACATCGCTGCCGCCCGCAGCAGCACCAGCGACCAGAAGATCGATGGGGCCGTCGAACGCGTGCGGAAGTACCTGGGCGACCACGAATGGTTCATCGCCGGGCGCATGGCCCATCGGCTGGCGCAGTCGCTGCCGGACAACACCAAGATCCAGGCCTTGCCCGAGATGATCCGCGAGGCCCAGGCCAAGCACAAACGCGAGCTGCTCAAGACCTACGGCGAGGCCGTCAAGACCGGCAACGTGGACCGCTCCATCGAGATGCTGCACGAGCTGGACAAGTACCTCTCGCCGCAGGAAGCGGCCGCCATGGAGGAATCCGCCCGCGGCGTCTTCCGGGCCAAGCTGCACAACCTGGGCGTGCAATTCGCCATCCGCGTGACCGAGGAGCAATGGGCCGAAGCCCTGACCATCGGCCAGCAGATCGTGGACGAATACCCCAACTCCCGCATGGCCCAGGAAGTGCGAATGAAGCTCGAAACGCTGCAATCCCTGGCCGCCAACAAGGCCCCGGCGCAGGCGTAGCGGGCACCCGTGGCACAGCCGCCCTCGGCTGTGGTCGTAGGTAGGGCCACTGCCCGGCGGCTCTCGCCAAACAAAGTCAAGACGGCGGGCGATGCCCGCCTACCCCGCTACATACGAGGCCCCACCTGCTCGGGGTATTTCGTCCTACCCTCGTTAAGGTCAGCCCCGTTCCATTCGGCGAGCCATCGGCCGCCTGCGAATCTCTTTCGACTTTCCCAGCATGTATCCAATTCAGCAATCAGGTCATTATGTGTACGATTCTTCGCCGATGGCCTCGCGCTAAGCCAACCCTGTATCGCCCAGTGCAACCGTGCGACGGCAGAACCGAGGAGCCGCTCCGCCTGCTCTTGCCCGGAGTCAGCGGAAACCTTCCCGTGGGCTATCGTACCTCGCATCAGGTAGGCCTCTCGCAGGTCGGATGCCAAAGCGTCTAGCTTACCGGGCTCAGGAGAGCATGCCGCGGCCAGACGTCTGGCAAATCGCTCGTTTATGCTATTGTCCTTGCCGCCTTGACAGACACATCTGAGCCCCTTACGGTCGCGGTAAGGACTCTTGCAGACAAGGGCTTCGGCAGCGGCCGCCTTGAGAACAGTACGGGAATCCACACCGACCGCCCCTTCGGCCTCATAGAGCATGTGAAGCGAAGCAGCGCGGGAGCAATCCAAGTCATTCGCAGGACTATCGCAGAAGAGACCGAAGCCCGTTGTCAGCAACGGGGCGTAGCGATCCAACGTCGTACTCTCTATCAAGGGCAGCTTTCCTACACTCGGCGTCGCCTTCTTGGGATCGTGCTGCAACTCATCAATCAGTCGGAAGAGAACTCTGCCGCTTTGCTTGATGCGATTGCACAGAATGCTAAAGGCGGCCTCTCCAGTTTTTGCCTCGAACCGGAGACGCAGCTTCGTCCGTACCTCGTCACAGGCGCGCAGGCGAGCATTTGTTCCATGGAACGAGACATTATCGCATCGGATCGTTGAATGAGCGTTCCACCAGAGGATGTCGGGGACTCGTTCAAAGTCCGGAAACTCGGAACCATTCTCAAACTCTATCCAAGCAGCAGAAAGAAGAGAACTGACCCTGGGAGATGCTACAAGCTCGTTGAACGCTTCTGCAAGATGGAACGCAAGGCGCCGGACGCTCTTGGCGTCGGGGTCCCTCGTAATTATTGCATCCGGCGAGAACTGGAGGATGGCGGAGTAGACCCCTCGATAAACATCGTGCAAGTCGACCCGGGGGAACCAGCTGTTCGTAGACAGGAGTCCGACCAGGTCCTTCCGGAGAGGATCGAGCAGACGCGACGTGTTCTGACGCCAGTACGCCCTGGAACACTCCTTGACGAGTGCCTTGTGCCGCTCCGGGGTATAGCCAACGTCATCGGAATGGTGCACCTGAAGGCCCTCGCCGAAGTGGGCGACGATTTCGCGGGACTTCACGACCCACAACTGCAGGATTCTCCGCGCCAGACGGATGATGTCATTCCGAGCGAGGAGGTCGCAGTCTGCCAAGTGCAGAGTCATGGTCCCACCTGTAAGGGGACTATTCTTATCCTCTTCCTCACTGCTGGCCTTCTTCCTGCTTCTTCCGGTCCTCCTCCGTGAAGGATACGTTCTTCCTTCTGGCGCTGCGGTAGTCCGATGTCCGGCCAGACAACGATTTCCATGCGCTGGAGGTTCCGTCTGGATTCTTCAAGTAGGCCATGCTGGAATCCATCGCGATTCCGTACTCCCGAGCGTCACCGATGGACTTTAGGTCTGCACTGAGAAAGACGAACTGCCAGTTTTGCTTTTCCTGCTTCTCCTTGATCATCTTGACGATCTGTTCTTTGCGAAACTCGTGGCTGGAGTTCTCCTGCCCGTCTGTAACGACCACGATGACCACCCGGGCAGGCTTTTCACCATCAGGCAACGCCGCCAGGCATGCATCCAAGTCGTTGATGCCTCGGCCCATCGCGTCCAGAAGCGGTGTTGACGCCCTTGGCACGTACGTCTCACGCGTTAACGGCGAAACCTCCTGAATCGGCTTGAACTTGTGGACGACCTCGTACGGATCTTGCGTGTCGAACTGCACCAAGGTCAGCGTGGCTAGGCTTGGCTGACTCTTCTGCTCACCCAGGAACGTGTTAAACCCGCCGATGGTGTCGTTCCGAATGCTTTCCATCGACCCGGTCCGATCCAGAATCACGGAAATGTGAGTATAGCTTTCTTTCATGGCCCAACCTCCTCTTCCAGTAGGAACGGATCGGGACCGCGCGAGCATCCCACTTGCTCCTAGGTAGTGATGCGACCACGACCATGGCGGTATTCCTGACCGCCGCACGATTTGCTTGCCCCGAACAGAATGTACGCAGTTTACTCGAAGCCGTCTTCCGCCGCAATAGCGGCATTCAAGTTTCATCGCTCCTAACTCGCAGTTTCCACAGCCAAGTAGGGCGGGCATTGCCCGCCGTCTTCGTCCGGCAAGACGACGCGGGCAGGCCTGCCCGCCCTACCTCGGACCTCGGGCCTCCGACCTCAGGCCTGTCTTCTCATCACCACGGCTTTTCCATGTTCTCGGCGTAGCCGATGTTCTTGTAGATGGCCAGGCCATCCTTGCCGGGGGCGACGATCTCGGGCTTGCCGCAGCCATCGATGTCGATCACCTGGAAGGCGATGCCCAGGCCCTTGGTCTGCCGGATGGGCCCGAACTCGATGACCTGCTTGGCGAAGTTTTCGCCGGTCCACTTGAAGTAGTACATGCCGTACGGATCGTACTCGCCGGCGTCATGGCCATTGTGGGCGCGGTAGCGCTTGCCGGTCACCAGCTCGCACTGGCCATCGCCGTCGATATCCACCCACCACATGTCGTGGTACTGGCTGTTGAACGGATCGATCGGGTGCTTGATCCACGTTCGCTTGCCGGCCTTGTCACGCCGCTGCTCGTACCAGTCCAGCCCGTAGCCGTGGGCCTGGCCGACGATCAGGTCATTCACGCCGTCGCCGTTGACGTCGGCCACCAGGATCGGAATCGACGCGCCGCCCAGGTCGAATTCCTCGTGGAAGGTCCACTTGCCGTTGATCGGATCTTCGGGCGCCTCGGCCCAGCCATGCTTCAGGATCAGGTCGCCCCGGCCATTGCCGGTGATGTCGCCAAAGCCCAGCCCGTGGCCAGAAGGCTTGTCGTACACGACCACCTCTTTGAACTGGCCGGTGCCCTTGCCGGCGGCATCGGTGATGAGCTTATAGAACCGCAGCGGGGCGTTGGGCGTGTTGGGCACGATCTCGATCTGGCCGTCGCCGTCGATGTCCCACGCCCGCGTCGTCTCGATGTTGCCGGTCTCGGCGATGACGTGCTCGGGCCATTCCTTGGTGGGATCGCCCTTGGGGTTCTCACGCCAGCGGAGATTGCCGCCCCACCAGCCGCCGGTGATGTAGTCCATCCAGCCATCGCCGTTGACGTCCATCGGGATGGTCGAAAAATCGTCGTACCACTCCCCGGCGGTGGCGATGGTGCCGATGCGGTGCTTGCGGTCGAACTTCGGGCCGGGATACCAGTATTCGCCGCTGACGATGTCCAGCACGCCGTCGTTGTTGACGTCGAAGACGCCGCAGGACTCGTACCGTTCGTCCGAAATGTGAATCTTCTGAAATCTAAGCGGAGGCATCTTTTCTATTCCTTCCCAAATCACTAGAACCGGTTTCATAACCGGTTTGACCCGTGGCACAGCCGCCCTCGGCTGTGGCTTTTGCGGCCATGTCAATCTCTTCCCACGCGGCTTCACGCCCGAGGGCGGGCGTACCACGGTTATGAAACCGGTTCTAGCCGGGTGCCGTGGCCGCGGAGTTCAGCGGCCACGCCGGCGAGCCCCTGCATTGCTGACTCGCCCTACTTGCCGTACCTCATGTTGATGTAATCGGTGGCCACCAGCAGGTCCTGCAGCGCCTCAGCCGCATCGCACGGCGGCTTGGCCTGGCCACGGCACACATTGACGAAGTTGATCGCCTGCTGGCGCATGGCATGCACCCACGGCAGCGATGGAATCGTCCGCACCGGCGTGCCGCCCTCGGGGTCCGTGAAAACTTCCACGTGGCCGGGACGATTGCTGGACAGCGGCGCCGGCAAGGCCAGCTTCACGTACGCCTGCTCGAATGCCACCAGGGCGGCCTCTTCCCAGTCGATCGTGGTGCGGTACGGCGTCATTTCCAGCACGCCGGCCACGCCCGATTCGCTCTCGACGGCCAGCAGCACGCCCGACTTTTCCGCGTACGTCACGCGGTACGGCTCGCCCAACAGGTGACGCATCAAGTTTACTTGATGAATATAGTAGTTGATGAAGCGAACGTACGCGTCGTACTTGGCGCCGCCCGCTTCATCCTTGGGACGGTTGACGTATTCGCTGACCAGGCCGCCGTCCACCTTATCGCCGGCGTTCAGCAGGCCGGTGAAGCCGCTGGCGATCCAGTCGCCGCTGGGCATCGTCAGCCGGACGTACTGCATCTTGCCGTACTGCTTGGATGCCTTCCAGGCGTCGATGGTCTTCTTGGCATACATGGTGGCCGGGTCGGAGCGCTTGTGATAGCCAACCATGTGCGTGCAACCGGCCGCCTTGGCCTGGGCTACGAGCTTCTGGGCCGCTTCAGGCGCCACGGCCAGCGGCTTTTCCGTCAGCAGGAACTTCACGGCTGGGTACAGATCGCCCAGTAGCGCCGCGTGGTTCTGGAACGGCTGAGGAGCCACGATGGCATCGAGCTTCTCGGCCGCCAGCATGGCCTTGTGATCGGCATAGACCTTGGGAATGCCGTATCGCTCGGCCACGAGCTTGCCGGTTTCCTGGCGAACTTCCGCCAAGGCTACGACTTGGCAATCATCGATGGTGACATAGTTTCGCAGGTGGGCCATCTGGCCCATCCCGCCCACACCCACAAAGCCGATTCGCACTTTGCTCATAAATTCGTCCTGTCATCACAAGTAGTGAGTTCTGGCCACACTGGCATCGCGGAACCATGGCCCGCGACGCGTTGAGCATATCTTTCGTGGGCGATTATTGAAGAAGAATCCGGAAGCCGATGAACCCTTGGAGTCACTGGCCGTACGAACTACCGGATCAAGAGCAGAACGAGCGACAGCAAACTCAGGAAGCTCGAAGATCTGCCGGCCACCCCGGAGTTCCAGAAGGAACCCCAAGATGGCCGACTTTTTTTGGGGCGTGATCTGGCCGAAGGAATATTTGCGTTGGGGTTGAATCCGTGGCCCGTTCGAGACGATCTGTTGCTTGGGATGGACCGGTAGCCAGTGGGTAGAGACGAAACGTGACCCCACCTGTTGAGACTTGTACATTATTCTGGCCCAATAGATTGTGGTTTTCGGGGTCTGGAATGTTTTTCGATTTTGTTGGGGGAATCGCTTGACGGGCCCTTGGGGCCCGCTTATAGTAGTACTTCTTGATCAGCACTGAAGCATTGCTGACCAAGTGATGGTCAGCATCGAGGCACGCGGACCTTTCTCTGCAGAGAGCAGTGCTCACCGCAGCGAATTAAAAAATCAGAATATTGGTTGGAATGTTGTTGACCGACTAAAATTCTCTGATATAGTTCCGCCTTCCTTGATGAGGACGAGACGAGTGATGAGGCTCGTCGAGATGATCTTTTACAAGTGAACAGTGGCAAAGCCGTCACGAGGATGCGGCCCCGGAGATCTAACGTCATGGTTGGATTGAAAGGGCGATCCATCGGCGAGATGAGTTCTTGCGAGCTCATCCGTCTCAAGGATCCTCGTGACAGCATTCTTCGAAATGCTAAATTGGATTTTTGAGATTAGCCAACTCTTACCCCTGTTTCCTCGGGGGTGGAGATTAGATGTGCCAAGTCACCCCCTAAAGTATGACTTGGCGGTCAGAATCGAGCTTCTCTTGAAGTATCACCTTCGGGTGATTTCAAAAACACAAGTGAAGGGTTTGATCCTGGCTCAGAACGAACGCTGGCGGCGTGGCTAACCCATGCAAGTCGAGCGCGAATTCCGGGGCAACTCGGATAGTAGCGCGGCGGAAGGGTGCGTAACATATGGGTAACGTACCCCGGGCACGAGGATAGTCCACCGAAAGGTGGAGCAATACTCGATGAGATCACAGAGAGGCATCTTTCAGTGATCAATGGGCGGGGATCCTTCGGGACCTGCCGGCCTGGGAGCGGCCCATATTCCATCAGCTAGTTGGTAGGGTAATGGCCTACCAAGGCAACGACGGATAGCCGGACTGAGAGGTCGACCGGCCACATTGGGACTGAGACACTGCCCAGACTCCTACGGGAGGCTGCAGGGACGAATAGTCCGCAATGGGCGAAAGCCTGACGGAGCGACGCCGCGTGTGGGAGGAAGTCCTTCGGGATGTAAACCACTGTCAGGGGTTACCAAGTGAACCGCCATAACATGGCGGCGAGTTGAGGAACTCCAGAGGAAGCCACGGCTAACTTCGTGCCAGCAGCCGCGGTAAGACGAAGGTGGCGAGCGTTGTTCGGAATCACTGGGCTTAAAGAGCACGTAGGCGGCCTGTTAAGCACTTTGTGAAATCCCTCGGCTTAACCGGGGAATTGCTTGGTGTACTGGCAGGCTTGAGGCAAGTAAGGGCGCGCGGAACTCTTGGTGGAGCGGTGAAATGCGTAGATATCAAGAGGAACGCCGGTGGCGAAAGCGGCGCGCTGGGCTTGTCCTGACGCTGAGATGCGAAAGCTAGGGGAGCAAACGGGATTAGATACCCCGGTAGTCCTAGCCGTAAACGATGTCCACTAGGTTGGGGTTCTTTTGACGGATTCCCGGCCGAAGTAAAAACGTTAAGTGGACCGCCTGGGGAGTACGGTCGCAAGGCTAAAACTCAAAGGAATTGACGGGGGCTCACACAAGCGGTGGAGCATGTGGATTAATTCGAAGCAACGCGCAGAACCTTACCAGGGTTTGACATGGTTGGATGGCTTACTGGAAACAGTGTAGTCTACCCGCAAGGGTGAAACTTCCACAGGTGCTGCATGGCTGTCGTCAGCTCGTGTCGTGAGATGTCGGGTTAAGTCCCTTAACGAGCGAAACCCTTGTCATTAGTTACCAT
>CAITIS010000151.1 GCA_903892515.1 uncultured Planctomycetota bacterium | reverse complement strand
GTCTTTGGCATCGGCAAGCCGCGATGTCTGCAAGATGGCCTTGCGACCGCTGCTCTATGCGTTCTTGACTCGATTCGCGGCCTGCTGGAATCGCTGCGGCGTCGCTTGGGCGGATTCTGGCCCATTCTGGGTTGGGCGAACCTGAAAACCGCCTTCATCCCGGCGGCCTGAGACGGCTCATGAAAAAGACCGGTTCTTCAACGGGCTGCTAGGCCTTGTATTGTTCCGCCGCAATACAGAAAGCCATGGTACTGCACAGAGTTAACGAACCCTTTGCCAACGACTTCGCCGGCACTGTTGAAGCCATAGCTTACGCTCTGCCTGCCAACAACGAGGCTGCCTACGTCTGTGACCGTGTAGCTGTATCCGCTGGCCCATGCCACGCGGCCGGCTGCACACAGAAGAACGACCACCAGGGTTGTTCGGTTCATCCCGTGCCCCGTTCTCGAAAGAAGCCTCTTTCTGGCACCCAGCGTAGGCCTGGACAGGAGAACAAGCAGCTTTCACCCATGCCCCATCACAGAACATCGCTCTGCCGCTCCCGCAAGCAGGCAGGAGCAGAGTCTATAGTATCACCGATTCTAGATTTGCCAAGCGAGAATGCCCCCTCGCGTCCGATTCGACAGGTCAGCCCCTTCAGAACAACATGCGGTATCGTGCCGACAGCCTAGCCTCACAACTCCGCCAACACGCAAAACGCCTCCCACGGCTCAATGCCCACCTTCGTCGATATTGCCCTGGCAACCCGCTCCTGGAGCCCGTCGATGTACGCTTCCCGCCAAGCCTGATCCGCCAACGCAACGAGCAAGTCCTCCAACGTCATGTCGTTCCGTTCCCACGAGCCATGCGTACCTGCGAACCGAGCCAGACGACAAGGAACCCCCTGGCTCATAAGGAGGCTTGGCCCGTCCACCTCGTGCCGATTGCCAGGCCCAAATAACTCAGCCAGGTGAATGACTTTCCCCAGGTCGTGTGTCGCCGCTCCAAACAGAACGGCACCCTCATCGAACACCACCGTGGGAAACGCCTTGGTCAACCTCGTCGTCAATCGAACAGACGCAGCATGAACCAACCTCAGGTGCTCAATCAACTCGGGTGGAGCATGGAGCACAGCACAGAGCCGTCGTGCTTCTTTCGGCAACGATGGAATTCGCACGGTCAACCTCGATACCAAGGAGGCGGGGTGCCACCCGAATCTTTGAAAGCTTTGTTGTAGGCATCCGCGATTCCCCTCCCACCGAAGAATAACGTGATCGCCGCCATGATGCCCACGCCCATGATGAGGTTTTCGAGCAGTTCGCGGGCGATGCTCGGCTCGGACGCCTTGAGCCGCTCGATCTCGGCCTGGCACTGCTGACAGCTCTTGACGTGCGTGGCAGCCTTCGTGACCGCCTCGTCATCACCGGATTCCAAGATCGCCTTCAACATCGGCGTCAAAACACATTCTTCTTCGCTCATCTGCGTCTCCTTCAAGTTTCGTCGAAGTTCCCGTCGTTCTGGGCGGCTTGACGAAGGCCAAGGCAATCGGTCGTCGCTTCCTTGAGCCGAGCGTAAAGCAGCCCACGCCTCCACTCGGGTACCCAGGCCGTACCGTTCCAAAACTCTCCCACGTCGTTTACCACCATGAAGCGAAGCCACTGCTGCGAGCCGTTTTGTCGAACGTTGATTTCATAGCTCATTGAAGACGCCTTGCTAGCCGCGGAGAGGGCCAAAGGGGGGAACCCGAGCCACAGCGTTTTTGAACCTGGGTTTTTAGTTTCTAATTCTGAAACACGAGCGACGACAAAAAACCCCCCACCTCGAAGGAACTCGATCATCCCCGCCAGCCGCTTGCCATCCTCATCGCCCCAGACGCCTCGGACGTGAAGCCGCCAGCCTCGTTCATCAGCCTTGCTCTCAATCAGGTCGGCCAACTCCCAGGCCTCAGCGTCCGTTACGTCGGTGATCAGTGCGAGACCGGCAAGGACGAGGAGCTGGTCGAAGAACTCCCAATGCAGGTGAAACCTATCCGGATTGTCTGCCCAACCCAGAACACCAAGTTCCTCAAGCAGCAACAGACGCAAGCGGGCAATCACGTTCGCCTCGGCCGCAGATACGGTTGACCTCCGACCAGGGCGAGACCGTTGCCGATTGAGATGCCGTCCCAAACGTCTTTGGAAGCCTCAGCCAACTCTACGTGGCGGATGGATTGGTCAGCCCCGCCAATGTCTTCCGCAAGCTGATGTCTTCGACAGGCCTCTAGCAACCGCAAGGCCAACCTCGGCGTGTTCCGGCCCATCCGAGCAATGCCAACGATGGCGTTATCCGTGATAGGCCAGCCCAACGCCTTGATCCGCTGGCGGACAGCCCCACTCGCCTGTGGCCACGTTGTCCGGTCGCTTCTTGACCATCCCGCCCAACGCCTGCCACTGATTGAAAGTGGCATAAAACCGCGACCGGAACCCGTACGCCATGCTGTGCATCGCGGTCAGCAGCACGTTGATGCCGGTGTAGGATTTGCGGCTGACGGCGTTGCAGGCCCGGCCGGTGTTGCCCGTGACCGTCCAGGGCCGACGCCAGGGGATGGTGCCGGTTTCAAGGGCGTTGACGATTCGCTGGGTGATGTCCTGTCGAATTTGAGTTTGGCTTGGCATGTTCTGCGATGTACATGTCAACTGGGCTGGCCACAGTTAGGTTGTACATCGCAGGGCATGAATCAACAGAGCAAGGGTCGAGCCATCATCTTTGCCGCCTTCATCCTCTACGGGCTGTTGACAGGCGGAGCCCATGGCTTCTGGGAACTGACCGTGGAGTTGTTGCGGTTCTGCTGGCCGGGTTTGCTTGTGGGCTGCGTGGTGCTGGTAGCAGTAAGAGCAGGCAGGAGGTAGGAGACCTTATGAAGAGAACGTGGAGATGCCCAGAGTGCGGTAGAACACAGCGGCTCAGCTATGAAGAGATCGTGGAAGTGGGTACGCCCTACTGCACCTGCGGCGACTCGGTGGAAATGGAGCTTCAACCAGATCAGCCTATCGAAGTCATTGTTGAGGTCGTTGGCGGCAACGTGACGGCCGTGTACGCGAGCGACAAGAGCCTTCGAGTGTCCATCCTCGATCACGACAACCTCTGCGATGGCAGTGCCTCAGAAAACGAGCGGCAACGGGCAGACACCCTCAAGAAGAAGGCGAAGAGGCTGCGGACGGTCTATTGAGCCACAGGCTACTTTGCCGCGGTGCTCGGCCTACTCGACATGCTGGCTGCTTGAAGTTGGTTCACCTTTAGCTTGAGAAGGGCAATGGCTCCATTCAGTTTGTCCAACTTTTCTGTGACTGCCCCCACGGCAGCATCATCCTCAGTGTTCATAAACATGAACGAACACCCATCAGTCCAGCCTTCCGTAAATCGCCCCGTTCGGGTGGTTCGATAATGTGTCGTTTCCAGCCCATCGGCACTGGAGAGGCTCAGAACGTAGGACTTGTGCTTGGCTGGTGTGCCATCAACCACCGACTCCTGCGACCCATCTGGGTTGACCTTCACGATGCTCTGGGTTTTTGTGCCTTCTGTGCTTCCGAATTCAGCACGGACGTAGGCGATCAGAAGAACGTACGTGTCCTTGTCCGTCTTGACCGTTAGTAAGCCGGTGGCTTTATCGTAGGTCAGCGTAACGGCGAACCCGCTGGGGGCAAATAGGCCCGTTGCAGGGCCAAGCTGCCTGATAAGAGGGTTTAGCTCATCAACAGCGACCGCAATCTGGTCACTGCTCGATTTGACCTCCGGGCCTGCTGGCAGAAATGCCTTGCCCTCCATCGCGAGCTGCACTCTCTTCTGCATTCGTTGCTGGGGCGTCGTCGTGACCGCCGTTGGCCTAGCAGACGTTGGTCGAGCATAAGATGAGGGCAAAGATGAGGGGACGGCCGGCTTGGGCTCCTGGCTCCGGGCCAGATTTGTGCTGCATCCTGCCAAGGCTAGTGCGGCAACTGAGAATACAACAGATAGCAACCTCATACCATGCCCTTCTGTCTATATAGCACATGCTCAACAGTGCAATCCGACATGTCTCGGATGACCGTTCGCTAACGACCGCCACCCGCGACGCCTCAATGCTTCTGCATGATTCTGACCTTGAGGGTTCATGCTGACAAGTCATTTTCGCTTCTCGCACCAACCCCTACGGCAACCTCGCCGTAACGTGCCCGTCCATCCAAGTGGGCCAGACGGAACTGCGACCGCACTTTCAAGGCGGAACCATTCGGCTGACCGACTCAGAAGAACGCGACACGGATTAGGATGTACACGATGAACCCCGTCACGAGCACGCGGCCGAGGTAGAGCAGCCAATCCATAAGCACGCACACTTGCCGCCGAAAGACAACGCACGCCACGCCACCCAATATGAGCCAAGCGACCATGTCCTTCTCCTTACTCGGTTCAAACCGACGCCGTGGGCATTCTAGCCCCTTTGACCGGACGGGCGGAAGAACCCGAGGGTCGGCGAAGGAGTCGAAGTTCTGCTGGCGATCTGCGTCGTGGCGGCAACGTGGATCGGCAAGTCGCAAGCCTTGTACGAGCCGGCCGTGTTCACGTCGTTGCGACTGAAACCCGGTTACGTGCTCCAGGCGTATCAGTTCCGAGCCCACCGCAACGGAAACGGCGTCGTGTGGGCTGTTCCCGCTTCAGCCCCCTATCGTCAGCCGGAAGACTGCCCGCATGTCGATGGCGAGTTCCTGGAGCCGCCCAGACCTCCAGAAGCCCTGGATGATGTGATGGACGCCATTGACGGTGATGGGACGCCTTGGTCGTATCTCAGTGCCTCAATCCTGAAACGGGGACTCCAAGAGTTCGGAGCGATCTGGCATGGTTGTTCCTGGGGCACTCACGCAATCCTGGGGGCCGACCCGTGGCGTAAGCGAGCATCAACCAAGGCCGACTCTGACGGCGACTCCCCGAGCAACGAGAGCGGATGGACTTGGGTTGAGCCGAAGCCGAGCGAATGGAAGCCAGCGGTAGACCAGTAAGCGTTCGGCCAAGCACATCTGGTTAGCAATTGCTCTGTCGTCGATGATCCAGCCATGCAAGGAGAGCAAGCATGGCCAATCGGGACCGGCGGCTGGAAGCTGAGTGGCGGCGCATCATCCGGGGGTACATTCGCAGCGCGCTGGGCGTCCGCGAGTTCTGCGCAAAGAGCAAGCTGGCTGAATCCGCCTTCTACTACTGGCGTCGCGAACTGCACCGCCGGCAGGCAGAGCAAGAGCAACACCCACGGCGCGGGAGCGCCTCGGCGACAGCAGCCCCACCCTCCAAGCCGGCATTTCTGCCGGTTTGCATGGCCGAGGAGATTGCGCCGTCGGCGGTCGCGGGCCGCATCGAGATCGTGTTGAGCAATGGCCGGCGTGTTCACGTAGCGGCCCCTGTGGACCGCCAGGCCTTGGCCGACGTGCTGGCGGTTGCGGAGGCCTGAGCATGCTGCGGCTTCCCAGCCTGGGCGAACTGGACAGTGGCATGGCGGCGCGGATTTACCTGTGCACGTCTCCGGCCGACATGCGCAAGGGCTTTGATTCGCTGGCGGCGCTGGTGAAGGACTTCCTCGGCCAGGATCCGTTGTCGGGGCATCTGTTCCTGTTCATTGGCCGGCACAAGGACCGGATCAAGATCCTGTACTGGGACGCCGATGGCTTTGCTCTGTGGTACAAGCGGCTGGAGGAGGGCACGTTTCGCCGGCCGCGCGTCTCGTCTGATGATGTCAGCGTTGAACTGAAGGCCAGCGAACTGGCCATGATGCTCGAAGGCATCGACCTCAAGAGCATCAAGCGGAGCAAGCGATTCACGCCAGCGGCGCGGAAGACGCAGCCGCGGTGAAGAATAACTTCCAATCCATGGATTTTTCTGCAATGTCTTTCCACGACGTGCGTCTATCACATCGTGGCCACGGATGGCACACAACTTTCCGCCGCTGAAGCTCTCCCCGATGACGTGTCTGCCTGTCACGCCATGATCGGGCAGTTGCTGGACAACCTCCAGGATGCCACCCGCAAGATCAGCCAGATGGAGCATCAACTTCAGCAGTTGCTCCGCCGGCTGTACGGCCGCTCTTCCGAGAAGCTCGACCCCAACCAGATGGCGCTGTTCGCCGAGATGCTCAAGCAACTGGAGGCGCAGAGCCCGCCGGCAGAGCCCGAGTCGGTTCCGGCCGCACCGGCCGCCAATCACAATGGGCACGGCCGGCGACGGCTGGCCCCCGATCTGCCGCGGCAGCGCGTCGTTCACGATCTGGCTGAAGAGGACAAGCCTTGCCCGTGCTGTGGGCAGATGCGAACGGTCATCGGCGAAGAAGTCTCCGAGCAACTCGATTACGAGCCCGCCAAGGTCAAGGTCATCGAGCACGTCCGGCTGAAGTACATGTGCAAGGCCTGCGAGCAGAGCGCCGCCGAGGACGGCCCGCAGATCGCCACGGCCGAGAAGCCGCTTTCGCCTATCGAGAAGGGCTTGGCCGCGCCGGGATTGCTGTCCTACGTGATCGTCAGCAAGTACGCGGACAGCCTGCCGCTGCACCGACTGGAGAAGATCTTCGAGCGTAACAGCATCGACATCGCCCGTTCCACCATGTGCGACTGGATGCGCCAGTCGGCTGAGGCTCTGCGGCCGCTGCATGACCTGATGATCCAGCAAGTGCTCGCCGGCAAGGTGATCCACACCGACGACACGCCGGTCGATGTGCTCGACCGCCAACTCGATAAGACCCGCACCGGCCGATTCTGGGTGTACCTGGGCGACGAAGCCCATCCACAGGTTGTGTTTCACTACACCCCCAATCGCCGGCGCGACGGG
>CAITIS010000150.1 GCA_903892515.1 uncultured Planctomycetota bacterium | reverse complement strand
TCATGTTCCCGTAGGGCGTGCAACTGGTTGCACGCGTGGACGGACGTGGTGGCCGAACCTCCCCTAGAATTGGACAGAGAAACAGGGAGTGGGATAACTCTAGACAGGACGTGAAGCATGGCAACGAAACGATCACAAAACGCGTCGCGGGCTCCCGCCAGTCGGCCCCGACGCCTTTCGTCCAAAGGCCGCAGCCAGGCCGCCCGTAGCAAAGTTCAAGTCAAGCTGGCTGCCGGCCAAACTGGCGCAGGCGTCGCTGCCTCGGCCAGTCGGACGCGCCAAAGCACCGCCCAAACGCACGCCGCTCGACCAATGCGTCCAACCAGGCAGATTGACGAACCGCAACGCCCAAGCGAGGTACTGCTGCCGCTGGGCGAATTGCTTGGGACCATCGACGGGCTGCTGGGCAACCTGACCAATACACTTTCAGACTTTGGCAGGCAAGCCACCGGCACGCTGAATCAGAGCTTGCAGGGCCTGCTGGCGTCGGTGTTGCAGACGCGCGAACAGGCGCTCTCCGGCGACCCCGAAGCCGAGCGAACGTACAACCGGGCGATCGACTTGCTGCGCGACGCCGCCGACCAAGGCCGGCAGGACGCGGCGGATCTGCTGGAGCAGCTTGGCGAGACCATCAGCTTGGACGAAGAGCCGTAACGACGTTCTCAAACGAGCCCTGCGCCTATAATTGAGCAGAAGAAAAGAACCCTCGGAAGAGGCTCAAAAGTGAATATTTGGTTCCGGCACCCCGCAGGGGATCAGCGGGTTCAGAAAGGAAACTTGTATGTTGTACTGGGCGCTCGTATTCTTCCTGGTAGCGATCGTGGCCGCGATCTTCGGCTTTACCGGAATCGCCGCCGGCGCTGCCACCATAGCACAAGTGTTGTTCTTCGTATTCCTGGTGGTCTTCCTGGTCACGCTCATCGGCGGCCTGGCCGCAAGAGGTGGGCGACATACCAGCGTATGACGGCCGCCAACGAATCAAAACACAAAGGCCCGGACGGTCTGTCCGGGCCTTTTTTTTCTGAGAATCACTTCACCACAAAGGGCACAAAGAACACGAAGAGAATAAGACAGCTTAAATGCCGCGGCTCGTGAGGGTCACGCACATCTGCAAACACCGCAGATGTGGCACCGAACCGTTGTGGTCCGGCCTCTTGGGGCCCTTGCGATTCTCTTTGTGGCCTTTGTGGCTAAAACGCCTGCTACGGGTGCGCCCCGGGCAGATCCAGGCCGAGGGATTCTTCCAGGCCTGACATCACGTTGAGGTTCTGAACGGCTGAGCCCGCTTGGCCTTTGACCAGGTTGTCAATGTGGCTGATGACGCGGAACGCACCGGTCCGCTCATCGCAGGCCACCGTCAGCACGGCCCGGTTGGATCCGCGCACGTCGCCCGTCGAGGCCGGCTCGTTGAAGTCCCGCACCTTCACGAAGAACTCATTGCCGTAGAACGCCCGGTACGCCTCCAGCATGGCCCCCTGGGTGGCGCCGGGAGCAAGCCGGCCATATAGCGTCGAGAGGATGCCGCGCGTCATCGGCACCACCTGCGGCGTGAACGTCACCTGGATCGGGCCACCGGCCAGCACCGACAGCTCCCGCTCGATCTCCATCACGTGCTGATGGCCCGTGAGGCGGTAGGCGTTGGAGGTGTCGTAGCGCTCGGGGTAATGGAACGCGGCGGCGGGCTTCTTGCCGGCGCCGGAGACGCCGGTCTTGCAGTCGCACACCAGGCCGACGGACTCAACCAGCCTGTTCTTGACGGCCGGGGCTAAGCCCAGGATGCAGCTCATGGCGAAGCAGCCGGGGTTGCCGACCACCTTGGCCTTGGCGATCTCGCGGCGGTGAAGTTCCGTCAGGCCGTACACGCTCTGCTTGAGCAGGTCGGGGGCCTTGTGGGCCACGTCGCGGCCAATGCGCGTGGCATAGTCGCGGTACAGGTCCAGGGTGTTGAAGCGATAGTCGCCGGAGTAATCCAGCACTTTTCTGCCGGCGGCCACTTCCACCGGGCCGGTGATCTGGCCGACGCCGTCGGGCGTGGCGCACACGGCCACGTCGGCGGGCGAGTCCTTGGCCTGGGGCGAATCGGGGGCGACGATGACGGTGTCGCAATACCCCTGCATGTACGGCCACATGGCCGAGAGGGGCTTGCCCACGCCTTCGACATCCACCAGCGTCACGAGCTTGAGTTTGGGGTGACGCAGGAGCAGCTCGATCATGCCCAATCCGCCGTAGCCGCCCGCACCGATCAACTTCACACCAGCCATCTTCGTTCTTCTCCAGAATTCTTCGGGTTGCTTTTCGTGACACGGGCGTCTCGCCCGTGCGTGTCACGGCCGTCCCGGCCGTG
>CAITIS010000149.1 GCA_903892515.1 uncultured Planctomycetota bacterium | reverse complement strand
GCAGGCCGCCCCTGTCTCGCGACGTACCACAGGAGCCGCATACGCGGGCAGGAAGAGGCATCATGGTCGTGGCGGTTTTTAATTGTCGTCGGTGGCGGATTCTAATTGTCGCTGATCAATCAGCCCCGAATTGCTGATGTCGACGCCGCAGACCCCCTGAGCCCCCGGGTATCTGCCCAGGTCGATGTACTGCCCGTGGTCCCACATGACAGCCCCGTCATTCGCCGAGCCAACGACCTGGCCCAGGTCATTCAGTCCAAGCCCACTGAAAAGCCCCCCCTGGTAGAAGCCGAGGTCCTGAATGGTGTACTGCGGCGGAGCGCCCAAGCCGCTCTCCGCAAAGAAGCCCAAGACCACCAGCACCGCCACAGCCGCCGACCATCTCGCCAAAGTGCGCATCGTCCGTTCCCCGGTCTCTGGGACGGCTGGCCCTGCGCACGCCAGCACGGCAATGCGCCGAAGTGCCGAACAAGCCGCCGATTACCGAATGACTGGTCCTGGGAACTTGGCCGGTGATGGCCTTGGCAGGAATGAAGGAGCGAGATTCGCTCCTGCCGTGTGTCAACAAACCCCGCCGCCCTTATGAGCGGGGTCGGAGCAAAATTGATTCTACCACGCCCTGGCGTTTTGTGAAGTCAGATTCCCCGATTGTTTTAGGCCGCGGTCGAAGTCACAGCGGAACATCCCTCGAAGGGGCCAGACGCAGACGGCTCAGGTGCCGCTCCTGCCGATCATGCCACGCCCAGCGCCGGGGCTCCGGCCTTCGCCGGCCCTGGGACTCTACCCTCGGCGTAACCTGACATTCCCGTCATTCCTGACACCCGGCATGTCCTATCGCCACTTCCGCCACCACCGCCACCTGTCTTCGACGCCGCCGACGAGACGCTGGCAACAGCATCCACAAGATACGGAACCGCTGGCCTTAGCGGACTTTGCGCCGCCAACACGCGAGGAAAATCGTAGGAAATCGCGTACACTTCTTCCGCAAGTCACTGTAAGGCAATCACTTCTATACGCTTAGAGCGATGCACATTTCTTTCGCTGCGTCCGCTATTTTGTGTCATAAGTCGTGTAATACCATATACTTAAATCATCAGGAAGCACATAAGTACCGGAAGCGTAGAGGCTTACGGGCTGCAAGTTGAAAACGAAACAGGCTTTGTCTGACCCGGATGGTCCGGGCCGGAAAAACAAGTGGCCCAGTCGGTGCGTCAACACCGGCCGGGCCTGGACACAGAAAGGCGTACTTTCCATGACCACCGCACAGGCTACCGCAGTCGCAACGGAAGTTCAATCACCCAGCACGTTCGACATCACGCAGGCGATCACCGATCATCTTCCCTTGGTTCAGAGGCTGGCCAAGAAGGCGTACTACAGGTTCGCGCGAAAATACGAACTTGACGATCTGGTCGGCTATGGCCACGTCGGTCTCGTCATCGCCGCCCGTCAGTACAAACTGTCGGACGCAATCAGCTTCGAGGACTTCGCGGCCAAGCGTATCCTGGCGCACATCAAGACCGGCCGGGACCAGATGAGCACCGTCCACCGCAAGCACTATGACTTGGTGCGGACGGGCAAGATGACCAAGCCGCGGTTCCAGCGCAGCAGCGACGACTACCGCTTGATCGACTGCCTGGACTCCGAACGCCGCACCCCCTCCTCCGACGCGGAGTTCCGGGACGAAGTGGAGTCGAAACTGGCTGTTGTCAGGGTTCGGCACTGTACCCGCACCACCGGCCTTGTGCTCGCACGGCTCCAGGGCAAGACCTACAGGCAGGCAGCCAAGTCCGTCCACATGACCGCGGCGGCCGCAATCGAGAAGTGCCGTCAGGGGTTTCAGACGCTCGGCGTCAACGTGGCCAACAGGTCCAATGAGAATCGCCGGCAGGCTTTCACCACGTTCGCAGCCAACCTAATCCACCGGTCCGAAACGTCGTGGAAGCTGGGCCAAGCGGTGCAGAATGCGGTTGCCACTGCGGTTCGACAGATGACCACCGCGGCCAACGCCTAGCGGTCGCGGTTACACCGCCCGTCACGGGACGGGGGCACAGCGGGCCGGGACTGACACCGGCCCCTGTTCATGCGCCGAAAGGAGGCTGGGGGTGCAGGAAGGCCGAGATGGGCAAGAGCCCCGGCGAAGAGTGGCCATGAATTAGTTTGACTTATGAGTTATAAGCATATCTAATAGCAGCAGCCATGAACGACTCGGCCATAGAACGTGTGCTGCTCTGGATGGTCAGCGGCCTGGTGGGCGCCGACCTGGAAACCGCCTGCATCGCCAAGCTGAATGTGGACCCCTCCGAGGTCAAGGCGGTGATCGCGGAGGCCCGCAAGCGGCTCACCTTGGCCTCCGAGTACAACCGGGACGAGTTGCTCGGCACGGCGATGACGCGGCTGAATGACCTGTATTCCCGGTGTATCCGCGTCGGTGAAGGCGGCAACCTCGCCAAGGCCCTGGACGTCCAGCGGGAGATCAATCGCCTCACGGGGCTCTACCGGCCTACCCGTCTCTCGGATGCCGACAGCGCCGGCAGCGAGGCGTCGGAAGAACTGGCGGCCATCGGGGAGCATCTTCTTCCCCTGGGCCTGACCAGCGAAGCCTACCCGCTGCGGGAACATGCCCGCCTTGCCGTCCAGCGGATCGAGGAACTCACGGCAACGGCCGGGGAAGGGGCGGCGCCATGAGCAAGTCATCCGATTGGGACATCGACCGGCGCAATCAGGAACAGGAGCGGGCGATGGTGATCTATACGATCGGCTATTCCGGCTGGAAGCCCGACGACCTGGAAAAGGCCGTCCGCGACCGGGGCGCTATTCTCGTGGACGTGCGGATGGTCCCTCGCACCCGGTGGGCGCCGGCCTTCAATACCTCCGCCCTGCGGGAGCGGATGGGCGACGGCTACGTGTGGCTGAAGGCGCTGGGGAACGTGAACGACAAAGGCACGGTCGCGGAGATCCAGCGTCTGGACTTCGACGCGGGCGAGAAGCGCCTGCGGGAACTGACCGCCTCCGGCCGGCCGGTCGTGCTGCTGTGCGGCTGCCGGGATGTCAACGTGTGCCATCGAAAGGTCATCGCGGAGCGGTTGGCAGCGTTGTGGCAGGCGGAGGTGGTCCACCTGGAGCGTCCGGCGCCCGCGCCGGCGGTTGGACCGCCGGGATTGTTCTAGTCGTACTCGCGCCGCCGGTGTTTGGGCACGGTCGCCATCCAGGCGACAGGACCTGGCTCACGGCCAGGGCGGCGCTTTATGAGGCACGGAAGCTGATATGTTCATAGGCAGCATCAACAGGTACATGCGAGCGATGCTCCAGACGGCTGCGGGCTCCTGGAAGGGCCTGCCCGTCTACGTTGCCTGCTGCGGCAACTTCACCGTCGAGCGCATCCTGGCCCGTTGCGGCGTCGGGGCGATCCACAGCAACGACGTGTCGATCTACTCCTGCGCCCTGGGCTGGCACCTGGCCAATACCCCGCAGCGCTACGTAATCAAGGCGCCGGACCTTCACTGGCTCGAACCCTACCTGGACCCCGGCCCGCCGATCATCGCCACGCTGCTGCTGACAGGTGAGATGCTCAAAGTCGGGGGCGACAACGCCTACGCCAAGCGGATGCGCGAGGAATATGCCCGCCGCTGGCCGGCGCTTCACGCCAAGACCGTCGAGCGCGTCACCAAGGCCCTGGCGGGCTTCCAGATCGCCAGCTACTTCGCGGGCGACTGCCGCGAGTTCCTCGCCGGGGCCGACAAGGATGCCGTGTGCATCAGCTTCCCGCCGACGTACAAGGGCGGGTACGAGCACCTGTTCAAGAAGCTCGACGCCGTGTTCGACTGGCCGCGCCCCAGCTACCAGCTTTTCAGCCCGGAAGACTTCGAGCGGTTCAGCCAGACGGTGCGGTCCTTCCGGCACTGGATGATCTCCAGCGACGTGGAGCAGCCGGCCTTGTCCCACCAGCACGTCGCCACCGTGCAGACCTCGATGGCGTCGAAGCCCGTGTTCATGTACTGCGACCAGGCCCCAGCACGGCTGGCGACGGCCCGGCAGACGCTCGGCGTCAATCCCTGGCCCCCGCGGAACGACGAAGTGGTCGCCCAGCCCCAGGTCGTGCGGATCGAGGGCAAGGTGATGAACGCGATCCGCTCGATGTACCTGAATCCGAAGATCATGCCCGTGGTCCCCGAGCGGTGCTACGCCATCCTGTCGGACGGCCGGCTCGTGGGCGCATTCGGCGTCTCCCAGCCGCGCGGGCCGCTGCCGTGCGATGTCTATCTCATGGCCGACTTCGCCGTCCGCCCCAGCCCACACAAGCGGCTCAGCAAGCTCATTCTCGCGTGTCTGGCGAGCAAGGAGGTCCGGGACGATCTTGAGCAATGGCTCTGCAAACGCATCAAGGTCATCGGGACGACGGCGTTCACCGACAAGCCCGCCAGCATGAAGTATCGCGGCCTGTTCGATGTTCACAGCCGCGCCGAGGGCCGGGTCAACTACTTGGGGCAGGCAGGCCGGTGGAGCCTCCAGGAAGGATTCCAGTGGTGGCAAGCGAATCACTCCAGTCAGTGAACGAGAAGCTCTCGGCGACCAGCGTCCGCATGGCGGTCGTGCCGATCGCGCAGTGCGACTTCCTGGAGAAGAACGCCCGGTTCATGCGGGCGGAGCAGTATCGCCAGTTGGTGGAGAACATCCGGCGCGACGGCTGCCT
>CAITIS010000148.1 GCA_903892515.1 uncultured Planctomycetota bacterium | reverse complement strand
GCAGGTTTCCTTCGTCCGCATGTACTCAGCAAACGCGCCGGGCCAGACGTCGGCGGGGCCATCGCCGCCGGTGGTGAAGGCATGCTCGCAGTAGTGCGTGTTGCCCTCGCGACAGTGATGGCAGAAGCCGCAGAAGCCCGACGGCTGGCAGATGACCTCGTCGCCCTCGCGGAAATGATGCACGCCCCTGCCCACCGCCGAAACCATGCCGGCGGGCTCATGGCCGGGAATGAACGGAAAGCTTACGTTGCGGCGGACGCCCTTGATGGCCTTGTAGTCGGTGGCGCAGAAGCCGCAACTGCGGATTCGCACGACGACCTCGCCTTCGCCGGGCGTGGGCATGGGAACGTCCTTGAGAACCAGCCGATCGAAGCCTTCCAAGACTGCTGCAAGCATTTGGCATTTCCCTTCTGATTCAGTTCATGAGACAGCCGCGGAATCACGTAGAGGAGGGCGGCTGTGCTGCGATTCGTCGCGTCGTGAGGCCTGGACGCATCTGCACGCTCAGGATGACCGGTTCGCCCGCCGTGGCTGGCGACTTCAGCAAGCCCGTGAGCAACTCAAAGCCCTTCTGGGCAAGTCCGTCGCAGTCGAACAGGGCCGTGGTCAAGCCGATCAACCCACCGGAACGGTCGCCATCGAAGCCCGCCAGCAGAACCTGCCCGGGCACCGAAACGCCGGCCTTGGCCAAGCGATGCCACACCTCCATCGCACACAGGTCGTTGGAGCAGAAGATAGACGCGTTCGGTCCGGCCACAAACGCGGCCAGCAAGGAATCGGTCAACTCGTCCAGGCAACAGAACGAAAGCCCGTCGAGCGAGCGACTGGCCAGCCAGCACTCTCGCGCCCCGCGCCAACGCTGCTGATGGCCGAGATGGTTGGGGTCGGCTTGGACGAAGAGCAGACGCTCGGTTCCCTGCTCCAGCAGGTGAGAAACGATCTGGGCGGCGCCGCCGGCGTTATCGATACGCACAGCCGGCCCGGCGTAGGAGGCGTAAGAAGCGTCGTTGGGGTCGAGCACCACCGCAGGCCGAGCGGGCGAGTGAAGCGCGCCGGCGACATTGGCCGAAACACTGCCCCAGACGAGCAGGCCATCCGGCTGAAGCCCTGCCCCTTGCCCCTCCCGACCGACCTCGAACAGGTCTTGACCAGCAAGAACCACCAGCATCATGTTGGCGGCCGATGCGCCTCTGGCCAACCCCTGGATGGTCCTCACCGTGACCTCCTCCCTCAGGCCCTGCAGATCCCCAGGCAACAGCAGCCCCACGACCTGTGGCGACTTGGAAGCCAGCAACCTGGCCGCCAGGTTGGGACGATACCCCAGCTCAAGGGCCGCCTGCCGGACCCGCTGACGGGTTTTGTCGCTGATGCGAGAGCTGCCACGAAGCGCGAGCGAAACGGTGGACTTGTCCAAGCCCAAGCGACTCGCCAGATCCATGATCGTGCTCTTGCCTTCTGTCTTCATCCACCGGCTCTCGCTGGCTTTCCCGGCCTGGGGCGACCATCGGCATCATGCCGTCGCAGTCATGCCAAGACAAGCGATTGAATACGCCATTATCGCCAATATAGTGGCATAATGCCATTGCGAGGTCAAGCGGTTGTATGGTATATTTCGCCGTGTTGGGTTGCATGACGCCATGACAGGTAACTGATGCCAGAATCGCTTTCATAACCGTGGTGCGCCCGCCCTCGGGCGTCAAACCGTGAGAGAGGACATTGATATGGCCGCAACAGCCACAGCCGAGGGCGGCTGTGCCACGGGTCAAACCGGTTATGAAACCGGTTCCAGGAAGAGCGAGAGTGCATGATGCTGCATGATGCGATCCCTCCTTGCCGCGCCGGCAGTTGGCTGGGTGGCGCAATTGTGACTTACAAGCGTGTCTGCAGGCCGCGATTGGGAGATGCCCCATGTTGACGAAACGAGAGCGAGTCTTCGCGTCAATCCGCCGCACAGGCATGGACGCGATCCCCTGGCAGTTCGATCTGACCCAGGCCTTGGCCGCCAGGCTTCGGACGCATTTCGGGACCAACGACCTACTGAGCGCCACCGGGGATCACATCGTGTGGGTCGGAGCCATCGCTCCTCCAAGTGCCGACGAAGCGCCTCTGGAGATGGGACTGGTCCGCGATGAATTCGGGACGCTTTGGCACCGGGAGGCACGAGATCGCAGCGTTGGAGATTGGGGGGGCCTAGCGAGCGTGCCGCTGCATGAGCCCAGCCTAAAGGGGTTTCGTTTCCCGGATGTGGCCGCGACTGGCCGTTGGGATCGCGTTCCGGCGACCCGCCAAAAGCATCCCGACCATTTCATCGTCGCCTATGGCAGCGGGCTATTTGAACGCGCATGGTCGCTGTGCGGGTTCGAGAATTACCTGGCCTGGCTGGCGACGGAAAGGGGATTCATCGAAGAGTTGACGGCGCGCCTGGCGGACTATTCGTGCGCCCTGACAAGCCGCTTGGCCGGCATGGGCGCCGACGGCATCCGCTTTGGAGATGACTGGGGCCTCCAGCGCGGCCTGATGATCGACCCCAAGCTATGGCGGAGCGTTTTCAAGGAACCCTATCGTCGAATCTACGCAGCGGCCCGCCAGGCCGGGCTGGTGGTGATGATTCACTCCTGCGGCAATATCACGGAGATCCTGCCCGACCTCATCGACATCGGAGTGGAGGTCGTGCATCCTCTTCAGCCCGAGGCCATGGATGTGGAGTTTTGCCAGCGCCAGTACGGACGGCATGTGACCTTTTGGGGCGGCCTGGGCAGCCAGAGCACGATTCCGCTGGGCAGCCCGGATGACAATCGTCGCCAGGCGCAACGGATGCTCGAGTTGTTCCGTGAAGGTGGGTACATACTCGCCCCCGCCGGCGCCGCTCCGGCTGAAACTCCCGTCGCCAACATCGCCGCGATCGTAGACGTTGCGAAATCGCAGTTGCCGCCAACCAGCGAAGTTCACGGTCCAGTGCCATAATCTGGCCGCAGCCGAAGGCCGAACTCTCCGGGCGTGCACTTCTCCAGGCGCCTGGACTATATTTTCCTGGAACTCGGCTTTGGTGCCAGCGGAACCTGGGCCAACGGTGACTTCAACGGCGATGGCCTGGTGACCTTCAAAGACTACGTCATCCTCGAAGCCAATTTCGGCAAGAGCAGCGTGCCCGAGCTCGCGACGATGGGCTTGCTGGTTCTGGGCGGCTTGGCATTGATTCGACGCCACCAGGCATGCCAGAATGACATGCTACGGTCTGCGCGAGCCCCGGGCCGTCCAGAAAGGCATATTGCTTTGGACATTAGAACCGTCTTTGGCCTGGCAAAGTGGATATGGCATACCGAGCAATTTGTCGACAACGTCAACAACTGGATGCAGGCGCGTCTGGTGTTCCGTCCGGGCAAACGCGGCCGGGGCAGCATCCACATCACGGCCGACGCCAGATACCGGCTATACGTCAACGGGCAGTATGTGTGCCGCGGGCCCGCGCGGGGCTTCCAGGACAACTAGTGGGGAAGCCCAGAGCTCCGTCCCTAGCCCGCCAACTCCTGAACCGCCTTCCAGCGTAGCCAGGCCAGTTCATCGTCGAAGAGGCGATCATTCTGGTACGTCACGTCCTGGGGCGGCTCTTGAAGCAGCCCGGCCGCTCCGCTGTTGATCCAGGCTGAAGTGGCCATGGCCCGAATCTGTCGCACCAGGATCAGAAAACTTTCCCGGGCGTTGCGGCCGACGGGCTGGTCTCCGGAGTCATAGCTGGCCTCGTCCTGGATCAACTGGTACCGCTCCAGTTGAGTCGCCACCTCCAGCAGCGTGACCTGCCGGTCGACGTGTTTGTCGAAGTACATGTATGGAGCGATGGTGTACCGGCCCAGGGTTTTTCCGCCGGGCCGCGTGATCGAGTCCGGGTCAAGCGTGTCTGACAGGGGAATCTTCTCGGTCTGCTCTTCGTTCTTCATCACCACGCCGCAGGCGATGACGATGACGGCCGGCCAGGGGAGCATGCTCTTCTGACCAGTTGCGTCCAGGATCAGCAGGCCGTCGGGGCTGATCTCCATTCGCATGGTTCGCTGGCGCGGCGGGGGCGGCAGCACGAGGGACTGTTCCACAACGGTGCTGGCTATGCCCTCGCCGGCCAGTGCGGCCTCAATGGCCTGGGCACTGGGAAGCGGAAGATTTCGAGCGAGGATAGGCGATAAGTGCCGGCCCATGATGGTCACGTCTGGCCGCGTGAAGACCTGCGCGTTCGTCAAGGCCTGGACGTACCTCGCTTTGTCAGGCGGGGACAACTCCTGCTGGACTACGACGTACGGCATTGAACCTCCTGCGTTGGACCGCGGGCGCCGTTTGCTCGCCAAGTGCCATGCCTCTGCACTCCTCTCCCTGTGGGAGAGGGCAGGGTGAGGGTTGCTTGGCATCTCCGCCCCTCACCCCCGCATGAAGGCGGTAGCTCTCCCTCGAAGGGAGAGGAGTTTGCGGCCTGAACCGCTGCTCAGTCTCGCATCAGTGCAGCAGTCTTGCGGCCTCGGCGTCGAGGTAGAAGAACAGTTGGCCGTGGCGGGGGGCGACGTGGGCGGCGGGCATGGCGTAGCGGGCTTCCATGTCCGACAGCACGGCCGCGACGGCCTTGGCCTTGTCCGCGCCGGTCACGAAGAAGATCACGTTGCGGGCCGCGTTGATCAGCGGGAACGTGAAGGTCATGCGGTTGCGCCCGATCACCGGCACGAAATGCGACACCACCAGCTGCTCGTGGTTGCACACGGCCGGCGTTTCGGGGAACAGGCTGGCGGTGTGGCCTTCGCCGCCCATGCCCAGCAGGATGACGTCGAAGCTAGGCAGGTCGCCGTCGCGCGCGGGCACGAGGCGCCGGATGAGTTCCTCGTACTGCCGGGCGGCTGCGTTCATGTCGCTGGCATCGGTGGGCATCGGGTGCACGTGCGATAGCGGAACCGGCACGTGATCCAGCAGCAGATTCGAGGCCATGCGGTAGTTGTTCTCGACGTTGTCGGGCGAGACGTCCCGCTCATCGCCGAAGAAGACTTCCATTTTGTCCCAGGGCACCTGCTCGCTGAGCGGCTGGGTGGCCAGCAGGCGGTAGGCCTCCCGCGGCGTCGTGCCGCCTGACAGGGCGATGGAGCAGCTGCTCGCCTGCGCAGTCGCTTGCTGGGCGATGGAGATAATGTGTTCGACGAGGTGCTGGGCGGCCATGGCGGCCGTCGGTTGCACCACGATATGTGCCTGTGGCCTATTCAAAATCAAACTCCCCAACTCTTGTGACACGGGCGTCTCGCCCGCGCGGATCCCGGCCAGTGTTACGCCTACCCATGGGCCAGACGCCCATGGCACACATGGCCGAGACAGCCTTGCCACGTTGTAAGTCCAAGCCTTGTCTCATTATGCTACACCATGTCTGCAATTCTGTCAGCTTGTTTGCCAACGCGTTTCGGGGTCGGTGAAGAGATTCCTGGCCGCGTCGGGGCCCCAGGAACCGGCCGGATAGGTCAATAGCGGGCTCAGTTTGCTCTGGTGGTCCCAGGTCTGGCGGATGGAATCGATGATCTTCCAGCTCTGTTCGACCGCGTCGGCCCGCGGGAAGTGCGAGTTTTCGCCGGCCAGGGCGTTGAAGATCAGCATTTCGTACGCCTCGGGGCTTTGGGTGTCGAAGGCGCGATTGTAGTCCATGTCCATCTGCACCGGCCGGATGAGCATGCGCTGGCCGGGCAGCTTGGCGTCGAAGGCGATGCTGATGCCCTCTGACGGCTGGATGCGGAAGATCAGCTTGTTGGGGTCGCGCCAGTTGCAGTCCAAACCGCCCAGCAGCGGCACCGGCTCGCGTCGGAAGGTCACGACGATCTCGCTGACTTTGCGGGCCAGCCGCTTTCCCGTGCGCAGATAAAACGGCACGCCCGCCCAGCGCTGATTGGCCACGTCCAGCCGCAGGGCCACGTAGCTTTCCGTCTGGGAATCGGCCTTGACCGCCTTTTCCTGTCGATACCCGGCCATGTCGCCGGCGGCGGCGTACTGGCCACGCACCGACTGCACCTGCACCTGCTCGGGCGTCAGCGTGCCGACAGTCTTGAGCACGGCGAGCTTCTCGTCGCGGATGTCGTCGGCGTCGAACCGCACCGGCGCGTCCATGGCGATCAGGCACAGCAACTGGAACAGGTGATTCTGCACCATGTCGCGCAACGCCCCGGCCTGGTCGTAGTAGGCGCCTCTGCCGGCGATGCCCTCGGTTTCGGCCACGGTAATCTGCACGTCGTGGACGTAGTGGCGGTTGAGCAGCGGCTCGAAGATGGCGTTGATGAAGCGAAAGACGAGCAGGTTCTGCACCGTCTCTTTGCCGAGGTAGTGGTCGATGCGGTAGATGCGCGGCTCGGTGAAGTAACGGTTGAGCAATTCATTCAGGGCGGTAGATGTGTTCAGGTCCGAGCCGAAGGGCTTTTCGATGATGATGCCGGTGGGCGAGTCCTTGCCGCCCGAGAGCCCCGAGTCGCCCACGGCCGTGATGATCTCGGCGTAGGCTTCGGGCGGCGTGCTGACGTAGAACAGCCTCGCTCCGCCGGTGCCGCACTGGGACTCGATCTTGGCGATGCGCTGGGCGAATCCTGCCATCGAGGCCGCGTCGGCCACGTCGGCGCCTTGATAGAAGCAGCATTGCTCGAACTGGTTCAGCACGTTGGCTTGCGGCTTGCGGCGCGAATGCTTCTGCACGCTGTCGCGGACGAGAGATCGGTAGTCGTCGTCGGCCCGGTGCGTCCTGCCCGTGCCCAGCACGGCAAACTTTTTGGGCAGCAAGCCATCCTGGGCGAGGTTGTACAAGGCCGGCAGGAGTTTCTTTTGAGCCAGGTCGCCGGCCCCGCCAAAGATGACCAGCAGCCGAGGCTCGTCAATACGCCGAGGGACGAGCGATTCAACCTGTAAGGGGTCTTGGTTGCTCATGCCATAAGCATAGGCGAGGACAACTAATAGAGAAATCTGGAAGCGGGAATCCGGAATCGGGAATCCGGAATCCGGCGAATCCACGCACCCATGTCCGGTCTCGTCGTTCGGTTCGCTCTTCTCTGCGTTCTCCGCGGCCTCTGCGGTGATCCGCTTCTTTGCCCTAGTTGTTCAGGCTTTGAATCGGGGCCGGGATTCGCCCGCCGAAGTTCACGAAGCGGGAGGACGCGCCGGAGTTGCGGATTTCCATGATCGGGGCCGAGCCGAACAGGCCGCCGAATTCGACGATGTCCCCGACCTTGCCGCCGGGCACCGGGATCAGCCGCACGCCGGTGGTTTTGTTGTTGACCACGCCGATGGCCATTTCGTCGGCGATGATGGCCGCCAGCGTCTCCGCCGGCGTGTCGCCCGGCACGGCGATCATGTCCAGCCCCACCGAGCACACCGAGGTCATGGCCTCGAGCTTCTCCAGCACCAGGTGCCCGCGGGCGGCCGCATCGGCCAGGACGGAATCCTCGCTGACCGGAATGAACGCGCCGCTCAGCCCGCCGACGCTGCTGGAGGCGAACGCGCCGCCCTTTTTCACCGCGTCGGTCAGCAACGCCACCGCGGCCGTCGAGCCGGGGGCGCCGATGTTATCAATGCCCAGGATGCGCAGAATCTCGCCCACGCTGTCGCCGATGGCCGGCGTCGGCGCCAGGGACAGGTCCACGATGCCGAATGGCACCTTCAACTCCTGCGCCACCTCGCGGCCAATCAATTCGCCCACGCGCGTCACGCGGAAGGCTGTGATCTTGATCTCCTCAGCCAGGTCGCCCAGCGTGAGCTTGTCGCCCGTCTCGATCCGCCGGCGCAAGCCCGAACACACCACGCCCGGGCCGCTGACGCCGACATTGATCACCGCCTCAGCCTCGCCGGCGCCCAAGCTCGCCCCGGCCATGAACGGGTTGTCCTGCGGAATGTTGGAGTAGACCAGCAGCTTGGCGCAGCCAAAGCCGTGGTTGCTGGCGGTGGCGGCAGCGATCTCCAGCAGCGAGCGGCCCATCCTGCCGACGGCGTCCATGTTGATGCCCGCTCGCCGGCTGGCCACGTTCACGCTGGCGCACACGCGTTGCGTCTTGGAAAGCACCATCGGCAGCGAGTCGATCAGCGTGGCATCGGCCGAGGTCATGCCCTTTTCGCAGAAGGCGGTAAAGCCGCCCACCAGGTCCACGCCGGCCTCGCCCGCAGCCACGTCCAGGGCGTGGGCGATCTCCACCGCCGCCTGCGTGCCGTGCCCCGCCAGCAGCACCGCGGCCGAACTGATCGCCAGCCGCTTGTTGGTAATGGGCACGCCATACCGCCCGGCCAGGCGGTCGCACGCGGGCACCAGTCCCTGGGCGTAGCGGCTGATCTTCTGGCGAATCTTGCGGCAGATGAGATCGACGTCGGGGCCGGCGCAGTCGTCGAGGTTCAGCCCCAGCGTCACGGTGCGGACGTCCAGGTGCTCGGCGTGCAGCATCTGCATGGTGGAAAGGATTTCATCGGTGCGAAGCATGGGTTCGTCCTATTTCTGGTCCGTCGCGTGGATCGGGTTGACCGTGCGCGTGAGCCGCAACTGGTTGGTGGCGATAAAAATGTTCTCGTGCTGCAAACGGACGGTGAAGCCCAACTCGCGGCCAAGCTGCTCGATGTCGGCTTGAAGCATGGCCAGGTCCCATCGGCGCGGAATCTGCACCTGCGAGATGAGCACGAACTGGTCGCCGCGCAGCTGCCCGTACAGGTCGACGATGTTGATGCCCTTGTCGGCCAGCAGGGCGCTGAAGCGGCAGATCACGCCGGCGGTGTCGGGGCCAAAGCACGAGACGACGAAGTTTTCGGCGTCCTTCAGGTCGATCGGCTCGGGTGTGCGCCGCTGCGGGCGGATCATGATTTGCAGGCCGTGCTCAGACTCGCTGGCGCCGGTGAGCTTGACGATGAAGTCCTCCATCGCCAGCGGCTCAGGAAAGCAGACGACCATGATGAGCGTGAAGTACCCGCTCAGGACGGTCTGGCTGCAAGACTCGATATTACCGCCGGCGTAGACGACCTCCCGGCTGACCAAAGCGACGATGCCGGGCCGGTCCTCGGCCATGACGTTCAAGACGTAAGCGTGTCGGGCAGAATTATCCATAGGCGGGAATTCTACCGATAGGCAGGGCGTTTTGACAGTGGCGGCTGTGCTGCGGCGCTGGGTGCCATGGTCAGCCCGCAGTTTTGGGCTGGCCATGCGTGGGCCACGACCACAGCCGAGGGCGGCTGTGCTACGGGTTTCACAGCGTCAGGTGCCATGCTTCCGCGCTGTTGCGGAAGCATGCGAATTCGCGGGCACGTCGGAATCGTGGCTGCTGCGCAGGCCACGGCACCCATGCTTGGGCCACGACCACAGCCGAGGGCGGCTGTGCTACGAATTCCACAGCGCGGGTGAGACGCCCGCGACACCCATGCGTCACAACTTAGCACCGGCAGCGGACGCTGCACTTGCTGGCCGTCTGAACGGGCACGACCTTTCCGTCTATCGCCCGGCCATTGACTTCCAACTCGATCTTGCCGCGCATGGCGTTGTCGATCTGAATGTCGTACTCGCAGCCACGGAAGCGCCGCCGCAGGCGCACGCTCTTGAGGTGCGATGGCAGGCAGGGCGTGACCATGAGTCCGTCCAGCGTCGGCCGGATGCCCAGGATGTATTGCGTGGCGGCGTGGTACATCCACGAGGCAGTGCCGGTCTGCCAACTGATGCCGCCCTCGCCGAAGAGCTTGTGGATCGGCCCGACCACGGCCGAGACGTACACGTACGGTTCGCGGATGTAATGATCCGCGCCGAACATGTCGCTGACCACGGCCGGGATGGTCCGGCGATAGTACTCAAAGGCCCGCTCGTTATGTCCCAACAGCGTTTCGGCCATGATGGCCCAGGTGTTGGAGTGGTTGAAGATGCCGCCGTATTCGCCGATGCCCGAGGGAGCGCCGGGCGGCAGCTGGCCGTTTTCGTCGGGCACGGACTTCAGCGGCGGGTATTGCTTGAACAGGCCGGCCGGGCTGTCCAGCATATCCTTGACGGACTGCATGGCGATCTTGCCGCGGTTCTGATACTGCCCGGCGCCGCAGATGACGGCCCAGGTCTGCGAGTTGATCCAGATCTTGCCCTCGCGGTCCTTCGCCCCGCCGGCGTAGCTGCCGCCGCCCAGCATCAGCCGACGATACCACTTGCCGTCCCACACGCGGTCGGAGTTTGACACGTCGGTCAGGTCACGAACGACCGCCTCGCACCAGGCCGCATCGGCGGTTCGGCCCAGTCGCTCGGCCAGAATCTTAAAGAGCTGGCACGAATACACCAGCTGCATGCCCAGCATGACCGACTCGGTTTCGGGCCCGGCGTATTTCTCCAGGCCGTCGTTCCAGTCGGCAAAGAACATCAGCGGCATGCCCTGCGGCCCGCGGTTGTCATAGATGAGCTTGAGCCCGCGCAGCACGTGCTCATAGACGCTCCCCTGGCCGCCGTCGACGAAAGGAACCACCTTGTCCACGTAGGCCAGATCGCCCGTCTCGTTGACGAGATTCGCCAGCGTGTAGATCTGCCAGACCGTGTTGTCGCTGCGCCGCACGCTGTAGTCGATGGGCTTCTTTGTGTGCGGCCAGAAGGACATGTTTCCCAGGCCGTCCTGCTTCTGCGTGGACAGCACCAGTTCCAGCCGCTGGGCGGCAAAGGGCGGGTCGAGATTGGCCGGGGTAAGCGCGTACTGCGTCAGGTCGCGATAGTGCAGGCCATCGACGCCGCCGTGCTCGGTGGTGATGCTCGCCGGCTGGGCCAGCAGCACCATGCTCTGGTAGCCGTTCCAGGTGTTGACGAAGCGGTCGACCATTTCGTCGCCGGTGCGGGCGTCGAAGGTGCCCAGCCGGTCGTCCCAGAACTTGCGAACGGAGTTGATCGCGTCGGTCACTGCCGATATCGGGCGGTACTTCTGCAACATCGCCGCCGACTGCTCCCACGTGTCGCCCAGCGTGACGATGTACGCCAGTTCCTTGCTCTGGCCTGGCGCCAGCTTCACGTCCACGCCCAACACGCCCACGCCGTGGCCGCCCAGGGGCAGTTCGCTGTTGGAGAGCTTGCCCTCGCCGGTCATGGCCGCGGGGAATTGCAGCGTGTTGCCGCGACCCAGGAATACGTCGCGGGCGCACTCGAAGCCGGCCAGCGCGTCCGTGCAGCCGGCGTAGATGCGCGGCACGATGGCGGCCTCGTACGCGCCGTAGTTGTACGCGATGGCTTGCAGCTTGTGATCGAAGTTGAAGCTGATGTGCTTCTGCAAGTACGCCCACCAGAACTCGCGATAGAGTTCCAGGATGCCGAATTCGATGTAGCTGGCGACCTGCAAATCGGCAGCGGCCTTGCCCGTGTTGGTCAGGGTGACCTTCCAGATCAGGGCGTTGTCCTCTTGCGGAATCGTGTACTCGGCCAGGGCGGTCACGCCGTCCTTTTCGCTGGCAAAACTGGTGATGCCCGGCTCGTGGCGGCACTCGTACTTGTCGAGCTTGGTCAGCGTAGGGGAGAAGCTCGGGTTCCACAGGCTGCCGGTGCGGCGGTCCTTGATGTACACGTAGAAGCCCGGGCGGTCGCTGGGCGTGGCCACGTAGCCGTAGCGGGTGATCCGGCCAGCCAGGGTGTCCAGGTACCACATCAGCCCGCCGGCGGCCTGGCTGATAAACGCGCCCAGCCGGCGATTGCCCAGGTAGTTGATCCACGCCGCCGGCGGCAGCGGGTTGGTCACGACATAACGGCGATGTGCGTCATCAAAATGCCCGTAGACGGTCTTCGTAGCCATTTGATTCGATCCTGTTGGTTCTGGGTAAACTTGTGACGAATCACTCAGGCCGGAAGTATACAGACGGAAATGCCCGCGTGCCACGGTCAGCCGCCGTCTGGGCTAGCCATGCTTCTGGACCTCTCTACCTGTGGGAGATGGCACTCATGCTTCTTAACTCCTCTCCCTCTGGGAGAGGGTAGGGTGAGGGCGTTTGGCAGCTCCGACCCTCACCGCCGCCCCAAGGCGGTACCTCTCCCGGGGGGAGAGGAGTTTGACGCCCCGCGATTCCGCAACGGCGTGGAAGCACTGCGTCTGACCGTGCCATCCTTCCCTACGCCCTACGCCCTGCGCCCTATGCCCTATGCCCTGCATCCCGCCGTTTCCCGAATTGACAGTATCGAAAGCGTAGCGTAGAGTAATACATAGGGCCGGCGGTGACCGGCCTATCGAGCTGGCAGTAGGGCCTGGGCATCCGGGCCTCGCTTGCGGGGCCGCGTTCGCGGCTAAACCTTCCCGCGGCGGCCAGCCGAGAAAAGTGTAAATGCACCAGGCGGCAGTCGGGCAAAGGGCCCTTCGGCCAGCTTGCACCTGGGGCGTAACCTTTTTGACGCGGGAGCACTCCCATGATCAAAGCACGCCTATTCACGCCCGGTCCCACTGACGTTCCGCCCGAAGTCCTGATCGAGATGGCCAAGCCCATCTTTCACCACCGCACCGCCCAGTTTCAGGAGCTTTTCAAGCAGGTCAACGAGGGCCTGAAGAAGCTGCTGTTTACCACCGGCGACGTGCTGACGCTGGCCGGCTCGGGCACCGCCGCCATGGAAGCTGCCCTGGTGTGCGCCTGCCGGCGCGACAAGACCACGCTGGTGGCCAACGGCGGAAAGTTCGGCGAACGCTGGGCCAAGGTCTGCCGAACCTACGGCATCGACGTTGAAGAAATGATGATCGAGTGGGGCACAGCCATCAGCGCCGCCCAGGTGGCTGAGAAACTGGCCACGGGCAAGTACGGCGCGATCGTGATTACCCACAGCGAGACCTCCACCGCCACCGCGGCCGACTTGCAGGCCATCGCGGCAGAGGTCCGCAAGACCGACGCATTGCTGATCGTCGATGCCATCACGTCGGCCGGCGCGTTGCCGCTGAAGATGGACGACTGGGGCGTGGACATCGTGGGCATCGGCAGCCAGAAGGCATTGATGCTGCCGCCGGGCTTGGCCCTGGTGGCTGTCAGCGATAAGGCGTGGAAGGTCATCGATACCATCAAGCCGCCGGCCTTCTACCTCAACCTCAAGGCGTATCGCAAATCGCTGGCCGATAACGACGTGCCGTACACCCCGGCCATCACGCTCATTCGCGGCATGAAGGTGGCGCTGGACATGATGCACGCCGTCGGCATGGAAAAGGTCTGGAGCCGCACCGCCTGCCTGGCCAAGGCCACACGCGAGGCCATGGCTGCACTGGGCCTAAAGACCGTCTCACGCCAGCCCAGCGATTCGGTCACGGGCATCTACTATCCCGAGGGCGTCTCGGACAAGGATTTCCGCAAGACGATCCGCAGCAGGTATGGCTGCAACGTCGCCGGCGGGCAGGGCGATTGGGAAGGCAAGATTTTCCGCGTCAGCCACATGGGCTGGATCGACCCGCTGGACACCATCGGCATGATCGCCGCCATCGAGTTCACGCTGGACGCGCTGGGGGCCAAGATCGAAATCGGCACGGGCGTGGCCAAGGCCGCCAAGGTCCTGAAGGAGTGGAAGTAACATGAAAATCCTTCTGGGTGACAAGATTTCGCAGGTCGGGCTGGATTTTCTCTCCAGCCAGCACGACGTTGAGTTCGAAACCAAGGCCGGCCTGCCGCCGGAAGAGCTGGCCAAGATCATCGGCCAGTACGACGGGCTGATTATTCGCTCGGGCGTGAAGGTGACCGAGGCCGTGCTGGCCGAACCGGGCAAGCTGCGCTGCATCGCCCGGGCGGGCGTGGGCGTGGACAACGTGGACGTCAAGGCCGCCACCGCCAAGGGCATCATCGTGATGAACACGCCCGGCGGCAACACCCTCTCGACGGCCGAACTGGCATGCGCGCTGATGCTGGCGCTGTCGCGCAAGGTCGTGCCGGCGAACGTCTCGCTGGTCAAGGGCGAGTGGGACCGCAAACGCTTCCAGGGCACGCAACTGGCGGGCAAGACGCTGGGCGTGATCGGCATGGGCCGGGTGGGTTCAGCCGTGGCCAAGCGGGCGATCGCCTTTGATATGCGTGTGCTGGCATACGATCCGTACTACGGCGGCCCGGCGCAAAGCGGCATGGAGATGGTCAAGGACCTCTCTGAACTGTGCAAACGCTGCGATTACATAAGCGTGCACGTGACCAAGACGGTCGAGACGGACCATATGATCGGGGCGGCGCAGATCGCCCTGATGAAGCCGGGCGTGCGGCTGATCAACGCCGCTCGCGGCGGCATCATCGACCCGCAGGCGCTGCTCGAAGGCCTGGAATCGGGCAAGGTCGGCGGCGCCGCCATTGACGTCTGGACGGACGAGCCGCCCGTCAGTGAGGCGGAGAAGAAACTCATCGCCCACGAAAAGGTGCTGGCCCTGCCGCACTTGGGAGCGAGCACGGAAGAGGCGCAGGAATTGGTCGCGCTCGATGCGGCCGCCCAACTCGTGGACGCCCTGCGCGGCCAGGAAATTCGCAACGCCGTCAACGCCCCGGGCTTTGACCGCGCCATGCCGGCAGTGATGCGGCGCTACGCCGAGTTGATGCAGCGGATGGGGCGGATTTTGGCCTCCGTGACGCCCGGGGCTCTGCGCAAGGTCGAGGTGGTGTACCGCGGCGATGTCAGCAGCGAAAACACCGACGTGCTGACGACGTACCTGGCCGTGGGCCTGCTGGGCGTGCATGTCGAGACGGTCAACGTCATCAACGCGCCGCTGCTGGCCCAGCAGCGCGGCGTGGACATCGAGGTCATTACCGCCGCGCAGAGCAAAGACTTCGCCAGCCTGGTGCAGGTGGAGATTCAGACCGACGGCCAGAAGCGCACGGCCGTGGGCACGCTGTTTGGGCGGAAGTTCCCGCGCATCATCGCCCTGGACGGCTACCGCATGGAAATGATGCCCGAAGGCCCGCTGGCGGTGATGTTCCTGAACGACCAGCCCGGCGTCATCGGCAAGGTCGGCGACGCGTTCGGCTCAGCCGGCGTGAACATCGGGCACATGACCTTTGGCCGCAAGAAGTCGACTCGCAAAGCAGTGCTGAGCGTGAACCTCGACGCCCCGGCCAATGAAGCCGTCTTGGCCCGCCTGCGCACGATGGACTTCATCGACTCGGTCTACGCCATGGTCCTGCCCTCGCTGCCCGATGACGGCAGGGATGTTTGAGGATGGGAGTCAGGAATCGGGAGTCGGGAATCGGGAATCGGGAATCGGGAATCGGGAATCGGGAGTCGGGAAGCGGGAGTCGAGAATCGGGACTCGGGCTTCCGGCTTCGCGCAGTAGGCTGGGTCGAGCGTTGTTCCGCGAGGCCCACCTTCGGCGTGAACATGTTCTGCCGCGGACAAAGACTCCGGACTCCGGAATCCGGAATCCGGAAAACGGGAATCCGGCGAAGCGGTTCGTTCGGCGTTGGTGAATTGATCGATCGCCATCGATCCATTGCTGAGTCGCCGAATCGGAGAATCGGTGAGTTCGTGTTGATGGGTAATCAGTGAGGCCCGAAGGGCCGGGACGATTGTAGCCGGGCGGCGTAAGCCCCCGGTATGAAGGCCAGAGCATTTGAGCCCCGAAGGGGCGACAGAACCGCTTCACGCTGTGGCCTGTCGCGCTCGTGGCCAGCATGCCTTTTCGCGGCGTACCGCGTAAAGGCATGGCACCCACAACCGCACCGAACCGCACCGACATGGCACCGGCTTTGATCTTTCCGCCGCCGCTTTCGTTCCCTGTGTTTCCGCGACTCGTCTGATCGTGCTCTACTTCGCCGCCAGGAACGCCGCGTATGCGCCGGGTTCGAGCAGCTTGACCTGCTGGTCGAGTTCGGCCATCTGGCCAAATAGCGGGGCCAGGCGCTCGTTCAGGTAGCGTTCGATCCACAGTTCGTCGATCAGGCCCGCGAAGGCCTGCCGCGTCATCGCGATTGCCTGCACGCCGCCCTTGTCCAGGTGGTGGTGCAGCCGGGTGAGCATGGACATGCACTGGCCGGAGTGACGCCGGCGGGGGTCCTCGGTCTCGGTGACGATCTGCTCACGCAGGCTCTTGATCTCGCGCCAGGCGCAGTTGCGGACGTCGGTGAGCTTTTCCATCGTGGCCTTGCAGGCACTGAACCGTTCCAGTTCGCCGACCTCCTTCAGCACGGCCTGGCACGCCTCGGCCGGCTGCTCGGGGGCCTTGCCATCGTACAGGCACGCTGCCACCAGGACGATTGCGTCCAGACTCGCGTCGGTAGGATAGCACTGCACCAGCGACGTGTTGTACCGGCTCCAGCCGGTAGCGAAGACGCCCTTGAGGCCATACCGCTGCGACACCTCGGCCCAGCCCAGGGCGTTGATCTGCTGTTCCTTCAAATCCGGCACGTCGCCGTCGTGCGGCCCCGCGCCCTTGTAGCAGGCAGCGCCCCACAGCGGCACGCCATGCTCGTGAAAGCGTGCGATGTACTTGCTGTTGCTGTGGTACGTGAAGCTGTCGGGATGGCCGGTGTAACCCCACGGGCACAGGTCCGCCTTCTGGCCGATGGCTTTGAGCGGCTCGGTGGGCCAATCGTGCATCATGTCCGACCACAGGATCGGGCGGACGCCGCGGGCGTTGAGGCGGTCCAAGATCGGCTCGACGTGGTGCAGGTACAGCGCGCCCTTGCCGTGTGTTTCGATGTACGCCTTCGTGTCGGGATGCTGCCCGAAGCTCCAGGCCTCGTCGCCGCCGAGATGGAACCGCTTAACGTCAGGCAGGAGCTTGAGCACGTCCTCGACCATGGCCACGACCAGCTCGCGCGCTCCATCTGCCAGCGGGTTGAGGCAATCGGCCAGGTGCTGCCGCTCGCGCAGCTTCTCGTAGCCGCGGACCGAGAGCGGCGTCTCCATGTGCCCCAGGCACTGCACCAGCGGGATGATCTCCAGGCCGGCTTGCTTGGCAGCGGCGGCGAACTGGCGCACCTGCCCGGGAGTGTAGGCCGTCTCGCTGCGGAAACGTTCATCGACGGTCCAGGGGAACATGTCCTCCCACTCCACCAGGATGGCGTTGTAGCGGGCTCGGACAAAAAGCTTCAGCAGGCCCATCAGCCGCTCGAATGTGGGCGGCACGCCCTTGAGATCAAGATGCACGCCACGAACCGGCACGATGGGCTTGGACGCCTGGAACATTTCAGTCACGGTTAGCTCCTAAAGTATTGCTGATTTCCGCCTGACGATGTTAAGACTCGCCCCCGCGCCGTGACCACACTTTTGTTGGCCCAACCACGTTTAGCCGTTGTGTGTCGAGCAGGTCTCAACATGGTCACGCCAACAGCGTCACCATGCCACCCAACCGCTTCCCGCTTCCCGACTCCCGACTCCCCTTCATGGGTAATAGATCGTTACGGGCAGTCGTTGCACGCCCCATTTCAGGGCTTGGGCGTGGGTGGGCAGGAAGACATCAAGCCGGCCGGAGGTGATCAGCCTGCCGCGATCCAGCACGCGAACGGGCTGGCCGCCGTGGTAGCCCGGGATGCTGAGCGCCGTGCCGATGGGCATACTGCCCGGACCAGCCACGAACCCGACGTTCCTGTGAATCAGCAGCCCCAGTGGCACCTTGCCGCCTCCAATGCGCCGGAGCGACATGGGCAGATCGGCCCATTGGCCGCAGCAGATTCGGCAGGGGCAGTAGGCTGTGACCTCCATCATGACCGTCCGCGACTTGCCCCGCCGAGTGGACGCCGGCGTCACGGCCGGTTGCCTCGCGGCTTTCATGACCACCGGATCCACAGCGGCCGGAACTGGCGTGCCGATGGGCTGGTCAGCGCGCAAAGAGAATCCCACCGGCGAGACTGGCGAACCAATAGGCAGACTTTCATCGTGGACGAGCATCTCCAGCGCGGGTGGGTGCCGATCCTTGGCGAGTACCGAAGCTGCCGTTACCATCAAGGCTGTTGCCATCCATAAGCCAGCCAATGCTGAGCGTCGCATAGGCCATTCCATTTCCAGGGTGGGCTCCCTTAGCTATTCGTATGCGCAAAAATGGCTGGATGTTCTGTAAAAGGCGGGGGATATGGCAGGGGGCGGCAGAATCAGGGCTCCGCCCATCCTGATTGGTGGGCGGCAACCATGTTTCCCTGGTGCCTGCACCCTGATGGTGTCTGAGGGGCGGAAGTTGAACGCCGGTCCTACGCCAGGACCGGCGTTCAACCATGTTCTTCAGCGTGGGTTCTTATGCAATGCGGACGTTGATGGCCTTCATGCCCTTGGGGCCGCGGGTCAGCTCAAACTCGACCGCTTGGCCTTCAGCTAAGGACTTGAACCCGTCGGCTGCGATGTCGCCGTAGTGGACGAAGGCATCGGTGCCGTCATCGGCAGTGATAAAACCAAAACCCTTCGCGTCGTTGAACCATTTCACTTTTCCGGTAGCCATACGTCGGCTCCTTAGTTTCTTCGGCGGAACGGAGGATGCGAGAGATACTTCCCGTAGCGGACGTGAGAATACGATATGGTGCTCTCAACTTGCTCGGCGTATCCTGCAAACGAGCCCGGTCGCCTACCGAGCCCACCGGCCAGACCCCAGAAACACTTTCTGCGAACTTCTCGCCGGCCCTTCTTTCGACGGGCATTATTGCCGCGAATCTCCAATCTGTCAACCCTAAACATAGCCCAGAGCAACTCTTCACGCTGGCCTTACAGATCATTGACCTGGCCGGCGTCATGCCTAGAATGCGGGGGAGCAGGAGAATGAAATGAAGATCGCCATTGGATCGGACCACGCGGGCTTTGCCTATAAGGAACGGATTCGACAGTACTTGGCCGAGCGAGGCCACCAGGTCAAGGACTTCGGCACATTTTCGGCCGATTCCTGTGATTACCCGGTGTTCATCCGCCCCGTGGCTGAGGCCGTGGCGGCGCGAGAGTTCCCGCGTGGCATCGTTCTGGGCGGTTCTGGCAACGGCGAGGCCATGGTGGCCAACCGCGTCCGCGGCGTCCGCTGTGCCCTGTGTTGGGATCTGCGTTCGGCCCAGTTGTCGCGGGCTCATAACGACTCCAATGTCCTTTCCCTCGGCCAGCGGATGATCTCCGTTGAGGCCGCCCTCGAAATCGTGCAGACCTGGCTCGACACGCCCTTTGAAGGCGGCCGGCATGCCGCGAGAATCGCCATGATCGACGCGCCATCGACGGCGGAATAGAACTTGCCTTCATACCCGTGGCACGCCCGCCCTCGGGCGTGGGCCGCGTGAGAGGACGGCGATCAGGCCGCAAAAACCACAGCCGGGGGCGGCTGTGCCACGAAGGCAAGACCACAGCCGAGGGCGGCTGTGCTACGAAGGCAAAACCCACAGCCGGGTGCCGTGGTCGCGGCGTCCAGCGGCCACGCTGCTCGCTCTAGCAGGGTCACCCCAAGTACCGTGAGACCATGGCAACCGTTTCCCGGCCAGTGGAAATCCCCAATCCGCAGCGCTATCAATTTATCAATTCACGATTCCTCCTAGGTGGTCAGAGTCGGGTCTGCGCCAGAGTAAGGGAAATATGACAACCGTTCAGAATTGCCCCGCCGGTGTGGCCGTGCGGCCTCGGAAACGCCGCATCATGCTGGTCAACAGCTCGCCGGTGGTCGTCAAGGGCCTCACCCAGGTTCTCGATCAGGACGACATGCAGGTCTGCGGCGACGCCATCGGCCTGAGCGAGTCCATGGACGCAATCAGGGCGCAGCAGCCTGATCTGGCCATCGTGGACATCTCATCGCATGGCGGGGCGGGCACCGACGTCGTCAGGGCGATACGCACGGAGTTCCCCAAGCTTGTCATCCTCGTGCTGTCGATGCACGACGAGAGCTTTTACGCCGAATACATGCTGCGGGCCGGCGCCAGCGGCTTTGTCGCGCTGAACGACCCGACTGACCAGCTTGTCCTGGCCGTTCGGCGCTCGCTGGATACGGGCATGTACGTCAGCGGGAAGATCGCCGAGGGGATCGTGTCGCGCTTCGTCGACAACAGCCAGAGCGGCACCAAGGGCTCAATGCGGTTCTTCTCCGACCGCGAATTCGAAGTCTTCGACTACATCGGCCAGGGGATGAGCGTTCGCCAGATTGCCGAGAAGCTCAACCGCAGCATCAAGACCATCGAGGCGCACCGCGAGAACATCAAAAAGAAGCTCCACCTCGACACCACGGCCGAACTGCTCCGCAACGCCATCCATTGGGTCGAGTACCGCCGCGAGGTGTAATCCGGACCGACTTTCCCGCAAGGTGCAACCAAGCGGAACCAACCGGAACGAGTCGGAACCGTTGGGAACGAAACGGAACCAAACGGAACGAAACGGAACCAAACGGAACGATTCGGCACGGTTTGGAACCATCTGGAAGGGCGTCCCTGGCCGCGTAACATTATGGCCACCAGTAGATTCGCGGTTTGGCCCACGTTGTGCGTAAGCCCGGTTTTCATGTGAGCAGGACCCATGCGCACAATCGCGCCTGCATCCGGCGCCTGGCGGTGTCTCGCTGGGCGGCTCCCCAGCGACACTCTCGCGCGACTCTCTCTTCACTTTCAAAACTTTCTTCCCCGGACCCATCTGCCCGGAGAGCGCAATCAGTTTTCATAGAAGGTTGCTCTACAGAAGGGCCGGTGCACGCTCTTTTGCGCCCAAGCCGGTTCGCCCTGGACGTATCTTCTTGGCTCCGCGTAATTCCTGTCGCGATCTCAATGGGGGACATCGCAGCGCGGCCGTGCGCGGAGACTAGGGTGTCATGCAAGGTGCCATGCAAGGTGTCATGCCCTTACGTGTACTCGTGGAAGGGCATGCGAGACTCAGGATGGGGAACGCTCTGCATGCTTCTGTGCCCCTCTCTCTCTGGGGGCGGAAGCCTGGGGTTAGAGGTTGGAAGAAGTCCAAGCCCCGTCAGGGGCGGCCGTTGCGGGACGCTGGGCCGCCGCTGACGCGGCTTCATGCAATGCGGCCTAACTGGACTTGCCGGAGACCGGGCTGCGAAGTTCGCCCAGGCCGCCGATGCGGCAGATGACTTCGTCGCCAGGGCGGAGGAATACCTGCGGCTGTCTGGCTACGCCCACGCCTGATGGCGTGCCGGTCAGGATCAGCGTTCCCGGCAGCAGCGTCAGATCGGACGAGAGAAACTCAATCAGGTGAGGCACGTCAAAGATGAGATCGCTCGTCCGTGAATCCTGGCGAATCTCTCCGTTGACGTGCGTCGTTAGATGGAGATCGGACGGATCAATCTGCGTGTCGATGCACGGGCCCAGCGGGCAGAAGGTGTCAAAGCTCTTGGCCCGCACCCATTGCCCCAGCCGCTGCTGCCAGTCACGGGCCGAGACATCGTTGGCGATGGTGTAGCCCAGGATGTATTCGCCGGCCCGGTCGGCGGGCACGTCGCGGGCGGTCCGGCCGATGACGATGGCCAGTTCGCATTCGTAGTCCACGCAGGTCGGACCGGCCTTGGGCAGCAGGATCGGGTCGCCGGGATGGTTGATGCTCGTGACGGACTTGGCGAAGACCACCGGGGCGTCGGGGATGGGCTTGTTCGTCTCGATGGCGTGGGCGCGATAGTTCAGCCCGATGGCGAAGATCATCGGCGGCTGAAGGGGGGCCAGGATCCTGGCGGGGCGGACCGGCTGGTCGGTGGGGCTAAACTCGCCCAGGATGTCGCCGTCGATGCGAAAGAACTGCTCGTCCTTCTGCCAGGCGTAAGTTACCTGCGAACGCTCGTCGATCACGCGGAACAGCTTCATGGCTGGTCTCCTTGCCCTCTGAGTATAGCGTGACCAGGCCAGAGCGGCCATGCGCCCACGATGTTCAGCCTCTCGATTTCTGGTGGCACAGCCTTTCCAGGCTGTGCTGGCACAGGCTGGAAAGCCTGTGCCACGAAAGCTGCACTGGCGAAGCCGCGGCCTCTGGTGTCTAATCTAGCCGACATGGCCAAGCAGACCGTACTTTTCGGCGGCACGTTCAATCCGATTCACCACGGCCACTTGATTGTGGCCCGGGCGGTGGCGGAGCAGTACGGCTTTGATAAGGTCACGCTCGTGCCGGCATATCTGCCGCCGCACAAACGCGAGCATGGCCGATTCGGCGCGGGTCGGGCCGTGGAGGCCACGCCCGAGGATCGCCTGGCCATGGTTCGCCTGGCCGTCGAAGGGGAGCAACTCTTCGAGGTTTCCGACGTGGAGATTCGTCGCGGCGGCCCCAGTTACACTTTCGATACGCTGGCGCACGTTCACGCTGCGGAGCCCGAGGCGGAACTGTTCTGGATCATCGGCGAGGACATGCTGGGAGAGCTGCCGAACTGGTACCGGTCGGCCGACGTTGTGAAGATGGCCACGATCATTACGGCCGCTCGGAGCACGCCCACCCAGGGACGCGCGGAAGTCCAGCAAAATCTTGAGGTTGCGTTCGGTTCCGACATGGCAAGTAAGCTGATGGCGAACCTGGCGGCGACGCCGCTGATCGAAATCTCGGCCACTGACATCCGCCGCCGGCGCAAGGAAGGCAAGTCAGTTGCGTTCCTAACGCCTTGTGCTGCAATATCGTACATGGATTCTCGCCAGTTGTACTCGCTCGCGGCCATCCGAGAATCGTGAAACTCGGGGCTGGCCCCAAGGCGCTATTAGCTGGGGCAGAACGAAAAAGGGGAAATTTCGATCTGTGCGTGCTTTATCGGTTGACAACTTGTTGAATGCGGGCTACTATACCTGAGACACAGCGAGTGAGGCTCCTCGGTCGAGCTCCCTCCCTTGACCGAGTTTATTGCGACGGCGTCAGGCTCCCCTCCCCTGACGCCGCATTTTTTTGCGCACAGATCGTGGCTATATCGCGATGGCTCGGGCGGATTCTAAGTAGAGCTAGAGGCAGGCGTTGCCAGCGGCTTTGCCTGATTGGGCGATTGCCACAGTGGGGCGGGAACTCGCCGCAGGTGATCCTGTAGAGCCGCTCGGTGGCAGTCACGCTCCCATCTGGCCTGATCGCAGTCGATCTCGGCTAGGATTAACTCCCTGACCGCATCCTTCACCGCTTTGCGCGAGAGGTTGCGTGACTTCAGTCGCACGACCGATGCCTGGAACCGGAGATCGTCCCGGGTGGTCCGTGCGTTCCCTGGCACCTTCAGTGCGGCCCTGGCCTGGGCGACTTCCGGGGCGGTAAAGTCCAGCAGGCCGTGCCGGGACAGAACCTTGCGATAGGCTTGCCGCGTCTCGATGACCAAGGCATCGGCTGGGTCAATTCGCGTGCGCGTCTCGATGGCAGTGAGTGTGGCAGACTGTGTGTGCTTTACCATTCGTTACTCCCGACCGTGCAACGGTCCAAGTTCAATAGGTTGTACGTGCGACGCGTCAACCGTGAGTTATTTCGATACGACAGGTTCGTGACCAGCGAGAGCATCGGCCGGCGCCTTCGTAGCAGGCTGCCGGCCATGCGGTGGAAAATATGCCGGAGCGAGTAGAACCTGCCATCGCAGGAGTTCATCTCATCCAGCAGGGCCGACCAGGAAAAGTGCTTGTAGTGGGCCGTGGGGAACCCGAGTGTGTAGTAGCGCCAATCCTCGGGGAAGTCATTGGCGGCGATGCGGTCCTGGCTCTTCATCTGGTCCCACAGCCGCGTGCCCGGCAACGGCGTGAGGAACAGGGCGTTGAGGATGTCCACGCCGTAGCTGCTGGCGGCGCGGGCGATCTGTCGCCCGATGCCCGGCTTGTCGCTGTCGAGGCCCATGATGAACGAGCCCACGACCAGCAGGTTGTGCTTCTGGATTCGTTTGACCGACTGGCGAAAGTTGCGACCTTTGAGCAGGTTGAATTTCTTGCCCACTTCGGCCAGACCTTGGGGAGTAGGGGACTCAAAGCCGATAAAGACGCCCTGGCAGCCGGCCTGAACGGCCAGGTCCAGCAGTTCCTCGTCGTCGGCCATGTTGATGGTGACCTGGCAGATCCAGTTCTTGCCCAGGTCGGCCTCGATGATGGCGCGGAACAACTCCTTGGCCCGGGCGATGTGCGACGGGCTGGTGCCGATGAGGTTGTCATCCACGATCAGAACCCACTTCTCCCGGATCATGCGTAGTTCGTCGATGACCTGGGCGATGGGGCGGTGGCGGTAGTGCCGGCCGTTGAAGGCCGATACGCTGCAGAAACTGCAACTCAGCGGGCAGCCGCGGGTCGTCTGTATGGAGCCAAAGGCGTAGCCCTCGGCCAGCAGGTCATGCCGGGCCGGCGGAACCTTGGCCATGTCCACGTGCTCGCCGGCGTACACCCGGCCCAGGCGGCGGTTGCGGGCATCGTCCAGCACCTGCGCCCAGACGCTCTCGGCCTCGCCGGTAACCACCGAATCGACATGCTCCAAAGCTTCCTGGCAGCACATGGTGGCGTGGATGCCGCCCATGACCACAGCTACACCCAGCGCGTGAAATTCCTTGGCCACGTCGTAGGCTCGGTTGGCCTGGGAGGTGAAGGCGGTGATGCCGACCAGGTCTGGCCGGGGCATCGTCGCGTAGTCTTTCAGGCCGAGGTTTTCATCGACAATGGTGATTTCCCAATCCTTGGGCGTCAGGCCGGCCAGCAGCAGCAGCCCCAGGGGCTTCCACACCCGGTAGCGATTCCAGCGGCTTTCCTTGATGTTGGCCAGGCTCACCAAGGGGTTATACGGATTGATCAGATACAGACGCATAGGTCTCCTGCCCGCCGTGGAATCGCCGGAAAAAGCGAACGCCACCCCGGTTGGGGTGGCGCCCGCCGTGATTCAAGTTTTCAACCGGTGATTAGCCCTTGCGGACGTTGATCGCCTTGGGACCCTTGGGGCCCTTCGTCAGCTCGAAGCTGACGGTCTCGCCTTCGGCCAGCGACTTGAAACCTTCGGCCTGGATGTCACCATGATGGACGAAAGCGTCCGTGCCATCATCGGCGGTGATGAATCCAAAACCTTTGGCGTCGTTAAACCACTTCACTTTACCTGTTGCCATGAGTATGGCTCCTGTTGCGGCATGCTAGTTCGCGAGCGTTTTCCCCAAGCAACAAACACCGCGGCGTGAAGGGTTCACAGAAGCGGGAGACCTGAGTATTCGGCTGTAGAAGAATTCGAGTGCCAATCGTATTCACTGACCGCGGGAGAGGAACCTTTCCTCACCCACTGCCAGCCACAAGCGTTAGTACATACCCTACTACGACGCAAATGTCAAAACTATTGCCAGATTCTTTGCGGCGCAGCCGGGAATCGGGAAGCGGGAAGCGGGAATCGGGAATCGGGATTCGGGAATCGGGAATCGGGAAGCGGGAATCGGGATTCGGGAATCGGGATTCGGGAATCGGGAAGCGGGAATCGGGAAGCGGGTGGCATGGTCACGCTGTTCGCGTGACCATGTTGGGACTCAATCTCGCGTCCCAACATTGCGCCCTAACATGGTCATCCCAACAACAGGATGACCATGCCACCCGCGGCGGTCGGCATAGGTAGAGCCGCAACAGCGCGGCTCAACCTATGGCACCCATTTCTCAACCTATGGCACCCGTTTCACCCACCCGTTTCACGGCGTTCCAGATGTCCGGGGGTGTGCTGCGGATCAGTGGCCGTTTTTCCCGATTCCCGATTCCCGATTCCCGATTCCCGAATCCCGAATCCCGCTTCTCAATACGACTTTCCCACCACCACGCGCCGCTGGCTGGGCCGGCCGGTCATGATGCACTTGCCTTCTTCGGGCTCGGCGTTCAGCGGGATGCAGCGCACGGTCACGTTCAAATCGTTCTTGAGTTGCTCTTCGGCCTCTTTGCCGCCTTCAAAGTGGCACAGCGCAAAGCCGCCATGAATCTCCGGCTTCTCGGCGTTCTTGGGCGTGAAGAAGCGGTACAGCTCTTCCTTGTCGTCGATCTTGACCGTGTTGGCCTGGCGATGTGCCTTGGCCCGGCTCAGCAGGCCGTCCTGAATTTCCTGCAGGATGCGCGGCAGTTCGGCCAGGAATTCCTCGCGTTTCAGCCCCTTCTTGTCCTTGGGCGTCAGGTCGCGCCGGCCCATGAAGACCGAATCGGCGGCGAAGTCGCGCGGGCCGACCTCCAGCCGGACGGGCACGCCCTTCTTGATCCACGACCAGATCTTGTCGCCGCCCCGGCCTTCGCGCCGGTCCAACTCTACGCGCACCTTCTGCCCGTCGTATTGCACGTCGCCAATCTGTTTGGCCAGCGACTGGCAATACTCCAGCACCTTGGCCGAGTCGGCGTCGTCGCGCAGGATGGGCACGATCACCACGTGCAGCGGGGCCAGTCGTGGCGGCAGCACCAGGCCGTCGTCGTCGCTGTGGGTCATAAGCAGCCCGCCCACCAGCCGGGTGGAGACGCCCCAGGAGGTCGTCCAGGCATGCACCAGTTCGCCCTTGTCGTCGAGGAACTTGATGTCCGATGCCTTGGAGAAGTTCTGGCCCAGGAAGTGCGACGTGCCTGCCTGCAAGGCCTTGCGGTCCTGCATCATGGCCTCGATGGAAAACGTCGAGACCGCGCCGGGGAAGCGCTCGCCCTCGGTCTTTTCGCCCTTGATGACCGGCATGGCCATGTAGTTCTCGGCGAAGTCGGCGTACACCTCGAGCATCTTGGCGGTTTCTTCCAGGGCCTCTGTTTGCGTGGCGTGGGCGGTGTGGCCTTCCTGCCAGAGAAATTCCGTCGTGCGCAGGAACATGCGTGTCCGCATCTCCCAGCGGACGACGTTGGCCCACTGGTTGATCAGCAGCGGCAGGTCGCGGTAGCTCTGCACCCACTTGGCGAACATGGCGCCGATGATCGTTTCGGACGTTGGCCGGACGATGAGCGGCTCTTCCAGTTCGCCGTCGGGCACGAGTTTGCCATCGACGGACTTGAGGCGGTGGTGCGTGACCACCGCGCACTCCTTGGCGAAGCCCTCAACGTGGGCGGCTTCCTTTTCCAGGAAGCTCAGCGGGATGAACAGCGGGAAGTACGCGTTCACGTGCCCGGTGGCCTTGAACATGCCATCGAGCACGCGCTGGATGTTCTCCCAGATCGCGTAGCCCCAGGGCTTGATGACCATGCAGCCACGCACGGGGGAATTCTCCGCCAGGTCGGCGGCGCGAATCACCTGCTGGTACCATTCGGGATAATCTTCAGCCCGGGTGGGCGTAATCGCTGTCTTAACTTGTTGTGCCATTTTTGCCCTCTATCGCTCCATTTGCTCTGTTGGTCTGAGTTTCGAATCACGAGTTTCGAATTTCGAGTTCATGCACGGCTGTCAGGACCGCCGAGTGTCTTTGTACGCCAGAGGTCCGGTAGGCCACGGCCGGTACTGAATCGAACGCATCCCAGCCAAATCGAAACTCGCAATTCGCAACTCGTAATTCTCTTACGGCGTTTCTTTCAGATGATCGTCCGTCGTGATCGGGGCGGCCGTTTTGGCCTTCATGGCCTCGACCACGATCTCGGGCACCAGCGCCGACACGTCACCGCCCATGGCTGCGATCTGCTTGATCAGCGATGAACTCGTGAAGGCGAAGTCCGGGTTGGTCATGATGAACACGGTCTCCACGCCGGCCACCACGCGGTTGGTCAAGGCCACCTGGAACTCAAATTGCAGGTCCGAACTGTTGCGGATGCCGCGCAGCATCACCTCGGCCTCAATCCGGCGAACGAAGTGCACTGTCAGGCCGGTGAAGACCTCGACGCGGACGTTGGGCATGTCCGCCGTCAGCTTGCGGATGATCTCGGCCCGTTCCTGCTGGTTGAACAGAACTTTCTTATCCGGGTTGTACCCGACGGCCACGACCAGCTCGTCAAAGAGCAATCGGCCACGCTCGATGATGTCCAGATGCCCCTTCGTGATCGGGTCGAAGGTGCCAGGGAATACCGCCACTCGTTTGGGCTGTGCGTTCATATCACTCTCGCTATTGGGGCTGCGTGCCCGCGGCCAAGGCCAAGATTATACGCCCCGGCCAAGGTCATGGCTATGGCCAGCCCCGAGATCGCGAGCCCCGGCCGGCGCTGAGGCAGGGGCCCCTGATGAGCGTTGGCGACGAACGCCTGCTTGTCAGCGGGGAAAGGTTATTTGCCACGTCGAAACGTAAAAGCCATCGTATAATCAATTGCCATAGCCAGATGATACTGGCAATCTGGTGCCGATATGGCAGATGAAGGAGATGTGGCATGAAGAAAGCGCTGCGTGCGACCCTTCGCGTTGCGGATGGTGGCCGCATTGTCATTCCGGCCGAATTGCGTGACCGCCTCGGCCTGGAGGTGGGTTCGGAATTGGTCCTGACGGTGGACGACGATCACGCCACCCTCATGAACGCGAAAGTGGCGCGTCGCAAGGCTCGCGAACGGGTCCGCCGCTACATCGCGTCTGAGGCGCCCCTGAGCGAAGAGTTGATGGCTGAGCGAAAGAAGGAGGCCCAGCGTGAGTAGCCTGGACGTCTTGGATGCCTCGGCCGTGTTGGCGTACTTGCAGCAGGAGAAGGGGCAGGACCGCGTGGAAGCGGCCTTGGACGAAGGCCCCTGCTGCATGACCGCCGTCAACGCCTGCGAAGTTCTCAGCAAGCTCTGTGAGCGGGGAATGCCCATAGGGGAGGCTCAAGCAAGTCTCGATGATCTCGGGGTGACCGTAGTGAGCTTCGATGCGGCCTTGGCCACATTGGCGGCCGCTCTGCGTGTGCGGACCAAGCCAATCGGGGCCTCGCTGGGCGATCGTGCCTGTCTGGCCTTGGCACAGCATGTGGCTGCCCAAGACAAGTCCGCTGCCGTGGTCTACACGGCCGAACAGGCGTGGGCCAAGCTCAAATGGCCCTTCAAGGTTGTGGCGATTCGGTAGTGCCACGGTCTTATTGGCTTTTGCGGCCAATGGGGTGTAGGCTGTAATCTGTATGTTGTGTCCGGCCGATGACTTGGCCGCGAGATCTGGAAAGCCAGTTGGTATGACATCGCAACGCCCGGGCCCCTCGCGACGCGAGGAAAGCCATCATCAATCGCATTCCTTTGCACCGGGTGACGCCCTTGCGCCGCTGGCGGAGCACCCGCTGGCATGCAAGGATCCGCCCATCATGGTCACCACGCAGGCCGCCCTGGCCGAGATGATCGACCACCTGGCCGACAGTGGCGCCTTCGCCTTCGACAGCGAGTTCATCGGCGAGCGCAGCTACATCTCCCAGTTGTGCCTGGTGCAGGTGGCGACGGCCCAGCACGTTTTCCTGGTCGATCCCCAGGCCGATATCGACTTGGCGCCGTTCTGGGCGCAGATCGTTTCGCCTGCCAGCGAGAAATTGCTGCTGGCGGGGCAGCAGGATCTCGAACCGGCGGCGCGGCATACCGGGTTGGCCCCGGCCAACATCATGGACTTGCAGATTGCCGCGGGCTTCGTTCACGTGGATTACCCGCTCTCGCTGACGCGGCTGCTGGAGGAGTTCATCGGGGTCTCGCTGGGCAAGGCGCACAGTTTCTCCAATTGGGAACGCCGGCCACTGACGCCCGTGCAGATTCGATATGCCTCCGACGACGTCCGGTACCTGCTGGCCGCCCGCGAGGTGGTGGGCAAGCGCTTGACCGAGACGAAACGCCTGGCCTGGGCCAAGGAAGAGTGTGCGGCCACGCTGGAGGACATGACGCTGTATCGCCCCGCGCCCGAGACGCTGTTCCTGCGCGTGCGGACGCGCGACCCGCTCAGGCCTCGCCAGCGGGCGGTGCTGCGTGAACTGGCCATCGTGCGCGACCAGGCCGCTCGCGCCGAAAATGTGCCGCCGCGGACGCTGCTGCCCGATGGCCTGCTGATCACGATGGCCCGGCGACCCGTGGGCAATGTGACGGAGTTGGATGGGATTCGCGGGCTGCCTCGGCCCGTCGAGACCAGGTACGGCCAGCAGATCGTCGAGGCCACCGCGCGGGCGCTGGCATTGCCGGAGAACGCGCTGCCGCCCGAAGAGCCCGTCGAGACGGCCACGCTGCGGAACCAGGCCGACCGGGTCTTCGATGAGATCTGCCGGCACAGCCAGGAGCGATCCGTCGCGCCCGCACTGGTGGCCAGCCGGCGCGAGATCGTCCGGCTTTGCCATGCCGTCAGCAAGGGCCAGCCCGTCGACCAGCACCGGCTGTATCGTGGTTGGCGGAAGCAACTGCTCGGCGGCCTGCTGGAGCGGCTGCTGTGATGGGGGAAGAAACGGAAGCGGGAAGCGGGAAGCGGGAAGCGGGATTGGGTGGCATGGTCACGCTGTTCGCGTGACCATGTTTGGACTCAGTATCGCGTCCCAATATCGCGTTGATACTTGAGCAATGTGATATCGGCCTCCGGGCACGAAACTTGACGGGCCGTTCGGGCGTCGTGTGTGGTCTTTCCTAATATCGAATGCCCAGTATCGAATATCGATGTGTAGGAGCGAACGATGGCGAAAAAGATCCTGATTCTGTGCGGCAGCCCGCGGGTCAAGGGCAACACCAACACTGTCGTGGAGTGGGTTGCCGAATCGGCCACGGCGGCCGGGGCGGCGGTGAAGACCGTCAACGTGGCCCCGCTGAAGTTTGCGGCCAATGGCTGCATCTGCTGCATGGGCTGCCAGAAGTCAGACCGCTACGAGTGCGTCATCAAGGACGCCGCTCAACCCATACTCGCGTCCATGCCTGACTTCAACGCCGTCGTCTTCGCCACGCCGATCTACTTCTTTGGCCCCTCGGCCCAGCTCAAGCTGGTGCTCGACCGCATGTACAGCCTGTACAAGTTCAAGGACGGCGAAGAGAGCTTTGGTTGTGCGATCCGCAACGTCACGCTGGGCCTGATTGCCACGGCGGCCGACGGACCCGAGGGCGGCCTGGCCGCGACGGAAGATATGTTCCGCGCGATCGCCAGTTTTAACGGCGGGGGCTTTACCTCGCTGCTGGTGCCGCACGCCCCGCGCGATCCCAAGCAGTTGGTGGATAACCAGGCCGTTCGCCAGCAAGCGATGGACTTCGGGCGGCAGCTCGCGGCCGAATAGTCAGCACGACGCAGCTACGCCGTGCCATAGGCTGACTTGGCTTCGCGTCTTCGTGCGAAGACGGGGCTGGCTATGCCGGCGTCCCACATAGGTAGAGCCGCAACAGCGCGGCTCAACCTATGGCACCCAGCCGGGCACCCAGCCGGGTGCCGTGGTCGCGGCGTCCAGCGGCCACGTTCGCGGGGGAGAAACAGCCACAGCCGAGGGCGGCTGTGCCACGAAACCCACACCCTTTTCTTCTCTCGGCGTCCTCGGCGACCTCGGCGGTTAATGTCCTGTCTTTACAGCGACTCGATGGCGGCCGGTCGTTCCTGGGCGCAGCGGATGCGGTCCATGTCGAACTTCGGACGGCGGTCGAAGCGGTAGATGCCATTGATCTCCTGGTACACGTCGGTAAGCTGCGTGTAGCAGTAGCCGAACATGTTCACGTCGTCCAGCAGCACCTTGCACAGCCCTTCGAATCGCTCGTAGAACTCCTCGATGCTCTTGGGCCGGCTGTAGCCCCAGTTGCCGTCGCCGGCCTTGGCGTCGGGGTCCCAGCCCATGCCGCCGAACTCGCTCACGAAGAACGGCTGGCCGGCGTAGGGGATCGAGGTCTGGCGCTCATACGTCGTGTTGACGAACGGCTTGTCCTGGGCCAGCCCGGCGTGTTTGGCGGCCAGCTTGACGGGGTCCTGTTCGTAATCGTGGCAGTCGTACACGTCGGCCCCGCGCACGCGGTGAGAGTAGCCCGAGGCGTCCAGCACCGGCCGGGTGGAGTCCAGCGCCTTGGTGGCCAGGTACATGCCCCAGATCACGTCGTCGAGCCCCTTGATGCGGTCCGTCACCCACTGCCAGCACTCGTTCAGCGGGCACCAGCCGATGATGGCCGGGTGCGAGTAGTCGCGCTGGATCACTTCGAGCCACTGGGTGATGTATGTCGAATCGTGCTTTTGATGGTCCTCGTTGGGGCCAAAGTCGCTGCTGCCCCAGTCGGCGAATTCGCCCCAGACTAAGTAGCCCATGCGGTCGCAGTGGTACAGGAATCGCTCTTCGAAGACCTTCTGGTGCAGCCGGGCGCCGTTAAAGCCCGCGTCCAGGCTCAACTGGATGTCATCAATCAATGCCTGCTCCGACGGCGCCGTCAGGATGCCGTCGGCGTAGTAGCCCTGGTCGAGCACCAGCCGCTGAAACACGCTCTTGCCGTTGATGCGGATGGCCTTGCCGTCGATCGCGACGCTGCGCAGGCCGGCATAGCTGGCGATCTCGTCGATGACCTTGCCCTTGGCGTCGAGCAGTTGAATGTCGATGTCGTACAGGTTTCCCTCGCCCGCCTGCCAGAGCTTGCGCCGCTCGGCGGGGATGGGCAAATCCAGCCTCGTGGCGAAATCGGCCACCGCGCACTGGGCGGTGCTGACGGGGCCTTGCTTGTCCTTGAGGACCGCCCGCAGGCTCAGGCCCTTGGGGCTGCCCAGGAAGCTTTGCTCCAGGCGGATCATGCTGTTGCCCACGTCGGGCGTGAGTCTTGGCCGCCCAAGCGAAACGGCCGGCACGGGCTCCATCCACACCGTCTGCCAGATGCCCGTCGTGCGCGTGTACAGGCAGCCGTAGTTGTCGTGCAGGGCGGACTGCTTGCCCTTGGGCTTGGCTGCGCGGTGGTCGTCGCGGGCCCGCACCGTGATCGTCAGCTTCTGCCCGGCCACGGTGCCCAGGTCGCAGGTGATCGGGGCAAAGCCGCCGCGGTGGCGGGCGACTTCCTGGCCGTTGACCCAGATGGTCGAATCGTAGTCGATGGCCTGGAAGTGCAGCAGCACGCGCTGGTTCTTCCACGCCGCGGGAATCTCGACCTCGCGCTTGTACCAGACGGCGTTGAGGAAGTCCGTCTGGCCGATGCCGCTAAGCGTGGATTCGGGGCAGAAGGGAACGGTGATGCGGTCCTTCAGGCCGCGGTTCAGCAAGCCGCGCTCCAGGCCGCTATCGCCGGCGTCGATCTCGAACTGCCACGGGCCGTTGAGGCACAGCCACTCGCTACGGACCATCTGCGGACGGGGGTACTCGCCTCGCGGCACGCCGGGAAACGTCTTGGCTGTATTCATGGCCTTGATGTACACAAAGGCGGGCGCCAAGTCCAGAGGCGAGGACGCAAGGAAAGCAGAGATGGAGGTGCAAGCGATGTACGGTCTAGAACTGGGTTCATAACCGTGGTACGCCCGCCCTCGGGCGTGAAACCGTGCGAGAAGACATCGATATGGCCGCAAAAGCCACAGCCGAGGGCGGCTGTGCCACGGGCCAAACCGGTTGTGAAACGACTTCTATTGATTGATCGGCGGATAGTCTCCCAGGTCGACGATGGCGCCGCCGGGGGTGAAGAAGCACGCGTTCAGCGACGCCTGCCCCAGCCCCGTGAGCACCAGCCCGCTGAGATTGTAATCCCTGGCGAAGGTGACTTCCCGTTCCGACGGCCCCAGGACTTTCTGCTGCTTGTCGGGTCCGAAGTGCGCGATGAAGAAGCACATGGCATCGGCCGATTCCTGCACCATCTTGGGCGAGGCAGTGTACGCTGCGTCGGAACGGCGCTCGCCCGGCGGGTAGATGCTGGCCCGGGCCCGGCCCTGATCGAACACCACCAGCCCGCCGAGTTGCACGCTCTGGGCGTGGGCGCCTTCCTTGTCGGCCCGGGCATCCAATGCCAACCGCAGTTGCGGCTGATTCAGCAGCCGATCCGCCAGGTACGCCGTCCACAAATCAGGCATGGACAGGCTCTCGATCTGGCTGTCGAGCGTAAGGACTTTGCCCGGCAGGGCGTATTCGGAGCTGCTGGGCCGAAGCAGTTTGCGGGCACGCACCGAGGCCAGCAGGTCGGCCGACAACTTCTGCCGCGTGTACTGCTTGCGGGCATCGTCGGCGCCGAGCTTGGCCAGCAGGTGAACATCGCGAATGTTGAAGTGGTAGCCGTACTGGCCCTGCCATTGAAATGCCAGCACACTGGCGGGGTAAAGCGCGCTGGGGCCGTTGCGGCTGGCGATGACTTCGGCCATCAGTTCCCGGCCAGTGTGCGGGAAGAAGCCGAAGTGCTCGGAGAAATATTGCATGGCCTTCATCGACTCGCTGCGGGCGACGATGTTGGCGATCCGGCTGCGAAGCTGCTCGGGGCTCATCCGGGCCTGAAGGATTTCCAGGGCCGAGCCGCGGGCGGCGAAGTCGTCGGAATTCAGCGCCCCGAACAACGCCTGGTCCCAAGGCGCCCCGGCAGAATGCTCGGCCAGTTGGCGGTAGCGGTTCTCCATGTCGCCGCTGGTGCGTTTCTCCATGGCCCAGAGCTTGACGACCTGGGCGAAACTCGCATGGTTGGGGTTCTGGATCAGCCAGTCCATGATGGCGACGCGCAGGCCCTCGTCGTTGGCGGTGGGCAGGGCCGCGGAGATCTGATCGCCCAGGCCGGGAAAGTTGGTCTGGATCAGGTACGTGAGGATCTCACGCCGCAAATTCACCGGCGACTGGCCATCGCCCAGCACCATGGCCAGCGAGGGGTAAAGTTCGACGTTGTTGGCGTCGAGCTGCTCTAAGACGTGCAGGCTGTCCAGCCGTTTCTCGACGGGCAGGCTCTTGTCCATCACGCGCTTGAGATTGTGCAGCGAGATGGAGCGGAAGGTGAATTCCTGGCTCTTGCTGTCGATGTGCAGCTTGAGTTCGGCCGGCGTCTGCGGCACGCGCGAGAACTGCGACTGGCAGGAGACGAGTGAACACATCACCGCTGCCAACGCTGTGCAAAGGACCAATCGCCTCATGGGCTGTACCTACTCCTGCGGCTTTGCCCCGGACGGCTGGCTCGATGGCTGCCGAGCCATCTCCTTTTGCACGGCCGTCGGAATCCGTTCCAGTTCTGCCTTCATCTGCTCAAACAAATCCGTCATCGGCCGGCGCTGTGCACCCGCGGTCGACAGGCGGCTACGAAACTCATCCAGCGATATCGGCCCGCTCCGCGGCGCCGCCGGCTGACTTGCAGGCTGGCTGGTCGCGGCCAGTTCCTGAGCCTTGCCCTTGTATCGCTTCAGGATATCCAATGCCTGGACTTTCTGCATCTCGTCCAGGTGATAGCGCCGAATAAAGTCCTGCACGTACGCGTCCCAGTCGGCCCCGACGGCGCGAGCGCGAGCTTGTCGGGCCTGACGCGGCGCGGCGGCCGCACCAGCAGCGGGGGCGTTATCAGTCGAGCCCGCATTGGCATCGGGCGCGGGACGCTCAGGCGCCAGCGTGGCCGTATCCTCGTCGGTCGGCTGGGCGGCCATGAGCTTGAGCCGCGCCCTGCCCATGGCCATGCCGATCTGCATCTTCTTCTGGTTCTCGGCCAGCTTCTCCTGCTGCTCGGGCGTCAGGACGGCCTTGAAATCCTCTTCAAAGGCCGACAGGCTCGTCTGCATGGCGTCCATCATCGTCAGGGCACGCTCGGCCATATCCTTCTGGATGTCGGCGGGCACGGCGTCGAGGCTGCCGCCCGACTGCCGCATGTACTGCTGCATCGCCCGGCCACGCTGCATGACGTCAACAAGCTGGTCGCGATTCCGCTCTAAGAAGGCCTTGGCGTGCTGCTGTACCATGTCCCGCACGGGGCCTTGCTGCTGCTCGTCCAACTCGTACTGCTTGTTGAGCTGGCCGATCATGTTCTCGATGCCGCGGTCGAACTGCTGCTGCATGGCCGCGGAGTCATCGTCGGCGGGTGCGGGCTGCGAGTCCTGCGCAATCACCAACATCGCCGGCCAGGCCAGCAGGACGAGAACAAGCAGCGCATGTCGAGTCTTCATGGATCGCTCCGGAACTTGGTGGCGACATTCTAGCGACTTCGCTCGCACGCAACAAGGCCGGGCCAAGGCAGCAAGCCCGGCTGCCACGGGTCGGGCCAACTCCGGGTGCCATAGGTTGAGCCAACTCAGGGTGCCATAGGTTGAGCCGCGCTTTTGCGGCTCTACCTATGCGCCAGCCGAACCGGCGTGCGCTATCTTTTCAGGCCGACTTCTTTCATCACTTCCTGCAAGTCCGACCAGACCTTGCGGCGGTTGTCTTCGGTGTACGCCCGCAGCAGGTAGGCCGGGTGGAAGGTCGGCATGACCTTGATGCCCGCCAGATCGGGGTCGGTATCGGGCATCTTCTGCCATTGGCCGCGCAGCCGGGTGATGCCGACGGTGGTGTTGAGCAGGGCATGGGTCGCGGGATTGCCCAGCGTGATAATCACCTTTGGCCGGATGATTCGCAGCTGCAGCAGCAGGTGCTCGCGGCAGGGCTCGACCTCGTCGGCTAGCGGCGCTCGATTGCCGGGAGGGCGGCACTTGCAGACGTTGGCGATGTAGATGTCGCTCCGCTGCACGCCCATGGCGTTGATCTGCTTGGTGAGCAATTCGCCCGCCCGGCCAACGAAGGGCCGGCCCTGCCGATCCTCTTCCTCGCCTGGGGCCTCGCCGACAAAGACGATCTGTGCATCCGGGTTGCCTTCGCCGAAGACAACGTTGGTGCATCCCTGGCGCAGGCCACAGCGGCGACACTTGCCGACCTGCTCCTCGACCTCGTTCAAAAGGCGCTGCTTTTCGCTGTCGCCTTTGGCCGGAGCGGGGGGCACAGCAAACTGCCTGCCGCTGGGGCTGGGCGTCGAAGGCACCTGGGCGCCGTCGCTTGGTGGGTGAACGGCTGGTGTGGGTGTCTTGCGTGCAGCCGGGCCGGCACTGGGCGCTGGTCGCGCGGACGCTGCCTGCCTGGGCGGTTCAGCCGGGCTGGGCTTAGCTAGAACCACGCCGGGCCCGGGCACGTCGCCCGAGAGCAGCTGCTCGGATTGGATGATCTGCCGTGCGGCCAACAGAAGTTGTCGAAGCTCATCGCTCATGGTCCGCCAGCATAGCCGATGCGCGAGCCCATGCAAGCGGCCCGCCGACTTGATTTTGGCCCAAGTGCCTCCAACAATGGCTTGGCCTTTTCGTGTCGCGGGCGTCTCGCCCGCGCTGTGAATAGTTGGTTTGGTGGTTCGATGGCGCGGGCGAGACGCCCGCGACACGTATCCAGCACGTTGTCAGCCGCATAAGTCAAGGAGAGCAAATGGCTAACTGGAAGATCGTGGTGGACGAGGTGGCGTGCATCGGCTGTCAAACCTGCACCGAGGTGGCGCCGAAGACATTCCGCATGCGTGATGACAACATCGCCGAGCTGATCTCACCGCCGGGCGATGACGACGATACGATCCTTAACGCCGCCCAGTCCTGCCCTGTCGATGCGATTAGCGTGACCGACCTGGGCAATGGCCAGAAGCTTTGGCCAAAATAAACGACGGGCCACCGTTTCGGGCAGCCCGTCGTGTTCTTGACAAGCGGAACGAGCGTCGCGTGCGGCTATTTCCTTCGCCGCAGCATGGCCAGGCCGCTCATGCCCAGCAGTGCCAGCGTCATTGGCTCGGGCACGGTGATGACGGTCGTGATTTCGTCGGAGGGCACAACGACGCCCAGTTCGTTCGTTACCGACACGATCAGGCCGATGTTGTACGTGCCCTGAGTAATGCCGAATCGGCTGGCCAGGTCGGCGTAGCTCATGCTGATCATCGGGCTGGTGCCCAGCACGTCGGCCACGCCGTCGTTGTTCAT
>CAITIS010000147.1 GCA_903892515.1 uncultured Planctomycetota bacterium | reverse complement strand
TTGCCGATTCCCGGCGGGCCGTACACGATGCCCTTTGGGGCACGCAAGTCGGCTTGATTAAGTACTGCACAAGGCAATGGCATTTTCAGTGTCCTCTCGTGTTGGAGTTTGGGTTGTCGTTCTCAGTTGGCTGGCCAGCCACTGGCGGGGGCAGGAGTCGAACCTGCCATTTCGACGGTGCGGATGAGCACCGCCGGCGCGCCCTTTCCCGCCGAGTACGTCACGAGACGCGTGACGTCGCCGCCGAGTCGTCCTCGCAGATGCTGTCGGCGTTGGATTCCTCGCTGTAGTCGTCCTCCAGCGGCACGTCGGGGACGTGCCGGGCCCGCTGGCCGCGGCCCTTGCCGGCCTCGCCGCCGCTGTGGCCTACGCAACGCGAGCAGTAGTTGCCGCGAGTGTCGCGCCCGCAGCCCAGGCAGCAGTGGATTTCGTGGTCGCGTTTCACTGGAGTTTCCTTCCCGCTACCGGACCGACAGGTACGTCCCGCGGACGCCCAGCGTCGCGCCGGAGACTTCTTTGCCTGATTCCAGCGCCTTGCGGATGGCGTCCTTGTCCGGCTCGCGAAGTTCGGTGACGCGGATGAAGTCGGCGGGGACGGCATTCAAGTCGGGGATGATGACCGGCGCGGCGCCGCCGACCTTCGAGACGCCCACCTTGTAGCGGGCGGTCTCCAGCTTCGAGATGCCGCGCTGCTCCAAGGCGCACTTGAGCCGGTCGCGCAGGAACCTGGCGTTGTTGATGTCCACCTTCGAGCGGTGATACAGCCGGTCGGCCTCGGCTTTGCGGACCTCGGCGCGGGCGTTCATCGCGGTGATCAGGGCGGCGTAGTTGTCGACCTTGCCCTTGAGGTCCTGCTCCAGTTCGGCCAGCCAGGCATCGACGGTCGTCTCAATGCCGGTGACGTCGCCGCCGGCTTCGGTCAGCAGGTCGTCCAATGCCTGAAGGTCTTCTGTGATGTCCAGCAGTGTTCTGTTCATGGGCGTCTCCTTAGGAGCGGGTGTCCAGTGGGCCCATACGCAGACCGTCGGGCAGCATGTCGACCTGTCGCACGTCGAAGGCCCTGAGGCCGAACTCTGCCCTCAGGAAGGTCGTGAAGATCAGGCTGACCGTCATGCCGACGAGCGTGCCGGCGTCGATGACGATGACGTTGATGGTCTCGTCGCCTGCCCACGCGGCGTCCATCCGCACGCGAGAACGGCCGAAAAGCCCTTCAGCCGCAAGCAACGCCAGCAGCAACGTGCTCTTGACCTCACGCAGGTCGATGTCTCTGTCGAAGCGGTAGCTGTAGCCAATCCGGTTCATGGTGGTCCTTTCTTGCGGCCCGCATGGGGCCTGTTGGTGGTTGGGGATGGTCATATCCCGGCCCTTTCCAGGACGGCGTCGGCTTCAGCCAGTGCGCGCTGACGCTGACGAGATGTGATGGGGCGACGAGTCAGAGGGTGCTGTAGAGAGCGGGTGTCAGGCGGAACCTGCCGGTCGAGTTCGGCCATAGCGGTAAAGAACCGCAGGAGGGCGGGGCGGCTGGTGCAGACCCGCCGGCCGACGCGGACGTACTGGAGGAACACGCCCCGCAGGCCCTTGCGGCACCACCGCCAGAGGGTGGAGACGGCGACCTTCTTGCCGTCCACCTTCGGCAGGCACTTGGCCGCCTGGGTCAGCGTGATCAGCTCTTCATCCGGGCCGATCACTGCGTCGATTGAGTCTGTCGCCTTCGGTGCATTGCTCATGCAACCGAACTTACGGAATTCTGAAAGGCGAATCTGCTGCGCAGAATCACTTACGCAGTTGCGACGCACTTTTACTACCGGTTACGCAGTTTTTGTAGCACTTGCGCACCCACCTGACGCACTTACGCACCTACTTGCGCACCCACCTGACGCACTTACGCACCTACTTGCGCACCCA
>CAITIS010000146.1 GCA_903892515.1 uncultured Planctomycetota bacterium | reverse complement strand
TGTAGCCACGGGTGGAGCGGCGGCGGCAACGCCCGCCGACGCGGAACCCGTGGAGACGATGGGTTTCTTGTTTTCGCCCCGGCGGGGCGAAGGAAACGCGCGCCACGCCACAGCCCGTGCTGCCTGATTGAGTCACCTCCGCCCCATTCGGGGCGGAGATCACAATTCGCCCTCTACCACGGGTTCCGCTACGACCGCCTCCGGCGGCCTGCGCTCCACCCGTGGCCACAGCCCTTTGCCCCGCTGGGGCAAACGGTAGCCTGTGCAGCACAGCCTGAAAGGCTGTGCCACCTGTGGCGAGGCAAGCCTGATCTTCCCTACTGGGGCCGGTACAGCAGCGGCAGGATGTCGCTGGGGCCGGCGAGGCTACGCAGGAATTCCACGTGAGGCCACAGCGCCCCGGCCTGAAAGAGCTGGTGCGTGTCGGAGCCCAGCGAAATCTTCACGCCCTGGTCGAGGCACGCGTGGAAGAAGGCAGGATCGTTGGGGTTCTTGTGGAAGTTAATCTCGGCCGCGGTGTGAGTCTCGGCCAGCAGCTTGGCCAGCGGCCGATGCACCGCGCTGGGGCATGGCCGGTTCATCCACGAAAAAACTCGCAACGGATGGGCCAGGATGTTCACGCCGTAGCCCAGCAGCTGCTCGTTGGCATGCAGGAAAGCACTGCCAACCTGCTCGTCGGTAAGGCCTGCGGTTTCCTGCGGCAGCCAGTGCACCGCCCCGACGAGGATGTCGGCCACGTCGCGGTCCTCATCGTGCAGCGTGACGCCGCCGTCCTTGTCCACCTCGACCTCCAGGCCAATCCGCACCGTCGGGCAGCGCAGGCCCGCCATGGCGGCGCGAAACTCGGCCATTCGGCTGTGCTGGCTGGACCGCCACAACTCGGGCTCCTTGATGTGCCGGCCCGACCAGAAGTCCTCCTTGACGCAGTACAGTTGCGGGGCGTGCTCGGTCAGGCACACGCCGGCCAGGCCAAAGTAGCGTGCCCGCTCGATGACTTCCTGGCCGGAGATGCCCTCACCGCAGTACGCGAATTGCGTATGGGCGTGGCAGTCCCACAGGCCGGGCTCGTCGAGTTTGAGGGCCCGCTTCTCCCAGCGCAGTTCGGGGCCTTGAATCTCCAGCATGGCGTACCCGTGCGGTGGCCGGGCCAGGGCGGGCAGGGTGATGTACGTCGCGCCGTCATGCTCGATGGGGCCGGCGCCGGCGTGATTGTGCCCGCTGAGCGAGGCTAAGACCTTGGCCTGGGCGTAGTCGCGCAGGATGTCGGCGTTGTTGGTGTGCATGTACGGGTACTCCGACTCTACCGGCGGGTAGATCGGGTTGTGTTGCAGCACCACGACGGGCCGGCCAGACGCGGCCAGATCGGCCAATTGCTGCCGGTCGGCCTGGCTGCGGGTGCAGAAGTCGCCAGCGAAGCGGTCGGCCAGCACCAGGAAGGCACAACCTTTGATTTCATGCACGCCCGGCTTGGCGGCGAAGGCCTGGTACACCATGTCGGGATAGAAGTCGTGATTGCCGGGCACCAGCAGCACGCTCTTGTCGCCGGCGGCCTCCTTCACTGTTGCGGCCAGTGCGGCCAGGTCGGCGGCGGACTCGGGTCGCGTGCCGTCATTGAGCAGATCGCCCAGGATGGCCACGGCGTCAAAGCCGCCGCGCAGGCGAGCGTCTTCCAGCACGCGGCGGACCAACTCGACGCCCATGGCGCAGCCGCCGTCGCCGCCGGTCATCGTCACCGCCGACGACGAGGCGTAATGCACGTCGCTCAACACCACCACTCGCAGCACAGCGTTCGTCATGACATCTCCGAGCATCAAGCTTTGTGAATAAACGAGCAGCCACTATAATTCGCTCTGGGCGATTTGGGAACGTCGCAACGGAGAAGGCAATGGCTGAGGCATGGCACAGCGAGGTGTTGCGCGGGCTGCTGGCGGGCGAGCACCTGTCGTTCGAGCAGGCGCGCGACCTGTTCAACAGCATCATGGACGGGCAGCTGAACGACGCCCAGATCGCCGGCGTGCTGGTGGCGCTGGTGGCCAAGGGTGAGCAGGTGCAGGAAATCGCCGGGGCCGCCGAGGCCATGCGCAGCCACGCCCTGCGGATCGACACCGGCGGGCTGGAGGTCATCGACACCTGCGGCACGGGCGGCACGGGGCTGGCGACCTTTAATATTTCAACCACGGCCGCTTTGGTGGCGGCCGGGGCGGGCGCACGCGTCGCCAAGCACGGCAACCGCACGGCCACCAGGCCCAGCGGCTCAGCCGACGTGCTGGCGGAACTGGGCGTCAACCTCGATGCCGACGCCGCCACGCTGCTGCGCTGCCTGCAACAGGCCAACGTGTGCTTCTGCTTCGCCGTCAAGCACCACCCCGCCATGCGGTACGCGGCCCCGATCCGCAAGGCCTTGGGCGTGCGGACGGTCTTTAACGTGCTGGGCCCGCTGACCAACCCGGCCGGGGCCAAGCGGCAGCTCATGGGCGTATTCGACGGCCGGCTCGTGGAAAAGATCGCCTCGGTGCTGCTGACGCTGGGCAGCGTTCGGGCCATGGTCGTCCACGCCGAAGATGGGCTCGACGAGTTTTCGACCACGGGCTCAACCGCGGTGGCCGAGGTCAAGGACGGCGGCATCCGCACCTGGCAGGTCGTGCCCGAGCAGTTCGGCCTGGAGCGAGCTACGCTGGCCGATCTGGCGGTCAGTACCACCAAGGAGTCGGCCCAGCGCCTCCGCGGCGTGCTGGAAGGCAAGATCGGCCCCGACCGCGACATTGTGCTGCTCAACGCCGGGGCCGCCCTGGCTGTGGCGGACATGACCGCCGACCTGGCGGAAGGTTTGGCGTTGGCGCGGAAGTCCATCGACTCGGGCGCTGCCAAGGCCACCCTGGATAAGCTCGTTGCCGCCTCCAACGGCCGGTAAGGAATTCGTGTCGCGGGCGTCTCGCTTGCGCTTGGGGACCATCCATGCCGCGGCATTCCTGGCGCGGGCGAGACGCCTCCGACACGAAAACGGCCATGTTCAACGGACAGACAGCCACTACGATTGAACTCGTCGGCCGCCGCGATCTCCGTCCGCCCCGCGTCTTTGCTTCTGCGCCCCGACCTTGGCCTACAATTGTTCGTAAGGACATCAGGGACGAAGTGATTGGGAGTGAGTAGTCATGGCAGAACCTATTGCCAGAACTATTGTGGTAAATATGGATGTGCGTGAGGTGTACGCTCTGTGGGATGACTTTGAGAACTTCCCGCAGTTCATGAGGAATATCCTTTTGGTCCGCCGGCTGGGCGACCGCAGCAGCCACTGGGCCATGCGCGGGCCGTTGGGCAGGCACTTGGAGTGGAACGCCATTACGACCGTGCGCGAGCCGTTCAGTGAAATCGCCTGGCAAAGCACCCAGGGCGACTTGCGTACGTCCGGACGCGTAACGTTCCGGCCGCTGGGGTCCGAGCTGACCGAAATAACCGCCGTGATCGACTACGAGCCGCCGCTTGGCCGGATCGGCCGGTGGTTCCTCCGGCACAGCGGCCAGCCCGAGCTGCGGCTGGAAGAGGATCTTCAGAGCTTCAAACGCTTTGCCGAAAGCCTCAGCCTGATCGGGCAAGGTTAGCGTCGGCTGAGTGCCCGCGGGAGTGAGCCCCAGCGATCGCCGTTCATCATGGCTTGACAACTTGGCCGGTTTGCGGATAAGGTTACAGTCTTGTGACCGGCCAGTTGGCCGGGACATGGTGGGCGTAGCTCAATTGGCAGAGCATCGGGTTGTGGTCCCGAGGGTCGTGGGTTCGAGCCCCATCGTCCACCCGTTTGAGGAATTTGGCCGTCAGCCGCGCGTGTATTCATGGGCGGCGCGGTCCCTTTTCAGGCCGTTTGCCGTTTCTTCACTGGCCCCACCTTCCCACTCGTCCTCCCAAGCCATCGCTGTGCGCTGGCAGCCTATGATTAGTTAGAGGAAGAACCTAACTCTCGTAGTGAGGCGGATATGAAGAGCAAGTTTATGTTATTGGCGGCCAGTGTGGTTGCGGCGGCGCTGGTCGCGATCGCTCAGCCGGGCGCGACATCGGCCCCGGCCATTGGCGTAGCAGAGGCCATTCGCACCATCGGGGCAACCACGCGGCCCCAGCAGGCCGTCGACGCATACGGCCGCGGCGCCGTCATCGATCGCAGCAATCTCGCCCTGAACGATGCGTACATGAAGAAGATGCTCCAGTTCGGCCAGGGTCGCATCGCCGCGTTTCCGGCCCGCGTGCTGGTCAGTCAGCAGAACGACAACGGGCTGGCCTTGGGCGTGCTGGCGTATAACAGCGCGGTCTCGGGCGATTACTCCGCGGCCTTGAACAACATCGTCTGCGCCGCCGCCAATGCCCGCGACAATCCGGGCATCCTGCGCGACGCGGGCATGCTGATCTCGTGGTATGACAACGCCCCCAACGTGGGCAAGGTGCCCTACAGCGGCCGGTGCCTGCTGCGCGAGATCCGCCGCAGCCTCGAACGCCATCCCGAGTACATGGACGCGTACACCCGCATCAAGGACGCCATCGCCACGTACCGCCAGCAGAGCGATGATATTGCCCGCAAGATCGAGGACGCCCAGAGCAAGCTGGCCGAATTGCGCAGCACGGCCGCTGACCTGGACATTCAGCTTCGCCAGGCCGCTGCCGACGTGGCCTACCGGCAGTCGCTGACCGGGCAGTTGGCCAGCGAGCGCGATAGCGGCTGGTGGACGCCTTTTGGCGGGGCCAACAACGGCTGGCAGGCGCCGTACTACGCCTACGGCTACCGCTACCCGTATCCGTACCTGTATCGCTATGACAGCAACGCCCTGCCGCTGTATCAGCAGGATCTCAACCGCCAGATCACCGACCAGCAGAGCCAGATACTAAAGGACGTCGAGCGGCAGCAAAGCTTAGGCGCGCGGGCCAAGGAAGTTGACGGCGAGCTGGCGGCCCAGCAGGCGGAACTGAGCGGCTTGCGCGACGAGCGCAGGCTGGCCAAAGAGCGGCTGGAGAATGCGTACCTGTGGGATCAGCCTGCCGTCGATGGCCTGATCACGCCGGCGGCCCCGCCGCTGCCGGCGCCCCGGGCGACCTCGGGCCCGGCCATGAATCCCGAAACGGCTGCGCAGTACCGAATCGACTTGGCCCGGCTGCTGCTGGCCAATGGCCGAAACGACTTGGCGGCCGAGTCGCTGCGGGACGTGGTGGCGAACTACCCGCAGACGTCGGCGGCCACCGAGGCCCAACAAATGCTTGAAACGATGCCGTAAGCAGCACAGGAGGCAATTATATGTTGACTAGAGTATGGATCGTGTGCCTGACTGCGGGCGTGGCCAGCTTCGCGCTGTTGTACGCGCAAGAGCCCGCCGCCACGCAACCGTCGGCCGCCCAGGCGCTGGTGGCGCAAATCATCGCCCTGCAGAACGCCACGGAGATGCGCTCGGCCGTCGCGGCGTACGCGCGCGGGAACTTTGTCTCGCCCGACAACGTGGAACTGAACCAGGCCCTGCTGACCAAGGCGCTGCAACTGGGCAATCCCGAGATTGCGTACTTGCCGGCGGGCGTGCTGGCGCGGCTGAATAAGGCCGACGGCACGGCCTTTGCTGTGCTGGCGCAGATGCAGGCCAAGGGCGGCGAGTATCCCGAGGGCCTGCGCGACATGGTCAAGGCCGTGGACGCCCAGCCGGACAATGAGTACGTCATGAGCCGGGCGGCGGAGTTGCTGGCTTGGTATGACCGCATGCCCAGCATGCCGGGCATCTCCGACGACCTGCACAAGGATCTGGAGCGAATCCGCGGCAAGGTCGAAAACCGGCCGACCTTCCAGCAGTCTTATGAGGCCGCCAAGGCGATCCTGGCCGGCGGCGCGCCGCAGCCCACCGTAACCATGTCCGTCGGCGACCCGCAGCCCACGACACAGTCCTGCGACCAGATCGTCGCGCAGCTCAGCAGCGACGCCCGCAGGCTGCGCCGGACCGTGGACCAGTTGCGGAACTCTGGCCGAGGCGTGTACGCCACCCAGACCTACGGGCCTACCATTCCCAACGTGGCCCAGCAGCAGAATTTCGCGCCGGCTGTAGCGCCCATGGCGTATCCGCCTTCGCCCGGCGGCATCTACGGCAACTCGTATGTCCCGCCGTACTTCAGCCCCAACCAGAGCGGCTTGGGCGTGCCGTACACCGGCGCGTACAATGGCCCGTTCTTCGGCGGCGTGGTTGTGTCGCCCGGCACCGGCGGCGGTCGAGATCGCGACTAAGACCGGTTTCATAACCGGTTTGGCCCCGTGGCACAGCCGCCCTCGGCTGTGGCTGTTGCGGCAATATCGATGCCCCGTCGCGCGGTTTTACGCCCGAGGGCGGGCACACGACGGTTACGACACCGATTCCAGGAATGTCCATATAATGCGTGCAGTTGGATTCGGCGCAGTCTGCTGATGGCCGCTGTAGATTGAGGAACCGCACTGTTCCTGGTCCCCAGAAACTTCGCGCGCGGCATTGAACGCAGGATCGTCGCCTTGCCCTGCCGGGTGCTGTCGGACCGGGCCGCTTCATTTTCACTTTTGCGCGGCAAAACCTTGACAGAATCCGCCGCCCCGGCTGAGAATACAGCCGGAATTGGGACGCCGGGACGAGTTAGAGGAAGCGTTTCCCGCCCGGCGTGAGATGCTTTTGGCATGAGTCTCTCGAAGTGCGGCGATGACACAGGCAAAGTCAACTAGGGCGGATTCCTCATTCTCTATCGTACAGCCGCTGATTGGCATCGGGCGCACTCTCCCGCAATGCCGCTTGCAGAAAAAGGAAGTTAGTTATGGCGACAGGCAAGGTGAAGTGGTTTAACGAGACCAAGGGCTTCGGGTTCGTCACCAGTGAGGACGGCGTGGACGCTTTCGTCCATTACAGTGACATCGAGGGCGAGGGCTTCAAGACCCTCACCGAAGGCGTGCCGGTCACCTTCGAACTCCAGCAAGGCCCCAAGGGCTACAAGGCCACCAACGTCCGCTTGGCCTAGAGACCGCTACCAACAATTGAAAGAGGCGACCGAAAGGCCGCCTCTTTTTTGCGCGCCGAAAGCCGCACAGCGAGAGCATGGTCGCACGCGAAGCCAACAACTGCGACCCGCCTGCTTCTCTGACGAGAAGAGCGGGTGTGCCTAACGCCGGAGCCTCGGACATCGAGAGAGCTTTGATTTGAAGAAGGCTTTGATCTGAAGAAACGCTTGATCTGGGGAAGATGGCTTTGATTTTTTCGGCCCCAGCGGGGCCGAGGAATGTACCCACGGGTGAAGCGCCAGGCGGCCCAAGCCGCCGGACGCGGAACCCGGGGAACGAGGTTCTTTTGCGCTCGCCCCGGAGGGGCGAACGAACCTCACCGGCCTGGTCGAAATCGTGGCCTTCTTCCGCCCCTGCCGGGGCGGGTGAAACGGGAACTCTCTCCATGGGTTGCGCTGCGGACCGCCTCCGGCGGCCTGCGCTCCACCCATGTCTACAGGCCTTTGCCCCTCCGGGGCAACAGGCCACGGGGAGAGCACTGCGCTCACAGACAAGCCGCTCGACGAACAGCTATGCTGCCGGCAGTAACCCTCCGACACAGCCCGTCAACGCCCCGCTGCAGGCGCGCCGCAAGCTCGCGTGGCATTATATGCAGCCAGTTCCATTGCCAACACCGATTCCCTCTCCCGCCGGTCCTCGCGGCCGCATCCATACTCTCCTACATATGTCGATGCTTTCGCGCAGCCGCAATTCCTTCGTGCGCCTCAGCTCTCCACGGCCATGCCCAGGGCCTTGGTGATGCGGTCGAAGTCTTCGATGGTGTAATAGCTGATAACCACCCTGCCGCTGTGCTTGGCCCGGCCCGGCCGGATGGCGACCCTGGCTCCCACCGTCTCTGAAAGCTGCCGCTCCAGGTCCGCCAGATATGCCGACTTTGTCGCCCCCGTGGCCGCCGGCTCCGCCACTGCGGCCATGTCCGCCTGGCCAAGCTCCTGCAACTGCTTAACCAATTCCTCCAGTTGCCGGACCGACATGTTCTCCTGCACGACCCGCTTGGCCAGCAGCGCCTGCTGATCGACCCGCCCTGCCAGCGCTGCCAGCACCTTGGCATGGCCAAAGCTCAGCTGCCCGGAGGCAACCATCGTCTGAACTTCGTTGGATAAGTCCAGCAGCCGCAAGTGGTTGGCGACAGTGCTGCGTTTCTCTCCAACTCGTTGGGCGGCTTGTTCTTGCGTGAGTCCAAACTGGTCGAGCAGGTCGCGGTACGCCATCGCCCGCTCCACCGGGTTAAGATCCTCGCGATGAATGTTCTCGATCACGGCCAGTTCGAGCATCTCCTGCCGGCTGGCATGGCGCAGTACGCATGGCACGGCCGTCTTGCCGGCCAGTTGTGCCGCCCGCAGCCGCCGCTCGCCCGCCACCAGGTAATAACCGGGCTCCTGGCCGTCACTTTGGCTGCGCGGACACACCACCAGCGGCTCCAGCACGCCGTGCAGGCGAATGCTGTCCGCCAGCTCGCCCAGGGCCTCGGCCGCAAAGGCCCGACGCGGCTGGCAGGGATTGGGCTGGATTCTCTCCACCGGAATGCTCAGCACCCCTGTTACCGACGCCGAAGGCAGCACGGTGTCGGCCCGCAACGTGGCAGTCTGCAACACATCCACAGCGGCTGGAGCATCGGCTGCCAGGGCCGATGGCTGCGCCGCTGCGACTGCGGAGTGGGCGGCCGCGATCTGAGCGGCAGGAAGCTTCTCCGCCGGTGGCGCTACAGGTGCTGGCGCCACGGCTTCATACTGGCCGGCGGCAGCGGCGGCATCGGCGATGGAGTTACGAATCAGGCTGGACAGGCCGCGACCCAAACGAGGGCGTGTTTCCCGTGACATGATGGAATCCTTTCCTTTGTCGAACGTTCCACGTGGAACAGAGCTTACCCGCTCAGGCGGCGCACGCAAGAGAAATCAGAACGATTGCGTGGTCTCCGGCCAGGCGTCGCGCCGACGCCGCCTGCGCCAGGCTGGTTGGCCTCGGTCGGGCCCGGGGTCCACATCGCATGTTCCACGTGGAACATGTCAATGCCCCGAGCACAACCGAGCAGGCTGGAACGGGCATCGGAAGGGTAAACGCAGATCACAATACTACACGTCACAGCAATTAAGGACATGTCCAAACGTGCCTAATAGCACCATGCCGCCCTCGGAGGGGACATTCCACTCACCCAATACCGCACTCCGTGCCTGTCCCGGCTTCGCCCCGAGACTGCAATGTTGGCAATACCTATAGCATTGGCTCACATGATGTTTCAGCCACCGGAGCGCACGCCATCGGGCGCAAGCCATCGGAGGAGGCGCCGTTTCGTCCGCAAAGGCCACAGCCGAGGGCGGCTGTGCTACAAAAGCTGATTCGCCGCAGAGACCGCAAAGCCGGCGAAGCTGAAAGGTTTCAAAAAGGCCTCTCTGCGTTCTTCGCGGCCTCTGCGGTGAGTTCTGGGACGTTTCTTTAGTATTCCGGCCTGGCGGGACGGGACATCAGGGCGCTAATGGCCTGCTGAGGCGACTGGCCTTCGAAGACTACGGCATGCACGGCCTGCGTGATGGGCATCTCGACGCGCTGGCGGCAGGCCAGGTCCAGCACGCTGGCCGTGGTGGCCACGCCCTCGACCACGCCGTTGGTGATGCCCAGGGCTTCCTTGACGCTCCGGCCTTTGCCGATGGCCTCGCCAAAGCTGCGATTACGACCAAAGGGGCTCACGCAGGTGGTCACGAGATCGCCCATACCGGCCAGGCCAAAGAACGTATCCCTGTGCCCGCCAAGCTGTACGCCTAGCCGGGTGATCTCGACCAACCCGCGGCTGAGCAGGGCGGCTTTGGCATTGTCGCCGGCCTGCATGCCATCCAAAATGCCCGCGGCGATGGCGATGACGTTCTTGGTCGCCCCGGCCAGTTCCACGCCGGCCAGATCACTGTTAGTGTAGACGCGGAAGTAGGGCGTCACGAAAAGTTGCTGCACGCGCAATGCCAACTCCGGGTTGATGGCCGCGGAGACCACCGTGGCGGGTTTTTCCAGGGCTACTTCATGGGCAATGCTCGGCCCTGACAGCACGGCCAGATCCTCCCGCGGCCCCGACGAGCCGAACAGCACGTCAGCCAGCACCTGCGTTGGCCGCAACAAAGTCTCATTTTCGATGCCCTTGGTGACCGAGCAGATGGGCGTGCCGCGCGTGAATTCGCCGGCCAGGCCGCTCCACACGCGGCGGATGAACTGGCAGGGCACAGCCGAAACGACCAGGTCGGCGTCACGCAGCGCCTCAGAGCCCTCGCTGGTCACTTCCAGCGACTCTTCCAGGCGGACATCCGGCAGATACCGGCTGACGCGGTGGGTGCGCATGTGCTCGACATGCTCTGGAAACGCGCTCCACAGGCACAGGCGGTTGCCCTTGCCCGCAAGCAGCTTGGAAGTAAGGGCGCCCATGGCGCCGTCGCCGATGATGGCAATCTTGGCTGACATTGGCGGCAGTTTTAGCATCTGCCGCCCCGGCGAGGCAAGGGAGATCTGACCAGCCGTCGGCAATGTCGTGGCCACAAGAGCAGCCTTCGGCTCGCCGCGGAACGCTAGACATAATAGACTTTTGCGGTATACTGGGCCTCACGCAGGTTTCGTCTCTGGAGAAGGTCGATGAAGGTTTCATATCTGTTGGCTATTGTGACGATGCTCATGGCCGGTTCTTGCGTCTTGGCTGTTCCGGTGCAGTGGCAGCTCACCACGCTCGACCCCACGCTGGATGTCCGGTGCGTGGTGCCGATGCCCAACGGTGACATCTATGTGGCGGCGCGCGGCGCCGGCATCTTCCACTCCGCCGACCGTGGCCAGACGTGGACGACCCTGAACAATGGCCTGCCCGATTTCGAGCTGGGGCCGCTGATTGTGGCCCAGGATGGCACGATGGTCGTGAGCGTGGGCCGGAACCCGGGCGAGGGCACATGGTGGTATGACGGAGCCATCTGGCGGCAGTGCCCGGGCGTTCCCACCGGCGGCTGGGGCGTGCTGGCCATGGACAAGACCGCCGGCGGCGACATCCTCGTCGGGCACGCCTGGACCAACACCATCACGGTCAGCACCGACAATGGCAGGACGTTCACCCAGCGGGCGGTGTTGCCCAATTCGCCCAATGGCTGGGCCTCCAGCCCGTATGCCATGGCCCGCGGTCCGGACGGCACGATGTATCTGGGCACGGAGATCGGCGGCGTGCTGTACTCACGGGATGACGGCAGGACGTGGGCCACCATCCCCAACACCGACAAGACGACATACCCGGCCGGAAACATCGCGGCCTTGGGCTTCAACAACGCCGGCGAACTGCTATGCAACCTGGGCGTTAACCCCTCCCGGCTGGTCGGCGGCGTCACGGGCACATGGGTGGCCATGGCGGGCTTTCCCATCGAGACGCGGCTGAATTCCTTCACCAAGACGCCCGATGGCCAGCTCTTCACAGTCACTCGTCGCTACAGCCCGCAGCCGCCGCAGGTCTGCACGTCAACGGACGGCGGGGCGTCCTGGACGGGTGCGTCCGACGGCCTGCCACCGGCCGCCACGCTCGTGTGCAATTCGGTGGTCGTCAGCCCGGACAACTATCTGTACCTGGCCACCAAGGGTGGACTGTATCGGACCACCACGGCCATCTGCGTGCCGGGCGACGCCAACGGCGACGGCAAGATCGCCTTCACGGACTACATCGTGCTGGAGGGACACTTCGGCAAGACCGGCGCGGTGTACGCCGACGGCGATTTCAACGGCGACGGCGTGGTGAACTTCAAGGACTACATCATCCTCGAAGGCAACTTCGGCCAGAGCGCTCCCGAACCGGTCACGCTGGTTGTGTTGGGCGTGGGCGCTGTGGCGATGGTGCGTCGCCACGGCCGCGCGGCATAGCAGCCCGTCGAAAACTGTAGCGCGGGCACCTCGCCCGTGGTCCAATGACGAAAAAGCGGCCGAAATACTCATGGGCCAGACGCCCATACGACAACGGCAGGCACTTCTTCAACGTGCTGCTAAAGCAAACACTGGACTAAGGCGCGTCAAAGGCCTGGCTGGCCCTCGTACTTGCCTTGCCCGACTGGCCGGGCCGTCGGTATTTGTCACTAATAACGGATGAACGGAGACTGGCAGGGCGCGTGAAAGCGGGGCGGGGCGGATCGCACAAGAGTGACTTAGCCAGTTTGCCCGCATCCGGTTACGGGCTTCGCCTGCAGCCAGCATTCCCAATCCGATTCAGCAACTCCGCATCAGAGCGTGTGGCGACATTTCTATGGATTAGGGGTTGACGAAATCGCAAATCGCCATATCATGTACATCTTGGAGGTGGGCCGTTCCACCATTAAAGGAGAGGGAAACATGTCACGTAAGCTATTGGTCTTGTCCGCGCTGGTAATTCTGGTCGTATCGGGGCAATCACAAGCCATTACATGGCGCACGGCCAATACCTCCGCAACCGCGCTGGACCTGCTCCAAACGAGCACGTGGAGTGGTGGAGTTGCGCCCGGCACTACCGAAGGCGCGTACTTCGGCGGGACGCAGGCAACCACCTATACCCTCAGCGCCGACATGTCCATTGGCAACTGGTCGGCCTACCACGCCGGTTCCACGACCTTTGACCTGGGAGCGGGCAGGACCCTTAACGTCGTCTCCGACGGCGTCGCCAATGGAACCAATATAGGGTGCGTGGATTACGGCACGGCCTACGTTGCGACCTTGACGGTGAAATCGGGAACAATGGCCTTCTCCGGCACTGACCCGATTCTCATTGGCTACAGCGGCGGCGCCCGCGTCGTCGGCTCCAGGGAGCATAACTTCATCATCGACAACGGCGGGACTGTCAACATGAACGGCACCTACAGCGGCGCCAGCGCCGGCTCAATGCTCATCGACCGGTCCGGTTTGGTATGGGTCAAGAGCGGCGGCATCCTCAACCTCGGCTCTGCTTCCAGGCTTCGCGTCGGCCTTGATGGCGCCCAGACCCCGTACGAGGGAACGCTTCAGGTTGACGGCACCTTCAATGTCGCGGGCAAACTGCCTATCGGCGATTATCGTCCCAGCGGCACCATGCAGGTCAGCGGCACCGTCAACCTCACCGGGTCGTCCAACCAGTTGGGTAACGGTCCCCAGGTAGGCACCGGCATGGGCGTCGGCTCGAAGATCCTTTTGACCGGCGGATCAATCGTGGCCACCACCACTCACCAGTCCTTCGTCATGAACACTCAGACTGGCGCCACCAGCGCCACGGCCACCCCTGGGCTGATAATGGGCAATGGCGTCTTCGACAACATTGATGTCACGCTCAATCCGGGCACCGGCCATGCCGGGTGGTTCAAGCTCGCCCCCGGCGTGGACGCCGCGACGGGCACCATCGAGTTCAGGAACGCCAATCTGGCTGAAAGCAACGGCCAGATCGTGGCCTTGGATCTGGGCAGTTCCAGCGCCGACAAGCTGCTGGTCTCCACAGCCGGCAAGAGCGCAACCATCGCCAATGGCATCACGTACAGTGCGTTGGACAGCCTGGCCACCATCAATGGCAACTTTGACATGGTGGTCGCCCCGACGATTACCTATGGCGGCACGGCATTGGCCATCGGCAGTGACATTGGCACGGTCGCCGGCGACAACCTCGTGGCCCTGCTGAACACGGCCGGGTACACCCGCGTGACCGGCGCGGCCCCCGGGGCCAATCAGTTCCGCTATTATGTCGCCGACGCCGGCAATGGCTTAAAGGCCATCCGCGTGCAATTCACCCCCGAGCCGGTGACGCTGGGCCTGCTGGCCATCGGCGCCCTGGCGCTGATTGGTCGCCGACGCGCCGCCTGAGAAATTGCTGGGCGTCTCTAAGCGTATTGTTTTCACGGGCCCGGCTGCGTTGCCGAGCCTGCTTCTTTCGCACGCCAAGAGGCAGCGCCGCTTGGCACAAATGGAGAATGTCGTGAAACCACTGTCACATCGTCGCGACTCGTCCCGCGGACAGACCCCGTCCCTGGAGGCCCTGGAAGCTCGCATGCTTCTCAGCGCATTTGTCAGCACAACCGGGATCGGCAACTGGTCGGCCTTGAGCACGTGGGCGACGCAGGACGGCGGGGCGGTCACGCGCCTGCCCACGCTGGGCGACACGGTGACCATCAATGGCAAGGTGACGGTTGACGTGGCCACCAGCGTCGGCACGGGCTCGGGCAATGTCATCACGCTGGGCAATGCCACCATCATGGGCGACAAGCAATTGACGGTGTCGGCCCCGCTGACGGTGCGCGGCAGCATATTGAGTCAAGGCAAGGCCGTGATCTCCGTGCAGGCCGGCGCGGGAATAGAGTTTGACGATGATGCGACTTTTCTCCCGCAGATCCACTGCGTTCCCGGCCAGCAGATTAACCTGTACTTCTACGGCACTGCTGACAACCATGCCTATCTGCGGACCATGGCTGGCACGCTAGGTCTGCCGCTGCAGGTGAGGGATGATTCGGGCGGCGACGTGGTAAACGTGGGCGGGACGTATGTCGACTTCACCGACGTCAAGAAGAGCGACACGTTGGGTATGACGATACGCCCCAACGACGCCGGTTTGATTAAGAAGCTCGACCACTGCACCTTCACGCGCACCAGTGTGTTCATCCTGACCTCGCTATCCTCGATGACCCAACAGTACACGTTGTCCAATTCCATCTTCATCGACGGCCAGGCCAATTACACCGGCGATCACTATTCCTGCTGGTTTGCGGGCAAGAACCTCATCAACCTGACGGCGGACAGCTTCGATAAGAAGATTTACGTCAGCGCCGCCAATAACATCACCTCCTGCGTCTTTAACGGCAGTCCCTGGCTGGATGCGTACAGCACGCACAACTTCAACACCTGGTCGGACAACCTCATCAACATCATCGATGCCGCCAACGGCTATTTCGTTTCGCGCACCGGCGTATACAACCGCACATACCTCACCTGCATCATCCCCAGTGTGAGCAATCCGCATATTTCCAGCATGGACACCAATGAGACATACAATCAGGTAATCATCGATGTGCCGCTGGCCAATGACGTCGATGACGCGGACATGATTCTCAGCAACACCGTCAAGAACGATGTGGTGCAGCGCAGTTTCTCCCTGCCGCACATAGGCGGGCCATATCCCGGCGCCGGCGCGTCACTGGGCTTCATCTGCGGCACGCAGGTCTATTACCATCACAACACCATTGCCATTGGAAATAATCCGGGCTTGCGGACGGATGCCGGCCACGGCGGCGTGACTGGCGGCCTGGCGGAGTTCACCAGCAACATCGGCTTCAGCCCGGATGGCGCAGTTACCGGCGGCAGCGGCTATCTCATCGACCAGCACGCCATGGAACCGACGTACATTGACCCCGTGCTGCCGCAGAACTGCGACTACAACGCCCTGTACCGCACCAGCTATCACATGGTGTCCAGTGCGGCCCCCGGCGCCCACGATGTCACTGGCGTCAACCCGAACTTCATCGACTCCACACGCAACTTGACCACCTTCTACCGCACGCACTCAGGCGTCGCGCCCAGCACCGTGGCTATCGACGTGCCGGCGGCCGTTGCCTGGATCATCCAACATCCCGAGTTGGTGCCGCAGATGATCGACTGGGTGTCCAATGGCTACATTCCCACGAACATTGCCTACAAGGCCGCCGCCGACAATGTGGCTCCGACCAATGGCTGGATCGGCGCCATGGAAGGCAAGCCCGTGGGCGACGCCAATCTGGACGGCAAGACGAACTTCCAGGATTACATCGTGCTGGAACGCAACTTCGGACAGGCCAACATGGGCTGGGAAGGCGGCGACTTCAACAATGACGGCGTGGTGAACTTCCAGGACTACATTATTCTGGAGCGCAACTTCGGCACGTCGTATGTGTCGGCCGCTCCGGGGCAAGGTGTGGCCTCGCCGGTCGAACTGGCCGCCAGCATCACGCCGACGAGCGGAACAGATCTGCCGACCGCGACGCCTGTGGTTGGCCCCGTGGCTCCGCTGCACGTATTGAATGGGACAACCCCGCCCGTCAGCACGCCCTCGACGCTGTTCTCGAACACAGGCCCGGTGGCCCTGCCGACGAGCGCCAGCACCGGCCCGACGCTGCGGACCGTCACCTGGCCCAAGGCGCAGAAGTGGCAGCTTCCGCCGGCAAAGGGTCTGGCCGATGGGGCTATGATCGACGTGCTGGCAGCGGCCGTGCTGTAACGGATTCGGCGCCGCCTGACGCGGCATAACGGAAGAAGATGAATTGACGACGCCTCGGCCAGTTGGTCGGGGCGTCTTTTTGCGCGCTCCGGCCGGTTTACGCTTTGCCCAGCACGGCCCGGACTTCTTCGAGCAGGGCCGGCAGGACCTCGGCCGCATCGACGGAGCGCATCAGCTTGCCGCGGCGGTAGATGGCGGCCTTGCCCTTGCCGAAGCAGGCGGCCACGTCGGCGCCTTGGGCCTCGCCCGGGCCGTTCACGATGCACCCCATAACCGCCACGCGAACGTGCTGCTTGATCTGGGCCAGGGCGGCGCGGACTTTCTCGGCCGTCTCGCCGACATCGGCTTCGGTCCGGCCACAAGTGGGGCAGGCGATGATCTCGACACCGTGGCGCTGCCGCAGCCGAAGCGACGCCAGCAACTCCTTGGCCATCAGCACCTCGTTGACCGGGTTGCCGGCCAGGCTGATGCGGACGGTGTCGCCGATGCCCTCAGCCAGCAGGGCCCCCAGCGCCGCCGCCGAGCGAATCGCCCCGGTCTGGGCCGTGCCGGCGTGCGTCAAGCCCAGGTGCAGCGGGTACGGGAACTCGCGCGCCAGATGACGATACACCTCGATGCACGTGTAGGCGTCGCTGCTCTTGGCCGACAGCACCAGCTTATCGAAGCTGGCCTCCTCGAAAACTTCGAGGTAGCCGCGGATGGTTTCGAGCATCAGCTCCACCAGCGGCCGCTGGGCCTGCTGCTCGCGCAGTCCCTTGTCAGTGCGCTCGCTCACCGAGCCTTCGTTGACCCCGACGCGAATGGCCACGCCGCGGTCCTTGCAGGCGGCGATGACCTGCCGCACCTGGTCGCGGTCGCCGATATTGCCGGGGTTCAGGCGGATCTTGGCCACGCCGGCGGCAATAGCTTCAAGGGCTCGCTGAAAGTGAAAATGCACGTCCGCCACCACCGGCAGGGGGGATTGCGTGACGATTTCCTTCAGCGCCGCCGTGTCCTGGGACGTGGGCGTGGCCACGCGGATGATCTCACAGCCGGCCTGGGCGAGAATCTCGATCTGGGCCAGCGTGGCCTTGGCATCGGCGGTGGGGGTGTTGGTCATGGACTGAATGCTGACCGGCGCATCGCCGCCGATGAGGACTGTGCCCACCTTCACCGGGTGCGAAAATCGACGTTGAATTGTGGCCTGTTGCATGAATGCGATTTTCCATTCTGGCGTTTCGATTTAACAGGGAATTGTATGCGGGCCGGGGACAGGGCGGAGGGCATAGGGTGGAGGGCGGAGGGCGTAGAGTGGAAAGCGTGGCGTGGAGGGCGCGGGTAAATCCATAAACACCGTCGCCATGGGTGCCATAGGTTGAGCCGCGTCTTCTGGCGGCTCTACCTATGCGAGCGTCTGCCAGGTGCCGTGGTTTACGCAGCGAAGCGTAGCAACCACGTCCTGTCGGTGGCGTGATTGGCGCAGCAACCACGTAACGCACGACAGCGATATCCAGTGTGAGCGTGAAGGTGACCTTCGGTGGGTGCCATAGGCTGACACGGCTTCGCGTCTTTCAGCGAAGCCGGGGCTGCCTATGTTCGACGTCGCATAGGTAGAGCCGCAATACAACGCGGCTCAACCTTTGGCACCCGTGCTTGACCTATGGCCGGTGCCGTGGTTTGCGCAGCGAAGCGCAGCAACCACGTCAACCCCGCCGCCCCGGCCAAGTGCTGAAATTTCCTCGACTTTCCCTCTAGACGCAGCGGGCGAAACGATGGATTATAATAGGGACTGGCTCGCTTGCTCTTGGGCTAGGATTGTCTGGAAGCTCACCGGGGTCCGCTCGAATCGCATCTGCCGGAGAGCTTGGGATACACGTAACTCGTCGCTGTATCGAATGATGGTGGGAAATGCGCTCAACACTCTGTGCCGCATCGCGGACGCTAACGGGGATTCTCTTCGTCCTGATCTGCTCCAACCTGGCCTGGGCCGATGCATCGTCGTGGCTCACCGCCG
>CAITIS010000145.1 GCA_903892515.1 uncultured Planctomycetota bacterium | reverse complement strand
GTCGACGATGGACGCCTACCAGGCCGTCCAGCGGGCCGACGCTGACCCGGACACGCCGGCGACGCTGAGAATCTATCTGTCCGAAAACTTCAAGCAGTGGCGGTTCTTCGTCCGCTCGGCCGTCAAGGACTTGAACTGGGGACCGAAGCTGCCCGGTGAATCCACCACCCAGCCGGCCGCGGTGGTGCCGTGATGTTCTGGGCCGGCTTGTTCCTCGGTGCGGCGTTGGTTCTGTTCGGCGAGGTCGCGATCGGCTGGCTGATCGCGAAGGTCAAAGACCGTTATGACGTGAGGTGAAAAATGGACATTACCCAGAAGGTGAACGATCTGCTGTCATTGATTCCTGCCAACCAGCGGGATGCGGCCGGCCTGCTGATTGCCCAGTACGGGCCGCGGCTGTTCGACTTGGCCAAGGAAGATGCCTGGGCGTATCTGCGACGGCTGATGGCCGGTGACATCGACGCGGCGGCCGAGCTGGACGCCAAGCTCTCCGATGCCGAGTGGCTGTCCCGTGTGGCGGCCAACACCGCCCGCTGGGAGAGCGTGGCCAACTACAACAAGGTCCGCGAGGACCTGAAGAATGAGATCATCCTGCGGCTGGTGCCCATTGTCGGCGCGATCCTTGCCGCCCTGGTGGGTCTTTAGGAAGGAGGAACAGACAATGAAGCTCCAACAGGTCCGCGATTTTTTGAAGGGTAAGAAGACCTACATCACGGCCGCCATCGGCATCCTTGGCGCCTTGGCGGCGTGGTCGGATGGCCAGATCAATGGCGTCGGCTTCGCTGCGACCGTGTGGGCAGCGTTGCAGACGTGTTTCATCCGGGCGGGCATCGACAAAGCCGGCGCGGCCGACCAGTCATAGAACACGAGATGCAGGCAATTAGGCGATTTGGATCAACTTGCAGGTGACGCGATCTTCCATCACATGGGAAATCGCATCGACCGATGTCATCTGCTTGTCTGGCTTGATCTGGTCGTAGAACATGCCGAAGGAGTACCTGCTCTTCTTTGGATAGAGGGCTTCGTACACGAGTACCAGGAATTTGCGGTGAATCTCACTGTTCTCAAAATTCCGCAGCTTCTCGACGCACTTCTGGAACTCACTCAGGTTCTTGCGGCTGGCCCCGCCCTTCCAATGAGAAGGGCTTCCGTCGAGCAACACCGTCCTTCGCGTGAGGTAGAACTTAAACTCCACCAGCGCGTTCAATCCATCGCGCTGGACAAGGAGATCAACCTTGTGCCATTCGGCTTGGCACCGGGCCGTGGGGCAGGCTCCCATTATTTCGGCCATAACGAACGCCCTGAACGTGAATTCCTCCACATTGGCCAAGCCGACCAATTCGGAGTGCTCCCGAAGCCGCGTCATCGCCTTCTGAAGTATCTGTTCAAGAAACGCCTGCATGGCATCAACGATAACGGTGCGCATGCCTTTCGTACAGAGTCCGCCTCGATAGCCAATGGCTAGTCCAAGCACAATTCGAGCCGGCGGCGCATCTGTCGAGATCGTCGCCGATCCGCGTAAGCTCGACAGCGGCCTGCGTGAGGCCGAGGCCAAGCTCCGCGCCTATAACCAGCGGGTCCGGCAACTCAATCGGGAAGCCACGGTTGCGGCCAAGGCCGGCGACCAGGGCCAGGCCATCCGGCTGGGCATGACGGCCCGCGAACTGGACAAGCACTCCGACCGCGTGCGCGAGCGGGCCTCGACGCTTTCGCAGGGTGACGACGCCCGATCCGCCATGGCCCAACGGCTGGCCAGCTTCAAAACCGGCAAGGCGGCGCTGCTGGCCGATCAGACCGACCTGGAAGATCGCCTGGCGGTCGCCACGATGAAGCCGCGCGATCTGGCCCTGCGTGACCTGGACCGCCACTTCGCCCAGATACGGGCCAAGTACGCCGGCAACGCCGCCATGCTCACCCAGATCGAGGCGACGGCCGCGGCCGAACGGGCCAAGGCCAACGCCGACTATTCCACGGGCATCATGGGGATGTTGGGCGGCAAGCGGCTGGCCAAGCAGGAGATCAAGTACGCCGCAGCCAACCTGGCCGGCGTTGCGGGCGGCGAGGTCGGCATGGCGGCGATGACGTTGGTATCCGGCGCCGGCGCTGCCG
>CAITIS010000144.1 GCA_903892515.1 uncultured Planctomycetota bacterium | reverse complement strand
GCAAGGAGCCCGGTGGTGAAGGCAGGGAAGGCACGGTCCACGATTATTGGTCAGGAATCCCCTTGGCTTGGGGGTTCCCCACGGCCTGATGGTGCAGGACGGGCGGGGCAAGGACGCATGGCGGATGCGCCTCCCCGGCCGGGGTTGGCTGCTCACGTGATTGAGCAGATGGCGCAACTGATTGCGAGAGCACATGATCAGAGCTGCGACACAAACTGACCGACGCCAGCAGAACGTTGTCGGCGTCGCCGCCGGCTACATCCGGCTGACTCGCGAAGAAAGCATCATCACGGGGCTGAGCGTTCCGGCGCAGCGGGATGGCATCACCAGCTACGCCCAGCAGCACGAACTTCCGAACCTGGAGATCTACCACGAGGAACGCGCCATCGGCGCGGACGTGCCGTTCGAGAAGCGTCCCGCCGGCCGACGCCTGCTGGCCGACATCAAGGCGGGCAAGATCAGCCACATCATCTGCCGGGATATTGACCGTCTTAGCCGCGACACGATTCTGTGGCTGGGATTCGTCAGCGCCTGCTGCGAGCATCGTGTCACGATCCACACCTTCAGCGGCCCCTTGGCCCTGAAGTCACCGTCGGACCGATTCGCGTCCACCGTCCGCGCCGCAGCAGCCCAGTTGGAGAAGGACCAGGTCGCCGACCGCGTGAAGCGTGCCAAGCGCGAGATGGCCAAGCAAGGCAAGCATCCTGGCGGCCCGCCGCCATACGGGTACACTTCTCGCGCCCGCCGTCAGCGGGAGCTGATTGCATCGGGCGTGCCGGCAGACCACGCCAGGGCCCGCGCGGAAGCCGAGCTGCCGCGTGGCCTGGTGATCGACCCGCACGAGGTCGAGGTCGTGCGGATCGTATTCGACCTGTACGCGACAGACTTCTGGGGCTGCCGTCGAATCGTAAATGAATTGAACCGGCGCGGCTACCGCCGCAGGTCGGGTCGGCTTTGGCACCCTGACAAGGTCCGGCGGATCATCAACGACCCGGCGGTGACGGGCATGATCGCCTACGACGAGCAATTCTTTGAGGCCGGTGCCGGCAAGCGGGTATCGAAGCATAATCAGACCCTGCACCAGGGCCAGCACGAGCCGATCATCCCGATGGAACTCTGGCGCAGGGCCCAGAAGATCAAAGACGGCAATAGGCCGACTATTGAACGGCCGGTGGTAAATAGGTCGTCGCCGATGGCTGGCGTCTTGCGCTGCCGCTGCGGATCGCCGATGACCAGCCGTGGCGGAGGCAAGGGCAAGCCGTATTACTACACCTGCATCAAGCGGAAATACTATGGGCCGAGCGCGCTGGGCGGATGCGACGCGGATCGCGTCAACAGCGACCGCCTCCACCCGGTCTTCTGGGAAAACATCTCGGAGATGATCTGCGGCGATGACGCCGTGGACCGCGTCTACGAGACGACCCGCCGCCTGCTGGCCCGCCGCCGCGAAGGGGGCGTAGATGCCGAAGCGTCCAGAGCTGAGCTGGCCAAAATCGAGCGCGATATTGAGCTCTGGTACGTTCGCCACGATGAAGCCGGCGGTGACGCCGAGAAGGAGGCCGCCTGGCGACGGATCGTACAACTCACGGAAAAGCAGCAAGCGCTGAAGCAACGATCCCAGCAACCCAGCGCCGAGCGCCCGGGTAAGACTATCACTCGCCAGCAGGTGAAGGCGTACCTGGCCGGCATCGCGTCGGTAGCCGAGAACACCACTGACCGGGGCCGGGCTCTCGTTCTGTCTCTGGTCGAGCACCAGGGGCTTGTCGTCCGGATGATCGACGAGCAGACGATCAGCATCGACATGACCCTGGTGCCGCCGGAACCGGATGCCGAACCGGTACACCTGCACGCCCAGGCGATAATCCCGACCGGTAACAAGATCGACGCCTGGGTCCAGGAGCAGAACGCCAAGGCCCCGACCTGTTCCTGCGGCTGCGGCCGCAGGATCGAGGTCACGCGGCGATACTACTGGCGCGGCATCCCGACGCTGCATGCCGCATGTCGGCACAAGGGGATGCAGGCCAGGCGGGCGTCGCTTGTCGGTAGCGATTACATCAACGGCACCCAGCTTGCGAAGCGGCTGGGCATCGGCAGGACCACGCTGAATCGCTGGATAAAGAGCGGGAAGTTGCCCAAGCCGGAGAAGAGCGTTTCGGGGATGCTGCTTTTCACGCGGGCTGAACTACTGCACCGTTCGCGAGCCTACGCTTGATGCGGCTCGGGCTACCCATGTCCCGGCGGTGATTCAAGGCTCATTCGGCTTTGCCTCGTTTGGCCAGAACATTGAACATGACGTGATCTGAGAATCGGAACTTCGGTCACTCCTGGCAGCTCGGGTGTTCCGGGTCGTCCTCCCATTCGTCATCGTCGTACTTCCGCAACGGCATCGCTACGGGTTCAAGGTTGATTGCTTCCAGCCACTCGTTCAGCGGCGCCAGGGCTCCAGCGGCCAACTGCCTGATGCTCCAAACTGCTCGGGCGTATGCCTTCCGCGTGATCAACTCGCCAAAGGTCAGAGATGCGATCTGACGGAGTGAGACCAAGAGGGGCTCGGCGCTGGCCCATCGGATCACGTCCAGAAACAGTGACATGCCGGCTTCGCCTTCGACCTTAATTCTCTTCGGCAGGGTCCTGGTTCTAACCAGGGACAACTTATGGACCTTAGGGCTGTCGTCATCCGGAAGCTCGCCTGGCCCCAGAGGCTTCAGCCTAAGCGTCGCCAGCATCGGCCCCATGCCTCGGAGCCCATCGACTGCCCCTTGTCGTATCTCTCTTATAATCCCCTCTAGCCCGCGGAGAGAGGTGTCTTGACAATAGGTGGCAGTGAAAGCCCGTCGCAGGGCAATCAGTAAGCTATCCCCAACGGTTGTATCGAGCTTATCCAGAAGGGTCGTTGTCGGCTCGACGCCTTTCGGATGTTCATCTTCAGTTGTGGCCAAGTCGCCAGCGTAAACCAATACCAGCCTCGGCGGGCGATCCCGTGTGACATGCTCGTTCATCCGACGGCTCCTTGTCTGGCCAACACGAGGCTTCGATGGACCTTGCGGCGATCATACACGCCACAAAGCCGAGCGTCACGTCCGCCCAGAGCCCCTTTCACCGAATCCTGGCCCGAGCTAGCCAAGCGCCTTGGCATTAGCAGGACGACGCTGAACCGGTGGATTAAGGCGGGAAAGTTGCCCAAGCCGGAAAAAAGCATTTCGGGGATGCTGCTATTCCAACGAGAGCTCCTGCGCGGGTTGTGATGCCTCCTTCCGGGGGAGGGCCGTACTATGGCTCGACCGGGCCTCTATGGACCCTCAGCCGTCGGACCATTTCGTCAATTACGTTTTCGATCTTGTCTCTGCCGACCTTGAGGCAGGCAATGCCTGTCGTAAAAGTCGTGAACGCACTGCCATCAATTGCGCCCGCTTCCCGCACCGCGTCAGTAATCGCCCCAGGCGCGAATAGCGTCAGCTCATAGCCAGAACCATCATTCTCAATGTGCAGGGCTATCCGCCCTTCAGAGCAGCTACAGTCCAATGACGCGTACGGCTCCTCAGAATCCGTCTTCACCATCGCATAGTCCGGTGATCCGAACGGGCTCAGCTCTCCTTTCCTGTGCTTCTCAGCGAGGAGTCCTAGATAGAGATGGTACGTGAACAGCTCTGCATGTTCTCCGCTCATGCGTATCTTCCGGAGAAGGTAGACGCGGTTCGCCGAGTCACGACGGATCATCCGGTTCCAACAAAAGCTGGTCAACTCCGGCCTATCAACAAACAGTCTCCGCCAACCATCCGCCGGCTTCGCATCACGGAGCATCAAATCAAGCGACTCTGCGACGCCGACCTTCGGGTCAATCTGGTCAAGCACCTGCTTGACATATCCTCTCCTCGCCTCGATGTACTGATCCTTGATGCCGCCCCGAAGAAGTCGTTTCCAGCTCGTGTCTCTACTGCCATCATCGAGGAAACTATAATTGCGGCCCTTCGGAAGAAGGTAATCGCCTGCCGCAAGAAGACACCGCTCCCACCGACGGCCACCTAGATCAAGCAGGCCTGTGGCAGTGAAGACCGATGCCGCCTTGTCGAAGTAGCCTCGGAATGTTCTCAGGAACACTGCGTCTTGAGCTTCGTCCCAGTCACAGGCATCAGTCGCTATCCAGACATCGAGCACTCCCGAGAACTTGAAGAGAAACTCAATCTGGCCCTGAAAGTAACCGTGTCGCTCGGCTTGGATAATTGCGTCCCGCCAGCTATCGCTCTTGGCTATCAGCTGTGCTTTCAGTCTCTCCTCACGGACTTGCTGGCCGTAGAAGCCTTGCAGTTCCGCCGTTTTGCCGGCCATGTACGCTAACATCCTGTCGGACTCCGGCAACAACGCGTTTATCGACCTGATGCTGCGCTGGAAGTCGTCGAGACCGTCGTAAGGCGTATTAACGGCTAGATTGCAGATGATGCGCATCCACTCCGAGAACCGCTCAGGCTTTAGGTCAAGACGATGGTGCCGAACGTAAGCTACGTAAGCCCACAGACGAACCATCTCAGAGTAGGTGGGCACCTCATCGCCGATGGCTAGCCGAAAGAAGTGGTCTTCCTCAAAATACGTTGCGTCTGGAAGATGCTTTCGAATCCCGCCAGGATGCTCCGACCAGTGATCCAGAAGGCACATAACAGCGTCAAGAAGCGTTGCATCGATACATCCGGCGTCCTGATAGGTCCCGAACGACAACGGCTCGCAACCATCACGCAACATCTCCAGGACGCCATCAATGCCAGCCGATTCGGGATTCCGCGTGATGATAGCCAGCACCCGCAGAAGATTCATTACGGCGCTGTCAAATAGCTGGGTCGTCTGGTCGCGGTAGTGCCAGAACAGGTCAGCCCACACCGTGTCAATTTGTGCGCTGAAATACTCTCTCCGAGACACCGGCCTACCATGCAGACGCACGCTCTCCCTCGGAAACAGTGCATCGATATGCTGTTCAAGCCTCGCCTTGAACGTTTCAAAAGGCGTCAGCGGCTTTCCGCGGGCGTTCATCTTGATATACAGGTCGTCCGACAACCCAAAGCTTCGGAGGTCCAGCAGGTGAAACGTGATATACGGCGCGTCTGCCTGCACCAGCCGGTGGTATGAACCAGTCGCGCTACCAAATTGCTTGTGGATCGCTTCCAGCATCGTGATCGCTGACTGAATTGTCGGGTCAAGAGTCCATGAGCGGAAGAACCATGGCTGATCGCGGACCATCTCGGGAAGAGACGTGACGGCCTCGGGCCTGAGATCAGGACGCCAGCAGACGAGAGCATCAAAAAACTCATCGCTGCTCGGCCGAACCGCATACAACAGCCGCGCTCCGTCTTGTGTCCGGAGGAAAGCATCCAGATCGTCAAATTGCATGTCCCTCCACGCCAAGTACCAGTGCAGCAAGAATAGGGTCGTAAGGCGTTGCTGTCCGTCCAACGGGCAAAAAGCTTGCCTCTCTCCGCTTTCGACACTGCCGTAGACAAAATCCAAGTCCAGAGGCAAGGATGGGTCGCCTGAGGGCTTTTCCAGTGCCGCGTGGATGGCCTTCAGAAATTCCGTTCTGAGCTCGACCGCTGACGGCCTGCCTTGTGCGTAGTCACGCTGGATTATCGGAATCTCAACCAACGGATGCCGGTCAAACAACTCCCTGAACGTTACTCTCGCGCCGACGCCTGTATGGTTGTGCTCGGTCATATGGTTCCTGCCTTTGCGTCGGTAAAGAAGCTGGCAAGCACGCTAATGATGGCGTCAAGGTAGTCCTTGCGGTCGTCCTTCCGCCAAGACAGCATGTCGTGGATGTTGCGGCTGTAGCACTTCAAAAAGACGTTCTTGGTACACAGAGGAACGAAGACGCCCTTGTGGTCCAAACCGATGATCTGTTGCCGCTTGATTGGGAAGACTGCGTTGCGATAGCTGCGGTTGGTGCCCGCGTCCAATAAGGCAAGATTGGCGACGCTGTTATCAGTATCTGCGTCGTCGGCTTCCCCGAAATGCTTTAGGATGCCGTGGTAGAGCTGGTCGAACTGAGCCCCGTCCAAGTCATCTGCCGAAAGCACCGCGTCCGCCCTTCGACAAAGCTCATCGTTCTCATGATGTTCGCGCAGATAGTCGCGCGCATGTGCCAGCCATTGTTGCCGGGCATCATGACGCTGCGGTTTGCCCGATGCCACTGAACGCACATGTTCGATGTCCCATGGTGCCTTCTTGTAGCTATCGAACGGAAAGCGTGCATTGGACGATGCGTTTTGGAGGAGCGTAGCGATGTTGAACAGCAGCAGAATGGATCGGATTGCTGCGGAATCGTCGCCGTACTCCAGATCGCCCACGTAAGCCGCGATCACGTTCCTCACGGCCGCATCATCGGGCATGGTGTCCAACGAGCCACCAACCACCTTCTTGAATATCCTTCGCTTTAGCATGCGTTGGAAGGCGCTCTTCCTGACACTCTGGCCAATCGCGCGAATCGCTGGAAGGGGGTCGCCCTCATGGATGAGATAGCCGATCAAATGGTACAACGTGCGATCATTAAACCATTCTTCCAACGACATGAAGTACCGCTTCACCTTCAGCCATTCCGACTCGGTAGTCGCCCCGGATACCTCCATCCTGGAAATGTAGAAGTGAAACGTACCATAGGGATCGTCAGTGGATTGATACGAGCTGCTTTCCTTGGCGATCAACTGAAACAAGTACTCGATCCGGCTGGATGGCGAATCTACGCCGCGGTGCAGGAAGCACCAGAGCGAATCGGCCTGAAACGCCTTCTCTATGGCATCCCATTCGCCGGCAATCTTGAGCTGCTGAATCGTCACGAGGCCAGGTTCGAAGTTGCCGGAACGAAGAAACAAGGCGCGGATGAGCTCGGCGTTTGTCAGAGGTATTTTGCCTACATTAAGCCGCGTGAAGGCTTCGATAGGGTCTTCGGCCTCCGGGAGTTCATACCAGATGACCTTGACGTTTCGGCCGACCTCATCGTCGCTCAAGAGGCACTGGACGAATTTGAACTTATGACTTCCATCTCGCGATCCAAACCATTGCTCGATGGCGTCGTAGGCCGCGCAGATATGGTGATTGTCGATGTTGTCATGTCGTTTGGTCTGGTCAATCTTCTGCAGGAAGGCGCCGCTGGAGGCGCTTCTGGTTTCGAACTCTAGCGAGAAGCGAGACTTGCCCATCGCCTCAACAAGCGTCTGCAGGTACGTGAGAAGCAAGTAGATCGTTGTCACCCGTTGCTGGCCGTCGACTAGCTCCCACCGCCCGTCATCGCGATGCTTCACTACGACTGGCTGGAGGCAGTAGAATGAGGCTCGATCCTGTTTGTCAGCTTTCGACTGGAACTCCCATAGATCATCCAGAAGGTCAGTTACCTGCCGTCCCGCCCAACGAAACCCTCGCTGGTATGATGGAACGAAGAACTTCTCGCTCAGAAGGTCGCTGATGGGCTTCAGCGTGATGGTTGGGTTCATTTGGCTCCTCCCGCCAGGACTATCCCGACGTCTGAATGGATATTCATAAGCTTGATGCTACCAGCGGCTTGCGTCAAGAGACGCCCCGGCAGGTTGGTGGTGCGTGCGAGTGGCGCATGACACGGTCACTCCCGAGCCTGGCGGGCCAATCATCAAGAGATTGTGATGGCCGGCGGCGGCGATGGTCAGGGCCCGCTTGGCCGACTCCTGGCCGCGGACGTCGGCAAAGTCCATGTCGTACACGTCGGCGGCGTTGAAGACCTCCTGCAGGTTGGCTTGGGCGGCTTCCAGCGGGCACTGGCCGCTGAGAAAGCCGACGGCCTCGCTGAGCAGGCCCACGCCGATGACCTCGACGCCCTCGACCACGGCGGCCTCAGCCGCATTCTCGGACGGGCAGATCATGCCGCGCATGCCCATCTCGCGTGCCAGCATGGCCGTAGCCAGGGCGCCGCGAATAGGCCGGACGCGACCATCGAGGGCCAATTCACCGATCATCAGAAACTTCTGCGCAATTTCGCTCTGCACGTCTCCGCCGGCCAGCAGGGCGGCCACGGCGATGGGCAGGTCGAACGCGGCGGAGTCCTTTCGCACGTCGGCCGGGGCGAGGTTTATCGTCACCTTGGGCCCAGGCCAGCGGAAGCCGCTGTTTCGCAGCGCCGCCTGAATACGGGAGATGGATTCCTTGACGGAAGCCTCAGCCAGGCCCACTAGCTTGAGTTCGCCAATGCCGCCCCTGGCGACGTCGACCTCGACCTCGCCGGCGATGGCGTCAATGCCCTGTAAGATGCTGCTATGCACGCGCGCAATCATGCCCACCTCAAGTGCGAATTGATCATCAAGAGCGGATGGTAGCCACGCCGGGGCGGAGAATCAAGGGTGGGGAGGGACGGCGGGGCCGTTCTTGCGGACTATGTCGGCTTACGGGCTGTATGACACCATTTCTGGGGGGAACCTGATACGCCTCGAATTGCCCGCACTCCTAGCATGTTTTGACTCGACCGAAACTGGATCCCTCGCTCAGGCTGGCACAGGCACCGGAGTGTGTATGGGAGGCTCGTTCTCTTGGCGTTCAGACGCGCCGACTGAATTCTGATTCCACGAGAAGTTGTGCGGCTTCTTCTGGTGGACCGCGTGAATGGGCGCGTGAGTCGATAACTCTGCGAATCGAAAGATAAAGAAGGAGATGCAAGTGAAGACAACTCGGAAAGCCCTTATCCTGGCGTCGCTGGTTCTGGTTCTGCCATTGCTGGTTCCTCTCACGGCCTTGGCGACTTCTTTCACGTGGACAGGAGCGGCGGATACGACTTGGACGCAGGCGACCTCGCCCTTTAACTGGTCAGGCGGCAGCGGCCTTAACGTGTATCCTGGCAGTGTGAATGTGTACGGCGACACCGCCACAATAAGCATTAGCACCAATAACCCCGTTACCCTCAGTAGCACGGTAACCTTAAACGGGGCCACGGCCTTGACCATCGGCACCGGCGCCGGGGCGACCGCCTTGGATATCGCCAGCGGGGGCACGTTGGGCGTGCAGGGGAATATCTCCAACCGCAAGGTCATCACCATTGAAGGGACGCTGAGCAACGATACCAGCCCCGCGGCAACTAATACGGTTTCGGGCAGTGGCAGCAGCCTTTTCCTGAAGGGCGGGACGATCAGTTCTCTGCATGGCGGGGCCTGGAGCGTTACCGGCACCAACGCTATTGTCGGCTATGGCACCATCTCTGCGCCGTTCAGTCTCATCACCTCTGGAAACGTGTCGGCCAACACCGCAAACCAGACCTTGCACATTACCGGCGATGTCACGGACAGCGTCCAGCGCGGCCTGGGCGGGAATAGCACCACCGCGGCTTCGGGCGCGCTTCTGTCCATAGAAGGCGGCACTATCACTGGCGGTGGCGTCGGCGGTATCAGCAACTATAACAATGTTGCGATGCGCGGCCATTTTGACGGCATCACCCTGTATCAGGACAGCACTCTGAAGACCTTCACATTGACGGGTGACAGCACTTGGAACAACGGTGCTCTCAACACCATGTATTTCAACGGGTACAAACTCGATGTGACCGGCTCGGTGGGCAATTTCGGCGCCAATTCGGGCGGTGTGAACGTGGGCACCGGGACTTTGAATAACCCTGGCGGCACCCTCACCACTATTTCCAACGGCAACACAATAACCCTGGCCGGCGGCAGCATCACCAGTACCGGCGTCGGTGGGTTCTCCATGGCCACCAACATCAGAGGGTTCGGCACGGTTTCGACGCCGATGACCATTACAGCCAACGGCGGCATGTCGGCCAGCGGTGGAACTCTGGCGGTCACCGGCCCGGTCACTGTAGCTCAGGGCTCGGGCGTGGGCACCTTGGGTGCGTCAGGCGATGTCCTGGATCTGAGCTCAACCTTCACCAGTTACGGCTCAACTCTGGGCTCTGGCACCTCGGGCGTCGTGAACTTTAATGGCGCTAACGTCATATCCACGTCAACGTACGTGAGCTCTGGCATCACGTTTAGCACAGGTGCGATCAATGTGACGAATAGCAGCACCCTGACCGGCTTGTTCAATTCCAGTGCCACGCTCGGGATCAACGCCACCAAGACGCTTGATATCTCGGCCGCGACTGTCAATGTCGCCGCTGGGGCCATGACCAACAGCGGCACGCTGGCCGTTGGCGGCACCGGCGTACTGAATAACTCCGTTGCCGGAGCCTACTCTCTGAGCGGTGGCGGCAACATCACGCTGGCCGGCGGCTCCGTCACGTCCACGGGCGGCGGCGGTTTCACCAGCGACAACACCCTGCGCGGCTATGGCACGGTTTCGGCGCTATATACCAATAACGGCAAGGTCATCGCCGATGGCGGTGGCGTGGAGCAGACGCTGAATATGCAGGCGATCACGGCCGTTACGGACACCGCTGTCCAGGGGTGGTTCGCTCAAAACCACGGCAAGCTGCTGCTACCCTCTCTCGCCGTCAATTCGGCCACGACGTATAACTGGGGCGGCATCCAGATGGTGAATAGCGTCGCGATGACCTTTGGTGGTGCTGTCATCGCTGACGCCCTGACCATCGCGCTGCTGTCGCCCGACAGAGTGGACGTCCCGACCGGGCTGGTGAAGCCTATTGGCGTTTGGGCCTACACCCCAGGCAACTCGCTGACGTTTGGCTCTGTGGGCATGACGTTCTGCTATGACAACACGTTGGCTACGACGCTGGGACTCAGCCCAGGCAACTTCGGGCTCTTCGGATACGATGGCACGCAGTGGCTGCTCATTCCCACCAATCCGGCCGACACTGTGAACGATCTCCTGACGACGACGTCCACGCTTCCTTCGTTCTACCAGGATTTCGCCATCGCCCAGGCGCCTGAGCCTGCCTCGCTGAGCTTGGTGATTATCGGCGCCCTGGGACTGCTCCTCCGCAACCGGCGAATGTTCCGGTAGGTCGCTATCGAACAATCCGCTACACGAGCGGTCAGTGAGTAAGGGCGAGTTCGCCGCGGCGGACTCGCCCTTGCGTTGCGCGAGCATGAGAATCGGCAGGCCTCTTTGCCACCGCCTGTGACCAGGCCATCGCGCGGAGGATCGGAACGCTACGGTTCGCTCATTGAATGCAGTGGGTTCAGGCGAGGCGGCCACTCATTGAAGGCCAGAGTTGAATCCGTTACGCTGTGTGCCAGTTTGCGGCGTTTAGGCCTTCTGGTCTTCGGCTATTTGGCGAGCCCGAGCGGATGAGCGATTAGGAATCGAAGGGATCTCATGTATCTATCCAAAGAGCAGTTGGAGCGTTATCAGGGCTCGATCCGCAAGACGGTGCAGTGGGCCCATAGCCGATATGACAAGATCCTGGCGGAACCGGATCTGCAAGGCCACTACAAGGCGCCGGCCTTCTGGGCGGCG
>CAITIS010000143.1 GCA_903892515.1 uncultured Planctomycetota bacterium | reverse complement strand
GCACGGCCCCGCCGGATAAGCCGCTGCCGGCCCCGCGCGGCGTGACGGGAATATGCCGGGCGTTGGCCAGCTTCATGATGCCGGCGATCTCCCCGGCGGTACGCGGGCGCACCAGCGCGTCGGGCATGTGGGCGTAGGCGGCCTCGGGGATCTCGTCATGGCTGAACAGCTGCAAGGCCTCGGGGTCGGCGAAGATGACGTACCTCGCCCCGACGATCTGGCGCAGTTCCTCCGCCACGTCGGGCGTAACCGGGTTGTACGGCGATGAGGCCGGCACGGCGATTAGATGATCTCCAGCTGGTCCCGGCCAGGCAGGGCAGGGAAGCGAACGGTCGGCAGCGTCTGATACCAGAACGCCACCGAGGCGATGTCGTCCTGTAGCGGCAGGTACCGGCCTTCGCTGCGCCAGCCCAAGGCCTGGATGGTGACCTTGAGATCCTGCTGAAAGCGGACCGGGTCCATGATGTGCCAGCGGTACAGGCCAAAGCGTTGCTGGCACTTGTACGCTTCATCGCGCACGGCCCGGTTCATGCCCATAAAGGGCGAGGAAAACGGCGTGTACTGGCCGTTGACGTCGAAGTTGTAGCAGCCGCCGAAGTAATCCTCGGTGCCGGTGCCGCAGATGGTGGGGAAGTCCGTATCGCCGTCGATGTAGAACTTGACCTCGCCCTCGCCCCACCAGCCGTTGTTGTTCACGCCCCAGGCCAGGTACGTGCCGACGTAATGGCCAAAGCCCTTGATGCCGTCGACGATGGTGTAAACGCTCTTGTACGGCAGCGGGTTGACGCGCCGGAACTGGGCGTGGAAGTAGCCCACGTCCTCGCTCACGTCGGTCTCGGTGTAATTGACCTGGTAATAGATGACCTTGTCTTCGGGGTGCAGGTTGGTCAGCGTCATGCGGCAGCGCTTGCGAAAGGGCATCGGCCAGAAGCAATTGAAGGAGCGGTTGGGGCCGATCATGACCGGCAGGCTGTTGATCTGCTGATACCCGCCCCAGCCGGCGGCGAAGAAGTCGGGCACCGGGCACTCCACCGAGGGCTGCTCCTGGTCGTCCCAGTAGATCCGCAGGATCCAGTAGCGGGCATGGGGCGAGAGGCTGACGTCGCCGCTGATCCACATGCTTTGGATGGCCCCGCTGCCGCCGATGTCGGCCAGGGTGAAGGTCTCGCCGGCCTTGATGGCCACGCTGGGGGAGACTTTCCAGCCTTGGCCCAGGTCGCGGGCGCACTTGGTCCCGGTGCCCTCGGTGGCCATGCCGCCCTTGCCCTTTTCGCCCGTGAAATTCTCAGCCGAGATCGAGCGCGAACGCGCCTTGCTCAACGTGGCGATGTGACCCAAGCCCATTCCAAGACCGTTGAAGTTGGACATGTGTGGCTATCCTTTCGGCATCTCTAGATGACTCATTGCAGCCATTGTCGAAGGTCGGAGGCCAGATGCCTGAGGTCAGAGGCCTGAGAGAACGCACGCTGGCACTTTCGCCTTGGCCATGTGCCTTCGGCGGAAAACGAGCATGCCTTCTCTCCGGCCTCTGGCCTTCCTTGCCTTTTCTCCGGCCTCCGGCCTACGACCTCCGGCCTTCCTCAATCAAACATCTTGCCCGGGTTCAGCACCGCGTTTGGATCCCAGGCTTGCTTGATCGCCCGCATCAGCCCGATTGCCTCGGGGGAGAGCACCAGCGGCATGTACTTCTTTCGCTTGTTGCCGATGCCGTGCTCGCCGCTGATCGTGCCGCCCAGCTTGGCCGTAATCGTGTACAGTTCCGTCAGCACCTGCGGCAGGGTGGTCTTCCAGCGATCCAGTGTCCAGGCCGGATTCATCACCGGCGTGGCGTGCAGGTTGCCATCGCCGGCGTGGCCATAGCAGGGGATGTGAATGTCGTACTTCTTGGCCAGTGCTTCCAAGGCCACCACCATCTGCGGGATGGCGGCGATGGGCACCACCACGTCTTCGAGGCTCTGGTGCGGGCTGACGATCTTGAAGGCCTCGGCGATATTCCGCCTGACGCGCCAGATACGTTCGCTGGTGGTGTGGTTATCGGCCACGTACACTTCGATGGCCCCGGAGGCTTCGCACAGCCGGCCGATGGTCTCGTACTCGCGCTCGACCTGCTGCTCGTCGGAACCGTCCACGGTAATCAGCAGCATGGCCCCCGCGCCCTGGTAGGGGATGCTCTCGTTCAAATACTCGCACGCGGCCTTGACG
>CAITIS010000142.1 GCA_903892515.1 uncultured Planctomycetota bacterium | reverse complement strand
GGCCGGGCATGCGATGGGATAAGCCCAACGCCGAAGGCATGATGGCCTTGGCCGCCCTCCGAGCCAGCGGCCTATGGAACCAGTTCTGGTACCAACGCCGTGAGGCCGCCGCCTGATCTGCCACGAAGCGCAGTCAGACACCCTACGCCCTCGCTTCGCGAATTCGGTTGACAGCCTCTCAGGCGGTTACTATCGTTGTCCTGTTTGTTGCGCAGGGCAGGATTGGCTGTACGTATTCCCGGTGGCCGCGGTACCACGCCTCCGGGGTCTAGAGGTCTGCCGGCGCCGGTGTATCTCGTAAACTCCCGCAAGGGCTTTCTGAATGGAGAATCTCTAATGGCAAAAATGGCTGCGAAGAAGTACGTGTATTTCTTCGGTGGCGGCAAGGCCGAAGGCATGACCGTCGCCAAGACCGAGAAGGAACGCAAACTGATCCTGGGCGGCAAGGGCTCGGGCCTGGCTGACATGTCCGCCGCCGGGTTGCCGGTGCCTCCTGGCTTTACGATCACCTGCCAGGCATGCGCCGAGTTCTACACGAATAACCGCAAGTGGCCCGCCGGCCTGGAAGAACAGGTCAAGGCCAACATCGCCAAGGTCGAAAAGCTGACCGGCAAGAGCTTTGGCCGCGGTCCCAACCCGGTGCTGGTGGCGGTTCGCTCCGGTGCGGCCGTGTCCATGCCCGGCATGATGGACACCGTGCTGAACCTGGGCCTCAATGACGAGACGCTCAAGGCCGTGATCGAACTGACCGGCAACGAGCGCTTCGCCTACGACAGCTACCGCCGCTTCCTGCAAATGTTCGGCGACGTGGTGCTGGGTCTGGAACACCACGATTTCGAGCACGTGCTGCAGAGCGTCAAGGATCGCTTCGGCGCCAAGCTGGACACCGACCTGACCATCGACGGCCTCAAGGCCGTGGTCGAGGGTTACAAGGGCATCTACGAGCGTTCGGGCAAGAGCTTCCCGCAGGACGCCTTCGAGCAGTTGAAGCTGTCCATGAACGCGGTCTTCCAGAGCTGGAACAACCCCCGCGCCATCAAGTACCGTCAGCTCAACGACATCCGCGGCTTGGACGGCACGGCCGTCAATGTGCAGTTGATGGTCTTCGGCAACATGGGTTCCGACAGCGGCACGGGCGTGGCCTTCACGCGCGACCCGTCCACCGGCGAGAACAAGTTCTACGGTGAGTACCTGATGAATGCCCAGGGCGAGGACGTGGTCGCCGGCATCCGCACCCCGCAGAAGATCGAGACCCTGGCCAAGGTCGATCCCAAGGCCTACGCCCAACTCGTCGAGATCCGTGGCAAACTCGAAAAGACGTACAAGGACATGCAGGACATCGAGTTCACCATCGAGAAGGGCACGTTGTACATGCTGCAGACCCGCAGCGGCAAGCGGACGATTTTCGCTGCCGTGCGTGCGGCTGTTGAGATGTTCGAAGAGAAGCTGATCGACAAGGTGACGGCCGTGCAGCGCGTATCGACCGGCCAGCTGAATCAGCTGTTCGCCCCGGTTCTGGATTCGGGCGAAGTCGCCCAGGCCGAGAAGTCCAACGGCGTGTTGGCCCGCGGTTTGCCGGCCAGCCCCGGCGGCGCTTGCGGCCAGGTCGTTTTCAATGCCGAAGTCGCTGAGGCTTGGGCCAAGGAAGGCAAGAAGGTCATCCTTGTCCGCATCGAAACCAGCCCCGAAGACGTGGGCGGCATGGCCGTAGCACAGGCGGTTGTTACCGCTCGCGGCGGCATGACCAGTCATGCGGCCGTGGTAGCCCGCGGCATGGGCACGCCCTGCGTGGCCGGCGCCGGCGATCTTCAGATCGACTACGCCGCCAAGACCGTCCGCTCCGGCGACAAGGTCGTCCGCGAAGGCGAGTACGTTTCCCTGTCGGGCTTTAGTGGCACGGTGTACATGGGCCAGATCAAGGTCCAGCCTTCCGAGATCATCCAAGTTCAGGACGGCAAGATGAAGCCCGCCGACAGCCTGCTCTTCCAGCAGTACAACAAGCTGATGAAGTGGGCCGACGAGTTCCGCAAGCTGGGCGTTCGCGCCAACGCCGACAACCCGCGTGACAGCGACCGCGCCATCAAGATGGGCGCCGAGGGCGTCGGCCTGACGCGTACCGAGCACATGTTCTTCGAGGGCGACCGCATCGTCAGCTTCCGCCGCTTCATCCTGGTGGCCGAAGAGGTCAAACGGCTCCGCGAGGAACTCGAAGCCGCCGGCGAGAACAAGGCCAAGATTGACGAGATTCGCGCCAAGCTGGCCGCACCCGAAGCCCAGTACAACCAGGCACTGGCCGAACTGCTGCCGCTGCAGCGGAAGGACTTTGAGGGCATCTTCACGGTCATGGGCGAGCGTCCCGCCACCATCCGCACGCTGGATCCGCCACTGCACGAGTTCCTGCCGCAGGAGCCAGGCAACCAGCTCGAGATGGCCAAGACCATGGGCATCGACGTCGAGATGGTCAAGCGGGCCGTGGAAAACCTGCATGAGTTCAACCCCATGCTGGGCCACCGCGGCTGCCGCCTGGGCATCAGCTATCCCGAAGTGACGGCCATGCAGGCCCGCGCCGTCATCGAGGCCGCCCTGAACGTCAAGAACGCCGGCGGCAAGCCCCACCCCGAGATCATGATCCCGCTGGTGGGCACGGTGAAGGAATTGCAACTCCAGCGCAAGGTCGTCGAGGACGAAGTGGCCAAGGTCATGGCCGAGCGTGGCCTCAAGAAGCTGCCCTTCGACCTGAAGATCGGCACCATGATCGAAGTGCCGCGTGGCGCCGTGACGGCCGACGAGGTCGCCAAGGTGGCCGAGTTCTTCAGCTTCGGCACCAACGACTTGACGCAGATGACGTGCGGCTTTAGCCGTGACGACGCCGGCAAGTTCCTCAAGGACTACGTCAAGCAGGGCATCTACGACTACGACCCGTTCCAGACCTTGGACCGCGCGGGCGTGGGCGAGCTGGTGCGCATGGCCGTGGTCAAGGGCCGCAGCACCCGCCCGGACATCAAGCTGGGCATTTGCGGCGAGCACGGCGGCGATCCGGCCAGCGTGGAGTTCTGCCACATGGTCGGCCTGAATTACGTTTCCTGCTCGCCGTACCGCGTGCCGGTGGCCCGCCTGGCTGCTGCCCAGGCCGCCCTGAAGTACGAATACGGCATGTTGACCGGCGGCAAGGCCCCGGCCAAGAAGGCCGTCAAGGCCAAGCCCGCCGCGAAAAAGGCCGCCAAGAAGGTCACCGCCAGCATCAAGAAGGTGGCCAAGAAGGTCGTCGCCAAAGCCAAGGCCGTAGCCAAGAAGCCCGCCAAGAAGGGCAAGAAGTAGTAAGTAGCGAAGTAGTAGGCAGCACACGCGCCCCCGGCTGTAAGCTGGAACCGGGTGGCATGGTCAGGAATTGGGTGGCATGGTCTCGCCGCCGTTGGCGTGACCATGTTAGACGTTCCTGAGCGAGTTTGTGCGCACGAGTGAACGACACGAGTGATTGATCAGGATGGCGGGTCTCCGGACCCGCCATCCTTATTTCTTCGTCACTGTTTTGGCTGTCGTAGTCAGGCAACCGGAGCATAATGGCCCCAATGATATTGGACGGGTCGTCTGCCCGCACTGCCTGTATAATGGGCTGCGGAGCGGGAGAACCACATGGTGTCCATGAAGGAAATCAAGGCCATTGGGCAGCGAATTGGCCGGGAGTTTCGCCCACAACAGGTGATCCTGTTTGGTTCCCACGCCCGCGGCCAGGCCAGACCTGACAGCGACGTGGACATCCTGGTGATTCTGCCGTTTCGAGGCAGGAGCTTCCGCAAGTCGCTCGAAATATTGAATCGACTTGACCTGCGCATCTCCATCGACCTGCTGACGCGCCGGCCCGGCGAGGTCAAACGCCGGTATTCCCAAGGCGATCCCGTCATTCGCAACGCGCTGGATCAGGGCAAGGTTCTGTATGAACAGCGTAGTTAAGGAATGGGTCGCCAAGGCCCAGGATGATTTCGCCGTGGCAAGCCGCGAGATGCGCGCTGGGCCCAGGCGCAGCAATGATGCGGTATGTTTTCATGCCCAGCAATGCGTTGAGAAGCTTATGAAGGCGTTATTGATTCAGTTGGGAGAGTGCCCGCCCAAGAAACACGACCTGGTCGTCTTGGACAGCCTGCTCTCGGCCAGAGATGCTTCCTGGACCTGGAACGTGACCGAGCTGAGATTGCTGAATCAAGGCGCGGTTGATTATCGGTACCTCGGCGAAGGCGCCGAAGCCGCTGACGCCCGAGAGGCCATGAAGTACGCTCGCAAACTCCGCAAGACGCTGATGAGTCGCCTCATCCCATGATCTGCTGACGCTGATGGTTCAATCTGCTTTTTGTCACCCAGCCGAGCCATCTGCGTGTATCCTAATCGGCGGCACAGGCCAACCTGTGCTCCACACACAAGTGTGGGCCCCCCGTCAATAGCCCGGCCTCGGGAGCAATCCCCAGGCCGGTGCTTTATTATCCTGCATCGCATGCAACAAGCTGCCCGCCCCGCGTCGGTGCTGCTCGCCAACTGCATTTCCGAGCGGCGCTTATGCGAAAGCCCCGCGTGAGATTCCCCCGCGCATCGGTGGAAGTCGCGACTTGGCGGCCCCTATACCTTCTTGTCTGGCCAGGGTTTTCCAGGCCGACCCAAACGACAGAAAAGGAGCCGACTATGAAGGGCAACGCCAAGCTGCTCGACGCGCTGAACCAACTATTGGCCGAGGAGTTGACGGCCATCAACCAGTACATGGTGCACGGTGAAATGTGCGACAACTGGGACTATGTCCGCCTGCACGACATGTTCGAGAAACGGGCGTTCACTGAGATGAAGCACGCCGAGAAGCTTATCGAGCGGATCCTCTTCTTGGAAGGCGTACCCATCGTCAGCCGGCTGGAGAAGATCACCATCGGCGCGCAGGTGCCTGAGCAGTTCAAGAACGACCTGGGCCTGGAACTAGGCGCGGTGCAGCATTACAACAACGCCATCAAGCTGGCCGTGGAGGTCGGTGACAACGCCACCAAGGACATCCTCGAAGGCATCCTGGACGACGAAGATGGCCACGTGGACGAGATCGAAGGCAACCTCGACCAGATCGAACAGATCGGCGTGCCGGTGTATCTCTCCCAGCAGATGCGCAAGGGCTAGACAGGACGAGCAGGTGGCATAGTCGGTCCGCGTGCAAGCAGTTGCGCGCCCAGCGCCTCTGGTGGTGGCATGGTCAGCCGCCGCTGTTTGGGCGGTGACCATGTGATCCCTGCCCAACAGAGGAATTGACTTCTCACCCGTCACGCGATGTGATGGCGGCGGCTCAATGAGGCCGCCGTCTTCTTTTTTGGAGGATCGCGAATGTTCCGCAAGACCATCGACGTGCCCACACACGAGCGCGACGAAATGATCGACCTGACCGCCCAGGTCGCTGCGGCCGTCGAGGAATCGGGGGTGGTCCAGGGTGTCGCGACGGTCTTCGTGCCGCACACCACCGCTGCCGTCACCATCAACGAAAATGCCGATCCCGACGTCGTACACGACATGCTGGGCGCGTTGGACAAGGCCATCCCAGCCAAGCAGAGTTTCTTTCGCCACGCCGAAGGCAACTCAGCCGCCCACGTGAAAAGTTCGCTGGTCGGCTGCTCCACCCAAGTGCTGGTGGAAAAAGGCCAGCTCGTGCTGGGCACCTGGCAGGCGGTGTACTTTTGCGAATTCGACGGCCCGCGCAAGCGCAAGACGGTTATCTCGGTGCAGTAGCGCGTCCGATGGGCCACAGAGGCACAGAGAGAATGCCGTGGTAACGACTGACGCCAGGCGACGCGAAGGAGAGCAGACGCGTTTGACCGATCGTTCGGCATCCTTTCCTCGTGGTCCGGGCCGACGTTTTCGTGGTACAATCCTCTAGAGAGGCACGAGATATGAGCGCCAGGATACCCATCGACCGAACGCGGATCGCCGACTTCTGCCGGAAATGGAAGGTCGTGGAGTTCTCGCTCTTCGGCTCGGTCCTGCGGGATGATTTCCGGCCTGACAGCGATGTGGACGTGCTGGTCGCCTTCGCGCCCGACGCTCACTGGGGCCTGTTCGACGTGTGCCGAATGGAAGAGGAGTTGAAGGACATTTTCGGCAGGAGCGTGGATCTCGTGACCCGCCAGGCCGTCGAGTCCGGCAGAAACCATATCCGGCGCAGGGGCATCCTGGAACACCTGGAGACGGTCCATGCGGAGAGATGACGCACGGCTCCTGGATATCGTGCTGGCGCTGGTGCCCGAAGAAGATAATACGTAGGCGAAAACGAAAACGCCTTTCTCACGTTGACCGATGTGCCGGCCGACGTATAATAACTCACACATGCACGCCCTGACGTACAGTTCGGCGATCCTGCTCCGCTCCGGTGGGTCTGCGCGCCTTGCCGGCGACACTAATCCCATTGCCCCGACCAGGAGCGGCCGGCCGTAACGGTCTGGCTTAGACGGCACCTAAGGCCCGCTCCTGGTGAGCGGGCTTTTTTTATGCCCGGAGAACATAATGACTACGCACCGCGAAAACGCCCGACGCCTCAGCACGACGTATAACATCGGCCTGCTGCATAATTGGCGCAATATGCTTCCGCAGATTTCGCAGCTTTCGCAGATGTTTTGAACGACGTCGGCCTGGAGCGGTTGCCACAACTTCTTTCCGCGCGGCGGGTCTTCTGACCTGCCGCGGTGCCTGTCGTGAGGCGGTGGTGGGTCAGGAGACGCACCACCCTCCAGGAAAAGACTTGTTGGCACCTCCTCTCGCCGTTCTCTGAGCTCTCTGTGCCTCTGTGGCCCATTGGCACGTCTTGGCGGCGGCTATTGTCCAGATTGGCGAAAACCTGTATCTTCTAACGTTCTGTCGGCCGGCGACCGGCCGGTGGATGCCCTCGGAGCGTACAAGCGCCCCCGGGCTTGGCATACAAGCGAAAGAGAACCATCATGGCAACTACGTCAGACGAAGCATTGAAACGCACCCACTCCTGCGGCCAGTTGCGCGCCAGCGACATCGGCGGCGAGGTCCGCCTGTGCGGCTGGGTGAGAAGCTACCGCGACCACGGCGGCATCGTGTTTGTCGACCTGCGCGACCGCGACGGCATCACGCAGATCGTCTTTGACCCCACTGACTCGGCCGAACGCCACGAACTGGCTCGCCAGCTCCGCGCTGAATGGGTGATTTCGGTGGGTGGCAAGGTCCGGCCGCGCGGGGCCGACCGCGTCAATCCCAAGCTGCCCACGGGCGAGGTCGAGGTCATCGCCACCGACTTGGTCGTGCTGAACAAGGCCGACACCGTGCCGTTCGACCCCGAGACCGCCAAGGACGTGGCCGAAGAGACGCGGCTGAAGTACCGCTACATCGACATGCGCCGGCCGGAGATGACGCGCAACCTGGTGGTGCGCTCGAAGATCGCCCAGGCCATGCGGCGCGTGCTGGACGCGCGCGGCTTCCTGGAAGTCGAGACGCCCTTCATGACCCGCTTCACGCCGGGCGGGGCGCGGAACTTCCTGGTGCCCTCGCGGCAGCATCCCGGCACGTTCTATGCCCTGCCCGAGAGCCCGCAGCTCTTCAAGCAGATCCTCATGATCGGCGGGCTGGACAAGTACTACCAGATCGCCCGCTGCTTCCGCGACGAGGACCTGCGGGCCGACCGCCAGATGGACTTCACCCAGCTCGACGTCGAGATGGCCTTCGTCACCGAGCAGAACATCATGGAGATGACCAACGAGGTGATGCGCGAGGTGTGCACGGCCGCGGGCAAGAGCTTCCCCGATCAGCCGCTGATCATGCCCTACAAGCAGGCCACCGACGAGTACGGCATCGACCGGCCGGACCTGCGCTTCGAGATGAAGCTGCGCGACGTGAGCGAGATCGCCAAGGCCAGCACCTTCAAAGTCATGACCGACACGCTCGCCAAGGGCGGCGTGGTCAAGGGCCTGGCCGCGCCGGGCGGGGCCAAGTTCACGCGCAAGGAGATCGACGCCTATATCGCCTACGCCGGCGACTTCGGGGCCAAGGGCCTGGCCTGGACCAAGCTGGAAAACGGCCAGTTTGCCGGCGGATCGGCCAAGTTCTTCGACGCCGCCGGGCAAGCCGCCCTGCGCGAGCGGCTTGGCGCCAACGACGGCGACATCCTCTTCATGGTGGCCGACGAAGTTGACGCCGCCAACAAGGCCCTGGCCGCCCTGCGCTGCAAGCTGGGCGCCGACCTGAAGCTGTACTCCCCCGACGCCATGGCCTTCTGCTGGGTAACCGAGTTCCCGCTGCTGGAGTTCAGCCAGCAGGAGCAGACGTGGGTGAGCAAGCACCACCCCTTCACCTCGCCCCGGCCAGAGGACTTGGACAAGCTCGAAACCGACCCCGGGGCCGTGCTGGCTCGGGCGTACGACATCGTGCTCAACGGCGTGGAGTTGGGCGGCGGCTCGATCCGAATCCATTCGCCCGAAGTGCAGGCGCGAATCTTCAAGCGGCTGGGCATCAGCGACGAGGAAGCCAAGGAGAAGTTCTCCTTCCTGCTGGACGCCCTGCGCTTCGGCGCCCCGCCGCACGGCGGCATCGCCCTGGGCTTAGACCGCATCGTCATGATGATGGTCGGGGCCGAGAGCCTGCGCGAAGTGATCGCCTTCCCCAAGACGGCCCGCGGCATCTGCCCGCTGACCGAAGCGCCCGGAACGGTGAGCGCCAGGCAGCTGCGCGAGCTGCACATCGCCATCACCGCCAAGCCGGAAAAGAGTTAGGACTGGTGTCGCAACCGTCTCGTGCCCGCCCTCGGGCGCGAGACGCGCGAAGACGCCGACAGGCCGCAACGACCACAGCCGAGGGCGGCTGTAAAACCGGTTCTACAAACAGGCCTCGGCTGCGCCTGCAAGGCCTCTGGCAAAACGCTGGAGAACTTGCAGGCGCTGATCGCGGTTCGCACTTACGTGACGGCTCAACGAGTTGAGCCGAATCGCCCATGTTCCCGCCACGCCTGGTTCATGGCCAGGTAGTTCTCGGCCGGAGTTTCGTAGTAGACCGCGTTGGAGGCTCCCAGGATCAGCCCGCCGCCGGCCTTGCACGTCTCCAGCAGCTTCCTGGTGGCCTCGTAGATCTGCTGGGGCGTGCCCGAGACCAGCAGCCCGGTGTCCACATTACCGCACAGACACAGCCGGCCCTTGACCGCATCCTTGGCCATCTTCATGTCCATGCCGGCGGTGGGATCGATGGCCTGAATGGCGTCGAGTTCCGTCTCCGCCAGCGTCTCCAGGCACGGCATCAGGTTGCCGTCGGTGTGCATCACCGCGTACATGCCCATCTCATGCACCGCCGTCGCCCACTGGTCTATGTACGGCAGGATGTACCGATCCATCTGCTCCGGCGAAAAGAACGGCCCGTGGTTGTCGGCAATGTCGCTGGCGGTCTGGGCCACGTCCACGCCGACGTCGCGCAGCTTCCGGGCGTTCTCGATGCCGGCGGCCAGGGTGTCGCGGGCCTGCTGGTCGATCTCCTGGGGGTCGTCAAACAGCTTGTAGGAGAATTCCAGGTACTGCTCAGATCCCGGCATGCCAATGACGCCGCCGGTATTGCCCACCAGCACCAGGTCATCGCCGGCCAGCTTGCGGATGATCGCCGTTTGCGGCAGTACGGCATGACTGGGAAGGACGTAGTATGCCAATACCCCAGGCGAAACGTGCCAATACCTGCCTGGCGCCAGCACCATCGAGAGCCCCAGACGGTTGACCACCGAAAGAATGATCTCGGCATTGGCGTGCATCGCGGCCTGTTGCTGCTGGGCCGAGAGCGCCTCGAATTCCCGCCCCAGCATCAGCCGTCGGCCCGAGAGCGCATCATAGCAATGCAACTCGAGCTCCCACGTCGGCACGTACTGGCCTTCGCGACACGCCATCGCGGCGGCCAAATTCTCGCGGTTGGTCATCTCACGGCTCCCGAAAACACGCTTTTTCAAAATGACGTTTTACCGATAACCTGGGCGGGCAGGCTGCCCCGCGTCAGCAGTCGCCGGCGAGGCTGCACCGCCACGTGCCGGTCAGGCATAGGTAGAGCCGCAACAGCGCGGCTCAACCTATGGCACCCGCAACGAGCTTGAATACGAGCCAGGCCCGTTCAAGGCAAGGGCGTAGCCGGCGGAGACGCCGCCCGACGCAACGCCGGCAGGTGTGATCCTTAACCACGTTCACTCAGCGTCTTGCGCACCGCTGGCGTGCTGGATTCCCAGCCTGTTCGCCGGTATGCTCTGCCGCCGAAAGGGCACAATTCATGAAACCGTGGATCGCCGATCCGTACCTGGTCCTGACCAAGGAAAACCTGCGCATCGAACTCGAACAGTGCACCGACGAGAACAAGGATCTCGCCAAGCTTCAGGGCGAGTTTGACGCCCTGCTGGCGGGTGATCTGGGCAACGATCCGGCCCTGCAACTCCGGGCCGGGCGGTTGCTGGACAAGAGTCTCAAGCTCCGGGCCAAGCCCGGCACGCTTCTGCGCGAGCCTTCTGATCTGGCCGGCATTCAAAAGGCCCGCAAGCACCGCGTGAAGATGCCGCCCCACGCCGTCACCGACGAGATCATTCTTGAAAAAGCTGCCGGCGCCTGGCTGGGCCGCTCGGCCGGTTGCCTGCTGGGCAAGCCCGTCGAAGGCAAGACGCGCCGGGACATCGAGACGTACTTGAAGGCCCAGAATCGCTGGCCGCTGGCGGATTACTTCTCCAACCAGGTGGATGAGGCCGTGCGCCAGCAGTGCCACTTCCTGCCGCCCGGCAACCCGTGCTACAAGGAGAACATCCGCTGCATGGTGGAGGACGACGACACCAATTACACCACCACCGGCCTGGCAGTGGTCGAGCAGAGCGGCAAGAACTTCACGCCCGCCGACGTGGCGCGGTTCTGGCTGGACAACATCCCGATCTTTCACACGTTCACGGCCGAACGCGTTGCCATCCGCAACCTGGTGAACCTGATCGGCCCGCCGTCGCCGACGGGCCTGGTCGATGGCCCCTTCAGCTCGGCCACGTACCGCAACCCGTATCGCGAGTGGATCGGGGCCCAGATCCGGGCTGACTTCTTCGGCTACGCCAACCCGGCCAATCCCGAGCAGGCGGCCGCCTGGGCGTGGCGCGACGCCTGCATCAGCCACGTCAAGAACGGCATCTACGGCGAGATGTGGGTAGCGGCCATGCTGGCGGGGGCGTACGTAATCAGCGACGACGTGGAGAAGGTGATCCGCGTGGGGCTGGGCGAGATTCCCGCCAAGAGCCGGCTGCACGCGGACGTGGAACAGGTCTTCGCCTGGCGCAAGGAAGGGCTGGACTACTGGGCGGCCATCGACCGGCTGCACCAGCGCTGGACCGAAACGAACCGGCACCACTGGTGCCACACGGACTCCAACGCCCAGATCGTGGCCATCGCGCTATTGTGGGGCGAGCTGGACTACGGCAAGACGATCTGCTACGCGGTCATGCCGGGCTTTGACACCGACTGCAACGGCGCCACCGCCGGCAGCGTGCTGGGCATGATGCTGGGCCGATCGCACCTGCCCGGCGAGTGGATTTCGCCCATGAACGACACGCTGCTGACGGGCGTGGCCCTCTACCACAGCGTGAAACTCTCGCACATGGCGGAAAAGACGCTGGAACTGATTCGGCGGGACAGAAACTGACCACTGGGCCACAGAGGCGCAGAGAACTCAGAGGTTCTTGCAAAAAGCGTTTGCTCGGTGTTCCTTAAGCCCGAAGGGCTTGAAGAATCCAGCCCAGGGCAGAGCGAAGCGCCGCCCTGGGTCAGCGGGGTGCGATGATTCAGCCCTGCAAGGGCGGGAGAGCTTTGCCTCTGGCGCCCTTGCAGGGCTTGGCTGTGTGAGGCATCTCACCTGGGGCGTTGCCCCAGGCTGTATTCTCTCAGCCCTTCGGGCTGTGTGGCCAAGCGGTGTCGAACAACTGGCCCCGGATGCCGTGTCCCAATGGGCTCTCATCGATGCTGAATCGTGCAACAGTCTGAGGGCTCAGAGAAAAACCGGACAGCAGATATCAGGATCAATGCGTAGGGTCCGCAGCTGTTTGCGAACGAGACCGTCGGCTGGGTCGGAGCATCGTACTGCGACGCGGCCCACCGGTGAATCAAGGAGCAGTTTGATGCGAAAGATTCTCGCCGTAGCGGCCTGTGTCGCGATGTTGGTCGTCCTGGGTTGCCAGCAGGGTCAGAAGATGTCGGCTGCGCCCGCGCACAAGGCCGCCTGTGCCTGCAACGCGTGCGCCGGTTGTGGCAAAGCCGCCAGCAAACCGGCCAAGGCCACCAGCAAGCCATCGAGCAAGCCTGCCCACAAGAGCGGCTGTGGCTGCGGCTGCGGAATGTAAGCGGTAGGGTCCGCAGCTCTGCTGCGGACGCGATGGGGGACACCACTGCCCTGGAGCAAGCGGTGCGTCTCCGGCAAGCCGGCATAGGTAGAGCCGCAAGACTACGCGACTCACCCTGCGGCACCCGCGCGTCCGTTGGACGGAAAGTTGAGTTTAGCCTCGCGTCCGCAGAACCTTCGCTTCGCGAAGAACCTGCGGACCCTACTTCCCTAACTCTCGGCAGATGCTCAGCACGCGCTGGGCCATGCCCTCCAGGCCAAAGTGCTGGAAGACGGCCAGGCGGCCTTGCCGGCCCATTTGCAGTGCGGCCGGAGTGTCGATCACGAGCTTCTCCAACTTGTCGGCCAGATCCTTGGGGTCGTTGGGCGCAAACAGTAACCCGCCGCCCGTGGCCTGGATCATCTCAGGAAAGGCCCCCTGCGCCGGCTCGACCACCGGCACGCCACTGGCCATGGCCTCTACGGCGTACAAGCCGAAGGCTTCCGCGTGCCGCGCCGGCACCGACAGCACTGACAGCGAGCGCAGGAACTCCAGCCGATCTTCGCGCATCAGGTTTTCCAGCCAACGCACCTGGCCAGCCAGGTGCCAGTCGTCCAGCCGGGCGTGCTGATGGGCAATGAAGGCTTCGTCGCCGGTGGTCTGGCCGCCGGTGATCCAGAGTTGGGCGTTCTGGCACATCGGCCGCTGGGTCAGCAGGATGAACGCCTCAATCAGCACGTCCAGGCCCTTGTCAGGGCACAGCCGCTCCATGTATCCAATGACCGGCGTCTCGACCGGGAAGGACAGCTGGTACTCCTCCAGCCGCAGGCCGATAGGCACCACGTGCACCTTTTCGCCGTCCAGGCCGAAGCGGTCGATGCTGTACGAGCGGCAGTACTCGCTGACGGCCAGGAAGGCGTCCACTTCCTGGGCCCGCTCGGAAAGTATCTGATTGGCCAGCTCGCGTTTGGCCTCGGGCAGGCTGTCCAGAAAGATATCCTCGTCCTGCAGCAGGCACAGCACGGGTACCCCCAGGGCTTTTTTGATCCGGCGCGTCATGCCCACCAGCAGCGCGTTGGAGAGGATCACCACGTCGGGCCGGTCGTGCGCCGTGAGATACTCGATCAGCCGCTCCAATTCGCGGCGCTGCCGGCCATGCTCGCCCATGAGCATCGAGATGGTGGCCTTGGCCAGGTCGTTGGCCGAGGTCATGCCCGCCAGGGCTGAAACTCTTTTGAGCAGGGCCGGCGAGTCGAGGAAGTCGCGTACCACCCGCGGCAGGTGGCGCAAGAAGCCAAACCGCTCGGAGAGATACACGTTGATGCCGCCAAAGAAGATGGGCCTGTTGCGGACGGCGCCCGGCTCGTCGGCGACTACCGGCAAGTACAGCGGCACGAGGCTGACCTGCTCGCCCGCCTGCAAGAGGGCCCGCGCCAGCGCGTGGTCGCGCAGGCAGTTCTCGCAGTAGAACGACCCGCCGACACCCGGAACCAGTTGGACGATATTCATGTTCGTCTATTCGTTAACTCGTGAATCCGTGAATTCGTGGACTCGCGGACTTCATGCCGCCAACCTCGAAAGCCTCCTGCATGTGTCTCATGATACTCTATCACGACCAGGGCGTAAGGGACGCACGTCTTGGCGTCAAGGCAACCTGATTGCCGCTGCATACCTGATGGTGCCGACTATTTCCGTCGCTTCATGCTGGACTGCATGTGCTTGCGCCGTTGCATGAGCGCGGCCTAGGAAATTCCCCGGCCCCGGATTCGGCACGTGAAGATTCCATTTCGGCTCGGCAGGAAATAGCATTGCGCCGGCCGGCGCAATACAATGCGACAGCTTCGTTCGAACCATGGAAAGGGACCTGCAATGTATGAGATAGGACGCAAGAAGGGCACCGTGTCGTTCAAGATCAGCGCCAACGGCAAGACTGGCAAGGTCGCGGTCGCCGGCGATTGGAATGGCTGGAAGCCTGAGCCGATGAAGAAGCAGAAGGACGGCTGCTACGCCGCCACGCTGGAAGTCACCCCTGGCCAACACGAGTACAAGTTCATCCTCGACGGCAACTGGATCCCTGACCCCGACGTGACCAACGTGGCAGTCAACGCCTTCGGCTCGCTGAACTCGGTGGCAGTCGTCAAGTAATACTAGGTACTAGATATCGGATATTAGATATCTAGGAAGACAGGTTCTGCTGCGCAGTGCTTGCTGTTCTTGGCATCTGGTGGTATCAGATATTCGATATTAGATATCAGGAAAGACGCGTTGTGATTCGCAGGCTTGTCGTTACTGATATCTAATATCTATCTGTGTCGTGCCTGATATCTGGCATGTGGTTGCCCGGCTCTATCGCTTGCCGCGGCGCAAGGGGCGAAACTCCATGGGTGGGCCGCCCGCCCCGGCCGATTGCACCGTGCGTCTGTGCAGCCACTCCTGCGCGCGGACGGGCTTGCCCTGTTGCCGCACCGGCTCGTATTCCCCGTCGCTGCGCAAGCGCCAGCTCTTGACGTTGTCGGCGAAGTAGATGTGCAGGATCTCGATGAGCCGGGCCCGCGTTCGCTCTTCCAGCACGGGAAACAGCGTCTCCACCCGCCGGTCGAGGTTGCGCATCATCCAGTCGGCGCTGCCCATGTAGATTTCTTCGTGCCCGGCGTTCTGGAAGTAAAAGATGCGGGCGTGTTCCAGGTAGCGGTCGATGATCGAGGTGACCGCGATGTTCTCCGACACCCCCGGCACGCCAGGCCGGAGGCAGCAGATGCCCCGGACGTTGAGCCTGACCTTCACGCCGGCCTGGCTGGCCCGATACAGCGCCTGGATCATGCCCTCATCCTGCAGCGAGTTCATCTTGGCCAGGATCAGGCCGGGCTGCTCTTTGGTCGAGCACAGGATCTCGCGATCGATCATCTCCTGCAAGCGGCGGCGCATGCCGGTCGGCGAGACCGACAGCCGAGCCCACCCCACCGGCGAGGAATACCCCGTCAGCAGGTTGAAAAATGCCGAGACGTCGCCGGCGATCTCGCGGTTGGCGGTCATGACCGCGATGTCGCTGTACAGCCGGGCGGTGCGGTCGTTGTAATTGCCCGTGCCCAGATGAACGTACCGGCGGATGCCGTGCGGCTCGCGGCGGACGATCAGCAGCGCCTTGGCGTGCGTCTTGTACCCGGCGATGCCGTAAATAACATCGCAGCCGGCGTCTTCCAGGCGCCGCGCCCACAGCACGTTCTTGGCTTCATCGAAGCGGGCCCGCAACTCCACCAGCACCGTCACCTGCTTACCGGCCTCAGCCGCGGTGGCCAGGGCGCCGATGATGGGCGATTCGCCACTGGTGCGATACAGCGTCTGCTTGATGGCCAGAACGGCCGGGTCGGTGGCGGCCGTCATGAGCAGGTCGATGACCGGCTCAAAGGACTCGTACGGATGCACCAGCAGCACGTCGCGGTCGCGCAGGGTCTGCCAGATGTCCTGGTCGTCGCGGAGGTCCTTGGGCCGCTGGGGCCGCCACTCCTTGTCGCGCAGGTTCTCCTGGCCGGGACGGCTGACGATCTCCATCAGCGAGGCCCCGTCCAGCAGCCCGGCGATTTCGTAGATTTCCTCTTCGCCGACCTCGAACTGCCGCTTCAGCCAGTCGCGCAGCACGCGGCTGCACCGGGCAGAGACTTCCACGCGCACCACCGCGCGTCGCCGTCGCGTCCGCACCGCCTCTTCGACGGCCTGGAGCAAGTCCTCGACCTCGTCGTCGCCCACGGCCACATCGCCGTCGCGCGTCAGCCGGAACAATGCCGTCGCCAGCACCTCCTGGCCGGGGAAGAGTTCGCCGATATTGGCCTGCACCACATCCTCCAGCGGCGTCAAACACAGCCCCTTCTGCGCCGGCAGCGTGATGAAACGCGGCAGCAGGCCCGGCAGCGGCACCACGACGATCTTTCGCTCTTCACTGGCCGGGGCGTTCGGCGCCCGCAGCGCCGCAGCCACGTTCAGCCGCAGCCCCGGCAGCAACGGGAAGGGATGCAACTCCCCGGCCGAAAGCGGCGTGAGCACCGGCAGAATCTCCCGGTGAAAGAAGTCGCGCACGAAGTTAACCTGCGCCAGCGACAGTTCCGAACCCTTGACCAGGTGCATGCCCTCGCCGTCCAGCAGCGTCAGCACCTCCTCGATGCCCTCGGACTGCTGGGCCATCATGCGATGGACCCGCTGGCTGATGGCCGTGAGCTGCTGCCGCGGCGCCAGGCCGCTGACGTCGCGCTGCTTGGACCCGGCCAGCGCTGCCTGCTTCAAGCCCGCCACGCGAATCTGGAAGAACTCGTCCAGGTTGGAACTGACAATGGCCAGGAACTTCAGCCGCTCCAGCAGCGGCACGTCGGCACGCATGCCCTCTTGCCGCACGCGGTCGTTGAATTCCAGCCACGACAGCTCGCGGTTGATGAACAGCTCGGGGCTCTTGAGCTTCTTGCTCTTGGACTTGGATTTCGATTTAGATTTCAACTTGGACTTGCTCATTCCATGGCCTCGGCGCGGCGGGCCGGCGCGGTGGGCGCTCCGGCCTCTTCCAGGCGAATTGTCAAACCGTACGTCTCTTCAAACAGGTCGCCCTTGGCCGACAGCGCCTGCCGCTCCAGCGCCAGATCACTGACGCCGGGCACGTAAACAATGACTTCCTCGCCCTGGCGTTCGATCTGGATGTCGCGCACCTGCTGGCTGTGACCGCGGTCCAGGGCGTCGGCCACTCGCAACAGGGCGGCCAGCTTGTTGATGACCATGCGGTTTTCCCGCGACAAGGCCACGTATTCCAGGTGCGTGCTGCGCGGAATGCTGCGCCGGTGGTAGCGGGCGATGTGCGCCACCAGCGTCACGTCGTCGCGCCGCAGGCCGTAGATCACGCTGTTGTTGATGAGGTAAAAGCTGTGCTTGTGGTGCGAGCGGTTGCTGACAAAGCCGCCCACCTCGTGCAGGATGCCCGCCACCTCCAGCAGCAGCCGGTGATGGGCGGTCAGGCCATGCTCGCCGCGCAGGGCGTCAAAAAGCGCCAGCGACAGCTCGACCACGTGCTTGGCGTGGGCGGCATCGTAGTTGTACTTCTCGCCCAGGCTTCTGGCTGAGGCCAGGATGCTCTCGTTGAGGTTCAAGTCCTGCTGGCCGTGCAGGATGCGGGCCACGTCCATGATGAGCCCGTCGCGCATGGACACGGGCGAGACGATCATCTTCCGCGCCTGCGTGGCCTTGAGCAGGGCGCAATACCCCAACAGGGCCGGGGTGAGCGTCTGGGCGTCGGTAAAGGGCAGGCCGTGCAGCCGGCTGAGTTCCTCGGTGCTGTGGCTGGCGCAGCGCTCGATGAGCCCGGCCAGGTCCTTGCGCGAGACGGCCCACAAATCCTTTCGGCCCGCGACGTTCTTGCCCACGTGGTGGGCGGCAAAGCGGGCGTCGCCGCCGATGGCTACCAAGGCGGTGATCTTCTTGAGGTGGTGCAGCCGGGCGATGCCGTTGACCATCGTTTCGATCTGGTGCGAGAGCATGTCGGCCGCCCGACGCGGCGTTTCGTGGGCGGTGGGCAAGGCCTCTTGCAGGCGAATGGCCCCCATGCGATAGCTCTCGCTGCCGGTGATCTTGCCGCGGTGCAGGATGGTGAGCAGGGCGCTGCCGCCGCCCATCTCGACGATGAGCGTGTCCTGGTTGCGAATGTCGGTGGATCGGCCCAGCGAGTCCAGCACGGCCGAGACGGTCAGGCGGCTTTCCTCGGATGTGTCGATGACCTCGACGTCCAGGCCGATGGCGGTTTCGAGCCGGTCGAGGAAGGCATCGGAGTTGGCGGCCTCGCGGACGGAACTGGTGGCCACCGCCCGAATGAGCTGGACGCTGTAGGACTCCATGATGCGGCGGTAATCGCGCAGCACGGCCAGCACGCCGTTCATGGTGGGTCGGCTGAGCCGGCCGGTGGAAAACGTGTCGTGTCCGAGCTGGGCCGGGCGCTGCACGCGCTCCAGCACTTCGACGGGCCCCTTGGCGGGCACCTGGGCTACGACCATCCGCACGGAATTGCTGCCGAAGTCGATCACGGCGACGGTCTTGGTACTGCTGTCAGGTTCTTTGGCCATTGTGGGAATCTTATCTGCGCTGCGAGGCAGTTCCTAGTTATGAGGCGGGAATCGGGAAACGGGAATCGGAAATCGGGAAACGTGGAGCGGGACACGGGAATCGGAAAGCGGGGAGCGGGAAACGGGAGGTCCAGACATGGTCACGCCAAAGACAGTGACCGCAGGCCCGAAGGGCCGGAACGATTGTAGCCGGGGGCGTGAGCCCCCGGATTGGATCGACATACATATGAGCCCCGAAGGGGCGGCACCAGACCGTTCCGCAAGCGTGACGTTACGACTTCTCACAACTGTTCACACGCCATGGCGCGCCACGCTACTCCCTGCGCAGCGCCGACAAGAGCTCGCCCGCCAGCGCCCACCGGGCGGCTAGGTACACGCACGCCAGACCCACCAGCAGAATGCCTGCGCCGGTCAGGCCAATCGTCGTCCACGCGCCCAGGCCGGTCGTTTCCCGCAGCGGCATAAGCGCAATGAACGCCGATACGACGCCCGCCAGCAGCCCGGCAAAAAGCAAGCCAGCGTGCTCGCGCGCCACCATGCCGATCAGCCGTCGGCGCGAGAAACCCACCGCCTGCAGCAGCGCCAACTCGCCGCGCCGCTCCAGCACGTTCCGCAACAGCACGATGCCCACGCCGCCAGCACCCAGCACCAGCGCCAGGCCGCCCAGCAGGCCAAAGATGGAAAGGTACGTGTTTTCGACCTCGTGCAGTTGCGCCAGCCTGTCGCTCGTGGCCACCACCTCAGGACCGTAACGTCCCAGCAGCGGCGGCAGCGGCGCGCCTGCCGGCAACTTCAGCAGCAGCATGCGATACCCGGCCTGCGACGGAAAACGCTGAATGAACGCCGCTTCATCAATCAGCAGACTGCCCTGCAGCACGCCATCGGCCATGACGGCGGCGATGCGGATCGGGAACGTCCGCCCCATTTCATCGACGTATATCAACTCCATACCCAGCTTGCCCTGCAGGCCCCACTCCAGCGTGGTTTCATCGACGATGGCCGGCACCGCGGCATTGGGCGGCATGATCTCGGGAGCGGGTGGCCTGGCCACGGGATTGGGTGGCATGGTCACTCCCGTCGTTTGGGATGACCATGTTCGGGACGCGGCCACGCCGGCGGTCGACGTGGTCCCGGCAGTGGGTGGCATGGTCACGCTGTTCGCGTGACCATGTGGGACTCGAAGCACGTCCCAACCTTGGGCCGGATCAAGTGACTGTTTGATGGCGAACTTTGTCTGTTTGAGCAACTCCGGCCGGACGCCCAGAACCTGTGGCCGGAGGACCTTGCCGATGTTCAGACAGCTCGCATCATCGCCCGACAGCACCCGCAGCGGCAGCACATCGCCCGGCGGCATGGTCATTCCCGTCGTTTGGGATGACCATGCTCGCGACGTCGCCGCGCTGGCCGGCGCCGTCGTCAGCCCGGCCTGTTGGGTCGGCCCTGCTCCGGCCGGATCGCTCAGCAGCGGCACGGCCAGGGTGGCCATATATGTGAACCCGCCGGTGGCCTGAACCTTGGCCTGCCCCGACAGTGCCTCCTGCCGGCTGCCGGCCACGGTGAAGGTCAGAAAGCACCCGCACGCCATCATGGCCACGATGGCAAAGCTTCGCCCCGGCCTGCGGGCGGCGGTCATCGGCACGCGCTGCGGCGCCCGGCTGGGCTTTCCGGCGGCCCGTCGCAACCGAGCCAGTTCCACCAGAAGAAACAGCAGCAGGACAACCACGCCCCGGCCAAACCACGCCACCTGCGAGTCCAGCGTATTGCCCGCAAATTCCGGCCCGATCAGCGCCGCAGCCGCCAGCAGAATCGCTAGACGCATCGACCACCTGCCCGCGTTGAGACGCGGCATCTCCTCCTGCCCAGCCAATAGCGAGTGCGGACTCTTGCGCACCAGGGCCAAGACGATCAGCCAGCACAAGCCCCAGCACAGCGCGCACGTGATCAGCACGCCGACCGCCAGCCAGATTGGCTGGACGGCGAAGACGATGTCGCCGGTGTGGACCGCGCCGCGCCAGATCGTTCGCAGCCCCCACACCAGCAGCAGGGCGTAGCCCGCCCCGCCCGCCAGGCCCAGCAGCGCCCCGCCCACTATGGAGACGCTGAATTCGCGCATGAGGGCTGCGCGCACGTTGCCCCGGCTCCAGCCCAGCGCCCGCAGCAGCCCGATCTGCCCCGCCCGGCTGCGAAGCGAGAAGGACACTACCAGCGACGCCAGCAGCAGGGCCGAGACGATCAGGAAGACGCTTAAGCCCAGGAACAGCCCGGCGAACTCGCCGGCTTTGGAACCGCCCGTCGCGGCGCCGTCGTCGTAGTCGCGGGAGGTAAAGCCGAAGTCCGCCGGCGAGAGCGACTCCAGCAGATCGGCGCTGAATTGCTCCGCGCTGCCAGTGGCGTCGACCGGCGGGTAATAGCGAATCGCCGTGGTCGAGCCGTACACGGTGCCCCACATCGCCCGCCCCGCCCTCAGCGTGAGGTACGCCTTGGGCGTGCCGCGATGCTCATTCCAATACGCCTCGTCCTTGGGCCGGATGCGCGTGGTGTCGATGGGCAGGCCGGACTTCCAGTCGCGGCAGCTCACGGCGTCGGAAATGCCCGGGAAGCTGGGCATGAGGGCCGGGTCGGCGTGCTGGGCCAAAGGCACAATGGCTGAGACGGTGAATCGGCTACTGCGCTCTTCCAGCTTGCGTGAGGGGCCCAGGACGAAGTATGTCAGCTCAATTTCATCACCCACGCGGGCGTCGATATCGTCCGCCAGCCAGTCCGTCAGCACGATCTGGTTATCGCTCGGCGGCATGGGCAGCGGATCGGAGGCCGCTGGGGCGGTTGCAGGCGGGCTGGTGGCATAACCCGCATCGACGACGGACGCTGGGGCGTCGCTGGCGGTGACGAAGGAGTACGGCGCGCTCCTCTGGCCGTGGCGGATTTCGTTGACGAAGTAGGTCAGGATCTCCTGCCGGGCCGGCTCGCCCGGCAACTGTAGCGATTGTAGACGCTGCGCAGTGGCCGGCGGGAAAAAGACGCTGTCGGTCGAGAGCTGGAACGGGCCGGTCAAGCCGTTCACGCGCTCCAGCGACAGCCCCAGGTCGTCCAAGCTCGGGTCGAGCCAGTTCTCAGAATCCGAGTCCGCGAACGCGAACGTGTTGGCCTTGCCGCTCTGGCCGAGCTGCCGGCTGAGCCAATCGCGGCTGACAAAGGCGTTCTGCGCGGGCAGTTGCGTCAATGACTGGTTGAAGTACCCGAATTCATCAGGCCCGATTACCTGGGCCACGCGCAGCCGAAATGAAAGCTGCTGCCGATCCTCCAGCGCCAGCACCAAGTCCTTCGGCAGCGCGCTTGGGACGGGCACTTTCAGCAGGATGTCATCGCCCACCCGCACCGCCAGTTGCTCGGCCAGCGGTGCGTTCAGAATCACCGAACCGTCGGGAATCGCCTGCGCCGGGGCGGGAAAGAGCTGCCAGAAGCGTTCATCGACCCCGATTACCTGAACGTGATTGGACGCCGCCGGGGCCAGCCCGTTTACCGTTGCTGAATTCGCGCCGGGTGAGGCCGCCGCTGACGTGCTCGCACTGGTCGCCTGGCCCGAAAGCACTAACAGAGCAGCGCCGCCGGCGCCGGGGCCAGCTAAGTCGGCACTGACCAATCGCTGGCCAGTCTGCACAATCTGCCGGATCTCGCCCAGGTTCCGCCGGGCGATGCGGCGCAGCGATTCGCGCATGGAACTGCCCAGCAGCAGGCCGCCGATGAGGATGCTGGCCGTCAGGGCGCACGCCGCCGCCACGGCCAGGTGACTCGTGAAGTAATGCCGCAGCGCCCGCGCTGTCAGCGGCAGGGGCCTCATAAGGGGCCCGTTTCCAGCCGCCCGTCGTGCAGCACCCGCACGTTGCCCAGCGTCCGGGCCAGCTCCGTCCAGTGGGTGACGACCACCAGCGTCAGCCCGCGCTGGCGCTGCAACTGGCCGAGCAGCCCGGCCAGTTCCCAGGCGCTGGGCTCATCCAGCGCCCCGGTGGGCTCGTCGGCCAAGAGCAGCGGCGGGTCGTTGATGAGCGCCCGCACGACGGCCGCCCGCTGCCGCTCGCCGCCGGAAAGCTGGGCCGGGAAGAACCCCGCCCGCGGCGACAGGCCGACGCCGTCGAGCAGTTCGGCCGCCCGCTGCCGGGCCTTTTCGCGACCAGCCGCGTTCAGCCGCCGCGGCAAGGTGCTCACCAGCACGTTTTCCAGCACGGTCAATTGCGGCAAGAGGTGGTGCAATTGAAACACGAAGCCGACCCGCTCGTTGCGAAAGCGTGCCAGCTCCGGCTCCGACAGCGCGGACAACTCCTGCCCCGCTACCACTACCTGACCGGCGTCGGGCCAGTCCAGGGCGCCGATGATGTTCAGCAGCGTGCTCTTGCCGCTGCCGGAGTGGCCCACGATGCACAGGCATCGTCCCGCCTCCAGCGACAGGTCAACGCCCTTGAGCACCTCGACCCGATCCGGCGGAGATGGCGCTGCGGCTTGACGCGCGTCTGCTGCCGTGCCCGTGCATGCTTTGTGCCCAAAGGCATGTGGCCGGTCCGACCCGTACGCCTTCGTGATGCCGGCCAGTTCGATAAGTCCAGGAGGTTTGTCTTGCATGGAAAGTACTCATGCGCACGGGTGCCACGGCTGCGGTGTTTGCAGCCGTGCGACTGGCACACCTGCAAACTCCGCAGGTGTGGCACCCGTGGGTCGCTGTCGCACCAACTCGCGCCAAGAACGGTGGGGCTCGCTTCGCTCGGCCCACCCTACATTTCGGCCCACCGGTTGGCCACATGGTCACGCCAACGACAGCGTGACCATGCCACCCGGCTGCATCAGAACGCCGGCGGGGGCGCGTTCTCCAGTTTCTGCATCATCACCTCGCGGCCCAGCTCGATATACGACGGGGCCGACGTGGCCTTGCCTTGCGAGGGGAACCGGAAACCCGCCACGGCCTCGAAGGCCTTGTCCGGATCAGTCTTGTTCAGCATGGCGTCCCAGGCTTCGCCGTCGCGGGCGGGCAGCGCCAGCCGCCACATGACGTAGGTGAAGAGGTCGTCGTTATCAAACAGGACGCTGCCGAAATGCGCCCGCTGGAATTCCACGTTGGGGTTGGCCCAGGCGGCCTCGGACTCGATCGGGTAGGCCGTCTGGTACTCGCGGCCGGGCAGGGTCTTGCGCCACACCACCCGAGCCCCGACCTGATCCCACTCGCCATTGGTCTGGAAGGGCTGTTGCGGCGAGGCCAGCGAGATCGTCAGGTTATCCGTCTGCGGCGGCGCCAGATCGTTCTGCAAAACCTTCACCGGCTCTTCGAGCAGCACGAAGGGAGTCGGCTCAGCTGGTGTTCCCGACGCCTTCGACTTTGCGGCGGCCTGCGTCGTGGCCTGGTCCTGTTTCCACGCCGAGAGCCTCTGCTGATACTCCGGCAGGCTCGCCAGGTACGCCCCCATCGTTTCGCCCGCCTGCTCGCGCGAGGCCAGGAACGCCAGCTTGGGCGAATCGGCCGGCAGCTTCAGCAGCCCGCCGATCTTGGCGCGAATGGCCGGAGGCAGCGGGCCATCGTGCACGGCCTCCACAATGGAGGGCACGTCGCTGGGCTTCAAGTACCCGCGCTGGGCGGCGTATTGGTACAGCAGCAAGACCAGGTCGCCCATGCCGCCGTCACGGTCCTCGTTGGCCTGCCGCATGGACAGGTGCAGCGACAGATTCCGCAGGTCGCGCCGCACGTCGGTATTCATGAATTGCGCCACGGCGGCGAAATCCTTCTCGCGGCCCAGCTTCGATTCCATCCAGCCAGTCAGCAGCGTCACCACGCGGTCGATCGCGGCAAAGCGCGCCTGCTCGGACTTGAGCAGGTCCATCTCGCCGCGGAAGGTCTCGACGTAGAAGTACACGTTGCCCAGGCTGCTGCGGTAGATGGCGTACGTGCCGCCGTTGCCGACGTCGGCGGGCAGCTTCTCTTTGAACTGGCCGCGGAAGATCATGATGTTGTCATTGCCTTGGGCGCGGCAGGTCGTGGCATAGTGCGGGCAAATCTGCGCCAGCAGTTCCGGCGAGGCCATCTTCGCCGCCGCCGGCGCCGAGGTCGGGATGTCGCCGACAACCTCGACGTCCGTGGCCTCCTGCTCCAATTGCCAGGCCGTCGGAGCCGGCGCGCTCTGCGGGGCCGGATCGCCCGTGCGGTACACGATGATCTGGCGATACATGCCCGTGTCGCGCGGGATCATCTCCAGGCGAATCTCGTCGTGATCGCAAGACATCACGGTGAACGCCGCTACCGCCGCCAGCAACATCGCAATACGCAGTTTCATAACGGCCCCTTCTTTCGTGGCATGGGCGTCTCGCCCATGTGTGTCACGGGCGTCTCGCCCGTGCTATCCTCGTGACATGGGCGTCTCGCCCATGTGTGTCGCGGGCGTCTCGCCCGTGCTATCCTTGTGACATGGGCGTCTCGCCCACGTGTGTCGCGGGCGTCTCGCCCGTGAATCTATCCTATGCAGGACATTCTAGTCACCCATCTTCCCTCGACAACAGCCGTAAGTGCCCGTAAAACGTCTACATGCAGGAAACCAGCCGATACCGTTTCTTCGTGTCGAGCCTCTTTGGGCCCAGCGTCATCCTCAGCGAAGGCGAGAGCCGCCACGCCCGCGACGTGCTCCGCCTGCGCCCCGGCGATGCCGTCGAACTCTTCGACGGCAGCGGCGGCAAGGCCAGCGGGCGAATCGAACGCCTGGCCAAGTCGGGCGTCAGCGTGCTTATCGAAACGCGACAGAGCGTGCCGCGCCCCGAGCCGCGGATCGAACTGGCCTTTGCGGTCCCCAAGGGCAAGCGCCTGGACTGGCTGCTGGAGAAGGCCACCGAGCTGTCGGCCGCGAAATTGTCGCCGGTGGAATTCGCCCGCAGCGTGGCCACGCCGGAACTGGACGAGCACGCCCGAGGCCGGTGGGAAAGCATCTGCATCGCCGCGGCCAAGCAAAGCGGGCTGGACTTCCTGCCGGAGATTTCCGAGCCCGAGCCGCTGAGCAAGTTTCTCAGCCACTCCCGCGCGCCGTATCGCCTGCTGGGCGATCCGCGCGAATCGCAGCGCCTGCCGGCGGCCTTGGCGAATTGGCAGAGCGGACAGGCGATTACACTATTGATCGGCCCCGAAGGCGGCATATCGGAAGAAGAAACGCAGCAGATTCGCGCCAGCGGCTTTGCGGCCGTTCAATTGGGCCAGACAATCCTCCGCGTCGAAACCGCATCCGTGGCCCTGCTGTCAGCCGTGCAGGCGATCGTGGGGTGAGAAGAAGCAGGTTCACCGCAGAGGCCGCCGAGATCGCCAAGACAAGAACAGCTTGAACCACGGAGGCCACGAAGGACAGCAAGAACGCCAGAACATGTACGGCCCGCAGGGTGCATGGTCCGCTGGATGTAGGGTCCGCAGGTTCTTTCGCGTCGTCTGCGAAAGGTTCTGCGGACCCTACCTGAATTCGCTCTGCGTCCTCTGCGGTGATTCTTCTTTACGCGTACGTCTGGCGCAGATGCCGCACGGTCAGGGCTTTCTTCAATTGCGCCAGGGTCACGGGCTGCTTGGCGGCGAACGTCAGCGTCCGCTTTTCGCCGGGCAGCAGGGTGAAAGCGTTGTCGTCCCATTCGCCGCGGATGCCCTCGGCGTTGACCGTCACGTAGAAGACGGGCTTGTCGGTTGAGAGCGTCACGCTCAGGCTTGCCTGTGACGCTTCCTTGCCGGCGCTACTTTCAGAATCGCCGCTGGCCACACGGGCGAGACGCCCGTGGGAGGCATGGACGGGACGTCCATGCCACGTCGGGAGACCGCCGCCGGCCTTTTCCTGCACCACGGCCTGCACGTTGGCTTGGGCCAAGTCGCACTTCTTCCACTCGCAGAAGAAGTGCTCATTGCGGAAGGTCTCGCCCTCGACGCGCAGCGCCATGGCTAAGAAGCCATCGGCCGGATTCGCCACCAGGTCCGACAGCTTGTACTCCTTCAGCAGCGCCGCTGAGCCCGCCTCGGCCTTGGCCGGCAGCTTGAGCCGCTTGAGCACCTTGCCGGCAAAGCTCCAGACCTCCAGCGTCAATTCGCCCTTGACGCTCTGGGTCTTGTCATTCGTCAGCCACACTTCCACCGTCTTATCGGCCGTCCGCTGGAACGCGCAGGCGATGACGGGGCTGTAGAAGCGCTTCGCGAAATAGTGCAGCAGCTTCCACTTGCCGCCATGTTCGATGCTCGACCACGAGCACACCGGCCAGTTGTCGTTGAGTTGCCAGTACAGCGTGCCCATGCACGTGGGCCGGAGGTGCCGCCAGCACTCCACCGCCATCTTGATGGCCAGCCCCTGCTGCACCTGGCTGAGGTAGATGAAGCTCTCGAAGCCCTCGGGCAGCCGGAAGTAGCGGGTGAACATCTCGGCGATTTTGCTGTTGCCGTTCTCGTGCCGCTGGTGATGCTCCATGACCGGCGAGGTGGCGTTGAGCTGGTTGCCCGGGCAATAGCTCTTGATCAGCTCAACGGAGGGGAAGGCCTGGTAGCCGAATTCCGAGCAGAAGCGGGGCGTGACCTCGAAGTACGCATCGAAGCTTCTGCCCTCGTGCCAGACGAACCAGTAGTGCATGTCGCCGCGTTTGTCGCCGCGCCAGCAGTCGGAGAAATCGCCCACGCCGCCGCAGGGCGAACTGGGCCAGAAGACATGCTCCGAGTCGTACTTGCCGGCCACGTCGGCCAGCACGCCTTCGTTCAGGCGGTTGTAGTCCAGCAGGTAGCGGTCGCGATTATCCCGGCTGACCTGGTACCACTTCAGGGCTCCGAGGTTCTCGTTATTGCCGCACCAGAAGGCCAGGCACGTGCGATACCGCAGGCGCTTGACCTGGTGGGTGGCCTCGCGCCGGACGCTGGTCAGGAACTCCGGCGTAGCCGGGTACAGCGCGCAGGCGAACATGAAGTCCTGCCAGATGAGCAGGCCCTTCTCGTCGCACAGGTCGTAGAATTCTTCCGACTCGTACTGCCCGCCACCCCAGACGCGCAGCATGTTCATGTGGGCGGCTACGGCGCTGTCGAGCAGGTCCTCGTACTTCGCCCGCGTCTGGCGCCCCGGCAGGCCGTCGCAGGGGATCCAGTTAGCGCCCTTGCAGAAAATGTCCACGCCGTTGACCCGAAAGACGAGGCTCTTGCCGATGCGGTCGTCCTTGTTGATGACCTCCAGCGTCCGCAGCCCGATGCGGCGGGTGGCTTCGTCGCCGGCCACGCGCACCGTCAGCGGATACAGCGGCTGATCGCCAAAGCCGTTGGGCCACCATAGCCGCGGCTTGGCAATGTTGACCTTGGCGGTGACTTCGTTCAGGCCGGGCTTGAGCGTGACCGACTCGGTGATGATCTGGCCGTCGATTTCGACTTCCAGGCTGCTCTTGCCGCCGCGGGTGGAGAAGACTTCGACCTCGACATCCAGGGCGACTTTGCCGTGCTTGTGGCGCTGCAGGACGTTGACGTATTCGATTCGCCCCACGCTGGTGGCCGCCAGGTAGATCTCGCCGTAGATGCCCGCGACCATGAGCACCACTCCCCAGTCCCAGCCGGAGTGGCACTGCACCTTGCGCACCAGGTTGCGATGCACCGGCCCGAAGGGGTACGGGCTGGCGGGAATTTCGTACGGCAGCTTCTTGGCCAGGGCGTCTGCGGCCAGCTCGGCTGAGCGAAAGACGATGCGAATCTCGTTCCGCCCGGCCTTGAGGAAGCGCTTCACCTCGAAGCGCCAGCGGACGAACATGTTGTCGGTGGTGTAGACCTGCTGGCCGTTGAGGTAGACCTCGGCGAAGGTGTCGAGGCTGTCGCAGTTCAGGTACACCGAGTCGGAGAGCAGCATGGACTCGGGGGCCTCGAATTCGCGGGCGAATTCCCAGTCCTCGCGCCCGACCCACTGCACGGCCAGTTCGTCCATGCCGAGGTACGGGTCGGGAATCTTCCCCGCCGCCAGCAAGGCCGAATGCGTGTCGCCCGGCACGGCCGCCGGGACGGAAAGCTTGCCCTTGACCTGCGTAAGCCGCCACTGCCCGCCAAGCTCGATGCGTTCCACAAATCATCCTTTCCGTGCGACGGTCGAATACGATGTGCAGCAGAACTGCACGTCTCGCTGTACCGGATGGGTGGCATGGTCATCCGCCAGTTGTTTGGCGGTGAGCATGCTCGGTTCAGCAAGGTCATTGCAGCCAGCAACGAACCATGTCACGCGAGACAGGCCCGAAGGGCCGGCACGATTGTAGCCGGGGGTGAAGCGAAGCGGAACCCCCGGAAAAGGCGGAATCCTGCATGAGCCCCAAAGAGGCGGCACGTCAGTTGGCGATGGTGTCACGGTTCCGCCCCTTCAGGGCTCATATCCACACCAACCCATACCGGGGGCTCACGCCCCCGGCTACCATCGTCCCGGCCCTTCGGGCCTGAGAAACGGCAACCTTTCCTGCAATCCTTCCTGCGACCCTTCTTGCGACCCTTCTTGCGCTTCCTGTGACCCTCCTTGCGACCTTTCCTGCAACTCTGCTTGCGATCCCTCCTGCTACCTTGCTTGTGCTCCTTCCTGCATCCCTACAGATACTGCTGCCGTTCTTTTAGCAGTCCTTGCAGGCGATTCAGCAGCCTCTCGTCGGTATTCGCCGGCGAGGAATTGTCCCGGGCTATGGCGACCAGGAGCTGCACCAGGCATGCAAAGTCATTGGCGTCGATCCGCTCGGCGGCGATGCTGTCGCCCCGGCCTTGGTTGTGATAGTTGTCCAGCGCCACGCACAGCCCCGTGGCGGTGTAGCCGAACATGGCATAGGCCGTCGACTCGCATGTGCCCCCGCTCATGAGTTGTCGCGAGAAGCGGAAACCCGCGCCGGCCGCTTCTGTCTTTGGTAGCACAGCCGCCCCCGACTGTGAGGCCGCAAGGCGCCGTTGGGTGCCGTGGCCGCGGAGTCCAGCGGCCACGCGTGCGCCACGACCTGCCTGCACCCCGCGCACCCTCGCACCGCTGCATGCTTCCGCAGACGACCCGGAAGCATGGCACCCAACGCGTGGCACAGCCGCCCCTAACTGTGATTGTCTTCGTAGCACAGCCGCCCTCGGCTGTGAGGCCGCCAATCTCTGGGCCACAGCCGACACGTGCGCCGTCAGCGACGGATCGAACGTCCGAGTGCGGTCGCCCACGCGGACGATCACGCCGCAGCCCAGCGGGGCGGTCGCGTGGGCCTTTGACGTTTCGATCGCCACGACGAGGGCGTCCTTGGGCAGGCTCTCGTATCGGCAGGCCGCCAAGGCGCCGACAAAGCCCGTCTCCTCCGCCCGCGTCAGTAGGGCCGTCACGTTGGCGGGCAAGCCGGCCGCAGCGATCTCTTCCAAAGCGCACAAGATGGCGGCACAGCCGGCGATGTCGTCGCAGCCCCGGCTGGCGATCCGGCCGCCCGCCATCCGCATGGCCGGAAGATCCCACATGCCCACACAGCCGGCCGGCACGTCCACGGACGCGTCCAACTCGACGCGGCATTGGAGGAACGGGGACGACTTGGTCTTCCGCGCCGACCGCACCGCCCCGGCGATGCTGGCGCCATCGGCCAGGAAGAACCGCACCCGCGCGCCGGCGAAGTACTTCACATCCACGCCGCCGCGAAACTCGGCGGACAGTTCCCGGCCTCGACGCCGCGTGGCTATCAATCCAGGATGATCCATGTGAGCGGCGAAGACCCAGTGGGGTTTGCCCGGTAGCACAGCCGCCCTCGGCTGTAAGGCCGCAAGACGCTGTTGGGTGCCGTGGCCGCGGAGTCCAGCGGCCACGCCTGCGCCACGATCGGCCTGAACACCGCGCACCTTCGCACCGCTGCATGCTTCCTCAGACGACGCGGAAGCATGGCACCCACGCCGGGCGCTTGAATTCGGAACCTCAATATCTCCCCGATACCGCAGCAGCACATTGCCGGACTGGTCCTGGGCGAATTCCACCGGCCCATCGGCCGCCCATTGCCGCACGTAGCGAATGACCGCTTCCTCGGCGAAGGGCGCGGTCGGGCAGGCCATTAATCCACTGAGGATTTCGCGGTAGCGCCCGTTCACGCCCGCGGCTCCGTCGCCCGAGCCAGTTCTTCCATGCGGGCCCCATCTTCCAATTTGGCCAAGCCTTGGCGCAACTCTTCCGCCACGGCCGTATGCGGAAACCGCGCCACCGCCTGTTGGGCCAGCGCCAGTGCCTGCACAAATTGCCGCTGGGCGATCAGCTCGGCGATGCGGTCGCGCATTTCGCGCGCCTGCTCGATGGCGGCATTGTCGCGCAGCGTGGACATTTGCAGCAGCAGGTTCTCGGCTTCGACCGTGCCGCCGTAGGCCTGCGTGAACAGCCCGGCCGCCGTCAGCGCCGCCGCCCAGTGCCGCTGCGCCACCTCCTGCTGCACCTGCTGGTACATCTTGAGCCGCCGCTCGTCCTGGGCGCCGTGGCGCTGCCGCCGCACCTCGGCCAGCAGCGACATCGCCTCCTGCGACTGCGGATACTCGGCCAGCAGATGATTGGCCGCCGCCTCGGCCGCGGGGAAATCGCCCGCCGCACCAAAGTCGCGCACCCACCGCCGCGCCTGCTCGACGTCGCGGGCCTGGGCCTGACGACCGGCGTCCTCGATCTGGGCCCGCAGCCCGGCCAGTTCGGGCAGGTCCGGGGCCATCTGCACCAACCGCTGCAACGCCTGCCAGGCCAGCTTGACGTCGCCGGCAGCTGTAAGCTGACCGACCTCAGCCGCCAGGGCCTGCGCCTGGGGCAGCAGCACGTGCGTTCGCTTCAGTTGCTTCTGCGCTTCCGTCAGCAGCAGGTTGACGTTGAGTTCGCGTAGTTGGTCGAGTAGCTGCGCTTCCATGAGTGGGCTAGCCCCGTTGGGTGTGCGGCTGGGCTGGAGAAGCTCATCGCCCGGCAGCCCGGTGGTATGCTGCTGCACGTGCAAAGGCACGGGGCTTACCTGTATAAGGTGCTGAATGAGGGCCAGAAGTTGGTGCTGGGCCTGGGCGGCCTTGGCCTGCTGCCGCACCAGATAGCCGGCGAACCAGAACAGCGCTGCCAGCACCACACCGGCCAGAAACGCCAAACCGACCTGCCAAGCCACCAGCAGATCGAACCGCCCAGCCGACGCCGATTCCAGCGCCAGCCACACAGCCGCCAGCGTTCCTGCCGCCAGTAGCAGCATTGCCAGCCCTTGCAGCCCCGCCGCCAGCATGGCCGGCTCTCGTTCGTTCGGAGTTGGTGTCCTTGCCATGACGCTGAATCATAGAGCGTCCGCCCCGGCATGGCCAACCGGAAAGGGCGAGGAGGGCTGGCCAAGAAGGCCGGCCGAGAAGGCTGGCCGGAAAGGTAGGGTCCGCAGGTCCTTTCGCGCTGTTGCGAAAGGTTCTGCGGACGGAAGGGAACGCCGAGCAGGTAGCGGGTAGAGTCCGCAGGTCCTTTCGGCTGTTGCGAAAGGTTCTGCGGACGGAACGCCACCAACCCATGATCACTGATCATGCCAGAAATACTCCACCGCCTCTGGAAGATCAACCCGCCCCAACCAATCTTCCTGATACTCGTCCTTGGCGACCCACTGACGAAAGCTTGACCATGGCCAGGCCGCCGGCCGCTCCGCCAAGTCGTGCTTGACGGGGTTGAGGTGAATGTAGTCCATGTGCAGCTTGAAATCCGCGGCATCCTTGACGATGTGCTCCCAAAAGCTCCGTTGCCACACGCCGCGCCTCCGGGCATTCTTCTTTGCCGACGAAACCTCAGCCTCCTTGCCGCCTGAGGCCAGCCAAGTGCGGGTGAAGATACGCTTGATCTGGCACACCCGAGCGGAGTAGTCCGCATCGTTTTCAGGTAGCCGCCAAAGGGCGTGCCAGTGGTCGGGCAGCAGGACAATCGCCTCGGTCACCCACGGCCGGTGGGCGCGCACCTCGTCCATCGCAGCATGCAGGAGCTTGCGAGCCAGCGGAGAATGAAAGATATGCCGGCGGTCAAACGTAACCGCCGTCAGGAACACAACCCCGCCCGCCTGGTGCCACCGACGATAGCTTGGAATCGGCCACCCCGCTTCCCGTCCGCAGAACCTTTCGCAACAGCGCGAAAGAACCTGCGGACCCTACCTCAATGCCCCCTGCGTCGTCCGCGCCGCGCTGACGCCGCCAAATCGATCCAGGGATCGAACATCGAACATCGCAAATCGAAAACGCTTCTCAGTGTCCTTCTTTCCGCGCGGCGATGCCTGATTCCAGGGCCGTGATGCGGTATTCGCCTTCCATGCCTTCGAACTTCACGTTCACCGTGTCATCGATGGTCTTGCCCATCAGGTCCTGGCCCAGGCCGGTCTGGTAGCTGTAGAAGCCCTTTTCCAGGTCCGAATCCCATGGCCCCAGGAAGGTCAGCTCCAGCCGCTTGCCGTCGCCGATGCGTTCCAAGATCACCTTCGAGCCGACGCCCACGTAGTCGGTCGGCACGTCCTCGGGCTGAATGACGCGGGACATGGCGATCTCTTCCTGCAACTTGGCGGCGCGGGCGGCCAGCAGGTCGCGTTCCTCGATGGCGAACTTCCACTCGCTGTTCTCCGAAAGGTCGCCGTGAGCGGCCGCCTCGCCGATGGCGCGGGCGTTCTCCAGCATCTTGACCTCGATGATGTGCTTCAGTGCGGCCTGCCGCTTGTCCAGCGCCACCTGCGTCGTCCAGATGGTCGTCTGGTCCAGCCACGGCTCGACCTTGGCCCGCACGAACAGGCTGTAGAAGTTCTCTCGCAGCATCGCCATCATGTCGTCGCGCACCGTCTCTGCCAGGCCGATGGCGCGGTTGATGCGGTCCTTGAACGTGCCGGCCACCGCCTCGCTCATCTCCGACAGGGCCTGACGATACGAGGCGTAATCGCTCGCGGACATGGCGGCGCGGATCTTCTGCCGGCTGGCCTTGCGCTCGACGTTGCCGATCTGGAAATCGTGATCCAGTTCGACCACGGCCGACAGAATCTTCGAGAGCATCTCCACCTTGCCCGGCACGCCGGAGACGGGCTTCTTCGGCCCGATCCACAGCCACAGGAAAATGTCCAGGTTCTCGCGCGGCCGACTCAGCGCCTTGCCAATGGCCTCGTCGATGGCCGGGGCGGCGCCGCTCTGCTCCAGCAAGGCCGCGATGGCGTCGAGCTGGTTGGTCGGGGCCGCGTGCATCAGCAGCGTGAGTTGATAGGCCGCGTCAGGCCGCTTGGCCAGCGCCGCCAGGCAGTACGGCCAAAGCGAGTAGTCGTCCAACTCGCACACCAACTGCTCGGGCCGGTTCGTGCCCGCCAGGATGTCCGTCACATTCGGGTGCGGCTCAGCCGGCGCGGCCAGGCCCAGTTCCTGCGCCACTTCCAAGGCCAGGGCGGCCGCCAGGGCATCGCCGGTGCGGTCCTTCTGATATTGCGTGGCCTGCTGGGCAAGGGCCGCCAGGATCGGCGCCACGAAGTCGGCGATCACCGGCACCTTGCGCTGCTTGGCTTGGCGGACGTACGATTCGATGATATCCAGCTTCTCCAGCGGCATCTTGGCCGCTGCCAACGTCGGAAGCATCTCATCTTCCAGGCTCCGGCCCTGGGCGTAATAGCCCACGATGATGGGGCTGCGACCTTCGAGGCTTAGTTGCGAGCAGCGCTTGGCGGCGGTGCGGGCGCGACTCCACCAGCCGCTCCACTTGTCGGCGGGCAGGAACTTGGGAACCAGTTCGTCCTTCAGTTCGTTGGAGTCGATCTTGCCGCGGTGCGAGATGCACAGCCCCACGAGCAATGCCCCCGGGTCATCTTCCAGCAGCCGCGAGAGCTCTTGCGGCCGGTGCTGATGCAGCACGCGGAAGTCGCTTTCGGGCACGATTTCATATTCATCAGCCAGGCTCCGGGGCGCCAGGCCGACGGTTCGGCCGGAGGGCTCCTTCAGCTCGATCTCGCCCAGCGGGTTGACGCCCACGGCGCACAGCACCTGGTGGTCGAAGCGGTTGCACAGGAAGCTGCCGGGCTTGATGCCCAGGCAGACGTCCAGCGTGCGCAGGGCCCGCTTGACCGACTGCTCGCCCGACAGCCCCGAGGCCCGCAGCACTTCCTTAAAGGCCGAGCTGTCGCCATGCAGGCGGCGATACGCGTCGGCCGTGATCTCGCGCAGGGCCGAACTCTCGGGCAGCGCCGCCACCGCCGCGACCGCCAGGGGCTTGAACTCCTCGGGCGGCATGGCGGCTTTGCGTTCTTCCAGCATGGTCAGGGCCAACGTCTCAGCCAGGTCGGCCTTGCCGGACGCCACCAGCGACTCCAGCACCTCGGCCATCTCTTGCGCGGACAAGCCCTGCTCGATCGCCTCCAGCCAGGCCGACTCCAAAAGTTCGGTCTGCCCGGAGGATACTAGTTCCTTCATCTGCACAGCATTCATGAACGGTCTCCAGAATCCCCCTAGCATCGCATGTCCGGCCCCTCGGAGCAAGGCTTGCGTGTGTTTCATACGGAGAGGCGAGGTCACAGGTCGTACGTCACAGGTCGTAGGTCGTACGTCATGGGTCGTAGGTGGTAGGTCATAGGTCGTAGGTCGTAGGGGAACGCCAGCCCGGTAGGCTGGGTCGAGCGTGCCGTTCGCGAGGCCCACCTTTACACTCGCCCACTGAGTTCGCCCAAGGCCCTCGGCTGTGATCCGGCGCCGGAACCTGCAAAGACCGTAGGGTCCGCAGGTCCTTTCGCGCTGTTGCGAAAGGTTCTGCGGACGGGCAGGCAAGCGGCACTCTCGCGGGCATTGGTCGCCGTGACCGCGAAGCGCCCAAAGGCAACCAAGCGCGCCGCTCCGGCCGGTGACATGGTCACGCTGTTGGCGTGACCATGTTGGGACGCCGCCCTGGCCTGCCCAAACGCGCCGGAACCATGCGGCACGAAGCGGAACCAACCGGCACGAAGCGGAACCAAACGGAACCAAACGGAACCAAACGGAACGAAACGGAACCATTGGGAACGATTCGGAACCGTTTGGACCGATTTAGAACACGGGATGAATACCGCATCACCCTGGACACCAGCATCTTGCGGATTCACCCCTGCTCTCGTCCCGCGCCTGCGACTCACAAGCGCACCCCATGCGCACACCCGCGCAGCGTCTTAATTCCTGTCACTGATCCGCGTGGCATCCCTCTTCACTTTTCAAACTTTCTCCCCCGGCCCGCTCGGCCGAGG
>CAITIS010000141.1 GCA_903892515.1 uncultured Planctomycetota bacterium | reverse complement strand
GGCCGGGCATGCGATGGGATAAGCCCAACGCCGAAGGCATGATGGCCTTGGCCGCCCTCCGAGCCAGCGGCCTATGGAACCAGTTCTGGTACCAACGCCGTGAGGCCGCCGCCTGATCTGCCACGAAGCGCAGTCAGACACGCTGTATCGGTGTGTCAAGAAGTTATTTGTTGCCACGCCCGATTCCTGCTATGCTGATGTGTCGCGCGAATGTTCGCGCTTCTGCTGTAGAGACCGATACTTCTAAGAAAGATGTTGCTTCAGGACGCCTGAGACGCTGAGAAAGAGTTGACACCGACCTATGCCATTTAAGACGTTACGGCTCATTGAGCCACTGCTTCGTGCCGTCCAAGCCCAAGGCTACGAGATCCCGACAGATATCCAGAAGTTGGCCATTCCCTATGTGCTTGAGGGCAAGGACCTGCTTGGTTGCGCGCAGACGGGTACCGGCAAGACGGCCGCGTTTGCTTTGCCAATCCTTCAGCGGCTGCACGAGTCTTCGCCCGCTCACGCGCCGTCGGCGCCCCCGGCCGCTACGACGCATGCGCCCCGTGGCCAGGCCCAAGCCAGTGGCCCGCGCCGCCCGATCCGTGCCCTGATCATGACGCCCACACGCGAACTTGCTGCCCAGATCGGCGAAAGTTTCCGCGTTTACGGCCAGCACACGGGCCTCAAGCACACCGTCATTTTCGGCGGCGTCAAGCAGGGGCCTCAGACGCAGGCGCTGCATCGCGGCGTCGACATCCTTGTGGCCACGCCAGGCCGGCTGCTCGACCTGCTCAACCAGCGGGTGTTCGTACTGAACGGCGTGGAGATCCTGGTCCTGGACGAAGCTGACCGGATGCTGGACATGGGCTTTATTCACGACATCCGCCGCGTCGTGTCCCAGATTCCTACCAAGCGGCAGACGCTGATGTTCTCGGCCACCATGCCCAAGGAAATCCGGGCTTTGGCCAACACGCTGCTGCACGACCCGGTGTCCGTGAAGGTCGAGGCCGACTCCCCTGCCGCCGACACCGTCGAACAGAGCCTGTATTTCGTCGAGATGCACAGCAAGCCGGCCTTGCTGGAGCAGTTGCTGATGCAGGATGGGCAGCTCACGCGAGCCCTGATCTTTACCCGCACCAAGCACGGGGCCGACCGGGTCGCCCGCCGGCTGAGCCAGGCCGACATCTCCACCGAGGCCATCCATGCCAATAAGTCCCAGAACGCCCGGCAGCGGGCGCTGGCGAACTTCAAGGCCGGCAAGACGCGCGTGCTGGTGGCCAGCGACATCGCCGCCCGCGGGCTGGACGTCGACGACATCTCGCACGTGATCAATTACGACCTGCCGCACGAGGCCGAGACGTATGTTCACCGCATTGGCCGGACAGGCCGGGCGGGCCATCAGGGCAAGGCGATTTCTTTCTGCAGCGAAGAGCAGCGCGACGATCTGCACGAGATCGAGCGGCTGCTGGGCAAGCGAATCCCAGTGCTGCAGCACTCCATTAAGGCCCCCCCGCCGTCGCCGAAAACCGACGGCGACCAGGGCGGCCGGCCCGGTTTCCAGCCCCGCGGTGGTCAACGCGGCCAGCGTGGTGGCGGCCAGCGCGGTGGCCAGCGGACCGGCGGGCAACGCGGTCAGGCTTCTCCCGGATCACAGCCGGCAGGCGACCAGCCGGCGCAGGCGGCCCAGCCAACGGGCTCGCCCGAGCAGCAAAAGGACGAATTCTGGCGCAGCCGGCGGAAGCGGCTGGACCTGGGCGGCTGGGGCCAGAAGAAGCCCCGCAACCGTGGCCGTGGCGGGCGGTAGCGAACCGCACTGGAACCATTGGTTTGGCAATGTAGCATGGGCGTCTCGCCCATGAACTTCCCTGCCCTTTTACTAAGGTACTGAGTCACGGGCGGGACGCCCGTGCTACGGTCCGGGCGTCCCTTGCCCATTTCGCCCCGTCGCGCGACAATGTTGCCATGACATTCGAAGACGTGCAAACGCGTCTGCGTGGCCTTGCCAACCCGGCCGATGCTGCATTCCTGGCCGGATACTTTAAGACCGGCCAGGGCCAGTACGGCCAGGGCGACCTCTTCATCGGCATCCGCGTGCCGGAAATTCGCAAGATCGCCAAGGAGTTCAAGGACCTGCCGCTCCGCCAGGTCGAGCGACTCCTGCACTCGAAGATTCACGAAGATCGGCTCGCCGCCCTGATTATCCTGGTCTCACAGGCCGACAAGGCCGACATCGCAACGCGTAAAACGATCTACGACCTCTACCTCGCCAATTCGATATTCGTCAATAACTGGGATCTCGTGGATGTGTCGGCCCCGGCGTTGGTCGGGGCATATCTCACCGACAAGAGCCGCCGGCCGCTGTATCGGCTCGCCCGCTCGGAGCGGCTTTGGGACCGGCGAATCAGCATCCTGGCGACGGCGCACTTCATCCGGCTGGGAGAGTTCGCCGACACGCTCAAGATCGCCGAGATGCTGCTGGGCGACCGGGAAGACCTGATGCACAAGGCCGTCGGCTGGATGCTGCGCGAAGTCGGCAAGCGTGATGCCGCCCTACTGGAAGAGTTCCTCGGCCAACACCGGCGAATCATGCCCCGCACGATGCTGCGCTATGCCATCGAACGCTTCCCCGAGGCAAAGCGAAAGATGTTTCTCCGCCGGGACTGATTTGGCTCAGCAGGGTCGGCGATTACGTGGCATGGCGAGATGGGAGTCGTGCGAGAGCCTGAAAGGCTCAGAGAATACAGCCCAGGGCAAGCGCAGCGACGCCCTGGGTATAGGCCGCATCTGTGTCCAGCCCTGAAAGGGCGCGACAGTTTGTGCCGCCCTTTTTCAGGGCTCGTGTTCCTTGGCTGCCTTCACCCAGGGCGTCGCTACGCTTGCCCTGGGCTGTACTCTGACAGCCCTTCGGGCTGGAAGATGCGTGACTTGGCGGCCGGTGGGCTGCGGCGCCCGTGAAAAACTCATAAAAGGACGAAAATCGGATCGCGCCGTGACAATTCGGTAACATTCGCTTGGCATAATCCGCTCAGGAAACTCGGGCGGGTTTCCGGTACTATCGGCACGAAAGGGACAAATATGAGACATGCACTGATCGGGATTACTGTAGCGGCACTGGCTGTCGCGACCTGGGCGGCGCCGGCGGCGAGCACATTGCCCTCAAGCACGGCGGCGCCCGCGGCAAGCACTTCCAAGCCCTCTGAGCCGCTGGCCGTGCTGCTGGAAAAGGGCATCTACCAGGAAGAGACGGCCGGCAATCTCGACGCGGCCATGAAGATCTACAGCCAGATCATCGAGCAATCGGCCGCCAACCGCCAAGCCGTCGCCCAGGCCCACTACCGGCTGGGAATGTGCCTGCTGAAGAAGGGCGACAAGACGCAGGCCGCTCAGCAGTTTGATCAGGTGGCCCAGCATTTCAGCGACCAGAAGGACATCGCCGCCAAGGCGCAGGCTGAGTTGGCGAAGATGCCAAAGGCGTCGAATCAGCCGCACGTTGTGAAGACCATGCCGGCGGCGCTGGCCGACGATGTGGACCCAGCCTTGAACAAGATCACCGTCACGTTCGATCAACCAATGATGGACAAGAGTTGGTCCTTCACCTCCGGGGATAAGGCGTTCAGCGAGCAGACCGGCTCGATATTTCCCGAGAGCGCGGGTGAGATATCCTATGGCGCGGCTCGCACAACGTGCACGATGCCGGTGAAACTCCAGCCGGGCAAGGTGTACTGGGTGGGAATTAACTCACCGAGTCATCAGAACTTTCAGACCGTGGCTCATGTGCCAGCTGGGCGGTACATAATCGTCTTCGCCACGAAGTCGGCTGACGGCAAGCCTACACCCATACCGGCGGACTTGCTGGAACAAGCCAAACAGATCAATGCGGCTCCGCCGGAATCCGTGACGGCGTCCGGAGGTCGTACAAACAACGCGCCGCACGTCGTGAAGACGACCCCGCCCAACCTCACAGACGACGTGGACCCGTCCGTGGACAAGATCACCGTCACGTTTGACCAGCAGATGCTTGACGGCTGTTGGTCCTGGACCGGCGCGGCCTTTTCTCCCGAAGGCGCGGGCCGCCCCTACTACGACCGTACGCGCACGACCTGCACGTTGCCGGTCAAACTCGAACCGGGCAAGATCTATCGAAAGGGTATCAACTCTCCGAGTCACCAGAATTTTCAAAACGAGTCTCGCGTACCGGCTGTGCGGTACGTGGTGCTTTTCGCTACGCGGTCTGCTGACGGCAAGCCCACACCCATACCGGCTGACCTGCTGGAGGATGCCCGGCAGGTCAACGCGGCTGGGGCCGAATCGTTCGATGGCCCTGTCCAGAGAGGTGGAGTCAAGGACTGGGTGGAGAAGTTCTTCAGCGAGAACTACCGAGATGTCACGGCCCGCAAGACTCTCGCCTGGGGCCAGCCAATGGAAGATGCTAACGGAAACGTCTCCATCACATACAAGTACCTGGCGACAATATGGGACAAGGACAAAAAGGTGATCGAGCAGCGATTCACCTTCACCCCGCAGGGCAAGTATGTCTCGGCGGAGACGATTGAAACGGGGCCGGCCACATCTCAGCCGGCAAGTGGGCAGGATGCCAATGCTGCCGCTGCCGTCAAGGCCGCAGTGCCGGTCGCCCAAGAGTGGATGAAACTGGTGGACGACGGCAAGTACGCCGAAAGTTGGGACGCCGCGGCCGAGTTCTTGCGTAAGGCCGTCACCAAGGACGCGTTCCAGCAGCAGCTTCAGGGCGTGAGAAGCCCGCTGGGCAAAGTGCTTTCCCGCAAGCTGCTGACGGCGGTATTCTCGACCTCCCTGCCCGGCGCTCCCGACGGCCAGTACGTAGTGATGCAGTTCCAGACCTCCTTTGAGAACAAGAAAGAGGCCGTCGAGACGGTCACGCCCACAAAAGACAGCGACGGCAAGTGGCGCGTGGCGGGCTATTACATCAAGTAGGTTCGGCCGACTGGGCCCCGCGCGTGAAGGGCCCAGCTTGTCTGCGACTCGGATCTGACATGGTCACGCTAGCGACAGCATGGCCATGTCGCCCGTCCTGCCTGCGATTCGGGTCTTAACATGGTCACGCCAACGACAGCGTGGCCATGCCACCCACCGACAGACGTTGTTTGCCCGGGGCGGAATACAGACGTTGTTCCACTCATGGCGGAAGACAGGATGTTCTTCAGCCCGAAGGGCTGATAGAGTCCAGCCCAGGGCAGAGCGAGGCCCCAAGGCCGAAGCGCCGCCCTGGGAACTGGATTGTTACAGGGAAGCCCTGAAAGGGCGCAAGAGAAAGACCGGCACAATGTCGCAATCGCTGGCGAGGATCATTTCGCATCTGACCTTCAGCACGAAGCTCAGAAGGCCGTTCATAGCGCCTGAGTTGCGCGTAGATATGAACGCCTATCTCGGCGGCATCTTGAAGGAGCTTAAATCCCCGGCCATCGAGATCAACTGCGTGGCAGACCACGTGCACGTGCTCTTTTGCCTTTCCAGGAATCACTCCCTGGCCAAGGTGGTTGAGGAGGTTAAGAAAGGCTCGTCTAAGTGGATCAAGACCCGGTCGCCCGCCCTATCGGAGTTCTATTGGCAGGCCGGATACGGGTCGTTTTCCGTGAGCCAGTCCAACGTGGCGGCCGTGCGGAAGTACATCGTCCATCAAGAGGAACATCACCAGAAGATGACGTTCCAGCAAGAGTTTGTGGCCCTTTTGAAGAAGCACCATATCCCTTTCGACGAACGGTACATATGGGAGTGAGCGTTGCAGTCTTTCGCCCTTTCAGGGCTCGTCGCGGCGCGGCCAGTTACCCAGGGCGGCGCTTCGCTCTGCCCTGGGCTGTATTCTTCAAGCCCTTCGGGCTTAGCGGCGATGGTCCCGTGGAGACCACGACTGACGAGCCTAGCTGCAGCAGTTTCGTGGCGGCCGTGACCGACAGGCTTGCTTGCGACACTTCTCGGCAGGCCTTCCGAGTGCACCGCTTCACTTTTCCTTGGGCTGCATCTTCAAAGGCCTTCGAGCTTAGCTGCAATGGCCTCCTGGCCACGGTGACTTACGGGCTTGCTTGCAGCAGACGCCTGGCGGCGGTGAATGCGAGCGAATGTCGATGATTGGCAAGCATGCAGGGACACGACTTGGCACGGGCCGCGACGCGGGGCTGTGGCCTGTGCTGCTGGTCTTGCTCACGGCCGTGGTGGTGCCGACGGCGTGCGTGCTGTGGTTCATGAGCCAGGCCGTTGCCAATGAACGTCTGGCCGTGCGGCAGCGGCTCATCGACGTGTACCGCGGAAGGCTCGCAGAGGCCAGGGACCGCATCGATGGGCTCTGGCGGTCTCGGCTGGAGAGGATTCTCTCGCCGTCGGGCACTGCCGCGCCGGGACAAGTCTTTGAGAGGCTGGTGCGGGCCCAGGCGGCGGACTCGGCCATCGTGCTGGACCTCGCCGGGAATGTGGCCTATCCCGTGCAGCCCGCCGGCGATGACTCCTTCCTGAACCTGCCGGCGTGGCACGAAGCCCAGCAGATGGAGCTGGCGCTGGATCAACTTGCCCCGGCCGCCGACGCGTACGCACACATTGCCGCTGATGCCACCGACAACAACGTGGCCGCCAACGCGTGGCTGGCCTGCGCGCGGTGCCTGGCCAAATCTGGGCGCTCGGCCGAAGCGATGGAGATTCTCACGGGCAAATTGTCCGCACCAACGTTCAATGCGTCGCACGACAGTCAAGGCCGGCTGATCCGTCCCAACGCCCTGCTGATGGCGCTGGAGTTGTCTCGGTCCGCGTCGCAAACTGCCACGGCCACGGCCCGCGCCGCGGCAAGCCGCCGGGGCGATGCCTCACTACAGAGTTTTCCCGCACTGGCCAAGTCCTTGTACGCGCAGGTGAGTGACTACTCCGATCTCCAATTGCCCAGCAGCCAGCGACTGTTTCTGATGGGCGAGTTGCAGCGGATCTGGCCGCAGTGCCCTTCCCTGCCCACGCTCCAGTCCGAGCAAGTCGCCCAGGAGTACCTGTGGCAGGATGTCGCACCCGCCACGGCATCGCTTAAGTCAGCGGGTCCGGGGAAATGGCTGCACCTTCGGCCGGCCGGCACGAACGTGGTTGCGATCTTTGACGCCAAGGCCACTTTGGCTGAGATGGCTGAGTTGGCACAATCCCTCACTCCACGATCTGAGGCCAGGATCGCCCTGCTGGGCCCAGATGCCGCCCCGGCTGATTTCAAGGACGCGTTTCTCCGTGTGCCGGCCGAGGGCGTGCTGGCGGGCTGGGAGTATGCGGTGTTCCTGGTGGGCGAGGATCCCTTCGCGGCCGCATCGCAAAAGCAGGTGCTGGCGTATTTCTGGACGGGCGGGCTGGGCGTCGTGGCCATCGCTGCCATCGCCCTGCTGCTGGCGGCGTACATGCGGCGGCAGGTCCGCCTGGCCAAGCTCAAGAACGATTTGGTGGCCACGGTGTCGCACGAACTGAAGACCCCGCTGGCGTCGATGCGCGTGCTGATCGACACGCTGGCCGAGGGACGCTGCACGCAAGAGCAACAGGTGCGCGAGTATTACGCCCTGATCGTCCGCGAGAACCAGCGCCTGAGCCGGTTGATCGACAACTTCCTGAGCTTCTCGCGGATGGAGCGGAACAAGAAGACCTTCGAGCGGGAGCCGGTGGATATTGGCCAGGTCGTGAGCGACGCGGTGGAGGCTGTGCGGGAGCGGTTCGGGCCAGGCCAGATTCTGGAGGCGGACGTGACGCCGAACCTGCCGAAGGTACTGTGCGATCGCGATGCGTTGACGACCGTCCTGGTGAATTTGCTCGACAACGCCTACAAGTACACGGGCCAGGACAAGCACGTGATCGTACGGGCATTTGCCGAGCCCGCGGATGTCTGCATCCAGGTCAGTGACAACGGCATCGGCATGACCCGCCGGGCGATAGGCAAGATCTTCGACAGGTTCTACCAGGTGGACCAGACTCTGGCTCGCAAGGCCGGCGGCTGCGGGCTGGGGCTCAGTATCGTCAAGTACATGGTGGACGCCCACGGCGGGAGAGTGAGCGTGGAGAGCCAAAGCGGCAAAGGCAGCACCTTTACGGTTCGACTGCCTGCCATGACCGCGCAAGGCCAGGAGGCACGGGCGTGACGGCAAGTGGGACCATCCTGATCGTCGAAGACGACGAGGCCATGCTGCGCGGGCTCAAGGACAACTTCGCGCACGAGGGATTCCAGGTTCTCACGGCCGACGATGGTGAGAAGGGTCTGGAACTGGCCCTGTCCTGCCGGCCGGACCTGATCGTGCTGGACATCATGCTGCCGGGCGTCAATGGCTACGAAATCTGCCGGCTGCTCCGCAAGGAGGGGCTGGACGTGCCCATAATTATGCTGACGGCCAAAGGGCAGGAGTCAGACTTGCTGCTGGGGCTGAACTTGGGCGCCGACGATTACGTGACCAAGCCCTTTTCCATCAAGGTGCTGCTGGCGCGGGCCAACGCCTTTCTTCGCCGCCGCCGCAGCCAGGAGACGGCCTCGTTTGAGTTCGGGCCATTTGCACTGGACGTGGCCTCGCGGCGGCTTTCCCGCGGCCGGCGCGACATCGCGCTGACGCCCAAGGAATTCGCCCTGCTGGAGTTCTTCCTCCGGCACGCCGGACGAGCGCTGCAACGCGACGAAATCCTGCGACAGGTGTGGGGTCACGATGTTTTCGTCACCACTCGCAGCGTGGATCGCTGCATAAACACGCTGCGCGGCAAGATCGAACCTGACCCGGACCGGCCAACGTTCATCAAAACCATCCGCGAGATTGGCTACCGCTTTGAGTCCTGAAACGAGAACGGGCGGCCCAGTGGACCGCCCGTTGCATCTCGTGTAGCGCGTCACAATTCCTGACCATTGTGGCCAATAAGAGGCGGTGCGACCACCTGGGATCTGAGCCCCGTTTACGGGGCTTTTTTCCTGTTAGGCCGCCGCTTGAGCGGCGGTGCGACAAGCCGAGGGTTGCATCCAGCCCGTTCACGGGCTTCCCCGAATGCAGCAAAGCCCGTAAACGGGCTCAGCAGCCTGGAATCGCATTTCGTACCCCCGCTGAAAGCGGGGGCCTACCGCTTCGCAAAGGCAGGATGATAATGTTCAATCTGAATGACGCACTACACTAGTGCTCTGTCTGACCTAGATTGTCGGGTGCCACACCTGCGGTGTTTGCAGGTGTGTAAGAGGCACGGCTGCGAACGCCGCAGCCGTGGCACCCACATTATCGCCCGGACAGAGTACTAGATGTTTTTCGTTGCCAACCCGCACCCGCCCTGCCCGCTCTACCGGCGCCGCCTTGACAGCGCCAGGCCGCCGAGAATCAGCAGCGACATCGTCGCCGGCTCGGGAACGCTCTTGCCGAAGTTGGCTTCGAGGATGATGTAGTCCTTGAAGGTCACCATGCCATCGCCGTCGAAGTCGCCTTGCGCCCAGTTGCCGCTGTGGGCAAAGTTCAACTCCAACAGAATGTAGTCGGCAAAGGTCACCTTGTCGTCGCCATTGGCATCGCCCGGCAAGCGTGAGCCGAACACGTACAGGTCCTGGTACTTGATCTTATTGCTGCCGTCGGTCTGGTGCGGGTCGGTCACGTCGCCGATGTCCAGCAGCAAACCCAGCTTGCCGTTGGCATCCATCACGTCGTTCACGCCGATCAGCCGCTCGTTGGGGTTCTTGGCGATCACCATCGCCTCCAGGTCAATGTTCTGGACGATCGTGCCGTCGGCCGTGGACATGCCGATGAGGTGGCCGGTATTGGCGCTGGCGCCGTCCACCCACCACATCGTGTCGTTCGTCAGCACCAATGGCCGATACAGCACGTCGTACGACGAGTATCCCTTGGCCAGATTCTGCTGGTAGATCATGTAGCCAGAGTCGGAAGTGAAAGTGGTGGTCTTACGCCACACAATCGCGCCGGTGGTGGCGTCAATCTTCATTTGCTCGTGAGCCCCGACGGTGTACACGTAGTTATTACTGTAGGCCATCAGCGGGTCAGAATTCGGATTCAAGGCCACGGAGCTGATCTGGTCACCCGTGGCAATGTTGTCAACGTGCAGTTGCGTATAGCCGCCGTTGCGGACGTAGTAGACGTACTTGCCGTCCTCGGTGGCCATGAATCGCCAGTAATCGCTGGTGCTGGTGTAATACCCCGACTGGCCGTAGGTATTCGTGGGATAGGTCTTGGTCCAGGCCTGCGTGCCGGTGGTCAAGTTCGTGGCCGTCACGGTCATGGTGTGGGCCTGGGTCGTCGGGTCCGTGGACCAGGAGGAGAGGACCGCCATGTTTGCCGCGGCCTTGGGGATGTCGCCGTCGCGGTACGAATCCTGCGACCAGACACCCTGATTGTGATAGGGAGAGGCGTTGGCGACCTTGAACAGATACTGGCCCTGGGTGCCGCTGGCCCAGGCGGCCGCGGAAACGTTACTGGCGGCGTAGCCCCAGATGCCGCCGGCATAGCCGCCGTGGTACAGCAGCTTGTCGCCATAGCAGTTGAGGAAGGCGGGAGTGTCGTACCCATTGCCGGCATCGGCCGCCCCGTCAAAGGGCAGGACTGTCCACGTACCGGTGTTGGGGTCCATGGCGCCCAGGCAGCGCTGGTCGCCGCCGTGGCGGGCATAGATGCGCCCATCCGGCGCCCACAGGGCCGGGAAGTTGCAGTGATTCGAGTCAAGCTCGCCGGCGTTTTCGTTGGGATGGAACGTACGCGGGCTGGTGGGTGAGCCGTAACCGGGCAGGTTGCTGTGCGTAATGGTCGTGCCGGTGGCCCAGTCGAACTTGGTGGCCACCACGGGCGAGTACCAGTTGCCATTGTCCACCGCATCGTTGCTGATGACCCAGGCCTGGCCGTTCCGGACCAGTACGCCGGTGGAGAAGTTGTAGTTAGGATTGATGTCGGCGCTGAACTTGGAATAGAACCGCTTGGAGTAGATTTGCTGGAACGAGCCGTTGGCGGCGATGTTGTCCGCGGCGTACTTCGTGTAGCCCGGATCCGCGCCTTGGTAGGCCCAATCGGCCGCTGGGCAGGAAGCGGCGGTTAACACGACCGTCAGCACCATCGAACAACGCCAGAAATGCCTCATAACGTTTCCTTTCGCGTTCCTACCTCACTGCGATTGACCTAGAGCTTGCGATCACAGTTCAGCCGCATGCCCAAGAAGAACCGGCCGGACTGTTTGCCGCGAGGCGGACGCGCACCAAATCTCACCGCCATGTGACTGTCCCCATGATACCGCGAATACCGATAACGGTCAACTGGTGGTCCTTCACGGCTGAATGTGTGAGTCGGTGGCACAGCTTTTCAAGCCATGCAGGCACAGGTTGAAAAGCTGTGCCACCCACAAGACTAACTGCGAAGGACTACTAGAGCGTCACGATGCGATGCTTTGCCCGGAACTGCGCGGGGCTGCTGCCTAGTTCGCCCTTATACACATTTCCGAATGAAGACGCGGAGCGAAAGCCACAGGATCGGGCGATGGCCAAAATCGAAAGGTCGGTGTCCAGCAGGAGAGACTTGGCACGCTGGATTCGTTCATGCCGGATTTGTTGAAGGGGCGAGCGTCCCAGCAGCCGCGACAATTCCATTTCCAAAGCCCGCCGCGAGATGGCCACACCGTGCAACACGTCGCTGACGCGAATGCCCTCGGTGGCGTGATCGCGTATGAACTGCAATGCCTTGGCGACCTCCGGCTTGGCATTGGCCAGCGTATCGGTGGAGCGGCGCACCACCACGCCCTTGGGTTGGATCAGGATCGGCTTGGCGGGCGGCTTCTTGCCGTTGATGAGTTGGTGGATGAGCTTGGCGGCGTGGTACCCGATCAGGGTCGGATTGACATCGATGCTTGAAATCGGCGTATCGCTGAGTGTGCAGTTCAGTTCGTCGTTATCGACGCCCAGGACGGCCACATCGCGCGGCACGCGAATGCCAAGTTGGCGGCAGGCATAGATGGCCTCTCGCGCCGGATAGTCGTACCAGGCAAACACACCAACTGGTTTGGGCAGGGATTTCAGCCACTGGCTCATAAGGACGTCGGCGTGGATCGGCTGCGTACGCGCGGGCGCCGGCAGCATCAAGACCTCACAACTACAGCCAGCCTGGGCCAGCGTCCGGATGAACGCGTCCCTGCGTTCATCGCAGTGCTTAGCTCCGTGCCAGCCGATAAAGCCGAAATTTGAAAACCCCCGCTCCAGCAGATGCTGGGCTGCCATTGTCCCCACGGCATCGTTGTCGACGTGCACACTCGAGCACGGGCCAGCTACCGTCCCGCCGATTTCCACCACGGGAAGTCCCCATGGCATGATCGTGTCGAGGACCTCTTTGAACCACAGGTTGATGATGATCCCTTGAAGGTCCATCCGCTTGAACACCTCGGCCATCCTACTCAGCATGTGCTCAGGCGGCACCGGGTTTTCGTTGTAGTAGAACTTCCACTGGCCATGGGTGCGACAGTACGACAGGATCCCATGGAGCGCAGCGCGGTCATAGGATTCCGATGACGCTACCGCCACGCCAATTCTCTTAGCCTGCATGCGTCAACCTCCCAGCCGACGGATCCGATGATCGTGGCGACCAGCCGCCCTTTCGTGACGCTAAGTCAGCGTCATGGGCGGACGCGTTTAGAGTAATTGCTTCCGGACAATCAGCCCATCGGGGCCGACAGCCATCAGTTCGCGAATCGTCACGTGGGCGAGCAGCACGCCGACATCGCTTGCACCCGCCATCGCCACTATGCATTCATCCAGCACTGACATGCTAAGTGCCCGCGATCTACACGTCAAGAAGAGCCGATCATGTTCGTGCCTGACTGCGTCTTCTGGCAAGCCGGGCGTGACGTCGGCGCCACGGGTTGGTGAATTGCGACGCAGAGCCGCAGAGGAACAGAGACAGCCAGATGGAAGGCCAGCCCCGATAAAGGTGCCGACGCGACGCCCTGCCTGGGGCTGCAAGGTCCTGTCGTTCTCTGGAACTCTGGCCCTCTGCGTCGAATGCTGTTTGCTTTGAATCATGGCACCAGGGAAAGTCGCCACACGCTCATGTGCCCTCGAATTGGCCCAGACGTCGCGGGGCCGCCAAGGATTACTGCCGTTGGGGCGGGTCCTGGCCATGAATTTCGCAAAAGCGTCTTGTCGCGACCGCGGCCGATGCGTACATTCAATGGGTGTCCAGCCATTGAAGGTCGAGGCTAAGGTGATCTGCTTCTTTTGTCATCAATGCCGCAGCGCGATCCGCGTCGCGGAGGCCTGCCAAGGTAAGCGTGGCCGGTGCCCGCGCTGTCGGACGCTCTTCGACGTGCCGGGAGTCTCTGATCCCGCCGCCGAGCAGGTTATGCAGGCATCCGCGCAGACGCAAACCAAGGGTCGGCCAAGCAAGCAGAACGACGCTCATGACACGAACATTGACGATGTCATGCCCGTCGATCCCAATGACGAGACCAACCGCATGGACGCCCTGGCCGAGAGCCGCTCGACGCTGGCCAACCAGCGCTCGCGCGCCGCTCGTTCGGCCTTGGCCCCAGGGTTGCGTTACCCCGCGCGACGCGGCGTGAACAAGACCTTCCTGATCGTCGTGCTTATTGTGTTGTTTCTCTTTTGTGCCGGAGTCATCGCCTTCGTGGCCACGCGGCGCAGTTTGCCCGCCGGCCCGCTGGCTGGTGGCGGGTCGGACGCTTCGCCGACGTCGGCCCCTCGGCGGTAGGTATTCATGAAGACCAAGACCGTCCCCATGCTGTACGGGTTATCCGGCATGACGCTGGAAGTGCCCGAATCGTGCGTCGTGCTCGAAGCCGCCGGCGCTTGCCCCCTCCCCGACGCCGGCCAAGCCGTGCGCGACGCACTGGCACGCCCGATTGCTTCGGCCCCGCTGGCGGAGTTGATCCGCGCCCGCAAGCCCAAGAGCGTCGCCATCACGATCTCCGACATCACCAGGCCGGTGCCCAACAAGGCCTTTCTGCCGCCCATGCTGGACATGCTGCACCGCTGCGGCGTGGAAGCCAGGCAGGTGGTCATCATTATCGGCACGGGCATGCACCGGCCAAGCACCCCGCAGGAGCGCGTCGAACTGGTCGGGCCGGCAATCCTGGCCCAGTATGAAGTGATCGACCACCAGGCGGATCGGCCCGAGACGCTGGTGAAGGTCAGCGACAATCCGCCGGTGAGCGTGAATCGCCGCTTCGCCCAGGCCGACTTCCGCATCGTGACGGGGTACATCGAGCCGCACTTCATGGCCGGCTTCTCCGGCGGACGCAAGGGCGTCTGCCCGGCCTTGGTGGACTTAGGTACGCTGCAACGCTTCCACGGCTATGAGACGCTGGCCGACCCCAACGCCGAGAATGGCATCCTGCAAGGCAACCCCTGCCATCGCATCTCGCTGGAAGTGGCCAAGACGGTGGGCGTCGATTTCCTGTTCAACGTCTCCATCACGCGCGACCGGCAGATCGCGGGCATCTACTGCGGCGACCTGGAGCAGGCGCACCTGCGCGGCTGCAAAGAGGTGCAGCAGTTCGTGTCGGCCACGATTGGGCCGCAGCACGCCGGTGGCTTTGACCTGGTGCTGACCAATGCCGGCGGCTATCCGCTGGATCAGACCTTCTACCAGACCGTCAAGGGCATGTGCACCGCCCTGCCGGCGCTGGGCGAGAACTCCACCATGCTGATCGTCTCGCACTGCGGCGAGAAGCTGGGGTCGAAGGCCTTCTGCGAGCTGATGGCCCGCTGGGGCGACGATTGGCGCGGCTTCCTGGGCCACATCGCCCGGAGCGGCAAGACCGACCTGGATCAGTGGGAACTCCAGATGCAGGCCCGCGTGCTGGAGCGGATCGGCCAGGACAAGCTGCTGCTGGCCAGTGACGGCATCGACGACGAGGCGAAAAAGCACATCGCGGTTACCCCCCTGCCCGGCCAGGGCGATGCCCACGCGCGGACGCAGGCCTTCATCGACCGCTTCTTCGCCCAGCGGCCCGATGCCACCATGGCGGCCATTCCCGATGGGCCGTACCTCTTGTTGAAAAACGACTGATAGCTGACAGGCGACAGGTCGGGAAGAGAGAAAGCCTGGGACTGGTTTGACTCGTGGCACAGCCGCCCTCGGCTGTGGGTTTTGCGGCGTCCCAATCGCGGTCTTCTCGCCCGGAACCTCGGACCTCTGTTGCTCTGCGTCTCTGTGTCGAAACGCTGTTTGTCTCTGGCTACTGCCGTAGCCGCAGTCGCCTTGGGGGCTAGATGCCCTTGTCCTGGGGCGAGGCGGGCTCGTCGTCTTGCTCATCTTCCTCGTCGGGCGTTTCCTTCCAGCCTTGGCTGGCGCCTTCGACGACGCGTTTGATCTTGTTGTAGCCGCGGTGGACCTTTTCGCCGATGAACCGCCCCTGATCTTCCTGGCTGATGTTCTGGCCTCGACCAAGCAGGATGATTCCCAGCGCCACCAATGCGATCACCGTAAGACAACCGATGGATTTCATGGCTGGGCTCCTAGTTCGAGCATTCCGGCAGGACTGTCACCGCCACCACGAGCGCCATCGCCAGCACTACGGCCGCCAGCACGATCGCCACGCCGATGTTGCCCTTCTTGAGCTCTTCCATCTCGTCGATGCCGGGCGTCATCCAGGTAAAGACCTTCAGGGCGATGCCCAAGCCGATGCCCATCGAGACCGCCCCGACAATCGCCCAGCCCATCGTTACCAGGTACTGGGTGCCCACGAACTGCAAGTATTCCATATCGAGTCCCTTCGATAAACGATCCAGCGTGACATTACCATCTCGGCCATGCGTGTCATGGGCGCCCCGCCCATGCATGGTTGCAGCCGAACTCCACGACGAAACTGCCGCGACACCCACGGGCGAGACGCCCGTGCCACGCATTCATTCTGCGGCAGGCCATTGCCGCCGGCCATAAGAATATCGGATAATCACCCCCTGGAAAGGAAGCCTGAAATGAGCGAGAAGCTTAGGATTCTTTGCATCGGGGCGCATCCGGACGACTGCGAGTTCCTGGTGGGTGGCTCGGCCATCCTTTGGGCGGCGCAGGGCCACACCGTCCGCCTGGTCTCCGCCACCGACGGTCAGACCGGCCATTACAACCAGGGCGGGGTGGTGCTGGCGCAGCGCCGCATCGCCGAAGCCAAGGCCGCCGCGGCCTTGCTGGGGGCCGAGAGCCTGGTCCTGCCCATCCCCAATGGCCAGATCGAGCCGGTGATGATCTACCGCTGGATGTTCATCCGCATGATCCGGCAGTTCAACCCGGACCTGATCCTCACCCACCGCCCCAACGACTACCATCCCGACCATCGCTACACCAGCCAGCTCGTGATGGATTCAGCGTACGTCGTCACCGTGCCCAACGATTGCGCCGACACGCCGGCCATGAAGACCAACCCGGTCATCGGCTATTTCGCCGACCGCTTCCGCAAGCCCTGCCCATTCGAGCCCACCGTGGCTATCGACATCAGTTCGGTGATTGCGCGCAAGTTCGACGCCCTGCACTGCCACCAGAGCCAGCAATACGAATGGCTGCCGTACAACAAGGGCCAACTCGACCAGGTGCCCGCCGACGACAAGGGCCGGCGGCAGTGGCTCTTCGAGCAGCGCAGCGGCTGGGACGCCCAGCTGGCCGAGAAGTATCGCCCCCTGCTAATCGAGCGCTACGGCCCCCAGCGCGGCCCGGCCGTCAAGTACGCCGAAGCCTTCGAAGGCTGCGAGTACGGCACGCCCATGAATCAAACGCAGATCCAACGGCTGTTCGCGGGCCTGTAGAGATTGCATTGAGTGAGTGTCGCGGGCGTCTCGCCCGCGCTGTGTCCGTCTTTGGGCTTCCGTTTGCAAGCCACCGTAGGTCCGTATTCTGAGCGCGGGCGAGACGCCCGCGACACGAAAAACGGCCATTCTGCTCCCGACCTTCCGCAACCGTCATATTTCCGTCCCGTCGGCGGCCTATCATGCTGCATATCCTTTTGTCAGGGCCGAGATTGCAGAAGATGGCGACGCCTGACCGATCTAGTCACAGCCGATGGCGGCTGTGATACGGGTCGTGCATACATAGGTAGAGCCTCAAGACGGCGAGGCTCAACCTATGGCACCCTTACGAAGGAACTCGTTGTCGCAGCGTGGGCGGCGTCCATGAGTGTTTTTGTCGTAACATGGGCGGCGGGCCCATGGGGCTTTCGGGCATTCTCGCGTCATCGGGCCACGGGCGAGACGCCCGTGCTACGTCTTCAGAAGGGACTGTCAATGCCAGTTGTGATGGACGCTTACCAAAAGTTGCTGGAGCAGGCCCGCCAGGCCGTCGCCGAAAAGGGCGAGAGCGGCAAGGCGGTGATACAGGTTGGCTCGGCCACGTGCGAAAACGCGGCTGGGGCTCGCGAGGTACTCCAGGAGTTCCGCAAGCACATCGCTGCCTCTGGCCGGAGCGACATCGCCGTTCGTCAGACCGGCTGCACGGGTCGGTGCAGCCGCGAGCCCATTGTGAACGTCATGCTGCCGGGCAGGCTGCCGGTGAAGTACGACCGCGTCGACCGCGATGCGGTACATGAGATATTCACCAAGCACGTCATGGGCGGCGAGCCAGTGGCAGAACGAATCCTCGACGCCCACCGCCATGCCCCGCCGCGAATCGAAGCCATGTTCTGCGCCGGCATTCGCTGCGGGCGGGCCCAACACCTCGATTTCGCCGGGCTGTTTCGCCAGCTGCTCGCCGAGGCGGGCGTACAAGGCGAGGCCGTCAATGTCATCGAGGCCAACTGCTTTGGCCTGTGCCGCACGCAAGAGATGGGCAATGCCACCCACCTGCTGCTGCGTCCCAGCAACGTTATCTATCGCATCACCTGCGAGGCCGATGTCCGGGATATCGTCAACGTCCACATCAAGGGCGGCAAGGTCGTCGAGCGTTTGCTGACGACCGAGAACGCACCCATCGGCAAGCGGTTCTTCCAGCTTTACGGCGACGTGCCGTTCTTCAACCGCCAAAGCCGCATCGCCCTGCGAAACAGCGGCATCATCGATCCCGAGAGCATCCTTGAATACCTCACCTACAGCGGCTTTGAGGCCATGGCGATGGTGCTCGATCGCAACGACCGCCAATGGGTGATCGACGAGGTCACGCGCTCGAAGCTCCGCGGCCGGGGCGGCGCGGGCTACCCTACCGGCAGCAAGTGGAAGCTCGGCGCCAATGCCGCCGGGCCGGTGAAGTACATCATCTGCAACGCCGATGAAGGCGACCCCGGTGCGTACATGGATCGCAGCATGCTCGAAGGCGACCCGTTTTCCGTGCTCGAAGGCATGGTGATCGGGGCGTTTGCCATCGGGGCTAGTCGCGGGTTCCTGTACATTCGCGCCGAGTACCCCATGGCCATCAAGCGAATCGAGCTGGCCATCACGCAGATGCGCAAGTACGGCCTGCTGGGCGAGAACATCCTGGGCTCGGGCTTTTCCTTTGACCTGGAAATCCGGCTGGGGGCCGGGGCGTTCGTCTGCGGCGAAGAGACCGCGCTGATCAACTCCATCGAAGGCAATCGCGGCCAGCCGGAGATTCGCCCGCCCTACCCCACCGACGCGGGGCTGTGGGGCAAGCCCACGGTGATCAACAACGTCGAGACCTTTGCCAACGTGCCGGTCGTCATCATATACGGCGCGGAGTGGTTCTCCAGCATCGGCACGGAAAAGAGCGGCGGCACGAAGGTGTTTTCGCTCACGGGCAAGGTGGCGCACACCGGCCTGGTCGAGGTGCCCATGGGCACGACGCTGCGCGAGGTGGTGTTCGGCATCGGCGGCGGCGTCAGCGGCGGCAAGGCGCTCAAGGCCGTACAGACCGGCGGCCCGGCCGGCGGCGTCTTGCCGGCAGAATGGATCGATACCATCGTCGACTTCGACACGCTCATGAAGGCCGGCTCGATCATGGGCTCGGGCGGCATGATCGTGATGGACGAGGACGACTGCATGGTCGATATCGCCCGGTTCTACATGACCTTCAGCCAGGACGAAAGCTGCGGCAAGTGCACCCCCTGCCGCGAAGGCTGCACGCGGATGGTCGAGATTCTCGACCGCATCACGACGGGCCTAGGCACGATGGAAGACCTCGGCAAGCTTGAACGCCTGGGCAAGATGATCAAGAAGGCATCGCTGTGCGGGCTGGGACGAGCAGCGCCCAATCCGGTCCTGAGCACGTTGCTGCACTTCCGCAAGGAATATGAAGCCCACGTGCTGGAAAAGCGCTGTCCGTCTAACCGCTGCAAGGCTCTGGCAAAGGGCGCAGCGGCACCGGCGGCGCATTAGACCTGTGAAAAGTGGCGTGGGCGTAGCGGCTCACGTGAGTTATGGGTGCCGTGGTTTGCGGAGTCCTGAAAGGACGAAGCAACCACGTGTGCCGGGACGACGTGGTTGCTCCGCTTCGCTTCGCAAACCACGGCACCCAGTTTCCTCGTGTCGCGGGCGTCTCGCCCGCGTTGTGAAATCGGCCTTGGTTCGAAACGCGGGCG
>CAITIS010000140.1 GCA_903892515.1 uncultured Planctomycetota bacterium | reverse complement strand
TCGCCCTGAACCTGCTCAAGGCCCAGACCAGGCACAAAGTGGGCATCAAAACCAAACGGCTCTGCTGCGGCTGGAGCCACGACTACCTCCTCCGCGTCCTCACCCGCACCGACCAAGGACTTTAGATGCGATTGCCCTGGGTAAGGCCCCCTTTTTGCTTTGGGCCAGCGTGACAGCCACTATAATGGCTCGCCGCGACGCGAAAGCAGAGGCACCCCGAAGGCATGGCCAAGATCACAGCAATCCTATTCGACCTCGGTGACACCATCATCGATTTCGGCCCATTCAGCAAGACCAAGATGTTCCGCATGGGCGCAAAGCTCTCCTACAACTGGCTCAAGCAGACCGGCCAGAAGCTCCCGAGTTTTCGCAGCTTCTTCGGCCGGCAGCTTCGGATGGTCCGATTACACTACTTCTGGTCGAGCATCACCGGCAGGGAGTTTAACTCGCTGGATCTCATCCGCTCGGCCTGCAAGCGCATGCGCCTGACCCTTTCGGAAGAGCAACTTCAGCAGTTGTCCTGGCTGTGGTATGAGCCCCTGGCCAATCAGGCAACGATCGAGGCGGGCTTGGCGGGGATGCTGGAGGGATTGCGCCGCAAGGGCTACAAGCTCGGGCTCATCAGCAACACCTTCGTCCCAGGCGAGGTCCTGGACAAGCACCTTCAGCGCGAAGGCCTGTTCGAGTTCTTTCCGGCCCGCGTGTACAGTTGCGACGTCTTCGTGCGCAAGCCGAACCCGGCCATCTTCCGCCTGGCCCTGAACGCCTTGTCCGTGCCTCCTGAGCAGGTGGTCTTTGTCGGAGACACGCTGGTGGCCGACGTGGCAGGGGCTAACCGAATGGGGATGATCTCGGTACTGAAGGATCCGACCGGCAAACGAACCAGCCGAAGAATTCAACCAGCCTACCGGATACGTTCGATCCTGGAACTGCCGGCCGTACTGGCCAAGTGCGACTCCGGCTACGGGCAATCATGCTAGACCAGAGTGCTGGCGGCCAGAACGAGTAAGGCCATGGCCCCCAGCAACACAACCACTTCACCTACGCCTGCCAAAAGACGGTACACAGCATCCATAACAAACCTCAATAACCCTCGCTACGCTGCTGTCATCGACTAATGCCAAGGGGGCCTTGAGTTAAATCCAGATCGCCCCGCCGGTTGGCCAGGCCTTCCACGAGCCGGAAACACTTCAGTAATCTCACGCCGCTAGCCGAGATATTCGCAACGTCATGCGTCCTGCAGATCCGTGCTAAGTGGAATTACGAACGGACCTTGGGCCGGGATAAGCTTAGCGGTTCTCCTCCACCGCTACGTCCGAAAGAGGTTCCTCCTCCTCTTTATCCCGGCCCACTTTGTTTTAAGGGACACATGGCGCATGGGCGTACTACTTCGCCCTTCCTTACTATGCCGAACCAGTGGCAGTACGGGACGGTATTAAACGCCGGAGATGTTTGGCCTTAGGCGAGAAGTTCCTTGACTGGTTCTTCATGGATTGTTAGCCTCGTGTGTAGCATGCCCGAACGTGCGGCAATGTATCCGTACCGGGCATTTGTCCATTATGACGGCCGGGAAGTCATGGCTGGCCGTCGTCTAGCCGGCGTCCGTCCACCGATCAAACGTTGGGCAGACACGCAGTCGCGTCGCCGCCGCCCGCGGAGCCTTTGTCCGCGGAAAGATTCGGAATTGACGGGAAAGGACGCGACGGAGTGCGGACGCCGTTTTATCGCCCCTACGGGGGCGAGGCCTTCGGGTCATAGAGTTCCAATTGGCAGAAGTAACCGCAAAATCTGGTATGCAAGTCCAGGTGTCACTTACCGGCCCTCCGGAGCGTGGGCCAGCGGAAACCCTTGGGCGCCACAGCGGCATGGAATGTCGCGGCGGTGTCAATCTGTCTATTGAACCTCTGACCTGATCGAAGACGACATTATCAGCCATCCTTCGCCTTCCCGCCCTGGAAAGGCATATGCCTGTGTTTGCAGTACTTGAAGGCGGCGACTACGTCTTTGTTTCCTTTGCCATGATGGCCGGGGTTCTGCTCGGCCTCATCGTGATGGTCCTTCTAGGCCGGGCTCGCCGGGGCACCCTTGAACGCGAACAGGCTTCCCGCATCGAAGCCGCCAAGGCCCAGGCCGAGAGCATCAAGGCCCAGGCTCAGGCCGACGCCACCACCGAAGTCGTAAAGCGCCGCGAACAGTTCGAGAAGGAAATCAGCCAGACCCGAGCCGAGGTCAGGGAAGAAGAAAAGCGGGTCGCCAAGCGCGAAGATCAGCTCGACCAGAAGTTCGACGCCGTCGCCAACAAGGAACGATCTGTCGATTTGGCGGAAAAGGGCTTGGCCGAAAAGGAAAAGGCCCTGGTCGAAAAAGATCGGGAAATCAGTGACATCGTCGCCCAGCAGAAGCAGCAACTCAGCCGGGTGGCCAACATGTCGGTCGAAGATGCCCGCAAGGAACTGCTTGAACGCGTCGAGAAAGAGATCGACCGCGAGGCCGCCCAGATCATTCAGAAGAAGCTCGAGCAGGTCGAAGAGACCGCCCAGGCCAAGGCACGCGAGATCATTGGCACCGCCATTCAGCGCTACGCCTCCGATCACACCGCCACTGCCACCGTTTCGACCGTCGATATCCCCAGCGATGACATGAAGGGCCGAGTCATCGGCCGAGAGGGCCGGAACATCCGCGCCTTTGAAAAGGCTACCGGCGTGGACGTGATCGTCGACGACACCCCCGGCGTGGTGGTGGTCAGCTCCTTTGACCCCGTCCGCCGCGAAGTCGCCCGGCAGAGTCTCGAAAAGCTCATTCAGGATGGCCGGATTCACCCCAGCCGGATCGAAGAGCTGGTGGCCGAGACGACCAAGGAAGTCAACAAGCAGATCCAGGAGTTGGGCAAGCAGGCCCTGATCGACGCCAACGTCCGCAACGTTCACCCCAAGCTGGTGACGCTGCTGGGCCGGCTGAACTACCGCACGAGCTATGGCCAGAACGTCCTGAAGCACTCCATGGAAGTGGCGTATCTCTCGCAGGTCATCGCCGACGAACTGGGACTCGACGGCGCGCTGGCCCGGCGCGCGGGGCTGCTGCACGACATCGGCAAGGCCATCGACCACGAGGTCGAGGGCGGCCACCCACAGATCGGCGCCGATCTGGTCAAGCGGTACGGCGAGAAGGAAGAAGTCATCGAGGCCGCCGGGGGACACCACGGCGACTTGCAGGTGGCGCACATCTACACGCCCATCGTCTCGGCCGCTGACGCTATCAGCGCCAGCCGGCCCGGCGCGCGGCGTGAGACGCTCGAACGCTACATCCAGCGGCTGGAGAAGCTCGAAGAAATCGCCGGCAGCTTCGAGGGCGTCAAGCAGGCGTATGCGATCCAGGCCGGGCGCGAGGTCCGCGTGCTGGTCGATGCCGACAATATCGACGACCGCATGTCGGCCAAGATCGCCCACGACATCGCCAAGCGGGTCGAAGAAGAAATGCAATACCCCGGCGAGGTCAAGGTCACGCTGATCCGCGAGGTCCGCTGCGTCGAGTACGCCCGGTAGATTCTGCAGGGATGCAGGAGATGCAGGGGGATCAACCCCGATTACAGAAACGTAACACAAGCGGCGACCAAAGTTGGTCGCCGCTTTCATTTGCTGTCGTTTCACGGTTATGGACGAGACGCCCATGCCACGAAGACCACAGCCTAGGTCGGCTGTGCCACGAGTCCACGAGTCCACGAATCAACGAATCAACGAATTCACGAGTTCACGGACTTACGAATCAACGAGTTCGCGCCCCCCCGAGCCGTTACAGCACCATATTCATCGGTGCCTTTAGGCCGGCCTTTTCGGCGGCTTGGCGAACGGTGACGCGCAGGCTGCGGTTGTAGCTGCGGCTGGGGGAGGCCGAGAAGAGCATGGCCTTGGTGGCGGCCAGGGCGTGCGGGGCGAACCGAGCCAGGGCGTGCGAAACCGCCGGCCAGACCCCCCACCGCAGGTTCAGCCGATCCACGTACACTTCGGCCAGCGGCAGCTTGGCCAGCTGGGCGAAGAGCGCCTCCAGCGATTCTTGCGTATCCGTCAGACCCGGCAGCAGCGGCCCGACGAAGGCCTTGATCTGAACGCCGGCCTTGGCCGCCAGCTTGAGCGTCTCGATGCGGTCCTGTGGCGGGCTGGCGTTGGGCTCGGTCCAAGCCGTCACAGCCGCATCTGCCGACGCGAGCGTCATGCACAGCGATGCATTCTCACGCCCTCCCAGCAGGTCAAAGTCACGCTGCACCAGCGCGCTCTTGGTCTGGACATGCACGTTGTAGCCGGCCTGCACCAGCAGCTCCAGGCATCGCCGCGTCAGGCCAAACTCGCGTTCTGCCGGCTGGTAGGCGTCGCACACGCTGGACATGAAGACGCTGCCGCCGCCAAAGAGCCCCCGCCGCTGCAACTGCCGCTCCAGCACTTCAGGGGCGTTGACCTTGGCGTCGACGAAGCTGCCCCAGGGCTTGTCGGCATGGTGAAATCGGCCCATGAAGCGGGCGTAGCAGTACGTGCAGGCGTGCTCGCAGCCAGTGTAGCAATTGACCGCGAAGTCGCAGATCCCCGATTCACCGAGGATGCTCTTGCACTGCACTTGGCGCACTGTGGGCGCGTCCATCCTTTTTTGCGTCGTCGTCACAATCACCAGCATACCAAATGCCCGGGGGGCCAATTCAAGGGAACACAAGCTTTTAGGGGCCCCTGGCCGGCCTGTCGCTCGGATACTATGCATGGATGGCTGAGGTCCGATTCCTGTGCGATGCGATGCTGGGCGGGCTGGCACGCTGGCTGCGAGCGGCCGGATACGATGCCGCCTTCGCCTACGGCATCGACGACGGCCAACTCGTGCGGCAGGCCCAACAAGATGGCTGGGTCATCCTCTCCAGCGACAGCGGCCTGTTTGATCGCAACGTGATCCGCACCGGCCTGGTGCGGGCCGTCTTCGTGCCGCGCGGGCTTACCATGAGGCAGCAGCTTGCCTTCGTAATCCGCAGGCTTGGCTTGCCCATTCTGGGCATGCCCCGCTGCATGGCCTGCGGCGGGAAGTTAGAGGAAATCCCGCGTGAGTCGGTCCAGCACGAAGCCCCGCCCAAGACCTTCGCCGCGTGCGAGCGGTTCTGGCGCTGCCGTCATTGCGGCAAGCTGCTGTGGCGCGGCACGCACTGGCAGAAGATCCAGCGAGTGCTGGAAGATTGCGCCAGCCCAGAGCAATGGCCGGAGTGAGCCAGCACGGTCCCTCCAGCTGCGAGTTGACTTTTCCCCACAACCTGACGATAATGTACTAGATGACCGAGTTGTACAGGTGGTGCTAGTGGATGGAGTGACGCATGACGACCTTAAAGGCATCGGAAACCCGCATCCCGCCGGACGCGTTCAATCGGGTAGCGTACCAGCGCGAACGGGTGCGGATCGAGCGGCGCGGAGGCAAACCCGTCTTTCTAGTCAGTCAGGAAGATCTGGAACTGCTGGAGAAGTTGGAGGATCGCTACTGGGCCGAGGAGGGCCAGGCCGCTCTCGATGAATTTGAACGTTCCGGCCAGAAGGCGGTCCCCTGGACCAAGCTCAAGGAAAGGCTTGGGCTCTGATCCTTGCGCTACCGTGTTGCCTTTACAGCTCGGGCCGAAAAGGAGCTTGAAGCCCTGCCGCGACAGGTTCAGCAGCGCATCGCCCGTTGGCTGATGTTGCTGAGCGACGACCCACGCCGAGAAGGAACCAAGAAACTGGAGGGGCTCGGTGAGCTACGCCGCGTCCATGCCAGCAAGGACTACGTCATCGTCTACGCCATTCGGGACAAGCAGGTGCTGGTGCTCATTGTGCGGGTGGCTCACCGCAAAGATGCATACCGAGGCTTGTAACTGATTGAGCACAGCCACCGGCCTCAGGATTTGGCTACAAATCTCACGCCAAAATGCGCTTGCCAGCGTCTGATCCAGCGGCTATCCTGATCTGTCTTGATGTCAGGGCAGATGCCGGTAGGTGGCTACCGGCACCGATGCCCGTGTACCGCTTTGTTCTGTAGAGACCAAGGCATAGTTCCGTCCGGATGCCCTGAAGTATCCAGGGCTTTGGGATTTGAAATCTCATCTTCGAGATCAGATCCGTAATCCGGACCCTGTGGAGGTGCAATTTGGCCGCAAACGTTGTCAAAGAGATGATCGAAGCCGGGATTCACTTCGGGCACCGCGTCAGCCGGTGGAATCCGAAGATGGAGCCCTACATCCTCACCAAGCGTAACTCCATCCACATCATCGACCCCAAGGAAACTCTCAAAGGCCTGATGGCCGCCAAGAAGTTTCTCAGCCAGGTCGTGGCGGATGGCAAGGACGTGCTGCTGGTGGGCACCAAGCGTCAGGCCCGTCAGACCGTCGAAGACCAGGCCCGGCGCACGAACATGCACTTCGTGAATGACCGCTGGCTGGGCGGCACGCTGACGAACTTCCGCACCATTCGCAGTCGGCTCAGCCGGCTGGAGAAACTCGAGCAGCTCGACGCCGATGGGTTGCTGGGCCTGCGGAGCAAGAAGGAAGACGCCCGCCTCCGGCGCGAGATGCGCAAGATCAAGCGCAACCTCGACGGCATCCGCAACATGGACCACCTGCCCGGCGCCGTCTTCGTCATCGACGCCAGCCGCGAGTCCAACGCGCTGCGTGAGGCCAAGAAGCTTGGCATCCCCACCGTCGGGCTGATCGACACCGACAGCGATCCGGACATGGTCGATATACCGATTCCGGGCAACGACGATGCCATGCGGGCTATCGAACTGGTCGTCACCGAGCTGTGCGATTCCATCGAGATGGCCAAGCAGCAGCGGTCGGACAAGAAGGAAGAAGTCGGCGGCGATCAACGTCGCCGTTCCAACCGGCCGGTGATGGGCCGGGCCGAAGATGCCGTCGCTGCCGCCCCTGACGAGTCGCCGCGCGAGGCCGTGGGCTTCAATGAGCCCGCCCCGCCGGCAGAAAATGCCTAGCATCGTCGCATGACAACTTGGCAAGGCGGTTCATGGGCATTGCGTGCCTGGACCGGATGAGGCTCACGCCCACTGGGGCGTGACCTCGCGGGTGAGATTCCCGTACTACGACAAGCGAGACCCGCCTTCGGGCGGCATGAGGATTTGACATGGCACAGATTACCGCATCGGCTGTGAAGCAACTGCGCGAGATGACCGCCCAGGGCATGATGGAGTGCAAGAAGGCCCTGACCGAAGCCAATGGTGACATTCAGGCCGCCGTGGACCTGCTCCGGAAATGGGGCATGGTCAAGGTAGAGAAAAAGGCCGCCCGCGAGACCAAGGAAGGCCTGATCGGCATCGCCCGTTCGGGCAACTCGGCCAGCATGGTCGAAGTTTCCACCGAAACGGATTTCTGCGCCCGCAACGATGTCTTCCGCGCCATGGTCGAGCAGGTGGCCCAGTTGGCCCTGCAAGGCCCCGACGGCGCAGTGGCCGAGAGCCAGCCGATTCACGACGCCGTGCAGGCCGCCTTCGACAAGATCGGCGAGAACATGAAGTTCGTCCGCGGCGTGAAGATGACCGCCCCGCTCGTCGGCTCGTACAAGCACCACAACAACAAGGTGGGCGTGCTGCTGGCCATCGACGGCGAAGTGGACACCGCCACGCTCAACGATGTCTGCATGCACATCGCTTTTGCCGATCCGCTGGCCGTGTCGCCGGACCAGGTCAGCCCCGAACTGGTGGAGCGCGAGCGACGCATCGCCCAGGAGCAGGCGGCCGAGTCGGGCAAGCCACCGGCGATCGTCGAAAAGATGGTCACCGGCAAGGTCAACAAGTTCCTGGCCGAAAATGCCCTGCTGGAGCAGCCCTTCGTTCGTGACGACAAGAAGAAGGTCAAGGAAGTACTGGGCAACGCCAAGGTGCTGAGCTTCGCTCGCTTTGCCATCGGCCAGGCGCAATAAGAACAACTGATTACCGCCGAGAACGCAGAGAGGGCAAAGCCAACAGCTCGCGACCGTTGTGGTTTAGCAGTTGCCCTTTTTCTTTGCGATTTCTGCGTGCTCTGCGGTGAAATATCTTGGCAGTCAGCTAAGGAAGGATCCGAAACCTCGTATGCCATTGTATCGCCGGGTGCTGGTGAAGCTGTCCGGAGAGGCGTTGTGCGCCCCTGGCGGCTTCGGCGTTGATACGCAGGCCGTTCAGGGCATCGTCAAGGAACTCGAACCGGTTGTGCACAGCGGCGTGCAGGTGGCGCTGGTGCTGGGCGGCGGCAATTTCTTCCGCGGCAAGGATCTTCACAAGGAAGGCCTGCTGGATCGCGCCACTGCCGATGGCATGGGCATGCTCGCCACCGTGATGAACGGCCTGGCGCTGCAAAAAGCCCTGGAGAACCAGGGCATCGAGGCGCGCGTGCTTTCGGCCATCGCCACGGTCGGGCTGTGCGAGCCGTACATCCGCCGCCGGGCAATCCATCACCTGGAAAAGGGCCGGCTGGTCATCTTGTCCGGCGGGACGGGCAGCCCGTTCTTTACCACCGACACCGGCGCCGCCTTGCGAGCCAGCGAGATCCAAGCCGAGGTGCTGTTCAAGGCCACTAAGGTCGACGGCGTCTTTGATAGCGACCCGATCCGCAACCCCTCGGCCAAGAAGTTCGACCGTCTGACGTACGGCGAGGTGCTCGCCCGGCAGTTGGGCGTAATGGACCTGGCCGCTGTGTCGCTGTGCATGGAGTCTAAGATTCCGGTGATCGTCTTCCGGATGTCGCAGCCGGGCAACTTGGCGGCGGCCGTCGCCGGCAAGACTGTCGGAACGATCATATCGGCCGAGGATCCCCCGGCCTGAATGGCCCGTGTGGGAACTCACCAGTAAAGGAGCTCGCGTCATGCCCATAGACGACATCCTGCTGGAAAACGAAGAGAAGATGGAAAAGGCCGTGGACTACCTCCGCAAGGAACTCCGCGGCATCCGCACGGGCCGGGCGTCTCCGGCGCTGGTGGAGTTCCTGAAGATCGACTATTACGGGTCGCCGACGGACCTTCGGCAGCTGGCCTCCATCGCCGCTCCCGAGCCGGGGCTGCTGGTCGTCAAGCCCTTCGACCCCGGCACGCTCAAGGAGATCGACAAGGCCCTCCTGGCTTCCGACCTCGGCATCACGCCCATGTCGGACGGTAAGGTCATTCGGCTGCCGGTCCCGGCGCTGTCGACCGAACGCCGCAACAAGCTGGTCGGCCAGATCAAGAAGCTGGCCGAGGCCGCTCGCGTGGCGGTTCGCAACGTCCGTCGCGATGCCAACAAGCAGGCCGACGAGGAGAAGTCCGCCTCGACCATGCCCGAGGACGAGTGCGACACCTGCAAGGAAGAGATTCAGAAGCTGACCGATCAATACAGCAAGCAGATCGACCACTTGCTCGACGAGAAGAATAAAGAGATATTGGAGTCATAGAAGTGGATTGTGCCCCGCTGGCTAAGCCGACGGGGCATGGCTCCGGGCGGGTAGCTCAGTTGGTAGAGCATGGCACTTTTAATGCCCAGGTCCTGGGTTCGAGTCCCAGCCCGCCCAGTCAGTAACCGCAAGGACTTGCACGAAAACGCCCGTATTCAATGCCTCAAACTACCTTTCCGCTCGACCACCCGCGACCGCCGCACGCAGTATCCAACCGCTTACGACATGCTGCACGCGGCTGCCAGAACTACGCCTGCACTCCGTCATTCTCGGACGGCGCGACCGGGGTTTCGGATCGTCAGTGTTCCCGGCCCGCCACGCTGCCCCTGCTGGTCGCTGGCGGCCTGGCGATGATCCGTCGCAACCGTCGGTAGATTTCGCGTTAATCATCTAGAACGCGCCGCAACAACGCCCCGGCCGCCCCCCGGGACGCTCGCTTGCGCAAATATTCATCGCATGCGCCCGGAGTACTGCCTTTGGCAGAGTCCACTCTTGTTCTTGGCCCCCACGGCATTACCATGTTCAACCACTTAGGCCGTCCCGCCGATTCACCGGACCTATGCTGAAGTTATCATATATTAGAACTTGACGAAATCGCCAAACGAGTTAGCATGGACCATTGGAGGTGGCCAGTTCCACCAAAAGGAGAGGGACACATGTCACGCAAAGGATCGATCCTTATCGCGCTGGTTGTTTTGATTCTGTCGGGGCAGGCACAATCCAGTACATACTACACGGCCAAGACGTCAGCCACCGCGCCGCTGGACATGACGCTGGCCAGCACGTGGACCACGGCGTTGCCTACATCGGCCACCGCCGGGCAGTTCATTACCGCTGCCCCCGCCACAACCTACTTCCTCAGCGCCGATTGGTCCTGCGGCGACTGGGCAGTCGGCTACGCCAGCCCCACATTCGACCTGGGAGCCGGCAAGACGTGGAACGTGGTCAGCGCAGCAAATGGCAACGGGTCGGGCATCGGATGGTACGACGGCGGCAGCTATGTTTCCACGGTCACCTTGAAGTCGGGCACCATGGCCTTCAGCGGCACTGATCCCATCCTCATCGGCTATGGCGCCGAACGCGTCGCCGGCTCGCGCGAGCACAACTTCATCATCGATGGTGGCACCGTCAATATCAACGGGACCAACGCCGGCGGCACCAGCAACGCCGGCTGCATCACCGTCCAGCGGGCCGGCATGCTCTGGCTCAAGGCCGGCAGCACCATGAACATCGCCTCTACATCCAGACTGCGCGTGGGCACCGACCAGGGCAACTTAGCCTACGGCGGTCTGGCCCGGATCGACGGCATCCTGAACGTGGATGGAAAGATTTCGGTCGGCGATTATCGCCCCAACGGCACGCTGCAGGTCGGCGGCACCATCAACCTCACGGCCACTAGCGGCAATCAGTTCGCCGGCGGTTCGCAGGGCGCCGGCCTTGAGCCAGGCGCTCGCTTCCTGCTGACGGGCGGCTCGATCATTGCCACCAACCACCAGGCCCTGGCCTGTGTCAACTCCACCAGCGATGCCACGAACCCCGGCATCCTGATGGGCACGGGCGTGATCGACAACGTGGACGTGAACTTCAACACCGGCACGGCCGGACGCTTCAAGATCGCCCCCGGCGTTGACTCCCTGACCACCGGCACCATCGAACTGCGCAACGCCAGCCTCAACGAAGGCAGTGGCCAGTCGGTAGCCATGAAACTCGGCGTAACGTCGGCTGACAAGCTGCTGATCTCTACCGCTCTCAAGAGCGCCACCATCGCCAATGGCATTACCTTCAGCGCCCTGGGCGACCTGACTATGGCCACCGGAAGTTACGATCTCGTCGTCGCCCCGGCCATCACTTACGGCGGCACGGCACTGAGCACCATTGGCAGCGATGTGCCGGCGGTCACTGGCGACAACCTCGTCACGCTGCTGACGGGTCTGGGCTACACGCGAGTCACGGGCACGGCACCGACCGCCGGCCAGTTCCGCTACTACGTGGCCGATGCCGGCAGCAGCCTCAAATCGATCCGGGTTGAATTCGCTCCCGAGCCGGCCACGATGGCTCTGCTCGCATTCGGCGGCATGACGTTGCTGCGTCGCAGGAAGTAGTCGCAACATCTGTGAATTGGGAGAGCCGGTATCTGGGTCTCCAGACGCCGGCTCTCTTCTTATCTCGCTTTGAACGTGGCCGTCGAAGGCTGAGCCGTCGATTCGCGTGGGCGCACGGCCCAGGCATGCTTGCGGAATCGCGGGGTGAGATTCGTGCGGCCCCCGCGGTTGTGCCCCGGCTCAGAAACTCACCCGCAGCCTTTGGGCGATTGCCAGTCCGCTGTACGCGGGCGTTCCTGGATATGGATGACGCCACATGGCCCCCCGTGAACTTCACCGAGTCCGAAGATGGAACCAGCCATCGCGCCCATGATATAATGCTCGTCTGCTCCCAGCCGCGTGCTGCTGAAACGGTCTCCCCCCGCCGTTTTGAGTGGCGCCGGCTGGGACTTTTTCTTGCGCGAATGCCCTCGGAGCATTGACGGCCATCTGCCCGATCACGCCGTCTGGACCTGGACTTGGCCCCGCAGCGAACGCGTGATTTTGCCCGCGTTGGCCAGGTTGAACATCATCAGCTTGATGCCTTTGTCCACCGTGTGCGTGAACACCTTCTCCATGTTGTTCAGTTGCGGCTGGCTGAGGTGGATGCCGTACAAGGCCGCGGCTGACAATGTTGCCCCAACCAATGGCTGGATCTACGCCATGGAAGGCAGGCCGGTCGGCAATGCCGACCTCGACGGCGTGACGAACTTCCAGGACTACATCGTGCTGGAGCGATTTGGCCTGAGTGGCAAGTGCTGGGAAGGCGGCGACTTCAACAATGACGGCGTGGTGAACTTCCAGGATTACATCATCCTGGAACGCAACTGCGGCGGCTCCTATGTCTCAACGGCCGCGCCGCAGGACGTGGCCAGTCCGACGCAACTGGCGGCCAGCGTCAGCCCGGCGACGACGACGCTGACGGTTTCTACGACGACTTCCGCCTTCGCCCCGTTGGTCAGCACCGTGTCGGCCCCGATAACGGTCGCGACTGCGACCGTGCTTTCGGCAAAGGACGGCGTGCCAGCACTGGCCGTGGAGCCTTCGACCCTGCCTGCGCCACGCAAGGTCACATGGGCGAGGGCAGTCGGGCACCAGACGCCGCCAGTCAAGGGCAGTTTCGACGTGCTGGGACTGGCCCTGTAACAGGAGACTTCGGCTGCGGCACTCGTGATGCTCTTGGCTTGCTGCCGCGATGCTGAGCACCGGATGCGGCGATTGTTGGGCCTTGGTTGACGTGATAACATGCAAATTAGAATGGAATCCTAGGAGCACTTCTGTGAGAAAAGGGAGTCATGATAGCATTATTGCCAAAGACTACATTATCATGGAGTGTAATTTCGGCCAGAGCGGCATGACCTTTGCCAAGGAGACTTCAGCAACGATGGCGTGGTGAGCTTCAAGGACTACATCCTGCTGGAGACCAACTTCGGCAAGAGCAGTGTTTCCGAACCGGCCACGCTGGCCTTGCTGGCCGTTGGCGGCTTGGCGTTGCTACGCAGCATTGCCTGAGCAGTTTTGATGCGGCTGGCAATGAATGTTGGAAGCGGCCAGATACCGTCGGATGCGAAATTCCGGATCAGTTCGCGACGCAGTCAGATCGAGGATTATTATGCGACCGATTCATGCTCTGTCATTCCTGCTGGTTGTCACATCCGCAGTTCAGGCCCAGTACACCGTCTTGAGCACCAACACACCCGACGGCGTGGCCAAGAACAACATGATGTTGACTTGTCTTAACAACCAGGTCATCCAAGCCCACAGTGCCTGGACGGCTAACATCGCCACCCTGACGACGCCCTCGGCCATCGCAACCTACCAGGCGAAGCAGCAGGGAATCATCAATGACTCGCTGGGGAACTATGCGGGATTCCCCAACCCGGCGAATCTGGACCTGCATCCCCAGATCACGGGTTCGGTCAGCTTCTCGGGCTACAGAGTCGACAAGGTCCTCTTCCAGAGCCAGCCCGGCGTCTATGCGACCGGCAACTTGTACGTCCCCACTGCCTCGCAATACGCCGGAGCCAACCCGGCCGTGGTGATGACGCTGGGCTACTTTCCAGGATCCAAGGGCTACACCGACATGACCAAGATGTGCTCGCTCCTGGCGACCAACGGGATGGTGGCTTTTGCCATCGATCCCATCGACGCGGGCGAGCGATTTCAATTTCTTCCGGCTCAGAATGACAATGGCGGGCTGGCGCACGACACTTCTTTCGTCAGCAATGCCCTCGTCGGACGCAGTTTGGCGACGTGGGAGACCTGGGACAACCAGCGAGCCCTTGACTACCTGCAGGGCCGCACGGATATCGTGAATCCGAACAAGCTCGGCATCACGGGCTCGTCGGCGGGCGGATGTCAGGCTTCCTACGTGATGGCCATCGACAATCGCGTCAAGGCCGCCGTGCCCAACTCCTGGCTGACCACGTGGAAGGACGTGCTGACCAGCACCGCTCCCGGCTTCAACAAGCCCATGGGCGCGCAGGATCCCGAGCAGAACTTCTATGGATCGTTTGCAAAAGGGCTGGAGCAGGCTGACCTGGTCATCGCCCGGGCGCCCTCGCCGGTAATGATCAGCGCCAATAACAATGATTTCTTCTACTATGGCGGCTCATCTCCCCTGTCGGGCACGGTCGAGACCTTCACCTATGCCAAGCAGCTTTATACCGCCATCGGCTCGACCTATGCCAATAGCGTTCAATTGGCCACCGACATGAATAATGAAGGCCACGGATACCACAAGACTCTGCGGGAACAAGCGGCGGCCTTCTTCGCCCTGAACCTGCGAAGTGAAACGAAGACCGTTTCCGAGCCGACGACGACTAACTGGGGAAACCTGACAGCCGCTCAGTCCCAGGTGACAGCGACCGGCAATGTGGCGGACCTGGCGGGCTTTGTGACGAGCTACCAGTTGAACGTGGACTACAACAAGAACACTCTCACGCCCGCGCGGGCCGCCTTCTGGCAGAACAACTCGCTCACGACCTCGCTCAACCAGGTGCGCGGGATGGCGAACATCCGCCCGGCGAGCAGCCTGCCGATCGTTACGGCAACGGATTACGGCACGATCACCGGGCGCACTGGCTACCACATAGAGAAGGAACTTCTCAAGGTGGACAATGGCATGTACTTGCCGGCCCTGCTGTACGTGCCGGACTTGGCGCCGACCGGCGCGTTGTTGTATGTCAATGCTGCCGGAAAAGCCTCCGAGGCCGGCATCGGCCAACGCCTCGATACGCTGGCTAAGAGCGGACAGGTCGTCCTGTCGCTTGACCTGGTCGGCATGGGCGAGACGGCACAAACCGATCCACAGATCTGGCCAGAGTCAGATACAGTCGGCATCGATTACCAGGAAACGGAAGCCGCCTTCATGCTCGGCAAGAGTTACGTCGGTATTCGAGCCGAAAACATCATGTCATCGGCCCAGTGGCTGATCGGCCAGGAAAGGAACAACGGGATTACCAAGGTGGACTTGCTTTCGGTCGGCGCCGCGTCCGGCGTCCCTGCGCTTCACGCGGCGGCGCTCGAACGCCAGTTGTTCGGCACGTGCACATTCGAGAACAACCTATCCACCTGGACATCCTTGCTGGACAAACCCAGTTATGCTGCGTCCCAGTACAATCTTCAGAATCAGAACGTCGTCAACGGGGCGTTGCTCTATTACGATCTGCCGGATCTCCTGAACTTGGTGAATCCCGCGATTCCGGGCGATGCCAACCGCGACGGCAAGGTGACATTCGCGGATTACATCTGCCTGGAACTCAACTTTGGCAACAGCGGCTCCTGGTCCCAAGGCGACTTCGACGGCAACGGCGTGGTCAACTTCAAGGACTACGTCATCCTCGAAAGCAACTTCGGCAAGACCAGCGTGCCCGAACCGGCTTCGCTGTCCCTGCTGTCCCTGGGCCTGCTGACGATGCTGAGACGCAGGCGAGCAGCCAGGTAGCAGCTGCCTTTGTCGCTCACATCCGACCATTCCCGCTCATGCAGAACGCGCGGCCGGATCAAGCACCTTATTCCATCAACTCCATTGTGGCCGTGGCTCCGGAGAGCACATCGGTCACGGTCACCTTCAGCGACTTCGGAGGGTTCAGTTCGATGGGCAGCAGGAACTCAGCCTTGCCGCCCTCAGCCAGGATGTTCTTCTGATGGTAGAACAGTTCCTTGCCGTCGGGGCCGTACACGTGAATGTTGAAGACGTGCTGACCAGGTTTGGCTTGGCCGCAGTCGACGGCCGCTGAGATCGTCACCGCCGAGCCGGGCATCAGCAGCGAAGGCGCCGCCTTGGCGCCGCCTGCATTGGCGCAGTTCGACGCCGACAGTTTCATTCCCTTCACCTCGTACGGCAGCAAGGCGTAGAGCTTCGTCTGGGCGCTGGCCAGTTCATCCTGCAGGCCCGATATCCTGCCGAGGTACTTGCCGGCACGAATGTCATACACGCAGTACTCGCCGCCGAGGTCAATGGATATCTTCTCCACCGGCGGCTTCTGGCCTTCGGGCAGTTTGTCGAAGTACTCCACGCCGTCCTCGGTGGTGCGGCGGACGTCCTCGACAATCTCCTTGAGAATCGCCACAATCTTCCAGTCGCCATTTTGCACCACCACGGTCTCAGCCCGTGTCAGAGGCTGATCGCCAGCCTTCACCGGCACCGTCGGCTGGACGTCGTTGGCCTGGAAGATGTCCAGCATCGTCTTGCGAATCTCGCCGCCGCGATTCCTCGTGCGGGCATCCTTGTAACCGCCGAACTCGTCGCCCAGCAAGATGGCCTTGCCCTTGCCGACCGGCTTCGTGCCGGCCGTCTTGCCGTCGCCAAAGAGCTTCTCCAGTAGCGTATTCTGCCGGAAGTCGCAGCGCTCGTCGCACACGCCCGGAGCGATATCTGCCAGCACCACGCCGCCATTTTCCACGTAGGCGATGATGCTCTGTGCCTCCTTGGGCGAGACGGCCAGCACGGCCGGCAGGATCAGGATCGCCGGCGGGGCTTTCTGCAACTGCCCCTCTTCGACCTGCAGGTAGCTGACTAAGTCGAACTGCCGCCCCAGGTCGCGCGTGATCTGACAGAAGGCGTTGCGGCCGCCGTGACAGATGCCCTCGCGTCCTTGCACTCGCGCGGCGTGAATGCTCGGCTGGGAGTAATAGATCGCCACCGGGCTTGTGACCCACTTGGTCGTGCCCAGCAGCCGGCCAATGCCGCCGCCGCGCAGTTCGGCAAAGACGCTGCCAATGTCCTTGGCGTTCTGCGAGAGCGTCATGTCGCCGTTGACCACCGACCACTGCCAGAAGATGTTGGCCGACAGCAGCCCATGCACAGCTTGGTTCCACAGGCTCAACTTTACGCCCTCGCCGATCGAGCCATAGCCGGTCAGTGCCGACATCTTCACGCCGTCGTTGAAACAGCGGAGTTGATCGTAGGCAAAGTTGATGTTGTAGGGGACGAAGCGCTTGACGTGCCGCGTATGCCTGGCCCAATCAACGCCGTTAAAACTAGTTGCCGACTGGGTGCCGGTGAGCTCGAATTCGGCGTTGGGGTCGGATTCCTTGCCCGCCTTTCGGATGGCTTCAAGGATTCGTTCGTAGCGCTCTTCCATGAAGGTGCGATGTTCCGCCCAGCCGCAGGCCTTGGTTGGATCCTTCTCGACCTCGATGATCGTGAAGGGCTCGATCGCGCTGAAGTCCGTGTACTGCGTCTGCCACTTGTCGTTGAGCTTGTCGATGCCGCCGTAGCGCTGTTTGCACCAGTCCTGGAAGTCGGCGATGGCCTGGGGGCTGAAGTCCAGGTCGATTTCAGTGGTGTAGGCCGTCACGGAGGACTCGTCGCCGATGTAGTACGTGCCCGGGTTGTACTTCTTCTGCTGAGCAACCTTGTCGCGGACAGTCTTGGCCACGCTTTCGATGACGGCCGGGTCGGACAGGCACACCTGGCGGGTCAGCTTGGACTTGTCGCCGTCCGCCTTGTACTGCTTCCACAGGTCCACCAGTCGCTGCCGGCCAGGATCGTACCAGTAGATGCCCAACGTCAGCGGCGCCGGTTCGGCGTGGCCCTTGCAGATAAAGCCGTACCGCAGCGTCTGCGCTGTGGGGTTGGTGTTGGCCGTCGCGTTCATCGCCCGATACTGGTCGGCCTTGACCTTCCACAGGTCGCGCCGGGCCTCGAAGCCCCAGGGGATGACCTCGTAATCGCTGAACTGCGGCTCCGGCGGCGTCACGACAGCGTCGGCGGAATCAACTTCCTTGACGGCCTTGCCGTCGAGCATCAGCCGGGCGCGGACGAAGACCGCCAGCGAGATGGGGTTCTTCACGGTAAAGCTGTACGGCACGGCCGCGTCGCCGGCGATTTCGACAACCTGTTCGTCTCGAGCCAACACGCGATCATATGGATCGCGCAGCTCCAACTGCACCTTGGCGGCCTTGGCACTGCCCGATAGCTTGACCTCGCCCTTTACCTCCTGGCCACTGGCGATGGCGTCAGGGCCGATGCTCACGCCGGCAATGTCGGCCGAACGCGAACTGGCAACTTGCTTGGCCGCCCAGGCAGCGTGCTTCTTCTGACCGTCCAGCAAGATAGCCTCCAGATGGCACGTGCCGGGCGAGAGTTCCTTGATGGCGACGCTGTGCTTCGACACGCCCTTGTCTGCCCACAGGTGCTGTGTATCCTGCCAAGCCACCTGGCCGCGTTCATCCTTCAAAATCAACAGCAGCGATCCGTCGATCTTGCCCAGGTGGTTGTCGATCTCGATAGCCACCTTGCCATCGCGATACTCGCCCAAAGTCAGGTCCACCTGCGGCTCACGCTGGGCGGCGTACAGGCAGGCCCGGCCAAGGATGTTGTAGAACTGCTCCCAGTAATCCCATGTCGGACACTTGGCCTCATCTTCGACGGGCGTCAGGCCCGTGCCCTGCCTGCCGCAGTACCAGTTAATCGCGACGACCCGGCCCTTGCCCACCTGGCGAACCGCGATGGTCGGCGTCTGACCGGCGCTGGCGATCAGGGTCGCGCCGTCGGCGACCTGCTTGTAGTCCTGCACGCTGACGGCGGTGGCCAGAGGCATTTCCTCCCAGCAGACGCCGCTGACGATCGGATGCTTTTGCTGTCCGCCGGCGACCTTCCATGGCTGCGGGTTCAGCATGCCTTCGTTGCGGTCCCAGTCGCCGTACCAATGGTACGCCGTCAGGCTGCCGCCAAGCAACGGGCTGAGGTTGGGCAGCGCGATTGCATCGGCGGGCATGGAAGTCGGGGCCTTGGCCTCGGGATCGCTCAGCCTGTCCTTGGAATCCTGCGGCGTGATCATCACCAATCCCGCGCCGGCTTCGACGCGGCGGAGGATGGCCTTGCGCATCTCTTGGGGATAGGTGTTCCAGCCATGCACGGTTGGCACGATCATCAGGTCGTAGTGCTTTTCGCTGGTGAGATCCTGCACGGCGTAGGCCAGTTCCAGGTCGCGCCCGTTTTGGGCCTTCATGCTTCGCTTGCCGTAGACGTCGCCCATGCCCCATGTATTGGTCTCCCAGGAAGCGTCGCAGGAGACAATGTCATAGTCCATGTCGAACCGCTGCAGCAATCCGACGGTGTCGCCTTGCGGGGCGATCGGGCTGAGGATCCAGACCTTGATCGGGCCACGCGAGTACGGCTTGGCCCAGGCGGTGTGCGGAATAGGCACGTCGATGGACCAAAAGGTATCAAAGCGGCCCGGCATGCACGCCGGGGTCGGCGGGATCAGCGGCGGCTCCTTCTTCCTATCGCGGGCGCGAGCGAGAGCGGAGGTGGGCGAAGACGCGGAAGTTGGCGCGGATGTTGCCGCGGCAGGCGATATGGCTATCGAGGCGGGCTTGGTCGCGGCGATTGGAGAGACGGACTTGGCGGCTCTTGGCTCGGAAGGACCGCATCCGACTGCCACAGCGAGGATTATCAGGACGGGGATCGATCGAAGGGCAACGCGAGAAGTCATCGTCGTTCTCCTGAGATAGAAGGAAACGGCATCTTACGCTGGCCTTCCTACGCGAGCCAAGGAGATTAGCGATGACCATTCAACCAGGACGATCACACCTGTCCCGTGAGACTGCAAGTCTCCGTCGTCTCACGCAGGCAGTCAGATTTCCGCCTGGCGGGTTTGCCGACCCTCCGCATCCCCACCGACGGGCCCGCAGCCGCGCAATCTGCCAGTTCTGAGATTCCGCCGGATGGGGCACGCCGCCCAAAGCCGCGGCTACGGAAGAACGTCCTCGATCAGGCTCGCGAAGAGCCGTTCGACCACCGGGTCGAAGTCCGAGGGCCTGGATGAATCCAGCCGCTCGGTAATCGGTATCTGGCAGGCCACGATTTCGCCGGCGCCGTAACGTTTGCGGACAAGCGCCCAGTCGGGCCTATTCTCATTCCGCGTATAGGCCAGAATAAGCGGCGTCCAAACTGACGGGCTGGCCGCCGCCGGGCCGCTGGCTGGGAGCGTTGACGGCGTTGTGGGCTCAGACGCCGGAACCGGCAGGCCGGTGCCGGTGGGCCTGGACTGCTCGCCGGCCGCTGCGGGAAGTTCCAGTCTCACTCGCAGCGACACGCCCTCATAGCCGTTGGGGCGAATGAAGTCGTTGTAATCGCCGAGGACTTTCGCCATCGCATCGTCGGCAAATGCGTTTTCGGTCGGTTCCGCCTCGGCCGTGGTGGTCAGGCCAGTAAGCACGCCGGGGTATACGCCCCCGCCGTTCCACGCCTGCTGCTCAAGGAACACCATCCTGACACCGCTGTTAAATATGCGGTTGGTCAACTCAAACCCGTACTGGCCCAACCGGGAGTCATTGAGCAGCCCCTCAGCCACCACGATCACATTCGGTATCTCATCGCCGTAAGGCAGCACGACCTTGTGGCCGCGGGCGGTCAGCCACTTGGCAAGTTTGCCATCCTTCTCGATCACGCCGACAACAAGCTTCTTCGTCGGCGTCGGCAGCGGCTCAAAGACCTTCAGCGGCCGCAGGCTTATCGCGGTCGGCTGCCCCGGGCAGATCAGCACGGCCGCCAGCGTGAAATCTCCGGATGACGCCGGAACCTTCATGGCAACGGTCTTCTGGACCGCCTGCCACGATTCCACGCTCGCCTGGAAACTGTCGTGGAACAGCACCTTCGTGCCGTCGGTATTGCCGTCCCAGGCAAACCCGGGGTACTTGTCCAGCAGGTAGACATCCACCTTGACATCGCCCTTGGCGGCGTCGTCATCGCTCATGACCCAGACCGGCACATCCATCGCGGCGCCGGCCTGCGCGTGCCGCAGCGGGAAGTTCAGGCTGACGGCCAGCGACGCCAATGCATTTCGCTGCGCGTGAAGCGCATCGCTGGCGTCCTTCACATCCCAGCCTTTCTTTCGCCAGGGCGCCGGATCACCGAAGGGCATGATCAGGCCGAATCTGCACCGGCGCAGCGCCTCGGTCTGTTCGGAGATCAGCAGGGCCTGCGCCTGCATCACTACGGGCGAATTCGATGGCGTTTTCCGGCCAAACCGCTTGACGCTATTGGCATTGTCCATGAACTGCCCGTATTCCGAGCAGCCAACGATTCGATCAGGGTACGCCTTGGCCAGGTTAGCGGCGTTCCGCTCGAAGTCGGCCTGAGTGCCGTACCAGTTGCCCGCGAAATTGTGCGAATCCGCAAAATCCGGCGTAATATCTGCCGACAGCATGACCAGCCGCGTCGGGTCGATGGACTTCACGAACGGCACAAGGTTGGCTCGCTCCCAGTCTCCATAGCCGTTGCCCTCGTTGGAAGCGCTCCACGCGACAATCGAAGGATGGTTAGCGCGAAGAGTGATGATGCCCTTGACCTCGCGTTTGAGGCGTTCGACGAAATCCGGCCGGGCGTAGGGCCCCTCGTGCGTGCCGGAGGGTTGACGCTGGATGTCCGGAAAGTTGGGCATCTCGCAAATGATGAGCATGCCGTTGCGGTCGCACAGATCGATCCACTTGCGAACCAGCGGGTTCATGTGCCCACGGAACGCGCGGGCGTTGATGGATCCGGGGGCCTTGATCTGGTAGTCGAAGAGCGCCTGCTCGTCGGCCATCATGTCAAACTTGCTGTAGCCTGCCACGCCGGTATAACCGTGCAGAGCTACGCTCCGGCCATTGATCTGAAGCCGCCCGTCCTTGCTCGACACCTCGCGCAAACCGAACGATTCCTCGCGGACGCTGGCCTTCGAAGAGTCCGATGCCTCCAGCCACGCCGACACGCGATACATCGTTGGGCTTTGGGGCCACCACAGCTTGCCGTCGGGAATCTGGATATCCTTGAGCTCCACGTCGAGCGACTGGCCGGCCTTCAACTGCACGTGCTGACCCACCGGTGCTGACATGGCCGTCAGGCCATCGTCACTGAGCACCTGCGCAACGAGTTTGCCTTCCCACGGTGCGGCCCCGGCGGCCAGGCTCACCGTCAGGCCGCATGATGGCCCCTTGACCTTTGTATGGACGGCAATGGAGGCGACTCTAGCCCCGCGATACAGCCGCAGTGACACGTCGCCGATAATCCCGCCCTGCCTGCTCCCGAACCAGTTCGCCGAGCCGGAAAGCAATTTCACATCGCCGCCCTCGTACTTTTCCAGGGAGGCCCAGCCGCGCGGAATCACCTCCAGAACGTTCTCCCCCACCTTGACGAACTCGCTGATGTCGAAGCTGCACGGTGAGTAGGCAAGGTCATATCGGCCGACCGACTTGCCGTTGACGAAGACTTCACCGCCCCAGCGAATTGACTCGAACTCAAGCACTGCGCCCGGTGGCACCTTCGCGTCGCTGGGCGATTCAATCGTGAATGTCCGGCGATATACGCCACTCGGAAACTCTGCTCCCCGTTTCCCCTCCTCCAGCTTTACCCAGAAGCCAGGCACGGCGATCGGCAACGCTTCCTTTGTGTCCGGCGCGGTGAATTGCCACGTGCCGTCCAGCGAGACGACCCAGCCGTCGGACGGGGGGGCGGCCTTGACAATCGAAGCGCCGTCATCCGCGGCGGCAGATGACACCAGCATCAAGCCCAGAACGGCCACGGCGACGAGAAGCCCAATCCTCATGCGTATCTCCTCTCAAACTCAGATCGCGCGGAATCCCCCACTGCTTTGGGGGCCATCGAGCGACACTATCGCACACCATCGCCGCCTTGGCAACATATGCATGTACTGCCATATTATAGCTGTGCCGAGCCCCTAACGCCTGCTTCACAGCTGCCAATGCCTTCATCGCGCACACCGCGGGCTCGCGCTTACGCCGCCTCTCGAGGTCGTCAGCCGCACGACGGTCAGAGATCGGCCGATCTACGAACCGGAATCGCCCAGGCCAAGACATTCAGCCGGCGGAATGCGTCGGGCTGCCCCCTTCAGCTTATCGGCTGAGACACGAACGGGCGAAAGACTTACCGCCGCTCAAGTCCACGAAAGCCCCATAAGACTAGCTGTTTGCGTGGCTTGTCGTTTCTGACGACGCTTTGCCCCTGGCGTGGTGCCCCGTTAGCTTGGCACAAAGCGCATAGTACTTTGGCGTGAAACTCGGCTTGGCGGAAACGCCGCAGCGCGGTAATCTTGTCTCTGAGGGATAGGGGCATCGAGCCTTGCCCCATGTCCAGAACGTCTAGGCCTTCCAGAAGGAGCGGAAATATGCATCTTGTCACATCAGTGTGCATGAGCAAAGCCAATCGAATCTGTGTGAGTATGGCTGTCGCGTGCTTACTGGTCGTTTCGACGGTTGCCAGGGCCAGCACTTTCACCGACGGTTTCCAGGACAACAATCGCTTGTTCAGCCCGGCCACGAGCACCAATGGGAACACCACCATTGGAACCGGCACGGTGACGGACGCGTCGGACACCGGCTTCAATTGGTACGCCCAACCCGGGAATGGCGCCCAGTACCTGCCGGGGACTGTCGCGAAGCTGCATGTGCAGACCAACACTATGTTCGGCGGCGCCACGAACAACGCGTTATCTGTCAAGTCAGGCACCGGCGCCGCGCTGCCGTGGTTCAGCTTCGTAGGGGTGTTTGCATCCTCGCCCCAGACGCTCCTGACCGGCGCTAACACCTCAGCCACGCTTTCGTTTGATATGATATGGACCAACGCCCTGACCACAGCCGATACCGGCGCGGCACCCCCCGCATATTATGGACTTGCGCTGACGTCCAACAGCACCGCTGTTCGGTTCTCGCTGTTGAACTCCGTCTTGGGTGGCACAGACTATCCCGTGACTGCGGACGTGGCTGATGGCGGTACCGCCAATTCCTCGGCCGGCAGCGGATATTTCGGGGCTTTCGGGCTGGGATCCCCCGCCGCCAATGCCACTCTCATGGGCTATGAAGCCGGCTTCGCTCCCGCAGTACACAACACCGGTCCCGTCGGCCAGCGCACGGCCGATACGGTCACCGGCACCGCGTTCTCGATGAATAACCATGATGTCTACAACGTGGCGTACACGATCAAGGAACTCAGCGCCAGTTCAGCGCAGCTTACGATGGTCATCACGGACAAGAGCAATGGCGCCCGGGGCCCCTGGACATTCACCGCCACCGATTCCAAGACGGTCATCACAAGTTTCGATGAGTTCGGGATCACGCTTCTTCCCGGCACCGATGGCGCCGAGTTGAGTTTCGACATCGACAACGTCACGATCACGCCCGAGCCGGCCACGATGGCTCTGCTGGGCATCGGCGCTGTCGGCATGATGTCTCGCCGGCGGAAGTAACAAAGACGAAGAGCACGGTTGTGTAGTCTGTAAAGGCAACCCATCGACTCGGCGCGGAACACCTGTCTTGGTTGTGCCGCGTCGAGTCGCGGGTCGCTGGGTAATCGGCTTGCCTGAGGAACGTCCGTCCGAAGAGCGTTCAAAAGTTCTTTGTGGGCTGCAATGGAGGCGGGTCATGCAGTTTGTCTCGCGATTCTTCGTGGTCAGCGTGGTGCTGCTGGCGGGTGTATCGGCCTGTGTGGCCGGCGCGGTGGTCAATGGATCGATCGCCTACCAAACAATCGATGGGTTCGGATGCACCAACGCTTGCATGGTGGCGATTCCTACCTCCTCGTCCGGCCCGGTGGACATGTTGACTCCGCAGGAGCGAGCCACCGCCATCGAAAAGGTGTATGGCGAAGTCGGCATCAACATGGGCAACCTTGGCCGCACGATCGCCGAAGGCGACGGGACGTGGAGCGGCCAGGCCAACGACAACAGCGACCCGAACACCATCAACCCCGCTGGCTTCAACTGGGTAAACGCCAACAACGCCGTGCAGAAGCTTATCACCCCTGCACAGGCCTACGGTTTCAACAACTTCTATCTCAGCGGCATTACTATGCGGTGGGGCAACGCCTGGTTGCAGCCGCTGGCGGCCAACCCTGGAACGTACCAGACGTTCGTGGCCGAAGCTGCCGAGAACGTGGTCGCCGAGGCAGTCCACTGGCGCGACGCGTACGGCATCACGCCCAAGTACCTGATGGCCTTCAACGAGCCGCTCAGCGGCAACTGCGAGATCTGGTACAACGGCGGCGTTGGCAGGACCCAGGACGTAGTGAACATCGTCAAGGCAACCGGGGCAGCCCTGCGAGCCGCCGGTTTCGCTGACATGAAGCTGGTCGTGCCGGGCGAGGAGACCGAATCGAAATCCCTCGCCACTGCCCAGGCCATCATGAACGATCCCGACGCCCGGCAGTATGTCGGGGCTATCGCGTATCACACGTACCCGTACGGGTCGACGTACTCCGACTGCAACAACATCCTGGCGACCTCGGGCTCGGGCAATCCTGTGCAAAGCTGCATTGCCGTCCGCGGTCAGCTGCGAGATCTGGCCAAGCAATACAACGTGCCGCTCTGGATGACCGAGGTGTCTCACGGCAATGTCGATCCTCTTGGCTTTGCCGATTTGCGGGCCAGGGCCATTCATATCCATGACGAGCTGGTTTACGCCAACGCCTCAGCCTACTTCGGGATGAACAACATCGTGACCGGCGCCGCAAGCGAAGGAAGCATCGCCCAAGTAGACACGGCTACCGGCCAAGTTACTATCACGGGCATCGGCTACGCCATTGGGCATTATGCCCGCTGGCTGCACGACGGCGCCTACCGCATCGATGCCAGCAGTGGCGATCCGCTTGTTGAACTATCGTCTTTTAAGGATCCTGAGACAGACTCGCTGGTCATGGTGGCCATCAACAATCACACTACGCCACAGACACTGACCTTCGACCTGGGAGGACTTGGCGCCACGGGACCGCTGACGTTCACCGGCGAACAGTCTACGGCCAGCGCGTACTGGCAGCCGCTGGGGTCTCTCCTGTCGCAATCGGCAACCCAGTTCTCCGTTCTCGTGCCGGCCGACAGCGTGACGACGTTCGCCGCCTCGCTGAGCTTGCCGCCGTTGCCCGGCGACGCCGATGGGGACGGCATCGTGACCTTCAAAGACTACATCATCCTGGAACGCAACTTCGGCCAGACCGGCATGACCTTCGCCCAAGGTGACTTCAACGGCGACGGCCTGGTGAGCTTCAAGGACTATATCCTGCTGGAGACCAACTTCGGTAAAAGCAGCGTTCCGGAACCGGCCACGCTGGCTTTGCTGGCGGCCGGGCTGTCGGGGTTGGTTGCGCGGCGGAGAATCGCCGGCAAGCAGTAATCTGGTTGCACTGCGGCTGGCAGTAAGTTTCGGAGTATAATCGACTGGCTCGGGCCCGACCACGTGACCGGGACCGATCCTGAAGTGCATCGAACAACGAAATGGAGAATGTCGTGAAGGCAACATCGCGTCGCCACAATTCGTTCCGTGGTCAAGTCCCCTCCCTGGAAACATTGGAAGCCCGCGAGCTGCTGAGCGCTTTTGCCAGCATCGCCGGCGCGGGCAACTGGTCGGCCTTGAGTACCTGGGCCACCCAGGATGGCGGGGCCGTCACGCACATTCCCGGCGCCGGCGACACCGTCACGATCAACGGCCAGGTCACGGTGGACGTGGCCACGATCGTCGGCACCGGCACGGGCGACGCGATCACCTTTGCCAACAGTTCCACCATGGGCGCCAAGAAACTGAGCGTGGCCGCCCCGCTGACCGTTGAGGGAAGCATCCTCAGCCAGGGCAAATGCGTGGTGGACGTGCTGGCCGGGCAGGGGATCGAGTTCGACGCTGCGGCCGGGGTGCAGCCCAAGCTGCACGCGCCCAGTTCCAGCCAGCTGAACCTGTACGTGCATGGCACAGCCGACAGTCGCTGCTACATCCGCACCAAGGTCGGCACTGCCGGCCAGCCGGCCATCATCTGCGCTGACAACTGGTACATCGTGACCAACATCGGGGCGACGTACACCGACTTTACCAACATCAACGGCGGCCCGAATGCCAGCTCCTATCCCGGCAATTTCTACACCGCGTATGGCCTGCTCGTCCAGCCCGACAGCGGGGCGCTTATGAGAACCATGGACAATTGCACGTTCACAGCGACCACGTTGTATATTGACCTTCGAAGCGCCGGAACCGCCGCCTACACTGTGTCGAATTCATACTTTGACCAGTGCCCGCTGGTTTCCTACGGCGACACCAAGGTCGAGGCGTTCTTTATCGGCGCCAACCATCTGAACCTCAACGGCGTGGGCTTCGACCAGGGCGCGTGGTTGGAGAGAATGGGGTCCATCCAGTCCTGCGTCTTTGCCTACATCTTCATCAACACCAATGGCGGCACGCCCTACTTCACCTCCTGGGCGGACACCGTCGATGTGGTCGTGGATCAGGCCAACGGGTATTTCAAGGCCCAGGCCGGCACGTACAACCGCATGTACACCATCGTGCCTGGCTATGCCGCCTCCAACCCGCACATGATGGACGGCGGCGCGAACACCACCTTTTCCGATTGCCTATGGGACGTGCCCACCGCCCACGACGTTGACGACGCCCTGATGATGTTGGGCAACTTCACCCGAAACGTCAACGTGACGGGTTGCCTGGCGCTGCCGTCGATAGGCGGGCCCTACCCTGGCGCTGGCCCGAGCATGGGGTACACGGGCGGAACCAATATCAAATATGACCATGACACAATAGCACTGGGCAAGAGCAACGGCATCACTGCCGATCCCAACTCCGGGCATGGCGGCGTCACCGGCGGCGTGGCAGAGTTCAAGAGCAACATTGGTTTCACGGCCGACGGCAACACCGCGGGCGGGGCGCTGATCTACACCTTCGGCGGACTGACAGACCTGGTGTCGGCAGCCAACTGCGACTACAACGCGAAGTATCGTTGCAGCTACAATATGGCCGAGACCGGCACGCCCGGCGCCCACGACGTCAACGGCCAGAACCCCAACTTCATCGACCCGACGCGCGACCTTACTAACTACTACCGCACGCACTCGGGCGTCACGCCGGGGCCGATCACGACGGACGTGCAGGCCTCGGTGGATTGGATCCGCAAGCATCCCGCCCTGGTCCCGGCGATGATCGCCTGGGTCCGCAACGGTTACATCCCGACCAACCTCGCGTACAAGGCCGCTGCGGACAATGTCGCCCCGACCAATGGCTGGATCGGCGCGATGCGAGGCGTGCCGGTGGCCGACGCCAATCTCGATGGCGTGACGAACTTCCAGGACTACATCGTGCTGGAACGCAACTTCGGCCAGGCCAACATGGGCTGGGAAGGCGGCGACTTCAACAATGACGGCGTGGTGAACTTCCAGGATTACATCATCCTGGAACGCAACTTCGGCACATCGTACGTGTCCGCGGCGCCGGCCCAGAATGTGGCCACGCCGGTCGAACTGGCCGCCAGCATCACACCGGGCACGGCCACGGACGTGCCGGCCGCGACGCCGGTCATGGGCCCGATCGCTCCGCTGTACGTGCTGAATGGGCCGGCTACGGCCGCTGGCACCTCACCGACGCTGTTCTCCAGCACCGGCCCAGTGGCCTCACCGACCGCTGCCAACGCCGGCCCGACGCTTCGCAGCGTGACGTGGCCCAAGGCGCAGAAGTGGCAGCTTCCGCCGGTCAAGGGTGCGATGGGCAGCATGATGGTGGATTTGTTTACCACCGCTCTGGCATAGAGCCGGTTAGCCAAGAGCTGCTTCGTAAGGCGGCATAGCCTCGGATGGATCACGAGGCCCCCTGCCGCTTTGCCTTGCAGGCATGGAAACAGCTTTCGCCGACAAGGCATCTCTCTGCGGCCCGCACATGGCGGGCCGCAGCTTTGTTTCGACAGTCTGGAATCGCTCACAACCTCATCTGTGGAATCTGTGAAATCTGCGGATGTGCAGCTTTCAACTTTCCACACCTCTCGGCACCTCGTATGAAGTCGGCATGAGGCCTGTAAACTTGGCGGATTCCCTGTAGAATCGGCGCGATTCGACAAAGGGTTAAGTTTAGCGATATGATTGCAGTCACAACTGAGCAAGAAGACCAACAGGACGCCACCGCCAGGCTGCAGCGAAGGAAGCTACTGACCCAAGAAAGCATGCAATGACTTCTCCCAAACCTTTCATGACACAAAACGCATTCTGGATTTGGTCCGCCGAGGGAATTTCGCACGCCCGACCGGATCGGAGCACGTACCGCATGCGGTACTTCCGCCGGGTGTTCGATTGCCCGGCCGGGGCGACGCTGACCGTGCACCTCTCTGCCGATACCCGATACAAGCTTTGGTGCAATGGCAAGCTCGTTGGCCGCGGGCCCGCTAAGGGCGACGTTCTGCACCAGTTCTATGACACCTTTGACGTTACGGGCCTGCTGCGGCCCGGCCGCAACGTGCTTGCCGTCCAGGTGCAATACCAAGGCGATTGCTACCCGCACTACGATGGCGGCGGCAGCGTCTCGCAGATAACCGCCTGCCCCGTGTTCGCGCTGGAGGGATTCCTGTGCGATCCTGCCGGCAAGCAACTGGAGGACCTCAGCACCAACCAGCGATGGAAGGTGCTCGTCGACGGCGCGTACGGATGGAGATCCTCGCCCCACGGGCCGTGCGTGGGTGAACAAGAGGAGTTTCACGCTGCCCAATTCCCCTGGGGATTCGAGCGCATCGAATTCGACGACGCCTCCTGGCCGCAGGCTCAGCCGATAGCGCCGGCCTATTCCGCGGATCTATCCAACCTCGACACTCCCGTTCCGCATCGACTCTTGCCACGCATGATCGCCCACCTGGAAGAAACCCCCAATTGCCGCTTTGGGGAGGCGTTCCGCAGTCCAAGCGGCGAGAACCTCCAGGCGTGGAAGGCCATGCTCGAAGGCAAAGGCGCTGTTCAGGTCGGGGCCAAGCACAAGGCGTCGGTGCTGATCCGCGCTGACAGCCTGAGCACCGGATATCCTCAACTTCGCTTCAGCGGCGGCGCTGGGGCAAAGGTGCAACTGACTTACGCAGAGCGTCTCATGGACAAGGATATGGTCAAGGCCAGCGCCAACGACCTGTCCTACGGCGACGTGATAGGCCAGTCCGACGTGATTCTGCCAGACGGTCAGGCCAGGCAGTATGAGCCGTTCTTTCTGCGCACGTTCTGGTTCATTCGCGTGGACATCGAAACGGCCGATGAACCGCTGACCGTCGGATCGTTGGCGTACACCTTCACTGCCTATCCCTTTGAGCGGTTGGCACAGTTCGATTGCTCCGATACCGAGGTTCCGGCCATAAGAGACCTCTGCTGGCGCACCGCCCGCCTGTGCGCCCATGAGACATACGAGGACTGCCCCTACTACGAGCAGATGCAGTACGGCGGGGACACGCAGATCCAGTCCATGATCAGCTACTACATGACCGGCGACGCCAGCCTGGCTCGGCAGTTTCTCTACCAGTTCGACTGGTCGCGCCGGCTCAACGGCCTGACGCTAAGCCGCTATCCGTCGCGGGTTCCGCAGACCATCCCGTATTGGTCGCTTCACTGGGTCATGTCCGTCGCTGAGTATTGGCAATACACCGGCGACCGCGCCGCAGTCGGGGATCTCTGGCCTGGCGTACAGGCGGTGATGGACCACTTCGGCCGCAAGACCGTCGCCAACGGAACCATCGGAAAGCTCGACGGCTGGCTTGTGGCCGACTGGTGCCCGCAGTGGGCCACCGGCGCGCCTCCCGGCGCGTGTGACGGAACAGCCGCTTACGACAGCCTCATGACCGCTTCCACGCTTGTCGACGCGATTGCAGTTTGCCAGGCGGCAGGCGACAACGACACCGCCCTTCGCCAACGACTCGACGCCTTGAGACAGGCTGCTCACGAGGTCTTCTTCGACCCCGCACGCGGCCTTTACAGCGACTATCCGGTCCGCCAAGGCCGAGGCATCTACAGCGCCTACACCCAGGTGTGGGCGATTCTTGCGGGCATGCCCTGCGATGCGGCAGCGCTCGCGGGCAAGCTCGTCGGCGACAAGAGCCTCTGCGAGTTGACGATGTTCAGCATTTACTTTGCTTGCCGCGCACTGGCCAAGGCCGGACGTTACGAGCTGGCGGCGAATCTGCCCAACCCGTGGCAGGACATGCTCAAGTGGGGTCTGAGCACCTGCCCGGAAATACCGGATCTTGCCCGCACTCGCAGCGATTGCCACGCCTGGAGCGCCGGGCCGTTGGTGGAGTATGGACGCGAAATACTTGGCGTTCGCCCGGCGGCGCCTGGCTACGCGGCGATTGCCATCGAACCCAAAACGGCCGGGCTGACATTCGCCCGTGGCCGCGTGCCGCTGACGGGCGCAGGCAACGTCCACCCAGCGCGATTCGTCGAGGTCGAGTGGCGGATCGAGCAGGGACGTTTTCTGCTGTCGGCCAGTGGCCCCTCAGCTGTGCCTTGTTCGCTGACGCTGCCCGACGGAACGAAGCAACAATTTCCCAACGGCGGCAAGATCGTTGTCTCGCAGCGGCTGTGAGAACGAGTTGTAGTACACCATTTCCGGCGATGGCCTCATTCGCATCGATACGCAGATAGAGATCGACCGCGCCCTCGTTCACGTGCCGCGCGTCGGCATCGGCCTGATCCTGCCGGCAGGGTTCGAGGCCCTGGAGTGGTTGGGACGCGGGCCGGGTGAGAACTACATCCACCCATCATGATCCCAACGACCTGGTGAGGGCAAAAGGCTACCGGTTCCGGTTTGACATCCGCCTGAAGTGACGCCACCTTCGGCCGTCATGAGCTTGGGCCATGGTCGAGTGGCAGGTATTGCACGGGTGCGTGAAGAGCGGCACTGGCCGGCGTAATCTCACATCAGCGAGGGATGTATGGCCATCCCCTGTCCCATACAATCTCGACCATTGGAAGCTGCAACCATCCCTGAGGCGATATAGTGGGACTGAGGCAAGGCGGTCCGCCCAAAGCGGATTGCCCCTGGTGGCCCACAACGCCTCCGCAGTGCCTGCCCCAGGAGGGGCGGCGGCCTATGTCGTTTGTCGGCATCAATATTGGGGCGTTGGCGGTCAAGGTGGTCCATCTTGACGGCGGCCAAGTGTCCAGCCGGGTGGTTCATCACCAGGGCCTGCCTGGACGGGCGATCCAGGAGATACTGAAAGACCTGCCGGCAATCGCCTCATATGGAGTCTGCGGCTATCTGGGCCATCTCTCGGAGGCGGCGGCCACCGAAGCGGCGATCCAATTCGTCGGCGGGGATTTCGACGCGGTGGCATCCCTCGGCGGCGAAACTTTCGCCGTGTACCTGCTGGCCGGCGGGCGGATATTCACGACTCTATCGCACAACCAATGTGCTGCCGGCAGCGGCGAGTTCTTAGTTCAGCAGATCGGACGCCTCGGGCTTTCCCTCGATGAGGCGATCACCCGCTCGTTCGACGGCAAGGTGGTGCCACTGGCCGCCCGCTGCAGCGTCCACTGCAAGTCCGACATCGTCCACAAGCTCAACCGTAAAGAAGCCGGCGTGGAGGACATCCTGCGGACTCTCCACGACGCCATGGCCGACAAGGTCGTCTCGCTGTTGGAAAAGGCACCCAACCCGGTGCGCAGGCTGCTGTTGATCGGCGGCGTGGCGCTGAATCGCGCCCTGGTCGAGGCCCTGCGCGACAAACTTCCCGATGTTGAGATCGTCGTGCTCCCGGAAAGCCCGTACTTCGAGGCCCTGGGTGCGGCCGTGCTCACGCGCGACCGCCCGATCTACGACCATCCCAATATTGCGGTCATGCCTTCGTTGGACCCGTTGCCGCCCCTGGCACAGTTCGAGGACCAGGTCATTTGGATGACATCGCCGCCGGCCGATCCATCAGCGGCCGGACCGTTCGTACTGGGGGTGGACGCCGGGTCCACCACGACCAAGGCGGTCTTGCTGGACCCGCGCACAGGCGGAATCGTTGCCTGGCACTACGGCCGGACCGGCGGCGACCCGCTGGAGGCAGCGCGCCGCTGCCTGCGGGCGATGGCGGAGCACTCCGCTGGCCGGAAGATCGGGCTGACGGCGACCACCGGCTCGGCCCGCGAGTTGATCGGAGCGTACCTGGGCACGGCGCACGTTTACAACGAGATCTCGGCCCACGCGGCGGGCGCGGCCCGGCTCGATCCGGAGGTGGATACGATCTTCGAGATTGGCGGGCAGGACGCCAAGTACATCCTGCTCCGCAATCGCGTGCCCATCGACTACGCCATGAACGCGTCCTGTTCGGCGGGAACGGGTTCGTTCCTGGAAGAGTGTGCCCAGAGCGACCTGGCTCTGCCGCTGGAGGAGATTGCCCTGGCGGCTCTGCGGGCCCAGAGGCCCGTTCAACTCAAGGCGACATGCGCGGCCTTCATCAACTCTGACATCCGCACGGCCCTGCAGGAAGGCTACTCCCGCGAGGACGTTGCCGCCGGACTGGTGTACGCCGTCGTGCACAATTACCTGTCCAAGGTGAAGGGCCCCCGCGCGGTGGGCATGAAGGTGTTCTTCCAGGGCGGCTTGGCCATGAACAAGGCCGTCGGCTGCGCCATGGCGCACTGCCTTGGCAAGAAGGTGGCGATCCCGCCCCATCCCGAACTGCTGGGGGCGGTCGGCGTGGCCCTGCTGGCCATCGAGAGGTTCCAAGGTCGCCCTCCCGCTGCCACGGTGGATCTGGAAATGCTGGCCAGACCGTCTCTCAAGGTGCTGGGCCACGTCTTGTGCAAAGGGTGCGGGAATCGTTGCACCATAGAACAATTCGAGGTGGACGGGCGGCGGTTCCCCTTTGGCGGCAGGTGCACTCGCTTTGAATGCGCACGAAAAGCCGCCGACGCGCCGGCGGAAGTTGTCGATCTGGTCGAACAGAGAAACCGCATCCTCCTGCCCGAGATCAAGACGGCTCGCCCCTCGGCACATCGCCGAATCGGCATTCCGCGTGCCCTGACCACCCATTCGCTCTACCCGCTCTATTCCACCTTCTTCTCACGGCTGGGAATGGATGTGGTCCTCTCCGGCGTAGACATCGCCGGTGCAATGAAGGCCAATTCTGGATTCTGCTACCCCGTGCAGATCGCCCATGGGGCCGTCCTGGACCTGGTCAAACACGGGATCGACCTGGTTTTTCTTCCCCAGATCAGCCGAATGCCCAACCCATGCGGCGGACGGGATTCCTATCTCTGTCCGATCGTCCAAGCCAGCCCTTTTGTCCTCGCCAAGGCATTCCCCAACGCCAAGATCTTATCGCCGATGCTGGACTTCGCCCTTGGATACGAGGCGTCGAACGCCCTGGTTGACCTGGCCCAAGCGCAGTTGGGCTTTGCCGACGCAGCGTCTGCGCAGGCCTATAGCCAAGCGGTCCGCGCCCAGTTTGAGGCCCAAGCGTCCATGCTTGCCCTCGGCCGGCAAGCTCTGGACGAGGCTCTGGCCGATGGCAAGCCGACCATCCTGCTCGTGGGCCGGAGCTACAACGCCTTCCCACCGGAAGCCTCCCAATCCATCGCCAGAAAGCTCGCGAGCATGGGCGTGCGGGCGATTCCCGGCGACTGCCTGCCGCAGGAACACGCTGGCCAGACAGCCTGGCATTATCCCAACGTCATTCTCAACGCCGTGGCGATGGCCAAACGTCACTACAACCTGTTCCTGCTGAGCGTGAGCAATTTCAGCTGCACGATCGACGCGTTCACGCATTCGTTCTTCTCGTCGCAACTGGGGTCCAAGCCTTATCTGCTGCTGGAGATTGACGCTCACACCGCCGATGCGGGCATTCAGACTCGGCTGGAAGCCTTCTGGGACATTCTGCGGAACTATCGTTGCGAGCCATCTGTCCGCGGGGCCGTCTTTCAGCCCGCCGGCATCGGTGCTGACGCGGTGGTCACCACGTCGGCAGGGCATCAGATCCCCTTGAGCGATCCGCGGGTGCAAATCCGCTTCCCCTCGTTCTCGCCCTACCACTCGCAGGCCCTGGCGATTGGCGCGCGACAACTGGGGCTCAACGCCGGGCCGCCCCTGGACCTGACCCGGTCCCAGTTGGAGCGAGGCCTGCAACACACCTCCGGCCGGGAATGCCTGCCACTGCCTATCTGTCTCGGTCAAATGCTGGAGGCGTATCAGAGCCGGCCGGTGGGCGGGGTCGTCGGTTTCTACATGTTTGGCGGCGGCGCCCCCTGCGTCGTCGACTGTTACATCGATTACCTGCGGCAGTTCATCCGCGAGAACAAGCTTGCGGATTTGTTCATCTTCGATCCCCAGGAGAACAACGATCTCTACGGACTGAGCTTGCGCAAGCTGGCGCAATCGGTGCCGCCGCTACTGACGCTGGCGGACCTGTTCGTCGAGATGGAGCAGTGCCTGCGCGTCGTGGGGCCGAGCGACGCTCCGAAGCGGCTGAAGGACTGCTGGGAGCGTCACGTCACTCAGCAGGGGCTCGGCAGCTTGAGTGACGATGGCCTCGACGCCCTGATCGACGATATCGCCGCGATCCCGCACACCGATCCGGCCGGCCACCCCAAGGTGGTCGTCACCGGCGACTTCTTTCTCCGCTTCAACCCTGGCTTTATGGAAGGCGTGCATGAGACGTATGCGCGGCAAGGCATCATCCTGCTGTCGGTGGGCTTCAACGAGCTTCTGCTGTACAACGCCTACAGCGGCATGGCCAGCGTCGCCCGGGGGTGGAACTTACCGCCCGATTCCGCCCGGGCCATTGCCCTTGCCTGCGTCCGCGCTTTCCGTCCCGAGGGCAAGGGCTATCTTGCCAACTGGGCCCAATATCGCGTGTTGAAGTTCTACGACCGGCGCTACCGCAGGCTGTTCCGCCGAACCGGCTTGCTGCTGGGCGGCGTGCATGACATCCCCCGCCTGTGCGAGCAGGCATCACGCCACCTTTCGCCAACCATCGCCGGCGAGGCCATCCCCACGGTGGGCAAGGGTGTCGCCGCCGGCCAGGAAGGATATGACGGCATCATCGCCATCGGGCCGTTCAACTGCCTGCCGTTCCGCATCTCCGAGGCCATTCTCAAGCCCTATGGGCTCAAACACGACATGCCCGTCCTGACCTATGAAAGCGACGGATTCTCCGTGCGCCCAGCCTTCCTCCGCAAGGTGGACGTGCACGTGCAGCAGGTGCTCGCCAATCGTCTCGCCCGATGAGCCATCTCCTGGCGGGTCAAATCGTCTGATCACGCCACAAAATGCCTCTTAACAAAATCCATGTTTGGCCTTATTATAGATGCGCCATGGGCTGATCCGTCGCAACGGCGGAAGGCCCTTGTGCGCCAAAAGGATGGAGTGTCTCATGTCTCGAAAGCGCGCCAAGCGTCCATGTGCCGCGTCTTTGGAAGCCCTCGAACCCCGCGTCCTGCTGAGCGGGTCGGTGGTGATCAGCGAATTCATGGCCAAGAACTCCAACGGCCTGAAAGATCAGGACGGCGATAACTCAGACTGGGTCGAGCTGTACAACTCCGGCAACTCGGCCGTCAATTTGAACAACTACTACCTCACCGACGATGCCGCCAACCTGACCAAGTGGAAGTTCCCCGATACCACGCTCGGCGCCGGCAGCTACATCGTCCTGTTCGCATCCGGCAAGGACCGAAGAGTCTCGGGGCAGGAGTTGCACACGAACTTCAGCCTCGCCACTTCCGGCGAGTATCTGGGCCTGGTGGAGCCCAACGGCAGCACGATCGATTCGGAATACCGGCCGGCCTTCCCGCCGCAGTACCCGGACGTTTCGTACGGACTGGCGAACGTTGACAGTTCCACCTTGCTGATGCAGGCCACCGATGCGGCCAAATGGCACGTTCCGACCAGCCCCGCCGACGATGCCGCCTGGATGATCAGCAGTTTCAATGACAGTTCCTGGACAACGGGCAAGGCCGCCATCGGCTTTGACACCGACGTAACAACCGTGACTGCGCCGCAGACGCTGCTCGACTACGGCGCGCCGGCCTACGCGCTGGTGCCCACGTCCGACATCGGCACGACTTGGCACAACCCGAGTTTTACCCCCACCGGCTGGCTCTCCGGCACAACGGGCGTGGGCTACGAAAAGTCCACGGGCTACGAAAGCGCCATCGGCCTGAACGTCGCGAGCATGTACAACACGCAGCAGAGTTGTTACATCCGCGTGGACTTCAACTGCCCAGATCCATCGACGATCAGCGCCTTGACGCTGTCGCTGCGCGTGGACGATGGCTGCGTGGTCTGGCTCAATGGCAACGCCACGCCCATCAAGAGCTACAACGCCCCGACCACGCTGGCCTGGAACTCAGGCGCCAGCGCCCAGCCGTCGCCCGACCCCACCGGCTACACGGATTACGACATCACGCCCTACATCAGTCAGCTGGTCACCGGCCGGAATGTCCTGGCCATTCAAGGCCTGAATTACGGCACAGGCAGTTCGGACTTCCTGGTCATCCCCAAGATTTCAGCCACCGTCACTACGTCCATCAGCGACTACGGGCCGTTGATCCAGACCAACGTGCAGAGCGCGATGAAGGACGTCAACGCCACGGCCTACACGCGTATTCCCTTCAACGTCGCGGACCCAACGGCATTGAAGTCGCTGGTCCTGAACATGAAGTACGACGACGGCTTCATCGCCTACCTGAACGGCACGATGGTCGCCAGCAGCCACGCGCCCGTCGCGCCGACGTACAGCTCGACGGCAACGGCGGAGAATGACGACGACAGCGCCGTGGTAGACGAGTCCTTTGATATTACGCCGTACATGAGCCTGATCCACAGCGGTACAAACGTGCTGGCGATCCAGGCGCTGAACCTCACCGCTTCCGATACGGATTTCTTGATGTCGCCCACGCTCCTGGCCAGGGTCACGCCCACCGGCGCGGTCGAGGAACGTTACTTCCAGGTTCCCACGCCCAAGGCGACCAACTCGGTCGGGGTCAACGAATTGGGCCCGATCGTGACACATGTGAACCATTCTCCGCAGGTGCCCGCCGATGCCGACCCGCTGACCGTGACGGCCAGTGTGGCCAAGGCCTCCAGCTCGGTTACGTCCGTCGTGCTGCACTACAGGGTGAATTGGAACACCGAGTCAACCCTGACCATGTACGACGACGGCGCCCATGGCGATGGCACTGCCGGCGACGGCGTGTATGGCGCGGTGATCCCCGCCTCGGCTTCGGCGGCCTCGCAGATGGTTCGCTACTACGTGACGGCCACCGACAGCGCCAGTCATACCACCAGGATGCCGCTGTACCTGTCTCCAACCGACTCCGATCAGTACTACGGCACGGTCGTTTCCGATCCGAACATTCACACGAACCTCCAGGTCTTCCAGTTCTTCATGCAGAACACTGCCGCCGCCGACACTGCCAGCGGTACGCGCGGCGACGTGTTCTTCATGGGCGAACTGTACGACAACGTCGCCGTCCGCCTGCGCGGCGCTACCATCAACGGTGTCAAGAGCGGCTGGACGGGCGGGTTGTCGCGCAAGGTCGACTTCAACAGCGACCACCAGTTCCTGTATGAAGCTAACGAGAAGCGGGTCAACACTATCAACATCAACCTGAGCGGTCCGCAGGACACGTCATACGTGCGCAACACGATGTCGTACTGGTTCTATGACCAGCTCGGCGCCCCGGCTTCCGAGTCGACCATGTGGCACTGCCAGCAGAATGGCGTGTACCTGGGCACGCGCGTCTTCTTCGAACAGACGAACGAGAACTTCCTGGCGCGCGAAGGGCTGGATCCCAACGGCGCACTGTACAAGTTCCTGTGGAACGTGCTCGACACCACCAGCGGCTACGGCTACGAGAAGAAGACCCGCACCGACGAGGGTAATGCCGACCTGGTCAGCCTGGTGGCCGGCATCGATCCGACCAACCCCAACCGTCACGCGTACATCATGGACCACGGCGACGTGGCCGCACTGGTGAACTACCTGGCGGCCGACGTCATCATCCAGGACACCGACTCCGTCGAGCACAACTACTCCGTCTACCACGACAACGACGGCACCGACGAATGGCAGTTCATCCCGTACGACCGCGACCTGACCTGGGGCGACATCGTCGGCAATGCCTGGGGCAATTACCCTGACAGCCAGAACATGGGCGCGTACGTGAACGTCAATCCCATGTACCCGGACTCCGACGCCAGCAACACCAACCGCGGCTATAACCGGCTGGTCGACGCCGTGAAGGACGACCCGGCGGCCAAGGAGATGTTCTTCCGCCGGCTGCGGACGATCATGGACCAGTGGCTCAAGGCCCCAGGCACGCCTGCCGCCCAACTGCCCCTCGAGGCCCGTCTGGACTATTGGGTCAGCCAGCTCAGCTACGAGAACGCCGAAGGCAAGCTGCCGTATCAGTCCGAATCCGGCACGTTCACCGGCGGCATCGCCGAGTTCAAGACCTACTTGGCGAACGAACGCACGTACCTCTACGGCGGCGGCAGCCCCTTTTTCAACATCTTCACCCTGGTCCCCGCCCAGCCGGCGCCATTCTCCGGCCAGATCACCATCGGCACCATCGAGTCCGATCCCAGTTCCGGCAACCAGGCCCAGGAATACATCCAGCTGTCCAACCCCAGCGGGGCATCCATCGACCTCTCCGGCTGGCAGATCAGTGGGGCGATCAACTACACCTTGCCGTCCGGCACGGTCATCCTGGCCAACAGCTCGATGTACATCTCGCCCGACCCGGTGGCGTTCCGCGCCCGCACCACCGGCCCGCGCGGCGGTCAGGGGCTGTTCGTGGAAGGGCCGTACAGCGGCAACCTGGACAACCACGGCGGAGCGATCCGCCTGGCAACCGACACCGGCATGCTCATCGACG
>CAITIS010000139.1 GCA_903892515.1 uncultured Planctomycetota bacterium | reverse complement strand
GGTTCCGCGTCCGGCGGCTTCTGCCGCCTGCCGCTCCACCCGTGGCTACATTCCTCGGCCCCGCTGGGGCCGAACAAAACAAAGCCATCTTCCCCAGGTCAAGCGTTCTTCTTCAGATCAAAGCCTTCTTCAAATTAAAGCTCTTTCGATGCCCGAGGCTCCGGCGTGAGCCACCTTTTCCTCTCGCCAGAAAAACAGGTCACTCACAGTTCTCTGCTGAGCAGAGAAAATGGCGCAGCGACGAAATCTCGCGCCGCCGATCCGCCGTGCAGAAATTCTTTCGCCCCGGCCGGGAGGACGCCTTGGCGGCGGTACAATGGCCTCGACGGCAGAATCAGCACGAGACTTGGCCGCACGGGCAATGGGGTTGTTCACCACGCAGGATTCATGCAGTCGGCCGCCGGCGCAACGCGGGCGAATCGACTTGATGGATCAAGGAACGAAGGGAGCAGCAGCGATGGGTTCTGGGGTGCATGCATCCGCGAAGCTTCTTGGCCTGCGTCGAGGATCCGTTTCTCGCCATCGCCGGTTCGCCACGCGCACAAAACTCGCGCGCCCAGCCGGCATCATCGAGCCGCTGGAGGATCGTCTCCTTCTGGACGCCTTGGCGTTCACACATGCCGATTACCCGGTGGCCGGCTGGCCAGACGCAATGGCGGTAGCGGACTTCAACGGCGACGGCAAGCTCGACTTGGCGACCGCAAACTACAACAAGACGCTCAGTGTACTGCTGAACAACGGCAGCGGCGGATTTGCCGCCAGCATTAACTTCCCCGTCGGGTCGCATCCGACGGGCGTATGGGCGGCCGACCTCGACCACAACGGCACGATGGACCTTGTGACAATGAATGGATACGACGGCACCGTTAGCGTCCTGTTGGGCAACGGCGACGGTGGCTTTGCCGCCAAGACGGACTATCCCACAGGTTTTTATTCGTGGGAAATCGTCCTGGCCGATTTCAACGAGGACGGGTGTGTGGACCTTGCCTTCCATTCGGGGCCGGCGACGCTCGGCATCCTGTGGGGCGATGGCACGGGCGGGTTTGGATCCAGGACTGATCTTGTGACAGGCGGTTGTCAAGATCCGCGTGCGACCGCCGACTTCAATGGCGACGGCCATGCGGACCTGCTTGGCTGGACCTCGGAAACCGCAATGGGTGTCTTGCTGGGCGACGGCAAGGGCGACTTTACGCCCGGACCGGATCTGCCTGTGATCGGCGAGGACGCCTCGGTGGTGGCGGCCGACTTCAATGGCGATGGCATCTTGGACCTCGCCATAGCATCCTCTTACTCTTGGCAGGTGGGTGTCTTTCTTGGGGATGGCAGCGGCGGGTTCTTGGACAGGGGTAGTTTTGGCAGCATCTCTGCGGAAGATTCTCCCCTGCCGCAGATGCTTGCGGCCGCGGATTTCGATGGCGACGGCAATATCGATCTGGCCGTAGCCAACGGATGGCGTAGTACGGTCAGCTTGCTGTCGGGCGACGGAACAGGGGGATTTGGTCAGCAGATCGACCTGCCGGTTGGGTACACGTTGGCGGTTGCAGCGGCAGACTTTGACGGCGACGGCGAAATTGAACTGGCCGCGGGCAGCGAGGCAGGCGTGTCGGACTACGTCCGCCTGTATCTGAACATGGTCGGCCACAACCTGCCGCCCACCGCGAAGGCGGGCAACCCGTACAAGATTGGCTTTGGCCAAGCCCTTACGTTGAACGCATCGGCCTCGTCCGATCCGGAAAACGATCCGCTGACCTACGGCTGGGATCTCAACGGCGACGGCGATTTCAGCGATGCCAGCGGCGTCAAGCCAACATTGAGTTGGGCGCAGTTGCAGGCTTTGGGGTTGGGGGAACCGGGCATTTACAGCGGCATCCGGGTGCAGGTCGATGACGGCCAGGGCGCCGTGGTCGTCTCGGGCCCGACGCAGTTGACCGTGCTGCTGGCCGGCGACACCGACAGTAACGGCAAAGTGACCTACTACGATTATCGCTGGTTTGAGTGCTACTACCACATGACTGGCCAGACGTGGAACACGGGCGACTTCGATGGCGATGGCACGGTCACTTTCCGCGATTACATTCTGCTGGAGACAAACTTCGGCAAGACCATCGGCCCGCGCACGGCCACCCCGCCCGCTTCCGCGCCGCTGCTGGCGGAGCCCGTCGTAGCGACGTCCGAGGCGGTTTTGGTTGGCTCGTCCATGCTTGCCCAGCCAGCGCCGCAGGTGTTGAGCCACCTGGCCGGCCCGATCGCGCCGCCCGGCTGGCAGCGCCCGGCCTTGGCCACGGTTTCGGGCATGCTCGGCCTGGAAGTGTTCAGGAAGCTCGCGCCGAATCTCATTCACGACCTGCTGGCAGCGGATCGGCTGATCTGAATGAGGGGATGGCCGAGGTGAAATGGCGCATGCGAAGGTGGGCCTCGCAAAACAGCGCTCGACCCAGCCTACGTGTGCTTGCGCCCTGTTCCTACTGCCTACTGCCTATTGCCTGCTCCCTGCTGCCTACGACCTATGACCTACGACCTTTCTTTTGTCCTTTCCCCCGCGTAGGATGTCGCGACAACGATGGCTTGGGATGCGAAAAGTACGTTGCGTCAGAGTGTGCTGGCGATAGTGATGCTGGCGATCTTGCTGGCTGCCACTGGCTGGGCGTGGCTGATGGTGCGCTCCGGCCAGCGCCGCCAGGACGTCGGCGCCCAGATCGTCCAGAGCATTCACACCCAGAAGCTCTCGCACTGGTACCCTGAGAAGGCCCAGGTGCAGTGGCTGCTGGCCAGCCAGGGCGGAAAAATCGTCGGCTGGCAGGCGATTGTCCGCAGCAGTGCGGACGGCAAGCACGAGGGGCTGCGCATTGAGTCCGACGGCCCCACGCCGCCGGCCACCAAGGAAGGTTTCATCGAAAAGTGGTCGCTGGACGACACCGCCACCACCGGCCAATACGAGAGCAAGTTCATCGCCCCGGGCGTCTCAAACGCTGGCGCCACGATCCAACTGGAGAATGGCAAGGTCAGGATGACGCAGCTCTTTCCCCATCTAATGGTGGCTGACCAGGCCAGCGGCGACGCGCCGGCCAATTATCTGCCCGAGGGCACGACGGACCTGGCCTTGCGCCTGGTGGCCCAGCAGCAGGCCGACGGACTCTTTGCACGCATCTCCGACACGCACCCCAACGAGGGCAAGCGGATCGATTTCCTCACGGCCCGCATTCGCTACGCCGGCAAGGGTACAGGCGACTCATCCGCACTGAACAAGGTGATCTTGGCGGCAGGGGGCGAGGAAGAGACGTATTGGCTGACGGCTGAGGGCGAGATTAAACGCATCGATACGCACAGCGGGCCGAGCTGGACGCAGGCCACCGAGCAGCAAGTGGCGGAGCATTATCCCTCGGCCCCGGCCCAGGTGCAGCAACTCAGCGAGAACATCCTGCCGCAAAAGGCAGGGTTCTGGAAACGCCTATTTGGCGTCACCCTGTAGCGTCCTGCCGCGCAACTCCTCAGACTGCTTGAGCAGCTGCTCATCGGGAATGACCGCGGCCTTTTGCAGCGCAAAAGCGGCGTGCAGATCCACGTGATACGTCCACGGGGCCATTTCGCTGAACAGGTCCAGCGGCGGGAACTCATACCACGGCGGCGTTACCTTGTAGTGCGACTTGAGCGTCTGGTAATGCTGCTCCTGCTCGTCTAAGCGCAGTTGAACGTCGTAGTCGCCATACCACGTAAAGGGCAGGGTGACGGGCGTCCGGCCAACCTCTTTGCTATTGACGGTGACCAGGGCCCCGGTGGGCTCAGAGGTAATTGTCAGCCGGCGCTCGACACAGCCAGCCAGCAGCAGCACACCTAGCAGGATCCATCCAATGCGTTTCATGAGCTGCGATTCTATCGCCCCGCCAAGGCAATAGGCAACAGCCAGCACGGCAGCGTCGCCAGGCCGCAGCCGAAAATCGCGGCCTGCCGGCGATTTCGCTCTGGGAAAAAGTCCACGCGGCATTAGGGTAGAGGGGCAAACCCTTGGGAGGGTCTGGAAGGCGTCCATTTCGTATGGAGGCCCACATGGAAGGCAATTCGTACGGGCGATGGCGACTGGATTTGCTGAAAGAGGTTTCGCGGCAGTGCTTTCGTGGCCGGTGCTGGCGGGGCGGGCAGGTGGAGGTCCGCCTGCGGGGCGAGTTGGCCCAGGTTCTGGCGTTGTTGGGGCATCCGCTGGCGGGGCGGCAGCGGCGAAGCGACGTGCGGAGGGCATGGTTGCATGCCTTGGGCAGCCTGGCCGACGATAATGAGCTGAGCATCCGACGGGCGACGGCCCCGGGCCAGCGTCGGCCCATGCAGCGCTTGATCGTCGGGGCCCTGCTGGAACTGGCGGGGATGTAGCGGCCTGGTGCTCTGTTCGGGCAATAATGTGGGTGCCACGGCTGCGGCGTTTGCAGCCGTGCCCCTTACACACCTGCAAACACCGCAGGTGTGGCACCCGACAATCCAGGCCGGACAGAGTAACCAGGCCAGTAAGGCGGGTGGAAGTTCTCGGGTGAGAGGCCTGCGGCGACAGGATCAGGAGATTGGCCGAGGCCTCTCATCTCATTCTCTGAGCGTAACTGCATGAAGCAGTTGAGGATGCGATCTCGATCGTGGGGGAGAGCGGCCTGGACGCACCGGCGGAAAACCGGCGCAACAAAAAACCCGCGATTCCTCGCGGGCTTCCTTAGCGTCGATTTGCTTACTCTACCACAAGATTCATATTTGTCAACAGTAAAACGAGCGGAATCAGCATATTTCTTCAATGCCAAGAGCAGCAGCATCTTGCGGCGTTAGATTCCATCGGGAATTAGTCGCCTGGGGATCACTGACGCGGAGGCGACGGCCCTCTGCCGCTGCGGGAGATGGTGGAGACATCGGCGCAACAAAAAAGGCCGCCGTTTCTGGCGACCTCGCTCACTCAACTTGAAGCATTGTACCACAGAACACCGTTTTGTCAATGGGAAAAGCGACAGAACTTTTACATATATTCAAAGCGGTGCGCAGCAGTGACTTGCGCGTTCGCAATTTGCCGAAATACTCGCTGCTTGGCCGGTGGAGGTAAGGGGGGAAGTGGTCCCTCGCCGCTAAAGGTCGGTGCGCAGGTTGAGGGGTGCCATAGGTTTAGCCAGCGACGGGTGCCATAGGTTGAGCCGCGCCGTCTGGCGGCTCTACCTATGCCGAACGTCGAGCATAGGCAGCCCCGCCTTTGCCAGAAGCCGCGAAGTCGTGCCAGCCTATGCCACGCGCTTCTCATGGTTGCTTCGCTTCGCTGCGCAAACCACGGCACCCAGTGATATCGCGGCGCAACAAAAAAGGCCGCCGTCTGGCGACCTCGTTCACTCAACTTAGAAGATTCTACCACAGAAGGCTGTTTTGTCAATGGGAAAACCGGCAGAATTCGTACATATACTCAACATGCTGTACAACAAGTAGTTGCACGTGAGGTATTTGTTGAAACGCGGGCGAATTGGCCAGTCGGCCAGCGGAAAATCGTCCGCCGCCGACACGCCGCCGCCCCGCCCGCCAGCTATCGCTCGCACCTTCCTGCCGAAATGGCACCCATACCGGCAGCGCCCACACGCAGGCATGGCCCTAACATGGGTGACGAGAACTAGATACGCCTTTGGCCTAACCTTTGCTCCACTGGAGCTATGGCCGGGAGTCCGATCGGCCTTGGTGAGGAGCCGTTTCAATGAGAATGGATCGATTGACCGTCAAAGCCCAGGAAGCCATCGCCGCTGCGCAGGGTCTGGCCAGCGAGCGGGGCAACGCCGCCTTTGGGCCGCTGCACCTGCTGGACGCCCTGTTGCATCAGGAAGGCGGCATCATCGTGCCGCTGCTGGACAAGCTGGGCGTGTCGGCCGACCGGGCTGGCCAGGTCGTCCGGGCCGAACTCGACCGCCTGCCCAGCCAGTCCGCCCAGGCCGGCATGGGCATGGACGGGGCCCTGAATGAAGTCTTCAACGCCGCCGAGCGCGAAGCCAAGGCGCTGGGCGACGAGTACACTTCCACCGAGCACATGCTGCTGGCCATGACCAAGGTCGGCGGCGATGCCCAGAAGGCGCTGTCGGTGTTGGGCATCGACCACGCCCGCGTGCTGACGGCCATGAAGGACATTCGCGGCAGCCAGCGCGTCACCGACCAGAACCCCGAAGAGAAGTACCAGGCCCTGCAACGCTATGGCCGAGACTTGGTGGACATGGCCAGGGCTGGCAAACTCGATCCGGTCATTGGCCGGGACGAGGAAATCCGCCGCTGCATGCAGGTGCTCAGCCGGCGGACGAAGAACAACCCCGTGCTCATCGGCCCGCCGGGCGTGGGCAAGACCGCCATCGTCGAGGGTTTGGCCCAGCGGATCGTCAATGGCGACGTGCCCACGGGTCTGCAAGGCAAGACCATCATCGCGCTGGACATGGGGGCGCTGCTGGCGGGGGCGAAATACCGCGGCGAATTCGAGGACCGGCTCAAGGCCGTCATCAAAGAAGTCGTCGACGCCAACGGGCAGATCATTCTCTTCATCGACGAGCTGCACACCATCGTCGGCGCCGGTGCGGCTGAAGGCGCGATCTCGGCCGGAAACCTGATCAAGCCCGCCCTGTCGCGCGGCGAACTGCGGACCATCGGCGCCACCACCATCGACGAGTACCGCAAGCACATCGAAAAGGACGCCGCCCTGGAGCGTCGCTTCCAGCCCGTGCTGGTGAGCGAGCCCGACGTCGAGGCCACCATTGCCATCCTCCGCGGCCTGAAGGAGCGCTACGAGACGCACCACGGCGTGCGCATCCAGGACGCGGCCCTGGTGGCGGCGGCCACGCTCAGCCACCGCTTCATCACCGACCGCTTCCTGCCCGACAAGGCCATCGACCTGGTGGACGAGGCCGCCAGCCGGCTGAGGATCGAGAATGATTCCATGCCGGCCGACCTGGACCAGCTTCGCCGGCGGATCACGCAGCTTCAGATCGAGCGCGAGGCCTTGCGGAAGGAGAAGGACGCCCCCAGCCGCGAGCGGCTGGAGAAGGTGCAGAAGACCCTGGCCGAACTGGAAGAGCAGAACCGCGCCCTGACGGCCCAGTGGGAGAGCGAGCGCAAGGTGCTCGACACGGTCAAGAAGTCCAAGGAACTCATTCAGGCCAAGCAGACCGAGCTGGAGCAGGTGCAGCGGGCGGGCGACCTGGAGCGGGCGGCGCGGATTCAATACGGCGAGATCGTCGAACTCAAGCGACAGGCCGCTGAGGCGGAAAAGAAGCTGTCGGAATTGACCAAGAGCGGCAAGGCGCTGGTGCGCGAGGAGATCACGCCCGATGAAATCGCCGATGTGGTGGCCAAGTGGACGCACATTCCGGTCTCGCGGCTCCTCGAGAGCGAGAAGGACAAGCTGCTGAAGATGGAGCAGCAGCTCAAGCGCCGCGTGGTCGGCCAGGACGATGCGATCCGGGCCATCTCCGACGCCGTGCGCCGCAACCGTGCCGGCCTGGGCGATCCGCGCAGGCCCATCGGCAGCTTCCTGTTCTTAGGCCCCACCGGCGTGGGCAAGACCGAGTTGTGCAAGGCCCTGGCCGAACTGCTGTTTGACAGCGAAGAGGCCATGATTCGCATCGACATGAGCGAATTCATGGAGCAGCATTCGGTGGCCCGGCTGATCGGCGCCCCGCCCGGCTACGTGGGGTACGAAGAAGGCGGCCGGCTCACCGAGGCCGTGCGGCGCAGACCGTACTGTGTGATCCTGTTCGACGAGATCGAAAAGGCCCATCGCGACGTCTTCAATGTGCTGTTGCAGGTGCTCGACGATGGCCGGTTGACCGACGGCCAGGGCCGGACGGTGGACTTCAAGAACACCATCATCGCCATGACCTCCAACATCGCCAGCCAGTTCATTCAGGAGCTGTCGGAGCGGCAGGCGGAGGAGTGGGAGATCGAGGCCCAGCTCAAGGACGCCCTCAAGCAGCAGTTCCGGCCGGAGTTTCTCAACCGGATCGACGAGATCATCATTTTCCACAGCCTGACGAAGGAGCAGCTCGTGGCCATCGTGGACATCCAGGTTGCGCTGCTGGCCAAGCGGCTGGCGGAGCGCAAGATCGAGCTGGAGCTGACGCCCGCGGCCGATGCCCTGCTGGCGGAATTTGGCTGGGAACCGGCCTACGGCGCCAGGCCGCTCAAGCGCGTCATCCAGCAGAAGCTGGAGAACCCGCTGGCGCAGAAGATCCTGGCCGGCGACATCCGCGAGGGCGACCACGTGACCGTCGACGCCGCGGGCAAGGGCTTCACCTTCACCACCCGACCCGGTGTAACTGCGGGCGAATCGGCCACTGCCGGCCCGACCGAAGTGCTCGAAGGCGAAGTGGTCGAAGAGTAACGACAACTGCTTTCGCCACAAAGGTCACAAAGAAAAAGCAGAAACCACAAAGGTTACGAAGTTCCTGAATTAAGAAACGGCTTGTAGAGCGGTTGCCAAAAGTCTTTTCCGACTGGGTGGCGGGTTTCCTGACCTGCCACCTTTCGTGAGTGGGGACGTGGCGGGTTGGGAAACCCGCCACACGGAAATCTGTTCTGACAATTACTCTAATTCTTCGTGTCCTTTGTGGCTCGGCCTTTACTTCCTTCGTGGCCTTTGTGGTTCGCTTTTGTCTTTCTCTCTGCGACCTCTGTGCCCTCTGTGGCAAATCTTGCCGTTCATTCATCGCCGCGGGTGCGGCGGAGGGACTTGGTCTGGCTGCGGCGTTTTTTGGACTCAACGCGGCGGCGCTGCGATGCCTTGGTCGGGGCCGTCGCCCGGCGGCGGCGCGGGCGCACTGCCGCCTTGGCGAGCAGTTCCACCAATCGCTCCATGGCCGCCTGGCGGTTGGCGGGCTGGCTGCGTTGTGAGGAGGCCTGGATCACCAATTCGCCGCTGGCGGTTATGCGACTGCCAGCCAGTTTGATCAGTCGGGCTCTCATGTCAGCGGGCAAGTCGGCGGCCGCGACGTTGTAGCGAAGCTGTACGGCCGAGGAGACCTTGTTGACGTTCTGCCCGCCCGGCCCCGAGCTGCGCACGAAACTCTCGCTGATGTCGCGTTCGTCCAGCCAGATGCCAGGGGCGATGAGGATCATGCGCCTATTGAATCACATGGCAGCGGCGCAGGTCGAGCATCGTTTGTGAGAAGTGGCCAGCGAGGGTGGCCAGCGAAGGTGGCCAGTCGTGCTGAGGATGGCACGCTCGCCAAGGCTGGCATGGTCACGCCGTTGGCGTGGCCATGCTCAGATGTCAGTGGGTGCCACAGCCATGGGTGCCATAGGTTGAGCCGCGTCTTCTTGCGGCTCTACCTATGCGACGTCGGGCATAGGCAGCCACGGCTTCGCTGAAGGACGCGAAGCCGTGTCAGCCTATGGACCCACCGAAGCTCGCCTTCACACTCACGCAGATATCGCTGCCGTGGGTTACGTGGTTGCTACGCTTCGCTGCGCAAACCACGGCACCTGGCCGCTTGGATTGGGTGCCATAGGTTGAGCCGCGTCTTCTTGCGGCTCTACCTATGCGACGTCGAGCATAGGCAGCCACGGCTTCGCTGGAAGACGCGAAGCCGTGTCAGCCTATGGCACCCACCGAACCCCCTATGGCACCCACCGAACCTCGCCCTCGCCCACACCTACTCCCTCTGCCCTGGAACCTGTGGTATGATTTAGACATGCCTGCCTTTTATCTCTGCCTGGTTTGGTGTTGTCTGCTGATCGTTGGCTGTGGCGGCGCCGGCGTGGGCGAGGCCCCGGTGCCATGGGCGTGTTCGGAGATGGTCCAGCTCGCGCCCGACAGCCCCCTGACGCCCGACGCCACCACGTACGACCCGGCCAGCCAGAGCGTCTCGCTGCTGTCGTGCCTGAACGAAACCGTCAGCTTCCAGCTCATCCTGGACGCCAGTCCCTCCGGCAGCAGCAACGTGCGGGTGAGCATTCCGGGCCTGTCCAGCACCACGGGCCAGCACATCGCCGGCAGCCAGGTCGAGTTCTACGAGATGTCGGCGGCGCAGGAAAAGCAGTTTCCGGCCTGGTACATCCGCCAGAGCGACCAGAGCGTATCGCCCCAGGCAGTGTACGACCGCCTCTCGCCGATGCGGAGCAAGGGCATCGACCTCAAGGCCACCGAGCGGCTGGCGCTGTGGGTGGACATCAAGGTGGCGGCCAATACCGCACCGGGCGTGTACGGCGGCTCGATCACCATCACGGCCGGCCAATCCAGCCAACGGCTGACGCTGCGGCTGACGGTGTACGACGTGGCCTTGCCGCAGGAACCGGCCGTCATGTGCCTGGGCGGTTTCTCGCACGAGCAGATCTTCCAGCGCTTCATCCGCCGCTCCGGCCAGCCGTACCTGCCGACGGTCTTCGACCCGGCCATTCCCGAAGTCCGGCAGGGGCTGGACCTCATGCGCGGCGTGATTCGCAGCGCCCACGCGCATGGCCTGGACCTGTACGACGCCACGCTGCACCCGCTGCTGCGGCGCAGCGAGCGGGGCGAGCCGCTGCTGCGCTGGGACGAGTACGACGCTTTCCTCAAGGGCTTCCTGGACGGCTCGGGCTTTGATGACCGTCAGCCGCTGGCGGCCTGGCCGGCGCCGATCAGTGCGAGCTGGCCCAACCCGGCCGATTATGGCGGTCGGGACAACCCGCGGTACAAGGAGATCGTCCAGTTCATCGCCCGGGAGTCGTTCATCCACCTTGGGGCGATGGAAGGGCGCGAGCGGCTGTTCGCACTGACGGGTTGGGGGGCACTGTCGGCTGAGGCGTACCTGGCCCAGAACGCCCTGGCCCGCGAGATTCGGCTGGTGGCGCCGGAGATGACGATTCTTTCGGAGTTGCCGCCGGCGCTGCCACCGGAGCTGTCGGCGCTGGTGCCCGACTACGCAGCGGCGCTGATGGACGCATCGGCCCCCAAGGGGGAGTTCTTCAACCCCGCCGAGATCAACCGCAAGCTGCTGAACCAGAAGGCCTTGGGCGGCACGTGGCTGCGCCCCGGCGACATGCCGTACGTGGGCTCGGTGGAGTTGGAAGCCTTTCCGGTGGACATCCGCAGCCTGCCGCTGGCGGCGATGAAGTACGGCTGTCGCGGCATCCTGATTCCCGAGGCGGTGGAACTGGTCGCCGGCGGCGGGCTGTTCTACATCTCCGACGATCCGGCCAACCCGCTGCTGCCAACGGTGCGGCTCAAGCTGCTGCGGCGGGCGCTGCAGGACGCCAAGTACATCGCGCTGTTGCGGCGGCGGCACATGGAAGGCGTGACCCAGGAACTCATCAACGTGCTGGTGCACTACTGCGGCACGGATGCGTATGGCGACAGTTACATGGACTGCCGCCTCAATGGCTGGGTGCGCCGCCCCGACGCGTACGTATTGGCCCATCGCCTGCTGGCTGAGGAGTGTTTGGCGGCGGTGCATCCCGAGCAGGTGAGCAATCAGTCGCTCATGACTCAGCGGCTGGCGTGGCAGCAGCTGCGCCAGCAATTGACGGCCATTCGGCTGGAGGAGGTGCTCAGCCGCTTCGAGCAGACGGCCGGCGGGCTCTTCCACGGCTCGGTGCAGGTGGACTTCTGCAATGAACTGCTCGAACCCGTGGGCGTGGTGCTTGGACTTTTGAACCTGCCGGCGGGCTGGCGGAGCCCCGAGCGGACGTACAGCCTGGCCAGCATCGACCGCGGCCAGCGCGACAAGATCGCTTTTGAGATCACCGGCGACAATGTGGCTACGGGCACGAATGCTCGCATGGAGGCGGTGGTGTCACTGGCGGCCCAAGGCCAGGTGGAGCGACCCACGCCCCTCGGGCTGCCATTGCTGCTGTGTCCGCAGGCTGAGCGACCCATCACGGTCGATGGCGACCTGGGCGACTGGCCCATCAAGGCCGGCAACGCCGCCTCGGGCTTCCTGCTCATCGGCCAGCGCGGGCAGCAGGGGCAGGGCCCGACGCAGACGGGTCTGGCCCAGCATCAGACGTCCGTTTTTGCCTTGCAGGATGAGCAGTTCCTGTACCTGGCGTTTCGTTGCGATGCCCCCGATCCGCTCGTTGCCCGCTCGGACAACCTGCTGCGGGTGCAGCAACTTTTGACCATCGACGAGGACCTGGTGGAGGTGCTGCTGGACCCCGGGCATAAGGCCACGCAGGCGGGCGAGCTGTACCGCGTGGTGGTAAAGTCCAACGCCATCCTCATCGCCCGGCGCGGCATCGAGGGCCTCTCGTCCAGCCAGCCTTGGCCGGCGGACATCCGCTTGGCCATGCAGAAGCAGGACAAGGTCTGGCGGATCGAACTGGCAATCCCGCGGCAGGCGTTTGGCCCGAGCGGTTCGGAGCGGAATTGGGGCGTCAACTTCTCCCGTTTCAGCACCGCCGGCGGCGAGAGCTCGAACTGGGCGGGAAATCGGCGGTATATTTATCAGCCCAAGTACCTGGGCACGATGCTGGCGCTGGACCAAGGCCAGAGCGTCCCGCTGGAGACGACCAGGCCGGCGAAGGAGTAGAAAGCTGCGCAACTGATGGAAAAGGCCAGAATTGGTTTCATGACCGCGGCACGGGCGTCCCGCCCGTGGCGAAGTACCGTCACAACGGCCAACACACTCATGGGCGAGACGCCCATGGTACGTTGTGAAACGACTTCTAGTGTGAGCGGTTTTCAGGTCCAAAGGATCGGGGCGCAATTGATGGAAGAGAGTGACGTGAACGGTTTTCAGGCCCGAAGGGCCGGGACGATTGTAGCCGGGGGCGTGAGCCCCCGGTGCGGATCACCGCGCGTCCGAGCCCCGAAGGGGCGGCACAGGGACGACGTGTCGCCCCTTCGGGGCTCTGTCATCTCTGCCCATGTTCCGGGGGCTCACGCCCCCGGCTACAATCGTGCCGCCCCTCCGGGGCTCGCTTGGTTGCACCGTGTTGATGGCTGGCTGCACCATGTCGCCCTGGCCCGGACGTTCGCGACGTGCAACTGCGTCGCCCCTCTGGGGCTCGTCTGGTTGCACCATGTCGCCAGCCGGTTGTCCTGTGTCGATAGCCGGCCGCACCATGTCGCCAGTTGGCCGTACCGTGTCGATAGCTCGTCGCACCATGCTGACAGAAAGACAACCAGATGAAAACATATCCAATCATGCTGGATGTGCGCGGGCGGATGTGCGTCGTCATTGGGGCCGGCGAAGTGGGCATGCGCAAGGTTCAAGGCCTGCTGGCGGCCGGGGCGCGCGTCCGGCTGGTGGATGAGCAGCCCGTTGACCCGGCCTGTCTTGAACTGATCCGGCCAGATGCGTCAGCGGACGCAAGCCCGCCCGGCGCACCGGCGGGCGTCGAGATCATTCAGGCCGCGTACTCCAAGGAGCAATTGGCCGGGGCGCTGCTGGTGTTTTCCTGCACCGACGACCGCGCCGTCAACGCCCGCGTGGCCCAGGACGCCCGCAGCACCGGCGCCATGGTCAATGCGGCCGATCAGCCCGAGGACTGCGACTTTTTCGCCCCAGCCGTGATCAATGACGGTGACGTTGTCGTTGCCATCGGCACGGGCGGCTCGGCGCCGGGCATGGCGGCTTTTCTCCGTCGGCGCCTGACGGAGGGGTTGCCGCCGCAGATTGGCGCATTTGCCGCCGAACTGACGCATCTGCGCGACGAGGTACGCAAGTCTTGCCCCGACAATGCCCTGCGAATGAGCACAATGAAGACGCTGGCCGGCGAGCGCGGCTATGATGTCTTTGTTGCCCAGGGCCAAGCCGGTTTGCGTGAACTCTTGCGTGAGCTGTTGCGAAGGAAGGACTGATGCGGATCCTATGTGTAGGCGCTAGTCATAAAACTGCCCCGGTGGCTGTGCGGGAGAAGCTTGTTTTCGACTCCTCCGCCGCCCGGGATGCCCTGCTTGTGCTTCAGGAGCAATACCCCCAGGGCGAATTCATCATCCTCTCCACGTGCAACCGTTCGGAAATCTTCGTCGCCCGCCCGCTGCACGGCGAGCCCAAGGAAGAATCGTTGCGGGCCTTCTTCGGCAGCTTTCACGGCCTGTCGCCCGACCAGTACGAGGACAGCCTGTACCTGCTGAGCGATTCCGAAGCGGTGCGGCACCTCTTTAACGTGGCCTGCGGGCTGGACAGCATGGTCACCGGCGATGACCAGATCTTGGCCCAGATGAAAGACGCCTTCCGCCTGGCCCAGGAGAATCAAACTTGCCGCAGCCGGCTGGTGGAACTGTTTCAGTCGGCATTTACCGTGGCCAAGGAAGTCCGCCGCGAGACGCAGGTTTCAGCCGGGCGCAGTTCGGCAGCCTCGGTGGCCGTCAGCATGGCCCAGGAGGCCCTGACAGACCTGAGCAACTGCACCGCCTTGTCCGTCGGGGCGGGCAAGATGAACGAGTTAATGCTCAAGGGCCTGGTCCGCGCTGGCGTGGGCCGCATAATTATCACCAACCGTTCGCCCGAGCATGCCAGGGAGCTGGCTGAGAGTTGTTCCGGCCAGGTCATGCCCTTTGGCGAGCTGGTGGGGGCCTTGGCCCAGGCCGACGTGGTGGTGTGCTCGACGGCGTCGCCCGATCCGGTCATCACCCAGGCCAAGCTGCGTGCAGCCATGGCGCAGCGGCCCGATCGACCCATGCTGCTGATCGACATTGCCGTGCCGCGCGACGTGGAACCCCAGGCCAACGAGATTCCCGGCGTGACGCTGTACAACATCGACGACTTGAAGGCCGTGGTGGAAAAGACCGTCTCCTTGCGCGACGGCCAGGTGGAGGCCTGCCGCGAGATCATCGACGCCCACGTGGGCCGGTACTTCCACAAGCTGCACATTCGCGAGGTCGTGCCGGCGCTGGAATCGTTGTACTACATCATGCGCAACATCGCCGACGAGGAGTTGTCGCGCGTGGCCAACAAGCTGACGGGCGAAAGCGAGCAGGACCAGGCCGTTTTTCGCCGGGCCTTGCATCGCACCCTGCGGCGGATTCTGCACCGGCCGATCATCAACCTGCGTTCTGCGGCCGGCACGCAGATCGCCCGCGAGCACGCCGTCATGCTGCGCCGGCTGTTTAATCTCCAGGCCGACGGGGGCATGTCGCCACACGGTATGCCGCCGCACGCCCGCATGGCCAGCATGATGGGCCGCAAGCCCACGCCCGAAGAAATGCAGGCCATGCAAACCCACGCCGATGCCATGCCGCCCAACATCCAGCAAGCCATCCTGGCCGATCCCGACCTGGCCCACCGCCTGGGGCCCGAAGAGTAGCACCCCAAATGTGCAGGGCGGTCCGGCCAGAAAACCAGCAAAAAAACCGCAATAACGCGCAACCATCAACTTACTGCTTGCCTGTCTTCGCCGAATCTTATACTTTCTGTGTTCTTGTTTTAGCGCCTGGCGAAGCACGTTTCGATCGCGTCGGCGTTGAACCGGCGGATCTACGCGCAGAACTGGTCGCGTGGAGAATCAAATGCCAGCCAAGCAGCCGCAGGACATTCGCAACATCGTTCTTTTGGGCCACGGTGGGTCGGGCAAGACCATCCTGGCTGAGGCCATGCTCCACGCCGCCAAGGTCACCACGCGCTTCGGCAAGATCGAAGACGGCACGACCGCCCTGGACTACCAGGACTTAGAGAAGAAGAGCGGCCACTCGGTCGATCCGGCCGGGGCGCACTTCTCTTACGGCGGCAAGGACATCAACGTCATCGACACGCCGGGCTACCCCGACTTCATCGGCGGGGCCATCTCCGGCATGAGCGGGGCGGACATCGCCTTGGTGGTGGTCTCGGCCTCGGCGGGCATCGAAGTCAACACCCGCAAGCTGTTCAATCTCGCCGGCGAGCAGAAGATGGCCCGCGCCATCGTCATCAACAAGATGGATGCCGAGGCCGTCGACCTGCCGGTGCTGCTCAAGGCCCTGACCGACACCTTCGGCCAATCCGTCCGGTGCTTCAACCTGCCCCTCGAGGGCCATAAGAAGGTCATCGACTGCCTGGTCAACACCTCGGGCAGCGCCGAATTCGATGACGTCGGCACCACCCACACGCAATTGGTCGAGTCGATCATCGAGGTCGATGAGAAGCTCATGGAACGCTACCTGGGCGGCGAGGAAATCCAGCCGGCGCAGGTGGCATCGGCCATCGCCAAGGCCATGGTGACCGGCACGGTCGTGCCGGTGTTCTTCACGGTCGCCCGCGACTCCATCGGCGTGCCGGAGTTGATGGACGCCATCGCCAAGTACTTTCCCTCGCCGCTGGAGATGCCCGTCCGGGCCGTTCGCACCGACGAAGCCGCCGACGCGGAACTGTTGCCGCTGGCGTGCGACCCGAGCAAGCCGTTCGTGGGCCAGGCCTTCCGCATCGCGGCCGACCCGTTCGTGGGCAAGCTGTCGTGGGTTCGCATCATCCAGGGCTCGCTGACGCCCGAGACGACCTTCCAGGTACGCGACCATCGCAAGGGCGGCAAGGTCGGCCACCTGTTCAAGCTGCAAGGCAAGGACACGGTGGAAATTCACGCCGCCGTGGCCGGTGACATCGTCGCCCTGCCCAAGATCGAGGACGTCGAGGCCGGCGATATCCTGCACACTGATGCCAAGGGCCTGTACGGCGTCATGCCGCCCGTGCCCACGCCCATGTACAGCCTGGCCGTCACGCCCAAGAGCCGTGGCGACGAGACCAAGATTTCCGAGGCCTTGACCCGCCTGACGGAAGAGGACCTCACCTTCAAGGTCACGCGCGACGCCCAGACCTCCGAGACGGTCGTCAGCGGCATCGGCGACCTGCACCTGCGCGTGATGCTGGAAAAAATGGCCACGCGCTTCAACATGCACGTGGACACCAAGCCGCCCAAGATCCCGTACCGCGAGAGCATCACCATGAAGGCCGACGGGCACTACCGCCACAAGAAGCAGACCGGCGGGGCGGGCCAGTTCGGCGAGGTGTACCTGCGCGTCGAGCCCAACGAGCGCGGCAAGGGCTATGAGTTCACCGAGGAACTGTTCGGCGAGTCCATTCCGCGCCAGTACGTGCCGGCCATCGAAAAGGGCGTCAAGGAAGTCATCGAGCACGGGGCCGTGGCGGGTTATCCGCTGCAGGACCTGCGCGTGATCGTGACCGACGGCAAATATCACCCGGTGGACTCCAAGGAAGTGGCCTTCCGCACGGCCGGCAAGTTTGCGGTCATCGACGCCATCCATAAGGCCAAGCCCGTGATCTTAGAGCCCGTCGTGATCCTGGAGATCACCGTGCCGGCGCAGTACATGGGCGACATTGCCGGCGACCTTTCAGGCCGGCGTGGCCGGATCCTCGGCCAGGAGATGCTGCCGGGCAACTACATCACCATCAAGGCCCAGGCCCCGCTGGCCGAAGTGATGCAGTACAATAACCAGCTCCGCTCGGTAACCGGCGGCCAGGGCTCCTACCAGATGGAACTGTCCCACTACGACCCGGTTCCCGGCAACGTGCAGCAGCAGATCATCGCCAACGCCGCCAAGGCCAAGGAAGAAGAGAAGGAATAGATCCGGCGTCCGGAATCTGGAATCTGGAATCCGGATTCCGGAATCGGGAACGGCCAAGGCGAGTCTGGAATCTCAGATCTGAGATTCGGATCGCCGGGCGCCGGGCCTTTAGATTGGGTGCCATGCTTCCGCGCCGTTGCGGAAGCATGCGACCGTGCCTCCAACTTCACACTTCACATGCTTTTGCCAGACTGCGCAGAAGCGTAGCACCCGAGCTCGATCATGGCACCCAGCTCGGGAACCTGCACACCGGGCCTTGCTGCCGGTTATTTCCGCCGCTTCGCCATGGCCAGGCCTGCCAGGGCCAGCAAGCTCAGCGTGGCTGGCTCGGGGACGCTGCTCTGGCCGAAGATGCCTTCCAGCCGGACGTAGTCCTTGAAGGTCACGGCGCCGTCGCCATTGAAGTCGCCGTTGGCCCAGTTCATGCCGCTGGTCCTGCCGAAGTAGCGTTCGACAATGATGTAGTCCTTGAAGTTGACGATGCCGTTCATGTCCGCGTCGCCATCGCGCAAGGTGCCAACCAACTGTCCGGCCAGGACTGGCGTATCGGGCGCGAGCTGCAAGCCCCACTGAACGATCGTCAGCCGGGGATAGGGCAAGGGCGGTCCCTCGATAACCTCTTCCTTGATCTGGGCCCAGCCATAGTGCGTCTGGCCGTCCAGGACGCAGGTCAGGCCAATGTAACCGGCCTGGTTGGCCCAAACGCCCGAGTTGGACATGGCGCCGGTAGTGCCATTGTAATTATGCGCCGCCATGGATATTTCTGACGTCGCATACGACAGCCCGGCATCTATCGGCTGGCCCATGGGGTAGACGCTGGAGGCCGCCACTGCCACCGTGGACTGGTTGCCGTAGGGTCTGCCAATGTACACGCAGTATCCACAACTGCCGTCGGATGGGTAGTTGAGGGTCGTGTAGCACGTGATGTTCAGGCCCAGGTCGTCGCGCACGCTGGTGGTATCGCCGGCCAGGTCGAGGTGCGTGGTTCCCATGAACCCGAGGCTCGTGCCGGCATGCACGTACATGGCTCCGGACGCCGGCGCCGCAAATACACACAGGGCGATAGCTGCCCAGAGCACGCCAAGCGAACGGGCAACGCTCCTGATGCGCAACATGATAAAGCTCCTTTCGCCAAATTGCCTTAAGACCTTCGGCTCGCTCCGCAGAGCGAACAGACCCGTAAACCGCCGACGACTATCGCCAGCAATGCTGCTACTTATATTAGTACACATGTTGTCATTCTGACAAGGGATTTCGCCCCGCTTTCTCGCCGTTGCGGAAGCCGGGTGCCGTGGCTTGCGCAGCGAAGCGCAGCAACCACGTCTTGACCGTCCCCCGGCCCAAACCCGCGCGTCGCGAACCGGAACCAAGCGGAACTCCACGGAACCATCGGGAACGAAACGGAACGAAACGGAACCAAACGGAACGAAACGGAACGATTTGGAACCGTTGGGAGCGATTTGGAGCGCGGGCGAATTCGGGCATCATGCTGGCCGCCAAACCGTTGTGGATGTGGCCGTGCTCGTCGCGCTACGCTGGGACCATGAGCACACCCCATGCGCACGTCCGCGCAACGCTCCGCACATGGCCAGGACGGTTTCATAACCGGTTTGCCTCGTGGCACAGACATCTGCCCCCGGCTGTGGCTGTCCTCGTAGCACAGCCGCCCCCGGCTGTGGATGTCTTCGTAGCACAGCCGCCCCCGGCTGTGGATGTCTTCGTAGCACAGCCGCCCTCGGCTGTGGCCTTTGCTTGCGGCCAGATCGATGAGCTTGCGTCCTGCCGACCGCTCTTCACTTGTGAGGCTGCCTTCCCCCGGCCACCCCGCGGCCGGAGTTCCTCTAGAGAAGGACCGATGAACCTCCCGGCGCGCACCGCAGCGTTCGTCCCGGCCAAATCGCCTTAGCCAGCCGTCACTTGTGATGTGCTCGATCCACGCCATCGAGCAGCGCGAGCATGCGCGTGAACTGGTGTGATGTCAGCGGATGGTCATGTCCCGCGCGTCGGGTGGCATGGTCAGCCCTGTCTTTGGGCTGGCCATGCATCGACCAGGAACTAACATGGCGACGGCGATATCTGAATCGTTTACACATGGCCAGACCTGGACAGCGGTCTGACCATGGCACCCGGCCCTTCTCCCCGCACTCAAAACGATTGACCAACACGCTACGCGACTATCGGCGGTTTCGTTTGAGCCGCGCACATGCCGCACATATTCGTCTACACCCACCCCCAAATGCACCCATTACCACACAATTGAATGGCCACTGGATCTCGTTCGAAATAAGCGCACCACACACTCCCAGCGTCAGGCTCACGCCAATCACCCACCACCAGCGTGAGACGCTCAGACCCACAAACAGCGCAGCACCCGTTAATAACAACAATACCGATGACATCATTGCATCGCTCATCACCATCTCCCGCCTACGTCATTTTCCACCCGCTCGCCGGGTGCCCGGTGCCATGCCTTTACGTGTCTTCTTGCGGAAAGGCATGCGTTCCGACCACCGGGCAGGAGGCTCCAGCCTACATGCCTTTCCGCGGCGTACCGCGTAAAGGCATGGCACCCAATCCGCTGATCTTGCAGGGCCCGAGGTGGCGTCGCTGCGTGGTTGCTCGCTTCACTCGCAAGCCACGGCACCCATCTCGCCGCACGGCATTTGTATCGCTCGCCACCCATCTCGCTGTGTGTACACATGGCCAGACCTGGACAACGGTCTGACCATGGCACCCAGCCATCCATCTCGCTGTGTGCGACCCGCGCGGCTCCGGGCCGTATTTCCCTACGCCCTACGCCCTATGCCCTATGCCCTATGACCTACGCTTCACCTTCGCACGATGAAGCGCTTGCAATAGATGCGTGTCGGCTGGGAGTCGTTCCACGATGGCTGCATGGTGCGGATGTAGTTGTAGCCGTTGCGCTCGTAGAAGCGGCGGGCGCCGGCGTTGCTTTCGGAGGTGTGCAGCCAGAGCCGGCCATGCACGCGCCGGGTGCGTTCTTCCAGGGCGTCCAGCAGTTGCGAGCCGTAGCCCAGGCCGCGAAATTCCGCCCGGATTTCCAGATACTCCAGGTACGCGTCGCCGTGGGCCAGCATCTCGCGCGTCCTGCCTTCGGAACCCCAGTCCATGTCGTCGCGCAAGGCCGTATGCACCAGGCCCCAGCCGACCACGCGCTCGTCGCAGCACCCGATGACCGCGAAGGCGTCGAAGTCGCGCAAGGCCGGCAGCGCTTTGCTCAGCCGCGCCGCGTCCTTGGGCACGAGGAATTCCGCCAGCAACGGGACGTCGTGAGACAGATCGATGGGCCGCAAGGTCATTTCAATCATGTCGGAATTGTACAAGCTCACCGGCCGGCGGAAAAGTGGCTATCGACGGTTGCTTCCGTGTCGCGGGCGTCTCGCCTGCGTGATAAGCCTGGGATATCGATGATTTCCAGACGCGGGCGAGACGCCCGCGACACGCATGGCCGAGACGGCCATGTCACGGAAGCTGCCACCAGTAGGTCCAGGTCTACGCCTGGGCATTGACGAACTGGTTGAGCGTGCTGGCGCCCAGCCGGTCGCGGATATGGAGTTGCAACTCCGTCCAGACGCCGCGGACCTTGCACTGCGTGCGGTCGCACCTGGGCGGGACGTTCTGGCAGAGGTTGATGGCCAGGGGGCCTTCAATGGCTTCGACCACTTGCAGCAGCGTGATCTCCGAAGGCGGCTTGGCCAAGGCGTAGCCCCCGCCCTTGCCGCGGACGGCCTCAATGAGGTGGGCGCGCGACAGCATGGCGAAGAGCTTCACCAAGTATTGCCGAGGCAGGTCGCGCGTCTCGCAGATACTCTCCAACGGCAGCGGCCCGTGGCCATAATTTTCCGACAACACCACGATGCCGCGAATCGCCAACTCCGCTGCCATGGAAAGTTTCATAAAACAAACCCATCAGCCCGTCAGTCGCATCTGCGGGGTGGTGCGTTCCACTTCTTCTTCAAGTTCCTCGGCCCGGAGCATGCGATCAATGGCCGGCAGGAAACACTGCCGGACGACCTGGTCCCAATCCAGCTTCTTGCCCAGTTCGTACCCGCTTTCCAGCAGGGCGGCAAAATCGTCCTGCGTGCGCGGCAGCCGGCGCGAAAGTTCCTGCGCCAGCCGGAAGCACTCGGCGTTCTCGACCATGTCCCGATCCGCCGTCGTCAACTGCATCGGGTCCATGTCCTGCTTTTCCAACGGAAGCTGGATGAAGTCCGACTCTAGTATATTAGGCGGCACAATTCCGCCGGAGCAGGATCGGGCAAAATCCAGGCAGCCGCAAACGTTGCTGACCAGGCAAATGGCCCCGAAACATAGCGGTTCGAGCTGGCTGATGCCGAAGGGTTCGTACACGCTCATGCCAAACTCGGCGTCCGAGCCGGCGCGAACGTCCTCAAAAGTCATGGGCTCGGGCATGCGCAGGCCGCACAGCCGGCGTTCCCAGCCAAACTGGTTGACCAGTACCACGCGCACGGCTTGGTGCTGGCTGTTGAACTGCTCGAACAACTCGCCCAGCGTCTCCTCGCCGTTGCACAGGTCGGGATAGCCCAGCCGATGATGCGCGGGCCAGCCGTAGGATTTCTCCATGTGCAGCACGTCGCGGGTGCTGCGCTGTCCGGCCAGCGTGCCCAGCATGAAAAACGCAGCAGATCGACCTTCCGCCGCCAGCAGCGGCTCTAAGTCGTGCAGCACACGCAGATCGCGCCACACGCCCTTGGACAGCACTGGCCTGGCCACGTGCGTAAAGACGTAATCGGGCAGCACGCCAAAGAGGTTGCGGGCGTATTCGCGCAGCGCCCGGCGATGATTCAGCCGCTCGGGCAAGGTCTTGCGGCTGGTGGGCGTGCCGTTATACACCATGTCCAACTGAATATTGCGGAAGCCCGCGTCCAGGAAGCGCATCTCGTGGCCGACGTGGTCGCCGACGGCAAAGATGGCATCACACATCCTTGCGGCCTTGATCAGCGGGTGCTTGTAGAAGCTATGCACTTCGGGGAAGTAATCTTCCAGCGTCTTGCCGCTCTGGCGGGCCTGGCGCAGCACGTTGTAGAACATCAGGTCGTGGCCAGGGTGGGTCTCGACGATCTTGCGCACCGACGCCACTTCGTGGGCGTAAAACACCGTCCGCACCTTGTGCCGGCCGTCCAGCATGGCCTTCAGCGCCAGCGGCAGGCCCATATATTCGTGGGCCAGAATCACCAGCGGCTCGTGCGGCTTGCCTTCGCAGCCAATGACGTGCAAGGCCTCGTAGCCGGGCTCGGCCAGGCGGACGTACTGTTCGAATTCCCAGATCTTCTCAAACTGGTCGGAGGGCACGTTGAACTTGGTGAAAAGCTCGCCCTTAAAGATGTTCAGGCGATTGCGGTTGGAGCGGAACACGTCGACGAGGATGACTTCCACATCGACGGGCTTCTGGCCGGGGCCGTCGTTGATGCAACGCGTGCCGTAGATGAGATCGACCTGGTAGGTCTGCTCGATAGGCCTGAAGCGCTGGGTCCAGTTGCCTTCATCGATGCCGTCCAGGGAACTATACATGATCTTGCCGCCGACGCCGAGGCGCTCGCGCCCGGGCCGGTCGGTCTGAAAGAGCGGCCCGACCAGAACGGTCCGGTCGAAGACCTGCTGATAGTTAGGACTGGTGACGAGCCCGGCAATTACCGCGCCGATCCCGCCCATCTTCTCCACGGCCTCATGCGTCACATGCACTGCAATCATGGACTTTCCTTGCACTAACAAAACCGGATCCGTCCTGCGACTCGCCGACGACGGCTGGATCGTCCGCGGCGCGCGCCGCAGGCTGAATGTTCTATCGGCCAAATTCCTAGGCCTCGTGAGTGAGGTATAAGCCCTTGGTGGACGAAGCTCCACCTTCCGCCTGCCCTGGCCGATATTTGATCCCTCAGGGCCGCGTCGGTACTTATAATAGCCCCTCTATCGGTCGGTGGTTCGCGAGTTCCCATAAGGAAGGTCAGCCTAATGAGCTTGAATGTCTTGTGCATCGGTGACGTAGTGGGCAAACCGGGTCGGCGGATGCTGGCCGATCATCTTGGCGAGCTGATCCGGCAGCGCGAAATCGACCTGGTGGTGGTTAATGCCGAGAACGCCGCCGGCGGCAGCGGCATCACCAACGAAATGTTCAAAAAGCTGCTGCATTACGGCGTGGACGTGGTGACGTTGGGTGACCACGTGTATCGTCGCAAGGAAATCGCCATCTCCCTGATCAACAGCAAGCAGATCGTCCGCCCGGCCAATCTCTCCGCCCAGGCCGCGGGCAAAACCTGGACGGTCGTGCCCACGAAATCCGGCAAGGCCCAGGCGGCCGTCGCCTGCCTGCTGGGACATCTGGGCATGTCGCCGGCCGATCTGCCCTGGGCGTGGGCCGAGCGGCTGGTCAGCGAATTCCCGGCCGAGGCCCGCGTACGCGTGCTGGATTTCCACGCCGAGGCCACCGGCGAAAAGGTGGCCATGGGCTGGCTGATGAACGGGCGCTTCAGCATCGTCTTCGGCACGCACACGCACGTGCCCACCGCCGACGCCTGCATCCTGGACGCCGGCACGGCCTACATCACCGACGTGGGCATGACCGGCCCGTACGACGGCGTGCTGGGCCGGAAGAAGGAACGCATTCTGCACCACCTGACCACCTCCATGCCCACGCCCTTCGACGTGGCCACGGACGACCCGCGGCTCTCCGGCGTGATCGTCAGCGTAGATGAAGCCACCGGCAAAGCCCTGGCCATCGAGCGCATCGAGATCCGCGGCTACAAGCAAGGCGGCCTGGGCGAATCCGAACCCGACGACCGCGGCGGAGACTGAGTCGAATTTCGAATTTCGAATTTCGAATTGCGAGTTTGCAGCATGCCTCTCGGGCGCAGGATTGCGCAGGATTGGGTGCCAGAACTGGGTGCCATGACTGGGTGCCATGAATGGGTGCCATGAATGGGTGCCATAGGTTGAGCCGCGGTTTCTTGCGGCTCTACCTATGCGGAGCGTCGGCCTAGTAAGTAGGGCGGGCACTGCCCGCCCTACGTTACTGAGAACGCATCGGCGGGGTGCCATGGCCAGCCCGCCTTTGGGCTGGCCATGCGTGTGCTGG
>CAITIS010000138.1 GCA_903892515.1 uncultured Planctomycetota bacterium | reverse complement strand
GGGCAGCTTCTTGACCTGGAAGTATTGATAGAGCCCGAACGCCAGGCCCAGCAGGCAGACCACCAGGCCGATGTCCATCAACATCGGCCCGCTAATGTCCGCGCCGAAGATGTTGTAGTGAACCGCTTGCAGGTCGGGCAACTCTATGTCCGCCTCGCCGGCCAGGGCGGTCGTCGCCGCCGGACCCGCCAGGACCACCGCGGCCAAGGCCAACAGCAGCACCGGGGTCATCCATCGCCGCCCGGAGCGATCTGCTCTGTTCATCGTGTCGTTCTGTGCGATCATGTTGCTTCAAACTCCTGTGTAATTTTGGTGCGCCTCATGCGCGCCGGTTGCGGAGAAAAAACCTGGCTTGCTGCGACCCGAATGTGGAGGGGGATCGTCATGCGGCCGCGACTTGAAAGTCGTCGTGGTGCACGCACGCCAGACCCGTGCGCGCTCAATACGGGCCGCGGGCTTCCATGCGGGCGACGGTGATCCTGCCGCCTGTCTAGAAGCCGACGACCGTTCGCTTGATGCTCTTGCGAATCCGACGGCGCTTGCGCTCCGAAGGCTTTTCGTAGTAGCTGTTGCGCTTGATGTCCTTGACAAGGCCTTCCTTCTCGCACATCTTTTTGAAGCGCCGGATCATTTGTTCGACTGACTCGTTTCCTCTGGCCTTAACTTTAATCATGCGTCCAATGCTTTCCTTTCGACGTTTTTGAAGTACGCTCCTATCCGCGGAGTCGTTTTATAATAGACATTTGGCCGGACAGTTCAAGTCTATTTTAGAATAAACTGCCACCTAAAATTGGCCCCCTCACCGGACTACCGCCAGGACCATTGTCCAGGGCAGCGGCGTGCGGACTTCCCGCACGCCGGCGAACCGGGCCACGAACCGCCGGAAGGCCCCCGCCGACCAGTGCCGGATGTGCCCGGGAGTGTTCCCCAGGCCGCCCACGTACTTCAGCCGCGCCAGGTTCATCAGGCGCCACAGCGGCTCGCGGGGCACGCCGACAATCACGTACTTCCGGCTGACGCGGCAGAGCTCCGCCATCGCCCTGTCGGGGTCGTCCAGATGTTCCAGCACCTCCAGCAGGATCACCAGGTCCACCGACTTGTCCGGCCGGTCGATCTGGTACACCGACTCCTGCCGCACCGGCACGTCGGGGTTGGCCGCCGCCGCGGCCTGCACAAGGCGACCCTCCAGCTCGCTGGCCTCCAGGCGAACCGAGGCCGGCAAGATCTTCCGGATTCGCTGAGTGCTGAATCCTTCGCCGCAGCCGGGCTCGAAGGCAGACTCAATGTCCAGGCCGGCCGCCAACTCCGCGAACGCCTTGAAGTACCCGTCCAACAGGCGACGAGTGACGGCGTTCGTCCGGGTGTACTTGGTCTGCACCACGGATGACTCGCCCGAATTTGCCGCCTTTTCCTCTGTCATCGCCGGAAGGTACTTCGCCCGCACCCTGGTGTCAATGGCTCCGGGGTGACATTCGGAACCTATTCTAACCTGTCGGGAAGCCACCGGAACGTCTTCGGAAGCCACCCGGACGCGTCTAGAAGCCACCGGAACCTGTTCGGAAGCCGCTGGAACCCGCCTTCCGAGCGACAAGTGCTGTGCATACAGTATGTTAGCATTTACAAAGTGCCTCTTCGCGTGTTTTTTCATGTTATTCATGGGGTTCTCTCCATAGGCGGGGGTCAACCGGCGC
>CAITIS010000137.1 GCA_903892515.1 uncultured Planctomycetota bacterium | reverse complement strand
TGCCTTTGGCAACTGTTTTTGGCCCACTTCGGCAGTTTGTTTTGGCCCACCCTCCGGGGTGACGGTTTTAGGCTCGGCCGTAAGGCCAGCCTTGCTTAGTCTTCCCTGATATATAGGGATCAGTCGTCGAAGCTGTGGGAATGTGGGAAGGCCGCCGCCTTTGCGGGCTTTCCAAGGACGGTGGAAAGGGTGGGAAGCCTGTTTTTGGCTTTCCATGCTTTCCACGGGCCGTCATTTCCATAGCTCATTTCGCCTCTGCCAGCTTTTCTCCTTTCTTCGCTTTGGCAACCGATCGCCGGAAGCGATACGATTCCGTTCCGGTCTCCAGAATGTGAGCGCGATCCGTGATCCGATCCAGCAGGGCTTTGCAGAGCCGCGCGTTCGGAATCACCTGGGTCCACTCGGAGAAAGCCAGATTGGTTGTCACAATCACGGCGGTCCGCTCGGCGCGTTCGGCGATCACCTGGAACAGAAACTCCGCGCCGACTTCCGCCAGCGGCACGTAACCGACCTCGTCGATCGCGATCAGGTCATAGCGACTCCAGCGCGCCATCACCCGCCGCAGTTGAAGTTGATGCTTGGCTTCCACCAACTCGTTTACCAGCGCAGCCGCCGTAGTGAAGCGGACGCGCCGCTTCTGCCGGCACGCGGCCACGCAGAGGCCAGTTAAAAGATGCGTCTTGCCGGTCCCGCAATCGCCGATGAGCAAAACTGGTTCGGCGCGCTCGATGTAGCCGCCTTCGGCGAGATCCCGCATCTTCGCCGCGCTGACCAACGGCGCCTGCGTGTAGTCGAATTCCTCGAGCGTTTTCACTCGCGGCAGGTGCGCTTCTTTGATCCGTCGTTCGATGGTATTCCGCTCCCGTTCTTCGATCTCGGCCGTCAGCAGAACTTCCAAATACCCGGTGTGTGTTTTCTTCTCCCGAACCGCCTGCTCGGCCAGGGTGCTGAACTGCGAAGCCATCATGGGCATGCGCAGCGTTTTGCAGTGCTGCTTGATGGTCGCCTCCTGTAACTGCGCTAACTGGCTGCTCATCTTGGACCTCCTGACAGCAGCAACTGGTCGTATTCGTTCATCACCGGCACCGGGCGCCGATAGCGTTCCAGAGATCCGATGTCGATCTCCTCACAGGGCGTACGGTTCAGATCCGGCGCATGAAAAAGATGCTGCACCGCGGCGGCGTCCGTGCAGCCGGTCGCCAACGCAGTTTCGATCGCTGCTCGCAGCCGGCCATGGCCATTCTGTTTGGCCAGCTTCAGGAGGTCGATCATCTGTCTCGTCCCGTCCTGCTTGCCATGCCGCACGTTCAACGCCTGCCACATCGCATCGAAGCTCTCCGGCCAGAGTCCCGCTCGGCGCTGCTGTTCCAATGGCCGCGATCCGGCCAATGCCCCCGGCTTCCGCGACAACACGTCCAGGTAATGCTCCAGTTCGAGCACCTGTTTCTGACGGCCATAGCAGCGCTCATGCAGCGCCACGCACTGGCCGTCCTTCCAGAGTTCCACCGTGTTGGCATACGTCTTGGCATGGACCTCTACGCCGACCTTCAGCGGAACGGAGTAGGCGTTCGTCAGAACCTTGACGCAGCCCATGCTGTTCACCGTGGGGAAACTCGTCCGCGCCAGGTCCATGCCTTCGGCCGCCAGTGGCAACAGATGCTGCTGCTCGATCAGCAACGCCGCGCCGACGTTCTGGTCTCGCCCGGCAATCGAACGCTGTTCGTCGCGACGGCAGTCGTCAAGCAACCGGCGATTCAGTTCCGCCAGATCGACAGCCTGCGGCACCGGCACCCAGTGATTCCTTCGGAAGTAGCCGGCTTCTCCTTCCACGCCGCCCTTCTCATGCCCTTCGGCCGGTGTGCAGAACTCGCTGTCGAAGTGCCAATGCGACCGGAAGGCGATGAACCGCGCCGTCTCTTCCCGGCGTTGACCGCGCACAATCTTCTTTACCGCGGCTTTGAGATTGTCGTAGCGGAGCTTGCGAAAAACCCCGCGGAAAAAGGCGAATGCCAGTTCATGCGCCTCCAGGAACGCCTGCTGCGTGGCGTGCAGGAACGCGCAGTGAAATGCGGCGCCACTGGCCATACTCCGCATCGAGAATACCTGCAGCTTTATCCGTTCCCCCGCCAGGTCGGCGACGGCCTCGTACCAATCGACCTGCGCTTCCACACCCCAGTCGTAGCTCTGCGGCACAAACACTTCGTTGACCACCAGGCCCAGTGCCGTCTTGCGCTCGCGGACGTACTCCCGAACCGTCCGCTCGCAAACCGAGCATTCCTGCATTTCCGCTCGCATCCGCTCCCAGATCCGGTGGGCCGTGTGGCGCTGTTTCCGCGGCGCCTTACGATCCAACTCCAGGATCCCGTCCACGAACGCCACAGCGCCGGCCAGCTTCCAGCGCGGCCGTGCCGTCTTCTTGCGCGGGGTTGGCAATGCGCTGCCAATCGCTTCCCGCACCATCCGGCGATGTACCTTTAGCTTCTTGGCCACCCCCGCGATCGTGCCGATGCCGAACTCGTACTCTCTTCGAATCTCTTCAAACAGCTCCACCTTCGCTCTCCAGTCCAACGAGTTCCTCCGCTCGGGGTCTACGCCCGATCAAGAGTACCCGTTCGGTGAGAGGGTGGGCCAAAACAAACTGCCGAAGTGGGCCAGTTCAGAATACCGAAATCAAAAGCTCTGAACGCTTGTCTCGAATGGGGCCAATCTCGCGGAGCACATTGGTGGCACCTGTTTTTCGATCAGAATGAACCTTATCGGGGCCATGTTTCTGATCGAATGCGAAGCCCCAAAGCCTTGAAGCAGGTTCCCATAATAGATCGCGTAACGTACATTGGCGAGTCCGATATGCGGAAGGCCCCGGCTCTTCAACTCGCTGATCTCTTTGCGTGGTGTGTTAGTCACAAGCACAAGGACTTGTATGAATGGCAGAGCAACTTATTGAAGGTACCGAGGCTTGACGAGTGGATCGACTACAGCGAGGCGATAAAGCCAATTGCGGGCACAGCGGAATTGGTAAAGACTTGGAAGTTGCCACGAAGAAGACCGACCCGCTGAAACGAGTTCACGGAAGCGGCTAGCGAATATGTACAGCTCCTGTCTTCCTTTGGGCAAGGGGTTCCCCCCGTCCTAGCGGAAACACGGGGACACGGGAAACACGGGGACGTTATCAGCGGGACCAAAACACCCAAGTGGATTCACGAAAGAGCCTACGCCATCTGCAAGGCAGATGGCGTCCCCAGGGGGATTCGAACCCCCGTTACCGCCGTGAAAGGGCGATGTCCTAGGCCGGGCTAGACGATGGGGACCTTGCTGGCCGGAAAGACGCGAACATTTCTACTGTACCGTTGATCGCTCCCTACCGTCAACCGCCCTGCCGTGCGTGGCAGCCGCGGCCACGGAGGAACATGCCGCCAATAGCGCCTGGGAAACGCGCGCCAGAGGCTGCACCTGTTCCGCGGCTCCCAATCGAATCGCTTCGCGCGGCATTCCGAATACCACCGACGACGCTTCGTCCTGGGCAATCGTTCGAGCGCCTTTCTGCCGCATGCTGAGCAGTCCGCTAGCGCCGTCGGCGCCCATGCCCGTAAGCAGAACGCCAACCGCGCGCGCTCCCGCCGTTTCAGCCACGGACGTAAACAATACGTCCACGGAGGGTCGCTGGTAGCAGACCTTGGGGCCGCTTCGAACCGATACGAAATAGCCCCGCTGGCCCTTCCGCAGCAGCATGTGAAAATCGCCGGGCGCCACCAGCGCCCATCCCGGCTGTGCCAGGTCGCCTTCCTCCGCCTCCTTGACGCGCATCGCGCAGGTATCGTTCAGCCGGTTGGCGAAGGCCCGCGAGAACCCGGGAGGGATGTGCTGCGCGATCACAATGCCGCAGCACGATGCCGGCAAGCGCCGCAGAATCGACGCAATCGCTTCGGTGCCCCCAGTGGACGCCCCTATGGCGATCACGGTTTCGGGCGACGGCGCCGCAAACGTCTCCAGCGTCGGAGGCCGCCGGTTGGGGGCTTCGGA
>CAITIS010000136.1 GCA_903892515.1 uncultured Planctomycetota bacterium | reverse complement strand
TCGCCAGAACGCCGCGCCAGAACGCTTCCTTCTTCAGATTACGCTGCTGCCCTTTGGCCACTCGCTGTCTCCTTCATCGCGATGGCCCAATCCTGACATGCCCCGGCAGCAGATTGAAGATGCGGTTCGTCGAACGGACACCGAAGGAGCGACGAGTACCGGAGAATGAGGGCGTGTCAATCCTTCGCGCCGACCGGGAAATCTTCAACGGCTTTCTGAGAGGCGTGCAGCCATCGTTGGATGGTCGCGAGATTGATCGATTCATCGGCAATCCAAGCGCGTCTTGAGGCGCGAGCATCAAGTTTTCTGCGACATCCCCAATCGTCGTTTTGGTCATGAAGTACTTGAGGCGCCCATAGCTGCCTCGCAGGGCATGATACTCGACAAAGGAATCCGCCTGCGGGACAAAGTGAAAAGAGCCAGGCTGCTGATACTGCTGAACTGCTACAAGGCGATGCTCCCCAGCCTGCCCAGGACCTACCAGAGCCAGAGCGAAACCATCGAATAACGAATCGCAGGCGGTTGTTCATTCGCGATGACACGAAGGCCCGCGGGCTCGGCTTATGGTCGCCCCGGTGCTTTTCCACCGCGCGCATGCCAAAACGGGAGGCCGGCCGCCGGTCCGACCTCAACCCTTGATTCTTCCGCCCGGCTGCACCAGCGCGAAGAATCCCGGTACGCGAATATACCCATGTTGGTGCGAAGGAAGGAGGTAGACAACACACAGAGTTCGGTTACACTACAGCTGTCGCAATGATGTGAGAATCGAGCGGCATGTACTCTGGCGAGGGCTTATCGGATGGAAACAACTGAGCGGACAGTCACTACCAACCGTCGTTGCTTACGCAAAAGGCGACAGACGCGCATTCCATGTATCCTGATGGAATCGATGGAGAAGCGTGAGTTGCTCAGCGCCTTCGTCAGCACCACGGGCGTGGGCAACTGGTCGGCCTTGGGCACCTGGGCTACGCAGGACGGCGGGGCCGTCACGCATGTTCCGGGCTCCGGCGATACCGTCACCATCAATGGCCAGGTTACGGTGGACGTGGCTACCGTCATCGGCACTGGCACCGGCGACGGAATCACCATGGCCAACAGTTCCACCCTGGGCGCCAAGAAGCTGACCATCGCGGCCCCGCTGACCGTCAAGGGCGGCATTTTCAGCCAGGGCAAATGCGTGGTGGACGTGCTGGCCGGGCAAGGCATCGAATTCGACGCCGATGCCGGGGTGCAGCCCAAGTTGCACGCGGCCTACGGCAACCAGATCAATCTGTACCTGCACGGCACGGCCGCCAACCACAGCTACATGCGGACCAAGCTCGGCACTGCCGGCAAGCCGGGGCTTGTCACCGCCGACTACTACTACATCGTGACTAACATCGCGGCCACGTACACCGACTTTACGGATCTCAACGGCGGGCCGACCGCCAGTTGGTATCCCGGCGACCCCTGGTCGGCCTGGGGCCTGCTGGTCCAGCCCGACAGCGGGGCGTTGATGAGCGGCATGGACCACTGCACCTTTACGCGGACGACTTTATACGCCAAGGGTACGGCCACGGCTGAGTTTACTCTGTCGAACTCGTACTTTGACCAGGGGCTTACGGTTCCCAATGGCGACACCTATACCGAGGCGTTCTTCGTCGGCAGCGGCGGCCACACCAGCGTGATCAACAACGGGTTTGACAAGAAGATCTGGTGCGAAGGCTTAAAGACGGTCACGGGCAACGTCATGGACAACACCCCGTACTTCGCCCTCGCTGGCGGCACGGTCTTCCAGACATGGTCAGACAATATCGTCAACATCAGCGATCCTTCCAGTGGCTATCTCTGTGTCAACCAAGCTACCTACTTCACGCGGACCTACCTTACCTGCGTAGTGCCCAACATCTCCAATCCGCACATTTCCGAGATGATTGGCAACACCACGTTTGACCACTTCATCATCGACACTCCGCTGGCGGCCGACGTGGACGACGGGATCATGATCCTGAATTCATACAATCCCGGCTCCACGAACGACGTGATTCAGAACAGCCTGTCGCTGCCCCGCATCGGCGGCACTTACGCCGGCAGCGGCACGTCGATGGGGTTCTTTGCCGGCAGTCAGACGTTTGACCGCCATAACACCCTGGCCGTCGGCAGATGCGACGCCACCAATACCTCGCACGTGTATGGCGGCGCAACGGGCGGCGTGGCCGAATTCAAGAACAACATCGGCTACACGCTCGACAGCCTCCCCGCCGGCGGCTACATGATCAATCAGTACAACACCTATGACCCGTTCTATGACATCGTGCTGGGCCAGAACTGCGACTACAACGCCCGGTACCGGCTGGCCACGAACGGGATCGCCACGGGCGCGTACAACTACATGCACAGTGCAGCCAATGGTGCACTGCCGGGCGCGCACGATCTGGTTGACGCCAACCCCAATTTCATCGACCCGACGCGCAACTTAACCACCTATTACCGCACGCACTCGGGCATTGCCCCGAGCACGGTGGCAAACGACGTGCCGGCCGCAGTGGCTTGGATCCGCATGCATCCGGGCTTGGTGTCCGACATGATCAACTGGGTCTACACCGGCTACATCCCAACGAACCTGGCCTACAAGACCGCCAGTGACAACGTCGCTCCGAGCTATGGCTGGATCGGCGCCATGGCCGGAAAGCCCGTGGGCGATGCCAACCTCGACGGCGTGACGAACTTCCAGGATTACATCATCCTGGAACGCAACTTCGGCCAGAGCAACGTGGGCTGGGAAGGTGGCGACTTCAACAAGGACGGCGTGGTGAACTTCCAGGACTACATCGTGCTGGAGCGCAACTTCGGCACGTCGTACCTGTCGGCCGCTCCCGAGCAGGCTGTGGCCTCGCCGGTCGAACTGGCCGCCAGCATTACGCCGGCGGGCGGAACTGACCTGATGGTCTCGACGCCGGTCGTTGGTCCCGTGGCTCCGGCGTACCTGCTGAACAGCACGACCACGGTCGCCAGCACTCCTTCGACGTTGTTCTCGGCCAGCGGCCCGCTGGGCATGGCAACGGCAGCCGGCACCGGCACGACGCTTCACACGGTGACCTGGGCCAAGGCGCAGAAGTGGCAAACTCCGCCGGTTAAGGGCATGGCGGATGCGGCGATGGTCGATGTGCTGAGCGCGCTCTGAGCTAGAGCGGTGTCTGATGACCATGGACGCCGACGCCATTGAAGATGTGACGTCGCCGTGACCAGGCTCCCGAGCCGGCGGCGATGAGCCTGCTGGCGCTTGGGCGGCGAATATGGACCTCGGGGTGATCGTCATGGCCGACCGCGGGCCGCGCGACCGGCCCGAAACGGGATTGAGCCCGAACCATCGTGAGTTGGAGGGGCAAAGCGTCCTCTTCGCCGACGGGCGCGTCGGTTGGATGGAACCTGCCGTGGCCGGGGGCGATGTCTTTGGCTACGACCACAACAATATCTACACTGCCGATAAGTGGGAACTGAAGGACGGCAAGCCGAAGCTCATCTCCAACGGCAGCGCGACTACGACGCCGACGGACCCAAACGGCAAGAACGACAGCGTGCTGTATTATTACTGGGGCTCGGCGCGGGAGTAGGCATGATGCATGACGCTCCAATACGGATGGATCATCTGAGGAAGGCACGAATGAACAAGAAGCTGTTCAGCCATCGCAGCGCGGGCATGACGATTGTGGAACTTCTGGCCGTGCTGGTGCTGATATTCCTGTGGGGCTTGCTGCTCGTCCCGATCTTAGGCCACTCGTCCGACCAAGCCTTCGCGATCTACTGTCTGAACAACCAGTCCGCCATCGCCAGAGGGCTGATTCAGTATTCCGCCGAGTGGTCGGTGTACCTGCCCTCCATGATCTCGAACATGCGCTGGCCAGTGGGCTTGGTGTTGTCGAGCATTGGCTGGGGCTTCTTTGGCGGCGTGTTCGTGGCCATGTGTTCGGCCACGGCGTTTGTGAATCGAGCCCGGCTCTACTTGGAAGGCGGGGCTCTGACTCAAGTATCTGTCCCGCCCATTGTGGCCAATACTGTTCTGGAAGCGCCCGCGTACGGGAAAGCGATCGATGCGACTGACAAGCCTGCCTGACATTCTGCGCATGTTCGGGCCGATGGTGGGCAAGCTGCCGGCGGCGCACCTGTGGTATCTCTTTTGTCGGATGTTCAACGAGAAGCCGCACCGCTTCGTCGGGGCGAGCCGCAAGGCCGGCACGGTGCGGATCAACACCTTCTTCCCGCCGTATCCCTCGCCGGCCTTCGACCGGTTCGTGCAGGCGGTGATCGCCCGCCGCCGCGTGCCGTTTTCGACCTACCTGGCGGTCACCTCCGACTGCCCCTTCCACTGCGGCCATTGCAGCTATGGTCGCCGGCCGGCGCGGGAGCTGTCGCGCGACCAGGTCATCGGGCTCATTGGCCAGATCAAGGCTCTGGGCACGTGTACGCTGGGGCTGACCGGCGGCGAGCCGCTGCTGCGTGACGACCTGGCCGAACTCGTGGCCGCCGCCAAGCCCGAGATGGCAACCATTGTCTTTACTACCGGCTATGGCCTGGACGCTGCCAAAGCGGCCGCCCTGGCCGAAGCCGGGCTGGATTGTCTGACGGTGGGGATTGAATCTTCCGATCCGCTCGCCCACGATGCCGTCCGTGGCCAGGCGGGCTCGACCACAACACCTCGGCCACGGAGAAGAGGCTGTTGTCGATGATGCCCAGCTGTCCGCCCGGCCGGAGCACGCGGGCGATCCCCCTTAGCAGGGCCAGCGGCCTGGTGTAGCCCAGCCCCCAGGCGCAGGTGACCAGATCGAAGCCGCACTTGGGCTGGCGGCGGAGATACTCTAGGGCCTCTGATTGGATGAACTGGCAGTTGGGGTGCTGGGAGCGGGCCTGCTCCAGCATGCCGGCGGAGGCGTCAACGCCAATAGCCGGGCTGCCGCCACGTCGGGCCAGTTCCCCGGTGACAAAGCCGGTGCCGCAGGTCAGATCGAGGCATCGAGCGCCGAGCGGCATCCGCAACTTGTCCAGCATTGCCAGCGAGAGATGCCGCATGTGCGTGGTCCACGCCTGGTCATAGCCGCCGGCGATGTGGTCATAGCTCGCTCGGACCAGATCGCCCGTGGACTGGGGCTGGCGGGCTTAAACCACTGCAAACGATTCTGTCTGATCTGCCAATCGGGCACGGGTTGGCCGTGGTGATCGTGCAACATCTGGAGGCCGGAGCTGACACGCTGCTGGCCTCGTTGATCTCCGACCGAACCAAATACAGCGTAGTCGAGGCGGCCGATGGCGCGTGTATTGCCGCGGATCATGTTTACATAATACCGGCCGAGAAGCTGCTATCGGTCATCGACGGCAAACTGTCGGTGCGGGATGTGTCGGCCTGCCAGGGGCTGCGAATGCCCATTGACCACTTCTTCTGCACCCTCGCGACCGACCAGGGACGTCGGGTGGTGGGCGTCATCCTGTCGGGAACGGGAATCGATGGCACCGACGGCCTGGCCGAGATAAGGGCGCTGGGCGGGGTTACGGCGGTACAAGAGCCAAGCACCGCCGACTTCTCGGAAATGCCGCAGAACGCCGCTACCGCTGGCTGCGCCGACGTTGTCCTGCCGCCAGAGAAGATCGCCGCCATGCTGGTGCGACGGGCGGAAGAGTTGGCGTCTCTGACGGCCCAGCAGGAAGAAGCTGCCGCCCTGGAAGCGGTCCTGGCGGCCGTGCGCAACGCCACCGGCCATGACTTCCACTGCTACAAGCCCGGCACGCTGGAACGCCGCATCGGCCGGCGGATGGGCCTGCAACGGCTGGGCAGCTACGACGAGTACGCCCGGCTGCTGCGCGCCGACAAGGACGAGGCTGCCGCCCTGCGCAAGGACCTGCTCATCAGCGTGACCGAGTTCTTCCGGCAGGTCGAAGCTTGGCGGCTGCTGGAGGACAAGGTCATCGCCGAACTGGTGGCCAGTGCCAAGCCGCAATCGACGCTGCGCGTGTGGGTGCCCGCTTGCGCTACCGGCAAGGAAGCCTACAGCCTGGCCATCCTGCTGGCCGAGAACATCGAACGCAGCGGCAAGAAGCTCGCTCTCCAGCTCTTCGCCACCGATGCCGACGCCACGGCCGTGGAAATGGCACGGGCCGGTCAGTATGCCGAGGATGATCTCAAAGGCATTTCGCAACCTCGGCTGCGGCGATTCTTCGTCCGCAAGAACGGACGATACGAGGTCGTCAAGGGCCTGCGCGAACTGATCATCTTCGCCCCGCAGGACCTGACCAGCGACCCGCCGTTCTCCAAGCTGGACCTTATCAGTTGCCGGAACCTGCTGATCTACCTGGATCAGTCGGTGCAAAAGAAGATCATCCAGTTGTTCCACTTCGCCCTGCGTGAGAGCGGTTATCTCTTCCTGGGCTCGGCCGAGAATATCAACGGCCAGGATAACCTGTTTGAAACCGTCTCGCAGAAATGGCGGGTTTACCGCAAGCTGGGAGTCGCAACGCCGGTGGGCCTGGACCTGCCGCTGCGTCCGGCGACCAAGCCGGCCGTCGCTATCCCCGCGGCTATGATCCAGTTCAGGCCGACGCTGCCGTCCATCACTTACCAGGCCATCGCCGAGCGGTTCGGGCCGCCAGCGGCCGTTGTCGATCGCAAGGGCGTGTTGCTGTACATGCACGGCCAGGTTGAAGACTTCCTCCAGCTTACCGCCGGCGAACACACCGGCTTGCTGGCAAACATGGCGCGCGAGGGGCTGCGCAATCGCTTGGCATCGGCGCTGCTCCAGGCCGTCAGCGAGAACAAGAAGGTGACGTTCTCTGCCCGGGTCAAGCGGGACAAGAAGTCCGTGCCAGTGAAGGTCACCATCGGCCCGATGCGGCATCCGCGCGAGGCCGAGGGGCTGCTGCTGGTCACATTTGAGCAGCAGAAGCTGCCCAAGGTTCCAGGGGCGGCGGCCGAAGGCGAATTGCCACATTCTGACCTGCGGCAGCTCGAAGATGAACTCAAGATCACCCGCGAGGAACTCTCCAGCACGATCGAGCAATTGGAGCAATCCAACGAGCACCTCAAGGCCTCCAACGAGGAAGTCACCTCGGCCAACGAAGAGCTTCAATCCGCCAACGAGGAGCTGGAAACCTCCAAGGAGGAGCTTCAGAGCCTTAACGAAGAGTTGAACGCGGTCAATCAGCGGCTCCAGGACAAGGTGCTGGAGTTGGAGCAGACCGGCAACGACGTGGCCAACCTGCTGACTTCGGGCGACGTGGCCACGATCTTCCTGGATCGTCAGCTCAGGGTTCGGCGTTTCACTCCGGCGATCACGACCCTGCTGAGCTTGATCGAGAGCGACCTGGGCCGGCCCATCGCGGACATCACCCGCAAGTTCCACGACAAGACGCTGCTGAGCGATGCCCAGCGCGTGCTTGTGGATCTGACGCCGTCGGCCGCTGAGGTGCAGGCCGATGACGGCTCGTGGTACAACCGCCGCATCCTGCCTTACCGCACCAAGGATGATCGCATCGAGGGCGTGGTCATCACCTTCAATGATGTGACCGAGTTGAAGGAACTGGCCGACGCCCTGCGGTGCAGCGAGGAGTCGGTGCGTCAGAGCGAGAGCCGCTACCGCGACCTCGTGCAGAATGCCAACAGCGCCATCATCCGCTGGAAGCGCGACGGGACCATTACGTTCTTCAACGAGTACGCCCAGGCTTTCTTTGGGTACAGCGCCCAGGAGGCGATCGGCAAGAACGTGGGCTTCCTGGTGCCCCAGCATGATTCTGGCGGCGCGGACTTGACCACGCTGGCTCAGGACATCGTGACGAGCCCGGAAAAGTACGTCAACAACGTCAACGAAAACCTCTGCCGGGACGGGCGGCGGGTGTGGATGGCCTGGACCAACAAGCCGATCCTGGATGGGAAGGGGCAGGTGTCGGAGGTCCTTGCGGTCGGAATGGACATCACCGAGCGCAGAGAGGCCGAGGAGACAGTTCGCCAGGCCAATGAACAGTGGGAACGCACCTTCGACAGCGTGCCGGACCTCATTGCCATCCTGGACGACCAGCACCGGGTGGTGCGCGCCAACCAGGCGATGGCTCAGCACCTGGGCGCCACGCCCGAGCAGTGCGTCGGGCTTCCTTGCTACAAGGTCGTCCACGGCGCTGGCGAGCCGCCGGCCTTCTGCCCGCACAGCATGACGCTGGCGGACGGCCGAGTTGACGGCGGCGCTGGCGGCGCTAAGCCAGATTGGCGCCTACACGCGGAGCCTGATCGAGGCGTCCCTGGACCCGCTGGTGACGATTGGCCCGGACGGGACCATCACCGACGTGAATGCTGCCACCGAGGCGGCCACCGGTTTGCCGCGACAGGAACTTGTCGGTACCGACTTCAGCAGCTACTTTACCCAGCCTGACAAGGCCCGCGCGGGCTACCAGCAGGTATTCAAGGAAGGTTCGGTCCGGGATTACAGCCTGGAAATCCGCCACCGCGACGGGCACACGATTCCCGTGTTGTACAGCGCCGCGTTGTATCGGGACGAAGCGGGAAAGGTCGTGGGCATCTTCGCGGCCGCGCGCGACATTACCCGGCGCAGGCAGGCCGAGGCCGCCCTTCAGGAGGCGAACGACACGCTGGAGCGGCACGTGGCTGAACGCACGGCCGAACTGGCGCGATCAAATGAGGATCTTCAGCAGTTCGCCTACGTGGCCAGCCACGACCTCCAGGAACCGCTGCGGATGGTCAACGGGTTCATGAAACTCTTGCGGGATCGATACGAAGCGCAATTGGACGATAAGGCCAAGGAGTACATCGCGTTCTCGGTGGAAGGGGCGACGCGGATGTCGCAGCTCATCGTCGACCTGCTGGCGTACAGCCGGGTTGACCGCAAGGGCACGGCTCTGCGACCCACGGATGCCAACACGGTTCTGCTGGGCGCACTGGGCAATCTTCGCGGCAGCGCCCAGGAAGCCGGCGTTACGGTCACGCACGATCAGCTTCCGACGGTCAATGGCGACGCCTCCCAGTTGGCGCAGGTCTTCCAGAACCTCATCGGCAACGCCATCAAGTTCCGCTCGCCCGACCGGCCTTGCCAGGTGCACGTCGGCGCGGAGCAGCAGGGCGGCCGGTGGGTCTTTTCGGTCCGCGACAACGGCATCGGCATTTCCCCGCAGCATGCGGAACGAATCTTCGTGATCTTCCAGCGGCTGCACACCCGCCAGCAGTATCCCGGCACCGGCATTGGCCTGGCCATCTGCAAAAAGATCGTGGAGCACCACGGCGGCCGAATCTGGGTGGAGTCCAAGCCCGGCGAAGGCAGCACATTCTATTTCACATTGCCGGCTGCCGATCGGGCGGCCTTGGCGGACCAAACAGAATGACAGGAGACGCTAATGGCTAAGCGTAAAAGCGAATCGGCGACCGTGCTGGCTAAGTGCCGCACGGGCATCAGCGGGCTGGATGAAATCACCGAGGGCGGGCTGCCCAAGGGGCGACCGACGTTGGTCTGCGGCGGGGCCGGGTCGGGCAAGACGCTGCTGGCGATGGAGTTCATCGTCCGGGGCATCACCGAGTTCAACGAACCGGGCGTCTTCATGGCCTTCGAGGAGACGGCCGAGGAATTGGCCAAGAACGTCGCCTCGCTGGGCTTCGACGTGAACAAGCTGATTCGCCAGAAGAAGATGGCCATCGATTACGTTCACGTCGAACGCAGCGAGATCGAAGAGACGGGCGAGTATGACCTGGAAGGGCTGTTCGTCCGCCTCAATGCGATGATCGAGGCAGTGGGGGCCAGGCGTGTGGTGCTGGACAGCGTCGAAGCGCTATTCGCCGGCCTGCCCAACGAGGCGATTCTGCGGGCGGAGCTGCGCCGGCTGTTCCGATGGCTCAAGGAAAAGGGCGTCACGGTCGTCATCACCGGCGAGCAGGGCGACAGGACGCTCAGCCGCTACGGCATCGAGGAATACGTCAGCGATTGCGTGATCTTCCTGGACCACCGGGTCCACAATCAGATTTCGACGCGGCGGCTGCGGATCGTCAAGTACCGCGGCTCCAAGCACGGCACCAACGAGTACCCCACGCTGATCGACGAGCACGGCCTGTCCGTGCTGCCGATCAGTTCCATGGGCCTCAACTACGCGGTCAGCGACGAACGGGTCTCCACGGGCGTGCCGCGCCTGGACGTTATGATGGACGGCAAGGGCTATTATAAGGGCAGCAGCATCCTGATATCGGGCATGGCCGGCACGGGCAAGAGCAGCCTGGCCGCCGCCTTCGTGAACGGGCTGTGCCGCAAGGGCAAGCGATGCATGTATTTCTCATTCGAGGAATCGCCCGAGCAGATCATGCGGAACATGCGTTCCATCGGGTTTGACCTGGGGCAGTGGGTCAAGAAAGGGCTGCTGGAGTTTCGTTCGATGCGGCCGCAGCTCCACGGCTTGGAGATGCACCTGGCCACCATGCACAAGCTGATTCAGGGCTTCGCCCCCGCCGGCGTGGTGGTTGATCCGGTCACCAACCTCTCCAGTATTGGCGACACCGACGAAATCAAAGCAATGTTGACGCGCGTGATCGACTTCCTCAAAGCCCAGGGCGTCACGAGCGTCTTTACCAGCCTGACTGCCGGTGGCAGCGCCATGGAGCAGAGCGAAGTGGGCATTTCCTCGCTGATGGACACCTGGCTGCTGCTGCGGATGGTGGAGTCGGCCAACGAGCGGAACCGCATCCTGTACGTCTTAAAGAGCCGGGGCATGGGCCATTCCAACCAGATGCGGGAGTTCATCCTGAGCGACGAGGGCATAAGATTGCTGGATGTCTACACCGGCGCGGGCACGGTCTACACCGGTTCGGCGCGGCTGGTGCAGGAGTCCAAGGATGCGGCGCAGGCCCTGGCCGATCAGCAGTCTGCCGGGCGACGCAAACGCGAGTTGGAGCAGGAAGCCATGTCGCTGGAAGCCCAGGTGCGGTCGCTGAAGGCGCGCCTGGACGGGATGCATGACGATCTTAAGGCCGGCGCAGCCCAGGAAAAGTCCCGCCTGCATGCGGCGGCGACGGAACGTGACGCCATAGCCAAGGCGCGCAAGGCGGACTGACGCCCAGAAGGAATGAACCATGACGGAAAAGTCAAAGCCCAAGCCCAAGACAAAGAGCAAGCCACCGGCCTCGCGGCAGGCCGGGGAGATGTGGAACCTGCGGCTGTACGTGGCCGGTCAGACGCCCAAGAGCGTCACCGCCTTCAGCAACCTCAGAAAGCTGTGCGAAGAGCATCTGGCGGGCCGGTACACCATCGAGGTGGTTGACCTGATCAAGAACCCCCAACTGGCCAAGGGCGACCAGATCATCGCCATTCCGACGCTGGTGCGGAGGCTGCCTTCGCCCATGCGGAAGATCATCGGCGACCTGTCCAACACGGTGCGCGTGCTGGTCGGCCTGGACCTCAGGCCGCGGAAGGATGGTGAGTGACATGGCCAAGAAACCCGACCGCAAGACAGAGCAGGCCCTCAAGGCCGCCGCCAAGAATGCGGACACCCGCAATTACGTGCTGCGGCTGTACGTTGCCGGCATTACGCCGCGCTCCCAAGAGGCCATCCGCAACGTCAAGGCCATGTGCGATGAGCACCTGGCCGGACGCTATGATTTGCAGATCGTCGATATCTATCAGCAGCCGGTGCTGGCCAAGGGCGAGCAGATCATCGCCGCCCCGACGCTGATCAAGAAGCTGCCCTTGCCGCTGCGGCGCCTGATCGGCAGCATGGCCGACGAGGAGAAGGTGCTTGTGGGACTGGACCTGCGTGCCCGGAATGAGTAAGGAAGCTAACATGGCTGATCTTCACAAGGCGTCTTCCGCCGGCAGCCCAACGCCGGAGGAAATGGAGCAGCTACGCGCCAGGCTGGAAGAGGCCGAGCAGACGCTTGATGCTATCCGCAACGGCCTGGTCGACGCCGTGGTCGCCAGTGGTCCCCAGGGCGATCAGGTGTACACGCTCACCGGCGCCGACCGCATCTATCGGGTCATTGTCGAGACCATGAACGAGGCGGCGCTGACGGTGGACCTTGACGGGGCGATTCTGTTCTGCAACGGGCAATTCGCCGGCATGGTGCGGTTGCCGATGGAGGAAGTCATCGGCCAGAAGTTGACGCGATTCGTGGCCGATCCGCAGCGAGCGGGAATGAATCGCCTGCTCAAGCAAGCCCAGGCGGCTCCGACGAAACGCCGGCTCGTGCTCAAGGCTAACGATGGAACGGTGATTCACGTCCAGTTGGCGGCCAGCCCGCTGCAAGTCGGCTCCGGCAACAGCATCTGCCTGGTGGTAAGCGACCTGACGGAGTTGGAGGCTTCGGCCCGGTCCGTCGCGGTCCTGCGCAAGCAGCAGCAGGACTTGGAGCAGAGCGAAGATGCGCTGCGGCGAGCAGGCGAGGACCTGGCTCGCTCCAACCACGACCTGGAGCAGTTCGCGTACGTGGCCAGCCACGACCTCCAGGAACCGCTGCGGCTGGTGATGAGCTTCCTGGGGCTGCTGCGGGATCGCTACAAGAGCAAGCTGGACGCCCAGGCCGGCGAGTACATCAACTACGCGGTGGATGGGGCCAAGCGAATGTCCGCGCTGATCACCGACCTGCTGGCGTACTCGCGCGTGGCCAGGGATCAGAAGCCCGCGATGGTGAACATGCGCGAGTCGGTGGACCAGGCCCTGTCGATGTTAAAGGGCGTAATCCTCGAATCGGGGGCAAAGATCGACATCGGCGAATTGCCCACGGTTACGGCCGATGGCGGCCAATTGTCCCAGGTGTTCCAGAACCTCATTGCCAACGCCATCAAGTTCCGCCGCGCCGGCGTCGCTCCGGAAATCTCGATCGGGTCGCGCATGGATGGTCCGCAGTGGCTGCTGTGGGTGGCAGATAACGGCATTGGCATCGACCCCAAGCAGGCCTTGCGGGTCTTCGACCTCTTTCAGCGGCTGCACACCCGCGACGAGTATCCCGGCACGGGCATCGGGCTGGCGATCTGCAAGAAGATCGTGGAGCGGCACGGGGGCAGAATATGGGTGGAGCCCGGAACGGAAGGCTCCATTTTCTACTTCACTCTTCCGGAAGGCAGCCCCGCATGAGTCCCGCTTCTGTGCGCCGAATCGTCATGTTGCTGGTCGAGGACAACCCCGCTGACGTCGTCTTCTTTCGGGAGGCCGCCGGAGAGACCAAGATGGCCGCCGACATCCACGTGGTCGTGAATGGCACCGACGCGCTGCGGTTCCTCCGCCAGGAAGCTCCGTTCGATCATGCCCCCCGGCCGGACGTTGTGGTCCTGGACCTGAATCTGCCCCTAAAGAACGGCCAGGAAGTGATGCTGGAGATGGCATCGGATTCGGTTCTGAGCACGTTCCCGGTGGCGATATTGACCACCTCGACTTCCGAGACGTGCGTTTGCGAGATGTACCCCAAAGGCCGCTGCCTATATTTCACCAAGACTGATGATTTCAAGGGATTGCAGGAGATCGTCAAGCAGATCCATGCCCTGGCCTCGCCCGCCAACGGGCCAGGGACATGACGATCAAGCTGGCCTTCTGGTAGAATTCCCGCCATGTCCCAGACTTCGCAGACGTTGATGGAGATGTACCAGGCCGCGCTGACGCGGTTCGGGCATCTGAAATGGTGGCCGGGGGAGACCAGGATCGAGATTTGCGTCGGGGCCATCCTCACGCAGAATACGAATTGGACCAACGTGGAAAAGGCGCTGGCCAATCTCAAGGCGGCGGGCAAGTTGAACCTGCCTGCGTTGGCGGCAATGGACATGAACGACCTGGCCGAGATGATCCGACCGGCCGGGTATTTCAACGTCAAGGCCAAGCGGCTGCGGAACTTCATCCGCCACGTCATGGAACATCACGGCGGCGATCTGGACGCCTTCCTGGCGATGGCGACATCGACGCTGCGGGAGGAGTTGCTGTCAATCAACGGCATTGGTCGCGAGACGGCCGACTCGATCATGCTTTACGCGGGCGGCAAGTGCACGTTCGTCGTGGACACGTACACGTTCCGCATCCTGCTGCGGCACCGGCTGATCGACACCGACTACGACTACGAGATGATCAAGGAGCTGCTGGAATCCAACCTGCCCAGCGACGCCGAGTTGTTCAACGACTTTCACGCCCAGTTCGTGAGCATCGGCAAGAGCTACTGCAAGCCCGTGGCCCGCTGCGAGGGCTGCCCGCTGGAACACCTGCCGCACGATCCCAATCGCGGCCGGGATGAGTTCTAGCTGTTGTGCCGGTAGGGACGAACCCACGGGCGAGACGTCTGCGACACACATGGGCGAGACGCCCATGCTACGAAAAATACGAAAGCGCCGCTGCCGAGATCGTCCTGCCGGGTGGAACGTCTCAAGCGGAGCGTCTCAACATGGTCACGCGAACAGCGTGACCATGCCACCCGGATTTTGGTCTCTTTCGCCCTATCTTGCCTTTGTTTCTCTCGGCGATCTCCGCGGTCTCGGCGGTTAATGTCTTTGCTTCTGTCTGGCCTGTCAAAACGTGCGTCATCACCTGCCGTTGCTGCCGGTTCGGCACTGAACGGGGGTGTTTGCGAGGCAGGCGAGTTTCCCTAACGCTAACTCACTCAAGCACTTCCTGAACTCGGCACAGCCATTGCTTGTCAGAGTCTTGCAGAGCAGTCTGCTGCCGCGCGGGCTTATGCGCGCGGCCGATGGGCATTCATAAGGAAAATGCCGCCTGGCAAGTCCTGGCGGCGAAAGGAGAAATACATGGCGGTCAAGCAGTTAGCCTTCGACAACGAGGCACGGGCAGCCTTGCTGGCAGGCGTGAACAAGGTTACCGATGCGGTCAAGAGCACGTTGGGCCCCCGAGGCCGGACGGCCGTGCTGGACAAGGGCTGGGGCGCGCCGACCGTCACCAAGGACGGCGTGACCGTGGCCGAAGAAGTTGAGCTGTCCGACAAGTTCCAGAACATGGGCGCCAAGCTGGTCAAGGAGGCCGCCAGCAAGACCTCCGACAAGGCCGGCGACGGCACCACCACCGCCACGGTGCTTGCCCAGGCGATTTTCGCTGAGGGCCTGAAGAACGTCACGGCCGGCGCCGACGCAATGGCCCTGGCCCGCGGCATTCGCAAGGCCACCACGCGCATCGTCGAAGAGCTGTCCAAGATGGCCAAGCCCGTGAACATTTCCAACAAGGACGACATCGTCAATATCGCCTCCATTTCCGCCAACAACGATCACGAGATCGGCCAGATCATGGCTGAGGCGTTCGAGCGGGTTGGCAAGGACGGCGTCATTACGGTCGAAGAAGGCAAGGGCGTTGACACCTCCGTCGATGTCGTCGAAGGCATGCAGTTCGACCGCGGCTATCTCAGCCCGCACTTCGTTACCGATCAGGATTCGATGGCGGCAGAACTGGAAAAGTGCCTGATCCTCATCCACGAGGACAAGATCTCCAACGTGGCCAAGCTGGTGCCGCTGCTGGAGAAGGTTTCGCAATCCAAGCGGCCGCTGCTGATCATCGCCGAGGACGTCGAGGGCGAGGCCCTAGCTACGCTGGTGGTCAACAAGCTCCGCGGCATCATCAACGTCTGTGCGGTCAAGGCCCCCGGTTATGGCGACCGGCGCAAGGAAATGATGACCGACATCGGCGTGCTGACGGGCGGCAAGGTCTTCACCAAGGACCTGGGCATCGACCTGGAAAGCATCAGCATGGCCGACCTGGGCATGGCCAAGAAGATCACCGTCGATAACGACAAGACCACCATCATCGAAGGCGCCGGCAAGCCCGCCGACATTCAGGGCAGGATCAAGCAGATCCGCGAGCAGATCGAGACGACCACGTCCGACTATGATCGCGAGAAGCTGCAAGAGCGGCTGGCCAAGCTGGCCGGCGGCGTGGCCCAGATCAACGTGGGCGCCGCCACCGAGTCGGAGATGAAGGAAAAGAAGGCCCGCATCGAGGACGCCCTGCACGCAACGCGGGCGGCCATCGAGGAAGGCGTGTTGCCGGGCGGCGGCGTGGCCCTGATCCGGGCGCGCGGTTGCCTCAAGGCCCTGCGAGCCAAGCTCACTGGCGATGAGGCCACGGGCGTGGCCATCGTCGAGCGAGCGGTCGAAGAGCCGCTGCGGCAGATTGCCGGCAACGCCGGCGTGGAAGGCTCGGTCGTGCTGCGCAAGGTTGAGGCGGGCAAGGCCGACTTCGGCTTCAACGCCGACACCATGAAGTACGAGAACCTCCTGGCCAGCGGCGTGATCGATCCGGCCAAGGTCACCAAGAGCGCCCTGAGCAACGCAGCCTCCGTCGCCAGCCTGCTGCTGACGACCGACTGCGTCATCGTCGAGAAGCCCAAGGACGAAGACGACCACGCTGGCCACGGCCATGGCGCTCCGGGCATGGGCGGTATGGGCGGCGGCATGGGTGGGATGGGTGGCATGGGCATGGGCGGCATGGGTGGCATGGGCGGAATGATGTAAGGTGCGAGTTTCGAATGGCGAATTTCGAATTGGGACGCGCCGCGAGGCGAGTTGTGATTCGAGGTTCGAACCTCGAGATTCGAGATTAAAGAACGAACAGAACTTCAGGAATTTAGGGCATTGCAGATAAGGAGCGACGGACATGGCAGTGAAACCACTGGATGATCGTGTGTTGGTCAAGCAGAGCGAAGCAGAAGAGCGGACGGCCGGCGGGATCGTGTTGCCGGATACGGCCAAGGAAAAGCCCCAGCGCGGCAAGGTCGTTGCGGCCGGGCCGGGCAAGCTGTTGGACAGCGGCAAGCGCGGTGCGATGTCCATCAAGAAGGGCGACGACGTCTACTACGGCAAGTACGCGGGCACCGAGATCAAGATCGACGGCGAGCAGTATGTCATTCTGCGCGAGTCGGACGTGCTGGCGGTAATCGAATAAAACGTGTAGGGCGTGCAGGCATGCCCGTGCATCGCAGATGTAGGGTGGGCCGAGGAGCGAAGCGACGAGTCCCACCAAGGGCAAATGGTGGGACTTGCAAACGACGCTCGGCCCACCCTACAAGCCCGATAAATCGAAGGAGTCAAATAGACATGGCAGCCAAGCAACTGATTTACGATGCCGATGCCCGCGCGGCGATGATGGAAGGCGCGTCGGCCCTGGCCGCGGCGGTAAAGGTCACGCTGGGCCCGACGGGCCGAAACGTGCTGCTGCAGCGCTCCTATGGCGGCCCCAAGGTCACCAAGGACGGCGTGACGGTGAGCAAGGAAGTTGAACTTCCCAACCCGTTCGCGAACATGGGCGCCAAGCTCATCAACCAGGTCGCCAACAAGACCAGCGACGTCGCCGGTGACGGCACGACGACGGCCGTGGTGCTGGCCGAAGCGGTGATGAAGGAAGGCCTGAAGAACGTGGCCGCCGGCGCCAATCCGTTGGCGTTGAAGCGCGGCATCGACCAGGCCGTGGCCGCGGCCGTCAAGGCCATTGCCGGCCAGGCCAAGAAGGTCGGCGGCGCCGACGACCTGCGCAAGGTCGCCACCGTGTCGGCCAACTGGGATCGCAACATCGGCGAGATGATCGCCCAGGCCATCGAGAAGGTCGGCAAGGACGGCGTCATCACGGTCGAGGAAGGCAAGAGCCTCCAGACCGAGGTCGAGTTCGTCGAAGGCATGCAGTTCGACAAGGGCTTCATCTCGGCCTACTTCATGACCAATCCCACCACCCTCGAAGCGGTGCTGGAAGACGCCATGATCCTGATCTACGAGAAGAAAATCTCCTCCATCCGCGACCTGCTGCCGCTGCTGGAGAAGGTGGCACAGGGCGGCAAGCCCCTGCTGATCATCGCCGAGGACGTCGAGGGCGAGGCCCTGGCGGCCCTGGTGATCAACAAGCTGCGCGGCATCCTGAACGTCTGTGCCATCAAGGCGCCGGCCTTCGGCGACCGCCGCAAGGCCATCCTGGGTGACATCGCGGTGCTGACCGGCGGCCAGCTCATCAGCGAAGATCTCGGGCTGAAGCTCGAGAACATTGAGCTGGATCAACTGGGCAAGGCCCGGCGCATTGTCATCAACAAGGAAGCCACCACCATCATCGAGGGCGCGGGCAAGAAGTCGGACATCCAGGCCCGCATCGCGACCATCCGCAACCAGATGGAGAAGACCACCAGCGATTACGATCGCGAGAAGCTCCAGGAGCGGCTGGCCAAGCTGACCGGCGGCGTGGCGATCATCCGGGCCGGTGCTGCCACCGAGACCGAGATGAAGGAACGCAAGGACCTCATCGACGACGCCATGCACGCGACGCGGGCAGCGGCCGAAGAAGGCGTTGTGGCCGGCGGCGGCGTGGCCCTGCTGCACTGCATCGACGCGGTGAAGAAGGCACGCGAGAAGGCCACTGGCGACGAGAAGGTCGGCGTGGACATCGTCTTAAAGGCGCTGCGGGCCCCGACCATTCAGATTGCCGAGAACAGCGGCCTGGACGGCCCCGTGATCGTGGAAGAGATTCTCGAACGGGCCGAGAAGCAGCCGAATATTGGTTATGACGCCTCCACCGGCGAGTATGTTGACATGCTCAAGGCCGGCATTATCGATCCGGCCAAGGTGACGCGGGCGGCTCTGACCAATGCCGCCAGCATGGCGGGCCTGCTGCTGACGACCAACGTGATGATCACCGAGCTGAAAGAAGACGAAGAAAAGGCCTCAGCCGGCGCGATCAAATAGCCAGTGTTTTAAGTAGGAAGTCATCAGGGGCGCCGGCGGAATCGTCCGTTAGCGCCCCTGATCTATATATTGTCATGGCGGAAAAACGCGACTACTACGAAGTGTTGAATGTGGAGAAGGCGTGCGGCAAGGACGACATCCGTCGCGCCTACCGCAAGCTGGCCTTAAAGTATCACCCTGACAACTTTCAGGGCGACAAGGCCGAGGCCGAGGTCAAGTTTCGCGAGATCTCCGAAGCCTACGAGGTTCTCTCTGAGCCCGAAAAGCGCCAGGTCTATGACCGCTATGGCCACCAGGGCCTGCGCGGGCAGGGCGTGCATGATTTCTCGTCGATGGGCTTCGGCGACATCTTCAGCATGTTTCAGGACATCTTCGGCGGCTCCGGCGGCGGGCATGGGCCCGCGCGCGGCTACGACCTGGAAACCGAGATCGAGCTGAGCCTGGCCGAGGTGGCCACGGGGGCCGACAAGACGCTGGAATTCAACCGTCGCGACTTCTGCGAGGAGTGTTCCGGCAGCGGGGCCAAGCCGGGCTCGAAGCCCGACCGCTGCCCGACCTGTCGCGGCTACGGCCAGGTGGAGACGTCCGGCGGCGGTTTCTTTCGCATGGTCCGGACGTGCCCGCGCTGCCATGGCCGGGGGCAGGTTGTCAGCGATCCCTGCCCGCATTGCCAGGGCACGGGGCGAATGAAGAAAAAGCGCGTCCTGAGCGTGCGCGTGCCCGCCGGCGTGCATGAAGGTCAGGTCGTGCAGGTGCGCGGCGAAGGCGAGCCGGCCGAGGACAGCACCTCGCGCGGCGACCTGCGCTGCTACATCCGCGTTCAGACGCACCCGTTCTTGCAGCGTCACGACAACGACCTGCTCTGCCAGGTGCCCATCAGCTTTCCGCAGGCGGCCTTGGGGGCCAAGATCGAAGTGCCGACGCTCAAGGGCAAAGAGCACGTGGACGTGCCCAGCGGCACGCAGCATGGCGACCTGGTCCGCATGAAGGGCAAGGGCCTGCCGGAGATGCGCAGCGGGCGAAAAGGCGATCAGCTCGTGCAGGTGCTCATCGAGGTGCCGCGCAAGTTGACCAAGAAGCAGCAGGAACTCCTGCGACAGCTGTCGGAGGGGGAAGATGAGTTGCTGCCCAACAAAAAGTCCTTCATGGAGCGGCTGAAGGACTACTTCAGCCTCTTCCTGATGTAGCGGGATGACGATATGAACTCAAAAGCCAACAAGCGTCCTGACGGGGAAGAGGAAGTGCCAGTGCGAGTGAATCGCGACGCGGAAACACCCGCCGCCGAGCCGCCGGAGTGCGCCGCCATCAAGGCCGAACGCGACGAGCTGCTCTCGCGGCTGCAGCATGTGTCCGCCGACTACCAGAACTATCAGCGGCGGATTCAACGCGATGTTCAGGAGTCGCGTGAGTACGCCACCGCCGGGCTCATAAAGGACATGCTGGGCGTGCTGGACGACTTGGATCTGGCCATCGAGCACGGCAAGGGCGCCCACGAGGAGACCGATCCCCTCATGGCCGGACTGCTGCTGGTGCGGAGCAAGGCAGTGGAGATGCTGAGCCGGCACGGACTGACTCTGATTCCCACCGAGGGCGAGGTGTTTGACCCGAATTTACACCAGGCGCTGATGCAGGAGGCCTGTCCGGACGTGACCACGCCGACCGTGACGCGCGAATTGCAGCGTGGGTACATGCTCAAGGGGCGGGTGCTCCGGCCGGCGAAGGTGTCAGTGGCCATGCCTCCCGAAACCCAGGAGGGGTAGGCGACGTGGGCCTGGCCATGCGTCGGGTGCAGAGCGTCAGGTGGCATGGTCAGTCCGTCGTTCAGGATGACCATGCTCAGACGCACATGGCCGCCGCAGAGACTGCCGCGGATGACCATGTCAGTGCACGTTTTGTTGAGGAAGAATAAGTACCATGCCGACATACGATTATGTGTGCGAGGGATGCGGACACACCTTTGAGTTGTTTCAGTCGATGAGCGCCAAGCACATTTCCAAGTGCCCCAAATGCAAGAAGGCTAAGGCCAAGCGGCTGATTGGCTGCGGCGCCGGGATCATCTTCCGCGGCAGCGGTTTCTACACCACGGACTACCGCAGCGACGGGTATAAGAAGTCCGCCGATTCGGAAAAGCCCGCGTCCGCCAAGAGCGACTCTTCGGCCAAGAACGATGCACCGGCCGGCTCGAGCGCCTCGTCAAATTCATCATCCTCTGAGCCCGCCAAGGCTGCGGCCACGCCCGCCCAGGCCCCGACGCCGACGCCCGGCAAGAAGAAGGGCCGCTAGTGCAGTGCGTCAATTAGATTGAACATTATCGTGCCGTTGCGAAGCGATAGGCCCCCGCTTTTAGCGGGGGTGCGAAATGCGGTTTGCAGACTGCTGAGCCCGTTTACGGGCTTCGTTGCAGTCGGGGAAGCCCGTGAACGGGCTTAGATGCAATCACCGGTTGTTCACCGCCGCTCAAGCGGCGGCCTAATAGGAAAAAGCCCCGTAACCGGGGCTCAAAGCCCGGGTACTTGCCCCGCTTATCATCGACAACATAACGGTCAGCAATTATGACGCACGGCGCTAGAGCCTGTTTCATAACCGATTTGCGTCGTGGCACAGCCGCCCTCGGCTGTGGGTTTTGCGGCCCAGTCGGCGCCTTCTAGCGTAGCTCACAGCCGAGGGCGGCTGGGCCACGGTTGTGCGATTCACATTGGCCGCCTCTTGCCCATAGCGTGCTTGCCGGGCATAATCTCGTTTGAACATGATCGACCGATGTGTTGGGGCGGCGCATCGGCATATCCACAGGGCCCCTAAGGAGAAGTCGATGAAGCGAGTGATCAGTCTGGCTATTGTCGCCGCAACCTTGTCCCTGGCCCCGGCCGTTCTTACGGCCAAAACCGCCACCTCCGAGCCCGCCAGCAAACCCGCCAGTAAGCCCGCCCGGACGCACAAGGCGTTTGAAGGCTTCTGGGTGCAGTTGGCGGAGGAACTCAAGCTCTCCGACGATCAGAAAGACAAGATCGGCAGCCTGCTGGAGGCGCGGCGCAGCGAGATCGAACCGATTCGCGAGAAGGTCGACGCCAACGTGCAGAAGCTCAAGGACGCCCGCGCCAAGAGCGACAAGGATGAGGTGGCCAAGATTCGCGCCGAGCAGGCCGTGCTGCGCCAGCAGGAGGTGCAGATCCGCGAGAAGTACGAGCCGCAGATCTTCGCGATAATGACGCCCGAGCAGAAGGCCGGCTACGACCGGCACTTTGTGCTGATGCGGATTTGGAAGGAGTTTTCCGCTGCCGACCTGACGTCCGAGCAGCAGGCCAAGATCAAGGCCGAGTTCCCTGCCAAGACGCAGAGCGTCGATGTGTCAAACAAGGCTGGACGCGATCAAGCCTTTGAAAAGGTTTCAGCCTGGGTCAGATCCGACGTGCTGACGCCCAAGCAGAAGGACGCCCTCAAGGCCGGTGCGACCTCCAAGCCCGCCGACGGCGCCAACGCCGACTGAGGCGGATTCAGCAGGGATGCAGTTTCAAAACAAGGAAGGCGGGTCTCCTGACCCGCCTTCCTTATTCAATTCGATCGCCAGACAATCGCGTGCCGCTCTCGGGCCTTACAGCTTTGGCGCTGTCGGCGTCTGGGGCGTGGTGATGTCCGTCTCGGCGGAATACGTCATTCGCTTGTACCCGGCGGCGAACTTGGACTGCACGATCAGCAGCACGATGACCGCGATGGCAGGATAGGCGGCAAAGCGGGCGTAGTAGAAGAGGTCGGCCCAGCGCCCGCCGTCGCCGGCGAGCAGGTCGGTTGTGCCGTTGAGCAGGTCTTGCAGGCTGAATGTGGCCCCGACAAATATCTGGCCGCGCATCACGTGCTGCCACGGGATCACCAGCACCCAGAAGATCAGCGACCAGAAGAAGCCGCTCATGTAGCCTTCCATGCCCGAGGCCCGCGCCAGCAGCGCCAGCTTCACCGTCCACATCAGCGTAAGGATCAACAGCAAGCCCACGATAACGCCCAGGAACATCGACGTCGGCATGAGCCAGCAAAACACGTGGTACCAAGGGCGCTCTTGTACGCTGGGCTGCTGCGTTGCGAGCGTCTCGCACTTAATGGCCGGGGCGGTGGTGGCGGGCTGCGTGGACGATTCAGCGGCCAGGACGACGTTGTCGGCCTTGACCTGCACGTGCGTGGCCGGCGTCTGCGCCGACTGCCCGAGGCGGGGCGAAACGTAGTTGGTGAACCGCACCATAACGAACCCGGCCAACTGCACCAGCAGGCACAGCAGCAAGACCCACCAGAACACGTTCTTGGCTCGCTTGACGATAGCGAATGCTTCGGAGAATTGTCCCATGCCTTCCTGGCTGCGAATCGGTTCCATTAGAATCCTTTCTTTGTGGTCGTTTCAACGTGACACGGGCGTCTCGCCCGTGCGTGCCACGGCCGTCCCGGCCGTGAGTCTGCGACCCTTCATGGGCGAGACGCCCATGACACACATGGGCGAGACGGCCATGCCACATGTCAAACACCCATAGCCCAAGGGACCATGTCACGTGTGCATACACCCGCAATTAGTATCGGCGCTGGCCCCGTCAGCCCATGAGCCCCTTGGCAGAGAGCAGGGCGGATTCGGCGGCCTCGGCCGTCGCTTCGAGATCCTCCCGACCATGGGCGGCTGAGACAAACCACGCCTCGTACTGGCTGGGTGGCAAGTTCACGCCGCGGTCGATCATGCCCCAGAAGAACGCCGCGAAGGCCTTGGTATTGGCCTCTGTGGCGGTGGCGTAGTCGGTCACCGGGCCGGGCGTAAAGAACAGCGTCATCATGCTGCCGACGCGGTTAAAGCAGACTCTCCCCGTCAAGCCGACTTTCTCCACCGCTCGGCGCAGGAGGGCCTCAAGCTGGGCCGACTTGGCTTCCAGGTCGTCGTAGAAGCACTTCTGACGCACCAGGCGCATGCTGGCCAGCCCGGCCGCCATCGCCAGGGGATTGCCCGACAGCGTGCCGGCCTGATACACCGGCCCCAGCGGGGCGAGGTGATCCATGATTTTCGCCGGTCCGCCGAATGCCCCGACCGGCAGCCCGCCGCCGATGACCTTGCCCAGCGTCGTCAGGTCCGGCTGCAGGCCGTAGAGTTGCTGCGCCCCGCCCGGCGAAACTCGAAAGCCCGTCATGACTTCATCGCAGATCAGCAGTGCCCCGTGCTGGGTGCAGAGTTTCCGCAGCCCTTGCAGGTAGCCCTTGGCCGGAATCACCACACCCATGTTGCCGGCCACCGGTTCGACCAGCATGGCGGCGATGTCCTGGCCGAATTCGGCGAAGGCCTGCTCGACCGCGGCCAGGTCGTTGTAGGGCACCAGGAGCGTGTCGGCCGTGGCGCCGGGCGGCACGCCGGGGGAGGAGGGCACGCCCAGCGTGGTCGCGCCGCTGCCGGCGGCCACCAGCAGGGCGTCGGAGTGGCCGTGATAGCAACCGCGGCACTTGATGATCTTGTTTCGCCCTGTGGCCCCGCGGGCCAGGCGAATGGCCGACATTGTCGCCCCGGTGCCGCTGGAGACCAGGCGAACCTTCTCGATCGAGGGCACCAGCTGCGTAATCATCTCGGCCAGCTCGGTCTCAGCAGGCGTGGGGGCGCCGTAGCAGGTTCCCAAGCCGGCAGCTTGGCGGATGGCCTCGACGACCTGCGGATGGGCGTGGCCGACGATCATCGGGCCGTAGCCGCCGACGTAGTCGATGTACTCGCGACCATCCACGTCGGTCAGCTTGCAGCCACGGGCGGAGGCAATGAAGCGCGGGCAGCCCTCGACGGCCGAGTACGCGCGCACGGGCGAATTCACGCCGCCGACCAGCACCTTCGATGCCCGCTCAAACGCCGCTTCTGACGCAGGAGAGTTCTTCATAGTTGGAGCATTATATGTGGCGGTCGGGGCATGGTCACGCTGTCGTTGATGCGATCAGGCGCAGACTCTTCGGTTCTGACGTGGTTGCTTCGCAGACCACGGCACCCGCCCGACGGCAGCGAGACCACGCCCCCAGTCGCATAGGTAGAGCCGCAGGACAGCGCGGCTCAACCTATGGCACCCATCAGTCTAAGGCCGATTTTAGCGCAAAGAGAAGCGCCGGTTCATCACCGGCGCTTGAAATACTGTCGCAACGGTCAGCGTTCGTCGGCCAGCGCTCTGGCGGCTAGACGACCTGTACGGCGCGGCCAACGCGACGCTTGCGATTGATCATCTTGCGTCCCATCTTAGTGCTCATGCGCTTCAAGAAGCCGATGCGGCGAGCCCGGCGACGCTTGGATATTTTGTGCGGATAATGCATATCTCACCTCGCGAATCTTAGCCTGCTGTTCTCATCACGGGCCAGTAGCCCGCAGTCAAAGCTGCAAAGAATAAAAAGTGTACTCTCCACCCACGGGCTCGGCAAGCAAGAAACTTCCCCTTCGACCGAAATTTCACGGCCGCAGCGCTTGACGGGGTCGGCACAAAAGTCGTACAAAAACACTTTCGCGCGTCGGCGCGAATTTGGATTGCAGCATGGGCGGACCGCTCATGAGTTGCTGCAAGGCCTCGGAAGTCTGTTGAACATGGGCCAGACGCCCATGTCACGCTGGACGGGCCTTTACGCCCGTGCTACGCAGGAGAAGTGCGATGGCTGGTAATGCGGAATTGGTGGCGTTGACGGGCAAGTACCTGATCGGCAACTATGGCCGGCTGCCGGTGGCGATGGTACGCGGCCAGGGCGCCAAGCTTTGGGACGCCGACGGCAAGGAATACATCGACTTCTTCGCAGGCTTCGGCGCCGGCGGCGTGGCCGGGCATTGCCATCCCGCCATCGTCTCGGCCGTGAAGGCCCAGGCGGAAAAACTCTTCTGCGTCGGCAATCTCTTCACCAACGAGCCGCAGGTCGGCCTGGCCAGGATGCTCAGTGAAAAGGGCTTTGGCGGCCAGAGCTTCTTCTGCCACAGCGGCGCCGAGTCGGTCGAGGCCGCTCTCAAGCTGGCCCGCATCACCGCCGGCCCCGGCCGGTACAAGATCATCAGCTTCAATCACTGCTTCCATGGCCGGACGATGGGCGCGCTGTCGCTGACGCCCGAGAAGTTTCAGAAGGGCTTTGAGCCCATGCTGCCGGGCAGCGTGAAGGTTGACTACAACGACCTGGCCGCCGCCCGGGCCGCTGTCGATGAGGAGACGGCCGGCATTATCATCGAGCCCATCCAGGGCGAGGGCGGCGTGAACATGCCATCGGTCGAGTACATCCAGGGCATCCGTAAGCTGTGCGATGAGAAGAAGATCGCGATGATTTGCGACGAGGTCTGGTGCTCGCCTGGCCGGACGGGCAAGTGGTTCGCGTACCAGCATTTCGGCATCGAGCCGGACATCCTGACCATCGCCAAGGCCTTGGGGGGCGGCCTGCCCGTGGCGGCGTGTGTGGCCAAGCCGGCCTTCGCGGCCAAGTTCGTTCCCGGCACGCATGGCTGCACGCTGGGCGGCAACCCGCTGTGCGCGGCAGCCGGCCTGGCGACGATGGAACTGATCGAGAAGGAAGGCCTGCTCGCCCGCGCCGAGAAAATCGGCCAGCAGATTCAGAACCAGATTCGCGCCGCCAAACTGCCGGTGGTTAAGGACGTTCGCGGCAAGGGCCTGATGCTGGGCGTGGAACTGACCAAGCCGGGCAAGGACGTGTTCATCGCCTGCCTGGCCAAGGGCCTATGCATCAACTGCACCCAGGACGTCGTGCTGCGGCTGGCCCCGGCCATGGTCGTGAGCGATCAGGAACTGGCCAAGGGCATGGACATTCTGCTGGGCGTGCTGGCCAAGGCGTAATGTGATCGGGCTTCGCCCCGACGGCCTGAACTTGGGTGCCATAGCTCTGGTGCCATAGCTTGGGTGCCATAGCTTGGGTGCCATAGGTTGAGCCGCGCCGTCTGGCGGCTCTACCTATGCGGTGGGCTGGCGCGGGGTCGCGCAGATTCGTTGTGATGCAACGGCTCTGCGGACCCGCAGCGATTCAAGGTGGGCCTCGCAGACAACGCTCGACCCAGCCTACGCGTCCAAAGCTCAACTGACGGCACGTGCGTTTTGCCGCGCGCCGTCTTCTCCTGAGATAAGGGGTTTCCTGCAAGCGGAGATCGGGGCATTCTCTCCAGCATTTCATGTTTTCTTTTCGATGCGCTCTTGCCTGGCTCCGGTCCATTCGCGAACAATAGGCTGCGTGTGAGATGTCGAAGTCCTGGCTCGTTATCCTGGTGTTCTTGCCCGCCTGGCTGGGCGTTCCCGGCTTGGCCCAGGAGAATCGCGCCGCCATTTCCTTCTCCGATGATGCGGTGGAGCAGGCGATTCGGGCTGGGCGAAAGTTCCTCTGGTCGCAGTACGAAAAGGACAGCGGCCACTGGGCCGAATACGGCGATTACAAAGGCGGGCTGACCTCGATCGTCGCGTATGCCTTGCTGAGCGCCGGCGAGAGTCCCCAGCAGCACGATATGCGGCAGGCGCTGGAGTGGCTGGCCAGGATCGACATGCAGAAGACGTACTGCCTGGGCCTGCGCTGCCAGGTTTGGGCCGTGCTGGGGGAGCGCGGCAGCGAAGCGCGCAGCCAGCCGGCCATGAGCGATTGGAAACAGCGGCTGTCGCGCGACGCCGACAAGATCATCAAGAGTGCCTGCCATGTTCCCAGCCCCGACGGCCACTGGGATACTGGCAACGGCAGCTACAGCTATGAGTGCACCGGCAAGCCGGGCAGCAGCGGCGATCACAGCAACACGCAGTACGCCGTGCTGGGCGTCTGGGCCGCCGCTGCCGCCGGCGTGAACGTGCCGGGCGATTATTGGGAACTGGTCTACAACCATTTCAAGATGACCCAGTGTGACGACGGCTCGTGGGATTACCAGTCCGGCTCGTCTGACACGGGCAAGGGCTCCATGGCAGCGGCGGGGCTGGCCAGCATGTTCGTGGCCTACGACTTCTTCTGCCGCGAGCGGTTTATCGACGTGGGCTACGATCCCACGCCCCAGCCCATCCGCGCCGGCCTGGCGTGGTTTGAAAAGAACCTGAAGATCGACCAGGCGATCACCCTGTACTACCTCTACGGCATTGAGCGCGTCGGCATGGCCAGCGGGTACAAGTTCTTTGGCCGGAAGGATTGGTACAAGATGGGGGCCGAGGATTTGCTCAACACGCAGCGTGCTGATGGGGCCTGGACTCCACGGGCGCTCGACGGCGACGATTTGTCGGCGACGAGCTTTGCCATGCTCTTTCTCGTCCGAGGCCGGAACCCCGTGCTGTTCAACCGGCTGGAATACGATGGCGACTGGAACAACCGCCCGCGTGCCTTGGCAAACCTCACGCGCTGGATGAGCCGGTCCTTCGAACGCGACGTAACGTGGCAGATCGTGAACCTGAACACCGACGTGGAGGATTGGCACGATGCGCCGATTCTGGTCATTACCGGCTCAGAGCCGCCGGAATTCTCCGCCCAGGACGTGGAGAAGCTGCGGACATTCGTCTGCCAGGGCGGGATGATCTTCACGGTCAATGAGGGCAAGGAGGACGCGTTCGACCAGGCAGTGCGCGGCAAGGACGGCTTGTACGCCCGGCTATTTCCGGGCCGGGAGCTGAAGGAGCTTTCGCCCGAGAGCGACATCTTCTCCTGCCATGCGGCCATCAAGAGCCAGCAAAAGCTCTACGGCGTTTCAAACGGCATTCGGCTGATGGCGGTGCACTGCCCGGGCGACCTGCCGCTATCGTGGCAGACCGATGCACGCACGGCGGCGGCGGACGATTTCAACCTGGCGGCCAATCTCGTCATCTATGCTACCGACCGAAACCTGCGACACCGCGGCACGAGCAACTGGCCGACTGAAAAGCCCTTCGAACCGCGCAAGACGTCTCGCATCGCCCGTATCGAATACAGCGGAAACTTCGATCCCGAACCGCTGGCCCTGCGGCGATTCGCCACGCTGATGGCCCAGCAGTACCGAATCAAGCTGGAGGTCGAGCCGGCCCATCTGGGTGATCTCAAGGCGTCGCAGACGCCGCTGGCGTTCCTGACGGGAACGGGCGAATTGCATCTGTCGGAGCAGGAGAAGGCGGCTCTCAAGGCCTACGCGGAATCGGGCGGCACGGTCGTGATGGACGCCGCGGGCGGCTCGGAACAGTTCGCCGACAGCGCCATGAGCGTGCTGGCTGATGTGTTCGGCCAGGCGAATGTCCGCTTCCTGCCGGAACACTCGCCGGTGCTGCGGTTGCCGGGCTTTGAGATAACTTCGGCCAAGTATCGCCGCGTCGCCCGTGCCCATCTGAGCAGTGCCAAGAACGTCCGGCTGTGGGCGGCGTACGTCGGCGATCGGCCGGCGGTGTTCTTCGCGCGCGAAGACATGACGGCCGGGCTGACCGGATACAGTTCCTACACGTGCAGCGGCTACGAACCCGCGACGGCGTTTGACATTGTCCGCAACATTGCGTTTGTCTCGCTGGGCTACACGCCGCCGGCACCGCCCAAGAAGTAGCTGTGGATACGATCTCCGCGCCGCGGGTGCCACACCTGCGGCGTGTGCAGGTGTGCGGCAGGGAGTGTGCGTCGGCACGGCTGCAAACTCCGCAGCCGTGGCACCCCTTGGCGGCGTTTGGCTATCTAATCTGGAACAATGTCACCCACCGTTTTATCGAGCGGGCGTCTCTCGGCACTCGACAGTTAGCCGGTCTGGGCGCATACTGGACGACATGATTGGTTGGCTTTTGAATCTGCTTTACGTCATCGCCCTGGTGCTGAGCAGTCCGCTGTGGCTGACGCGGATGTTCCGTCACGGGCGTTACCGGCGCGACCTGGGCCAGCGCTTTGGCCGCGTGCCTGTCCGCTACGGCCTGCAGCCGACGATCTGGGTCTACGGCGTTTCCGTGGGCGAGGTCAACGCCGCCAAGCCGCTGGTCACCGCCATCCACGCGCAACTGCCCGATTTCCGCGTGGTGGTCTCGTCGCTGACGGACACCGGCATGACGGCCGCTCAGAAGTCATTTGCGCCGGACCACATGGTCTTTCGCTTCCCGGCCGACTTCACCTTTGCGGTCAAGGAAGCCCTCGACCGCATCCGGCCGACGATGGTCATTCTCATGGAAGGCGACGTCTGGCCGAACTTCACGCGGATCTGCCGGCGTCGCGGCATTCCGGTCGTGGTGGTCAATGGCCGGATCGGCCCCAAGAAGGGCTACCCTCGGTACAAGCTGGTCAAACCGCTGGCCAAGTGGCTGTTTAACAACCTCACCGCCATCGGCGTTCAGCACGAGACGTACGCTGAGATGTTCAAGAGCCTGGGCGTCGAGCCGGAAAAGCTGATCCCCACGGGCATGCTGAAGTTCGACTCGGCCGAGTTGTCCAGCGCGGTCAAGGGCCAGGAAGCCCTGTCGGAGGCCATGGGGCTGAGCGAGCAGGACCGGCTCATCACTGCCGGCGGAACGGGCGTGGGCGAAGAGGCCATCGTGCTGGATGCGTTCAAGCGGTTGCTGGCGACGAATCCGCCGCAGAAAGAGCGGCTGTTCCTGGCCGTGGTGCCGCGCAAGCCCGAACGCTTCAATGAGGTCGCCCGGCTGATTCAGCAGCAAGGGTTCATACTGGTTCGCCGCTCGCATCGCGCCGATGGCACGCAGGGCAAGCTGCCGTCGCGGGCTGTAATCCTGGGCGACACCATGGGCGATCTGCGAAAATTCTACGCCCTGTCTGTGGCTTGCTTCGTGGGCCGGTCGCTCGTGCCTGAAGGCGGGTCGGATATGATCGAGGCCGCCGCGTTGGCCAAGCCCGTGGCGTTTGGGCCTCACACGTTCAATTTTCCGCAGGCCCAGACGATGGTCGAGCAATCGGCCGCCGTTTGCGTGCGCGACGCCGAGGAACTGGCTAAGCTGTGGCGGGCGTGGCTCGACGCGCCCCAGGCCGCAGGGGAACTGAGCCGCCACGCCCAGGAGTACGTCCGCAGTCAGCAGGGCTCGGTGCAGCGCAACTTAGACATGATCTGCCGCATCCTGGGCAGGCAGCCGGCCCTGTCGGCAGGCGGCATCGCCACCGACGCCATTGAAGAGATCACCCATGCCTAGCACTCGCTACAGAGAGTGGATTTCGCGCAAGGCCCGGCGGGTCGTGGTCAAGATCGGCACCAACGCACTGACGGACGACCGAGGCCGGCTCGACCTGGCGTTCATCAGCGACATGGCATCGCAGGTCGCCCAGTTGATGCGGCAGGGCGTCAGCGTGGTCCTGGTCAGCAGCGGGGCGGTCGGCGCGGGCATGGCCGAACTGAATCTCGATGAGCGTCCCAAGCGGTTGCCGCTGCTGCAAGCCACCGCCGCCATCGGGCAAGGCCAGCTCATGCGGCACTTCTACGATGCCTTCGGCCAGTTTGGCGTGAAGGTCGCCCAGGTGCTCGTGACACGCGGCGATTTCGAAAGCCGCCGCAGCTATCTCAACCTTCGCAACACGCTGGCGTCGCTCCAGGTCTACCAGGCCGTGCCGATCATCAATGAAAATGACGCGGTGGCCGTGGACGAACTGCCCAGCGGCGAGAGAGGCAAATTCGGCGACAATGACATCATTGCCGCCTTGGTGGCCAACATGCTGCGGGCCGATCTGCTCATGATCCTGTCCGTGGTCGACGGCGTGCTCAAGGGTGGGCAGGTGCTCGACGTGGTCGAGGACGCCGCCGCCGGCCAGGCGGTTGTCACCGGCTCACGCAGCCGGTTGGGCTCAGGCGGCATGGGCACGAAGCTGACGGCCGCCGGCATGGTCGCCCAGGCCGGGGAACTGGCCGTGGTGGCCAACGCCCGCGCGCCACATGTGCTGCCGCGGATTCTTTCGGGTGAAAAGCTGGGCACGGTCATCGTGCCGGCGCAATCCAAGATGGCCAGCCGGCGGCGCTGGATTGCCCAGGCTTCGCGGGCGGCAGGGCGGATCGTGGTCGATGCCGGCGCAGCCAAGGCGCTGCGCGAAGGCGGCAAGAGCCTATTGCCCTCAGGCATCACGGCCGTCACTGGCCGATTCGCCAAGGGCGCCAGCGTGCTGATTCTCGACCCCGCCGGCGTGGAAATAGCCAAGGGCCTGACCAACTATTCCAGCGACGACATCGCCCGCATCAAAGGCCTGAAAACCGCGCAGATTGCCAAGCTCCTCGGCCAGCAGCCGCACGAAGAGGTGGTCCACCGCAACAACATGACGGTGGGGTGATAGGGGCGTGAACGAGGCCAAGCGGTGTGGTAAACTCTCTGAATAGGAGCAACCGCAAAGAAAGGGATTTCCGGGCATGCCTTACGAATCGGTGGATGCGCTGCAAAGAGCCTTGACCAAAGACGTCTTTCACTACGCTAAGGATGCGAAGAAGGCGGCCGGGCGAGCATTGGGCACGTTGGTGGAGATCATCACTTTCTATCTGCTAAAGACGTGGGGTTACGAGAAGAATGTAGGTATTGAAAGGCGATTGCCTGAATACGCTAATCCGGACATTACCCATAATGTTGAGTTCACGCTTCATCCTTCATCTCTCATATATGACGTGACTATTCCGAAGAATCGGCTGCCAATTACTTCGGGCAAGATTATTAAGGAGGGTGGCTGTCCAGCTTGGGCGCATCAAGTCAAACACGCACAACTTCTCAGTTCAAAGTCAATTCTGAAGAACGCTTGCGTCCTGTTTGAAGATCATTCGCGTTTCGCGGTTGCCTGCCTGGGCGACCCCACTGGAACCTCATTTCCTGTTCGCGTCTGCGAGTTGCTGTCGCATCCCTTCGCGGTTGTCGAGTGCAAGAGAGTCGGGGTTGAGGAGGGACAAGGGAAGGGCCCTCAGACAATAGAGAAGGCAAAGCAGGGCGCGTATGTGGCACGAACCGTGTCTTCGCTGCAAAAAGTGAGGATGGCCGACGGGGCGATGAACGGAGTCATCGAGATGGAGTCGGGCGCATTGCGGTGCGAACCTTATGACAAACTCCTCGCGGAGATCGTCCGGTCCGATTCTGCCGCGATGATCCGAGATTTCATTCTTACGGTCGGTGTTGTGAGCAATCACGGGAACTGGTTCTCAAAGGAAGATCACAATAAGGAGCTCAAGGTCTTGGCGCAATCGTACGATTGGCTACTCTTCCTGACGGACCTCGGACTGTCGGAATTTGTTGAGTCGTTGCTCGTCCGGCCGGTCCAACGGAACCAGCCCATAAGGGACGCTTTCGTCGCTAGTTACACTGGAAAGAAGGGTCGAAACTGCTTCACCAAAGTGCAGATTGCGCTCGATGCGGATCGCGCTTTGCAGGAATACTTCGCCGAGAACGTTGCCAGAATAGAGGGATGGTTTAACGTCATTTCACCTGGCGAGCGATCAATTATGGACCTCAAGGCCAGCCTTTCGGCTTTGGCGTCGAAGGACTGGAAGGACATACTCTCGTGACGGCTGGAAGGGTTGTTAACTCGCAAAGCACGGACTGGTGTACGCCGCCCAAGTACGTCCGGGCTGTGAAGCGATTCTTTGGCGGCGAAGTGGCGCTAGACCCATGCTCGAACGAGTGGTCGGTCGTGGAAGCCGGCACGGAATTCCGCCTTCCTGAGCGGAACGGGCTTCAGGAGGAGTGGACTCATCATACGATCTATGTGAATCCTCCATACGGTGCCGACCGAGAGCGGGGCACCACGATACGAGATTGGCTCTCAAAGTGTGCCGGCGCGAACAAATGCCATCGCTCCGAGGTGCTGGCTTTGATTCCTGTCGCCACGAACACCCGGCACTGGAAAGAATTCATCTGGGGCCGGGCCACTGCAGTGTGCTTCCTCTACGACACGAGACTTCGTTTCCTGGTCGAAGGGAAGGACGAAGGCAAAGGCGCGCCCATGGCCTGTGCAATGGTGTACTGGGGAGAACTGTACGAGGGTTTTGCGGACGTTTTCCTCAAATTCGGTGCCGTTGTCGATATCCGTCCACTTCACGGCAAAGCGATAGGAGAGCGCACACCGCTGAGGCAGCCTGAACTCTTTGGCGGCACGTAGTAGCCCATGGGTAGGATCAAGGTAGCTAAGTCGCGGATGATGTCGCCGACGTCGTCGCCGCCTGGGAACTGAGGGGGCCGGTCGCGTCTGCTTCGATGTGGCTCCGCTACGGCTTGGCCGGAGACGCGGGCGTGGCTGGCGCTTCGGCCAGAATCTTGCCGCTGAGCACGTAGTCCAGCGTCTGGCGGAGTTCGGGCCCATTGCCGGCGTGAAGCACGGTTCCGCCGGCCTGGCGAACCGGCGCGAACTTCTCACCGGCAATGTCGAACGCGACGAAGTACATCGCGGCGCGGTGCTCGGGATCCTGATTCGCCAGGGCAGTGACCACATCGGGCAGGGCATAGCCGCGATTGTTCTCGCCGTCGGTGATGACCAGGATGTGCTGATGCGACAGGCCGGTGCGGTCCAAGTCCTGCTTGGCTTGGAGCATGGCATCGCCGATGGGCGTATCGCCGCTGGCTGTGAGTTTCGCGGCGGCGTTTTGCAGGGCTTGGGCGTTGGGTGCGCCAAAGGCCAGGATTGACCGGCAGGGCGCCGAACCGCCCCGGCCGCTGAACTCGTAGAATCCCACTTCGATCCGCTGGTCAGGGTGCTGCTGGGCGTACTGCTCCATCTGCTTGGCCAGACCCGCCAGGCATTCCTGGGCGATGGCTAGCTTGGGCCGACGCGCCGAGCCAGATGAGCCCACGCTTTCAGTCATGCTGCCGGAGGTATCGATCAGTACGGCCACGCCGATGCCGTTACGCTGCGCGACGCCCTGCGGCGGCTTGAGCGCCTTGACGATGGGGTTCTCCACCGGCGTGTCAACCCGCGCCGGCGAGACCGACATGGGCTGGCCGCTGCGGTGAAGAACCGCGTGCAGCACAAAGGCGGCTACGACCAGCGTGACGATGGCTTTTGTGATGGCCTTGGCGTTATTGTTGTTCCGGGGGGAAGACACTGATTTCCACTCTCCTGTTAAGGGCGTGGTTGTCGGGATCCTTGGGGTCGAAGGGCGCGTCCCAGCCCCGGCCCTCGATGATGAACTTGTTGGGGTCGAACTTGTACTTGTCGATCAACGCGGCCTTGATGGACTCGGCCCGGGCCAAGCTCAGGTCCTTGACCGCCTGCACGGGCACGCGGCCCTTCATGCTCGAATCGGTGTGGCCTTCGATGAGGATTACCGCCCGCGCGAACTGACCCGATAGCCGGGCCACTTCCTCCAGCGTCGAGGCCACCTGCGGGTCGTACAGCTTGCCCGGCATCGGCGCGTCGTGCTCGTCCCGCGCCGCCTCAAACGGGTTGGCCGAGTTGGGGAAGAAATTGATGCGGATGGTCTGGGTCAGGATGGGCGATTCGGCCTTGACCGACTTGTAGCTGCCCGGCGTGAAACTGGCGATGCTCTCGTCTTTCTGGTGGGCGAAGGTGCCCTTCTTCTGCAGGGCGTTGATGACGCTAAAGTCCATCAGCTGGTCGAACGGGGCCGGGGCGTCGATACGGCCGAGTTGCTGGTAGACGTTGGTCGCGTTCTTCCAGGTGCGCTCGAAGTTCGTCGGGTTGGATGAGTTCAGGAAAAACTGCACGTTCTCGGCGAAGTTCGTGGGATGGGCGTCATTTCGCATGGACATAACTTCTTCGGGCTTCATGTGGAAGGCCTCGGCCATGGCCTTGCAGGCCTCGGTCGGGTCGGCCTTGACCATGTCCATGCCTTCAAAAATGCCCGCCACCAGGCCTTCGACTATCTCTGGGTGGTCGCGGGCAAAGTCGGCCCGGATGCCGTACACGTCGGCGATGAGCTTGTTCGCATCGGCGGTGCTGGAGAGAATTCGCGTGCCTGAAACCTTCTCGGGAATGGTGTAGATGTCGGGAGCCCACGAGACGCAGCCGGCCAGGCTCTTATCGGACACGAACGCCGCGGCCGCTTCAAAGGCGGTGGCCGTGTGCTTGGAGACGATGTCCGTCGGGCGCAGTCCAGCCGAGAGCAGCAGCGAGGTCAGGTAGTACTCGCTGGGCGAGTTTAAGGCGTAGCAGACGGTCTTGCCGCGGAGGTCCGCGACGCTCTTGACGTTGGAACGCACGACAATGCCGTCGCCGCCGTTAGACCAGTCGACCTGCTGGACGATGCGCGGGGCGGTGCGGGAGTCGCGCAGCAGTTCGGGGGCGAACAGGACGAACATGTCCACCGTGCCCCAGAGGCTGTGAACCTCGCCGGCGACGAAGGCGTCGCGGGCCACCACCGGGTCGTCCATCAGCACCATCTCGACCTGGAAGCCGTACTTCTTGGCGAAGACGCTGTCGTTGTTGGGCTTGGTGCCGTGGTTGGCGGCAATGACGGGCAGCCAGCCCGACCAGACGTTGTAGGAGAAGCGGAACACCTTCTGCTTGTCGTCCCACTTGTACTTGCTGGCGCCCTTGACGGCCGGCAGCCGCTCGGCCGGGACGTACTTGTACTCCTTCACGGTGGTCACGACGGCGGTGTCGGGCGACTCCACGGCCGGCTGATTCGCAGCGGGACGCGACGTGGAATGCAGGCCGCCGTACTGCTGCAACACGATGTACCCGCCGCCGGCCACCAGGGCCAGGATCAGAAGAATAGACAGAATCCTGCCCAACGGAGTTAAACGAGCGCCTTCGTCTGCCATAGTGTCACCCTGTTTGAGATAAGAACCGAGATACGATCGTCAAATCGGCGGCGGGCTTGCTGATCGCGCGAGCAAGAAGTCGTCGCGTCCGCGCGTCCACCGCCTGCGCCTGCCTTACGTTTGTGCGCCGCCGGCCTGCTGCGCCGGGCCCATTTGCTTTGTGGTCGTCTGGGCTTGCGGCGCATCTGCGGATACCGCGATGCCCTTGCCGGCCAGGAATTCCGCCAGCGCCGCCTGCTCCAGGGCCTTGCGCTCGCTTTCCTTTTCCTGGACGCTGCTAACGTCGACGAGATCCTTGGCCAGCCGGGCCTTGCCCGCCGACTGCTCGTACCGCTTATTGAGGATCTCCTCGACGCTCTTCATGCTGTCGCCCAGGTCGCCGACCTTGAAGGCGACATTGCCCAGCCCAGCGGCGGCTTCGGCCTGGGCTTCCTTCACCTTCACCTGCGAAAGCTGCCGCTCCAGATGGGTGATCTTGTCTTCGAATTCCTTCTGGACGACCCGGGCCTGGCGGAGGTTGGCCTGGTACGCCTCCTCGGTGTCGGCCAGCTCCTGCGTGTCGGTGGTGAGGTCGGCCTTCAAGTCCGACAGCTCGCGGGCCAGCGTGCCGGCCAGTTCCAGGTTGCCGGCCTGGTGGTTGGCCAGGATGCGGTGCTCAAGGTCTTGAGCGCGCGTCGTCTTCATCTTGATCTGGTTCTTGAGCCGCTCGGCGATGCCGGCCATGCGGGCCAAGGCCTGGTTGAACTGCACCATGCGTTCGCGGAATTCCTGCCGGGATGCCTCCATCAACGCCTCGGGATTGCGCTCTTCAATACCGCTGACGAATAGCCCGAAGAAGCCCTTGAACAGCCGCCCAACTCGTGCGAAAAGCCCCATGCTTGTGTTCCTTTCTTCACCCGGGTTGCCCCGAGTTGCCGAAGCCCGAGCGATGCCGGGCCGATGTGCTACGGCGGCATTCTCCGCCTACGGATGATCGTGGTCAACGCTAATGACGGAATCCTGAACCAGGAACGACAGCGCCTCGGCCATACGTTTTTCGGCGCCGATCTTGCCGTCGTGCCAGGTCTTCCATCGTTTCCGTTCCTCGTCCATTTCCTGCTCCAGCACGGCCCGGCGTTCCTGGAGTTCCTTGATCTGGTTGTCGATCTGCGCCTGCTGCTGCTGCCGGAGCGACTGCCGATCCGCCAGTTTCTTGTGCGCGAACTCCTCGAAGGCGTCCAGGGCCTGATCGCGGGCCATGGCGTCCTGCACGATCTCGTGCACGTGGGCCCCGTCGTGCGAGAGCATCTCCAGCAGCGCCTTCTGGACGCCGGCGCGATCCTTGCCCGCCAGCGGCTCGCAAGACAAGGCCTTGGCCAAGTGCTCCACATCCCAGCCGTGGCCGGGCGTCTTGATGCCGGCGGCTTCGAACACCTTGGCAAAGTCGATGGCCAGTTCCTGCGGCGCCTGCGTCAGCCGGCGAACTTCGTCGGATCGGATTTCCAACGCCAGCTCAGACAGCGTGACTTTGCGCGTGGGGATCTTGCCCGGCTGGGCCGACGCGGTCGTCGAGACGATGCGGACGATTCCCAGCTTGCCGCCGATGCTCATGAGGCCTTGCATCAGGCCCATCACATGTACCTCCTCAATGCGTCGATGCGGGTCTCGACCTCTTCCTGGGCCATGGCCGCAAAACGCGGCGGCAAGAACCGGCTGTCAGTGCATTCCTTCACTGCCACCAGGTCCATGTACTCCAGCTTGCGCGTGTAGGCGTTGGGCCGGACATCCAGCATGACCTCCGCCAGCAGGTCCCGCAGCGGCCTGCGGGGCTCGGGGCAAAGCTCGTACCGCCGCAACGCCCGCACCAGCATACCCTCGACCTCGTGGCCGCCCAGCAGGACGGTGCTCGGGATGTCGGGCAGATCCTTTTCGGCCAGCGGAAACTTGAGCTTCTTGGCCACCGCCAGCAGCAGGGCCCGCACTTCGTCGGGCGTCTCGGGCGCAAACAGCGGAATGTGCACGTCCAGCCGGCCCTGGCGCTTAAGGTCCACTTCCAGCAGGTCTGGCCGGGAGGTGGCGAAGACCCAGATGATCCTGCCGCGGTTGCGCGTGTCGGACATTTCCTTGGCGAGCATGGCGTACACGCGCCCGGACAGGCCGCTGTCGCCGCCATCGCCCTCGCGCTTGCCCGCCGCCTGGTCGGCCTCATCGACGAAGACGACCACCTGCCCCAGTGCGTGCAGGACGGCGAATATCTTCTCCAGGTTGGACTCGGTGGCGCCCACCCAGCGGTCGCGGAAGTTCTTAAAGACGATGCACGGGATGCCCAACTCGCCCGCCCAGCACTGCACCAGGAAGGTCTTGCCCGTGCCGATCCGCCCGGCGATGAGATAGCCCATCGGCAGGGCATAGAAGGCCTGGCGGCGCAGCAGTTGCGTATCGTCCCGCAACCAGGCCTTGGCGGCCTCCTGTCCGGCCACGTTGTCCAGCGTGAAGGGCGACTCGATGAACTCCATCAGGTCCTGGCATTCGCGCTCGATGAGGTCCTTCTTGACCTGCGCAAGATACGCCGCCGTGATCGATCGACCGTTGTTGAGGGCCCGGCTGATGAGCGTCATGGCGCCGATGCGGCTAAGCCCCGTCAGACGCCGGGAAAGCGATTCCAGCGGCACCTCGCAGCGTTTGGCCAGGTCGGGAAAATGTTTCTGGCTCAGCAACTGCACGTACTGGGCCATCTGCGGCTCGTCGGGCAGCGGGATCTTCAGCTTGGCTGAACGCGGGTTCTCCACCACCAGCTCGCTGAGGTCATGTAGGCCTTCGGTCAGCAGCACGGTAGCGATGTTGGACTGCAGTATGGCTGGATCGTTGGCCCAGGCCAGCACTTTTACGACGTTGGCGCTGAAGGGCCCGCCCAGTTGAATGGCATCGCCGCGCGGCACGACGAATTCGGCGAATTCCAGGATCACCGCGATCTTGGCCGGCGGGTGCGAGTCGGGCTTGATGGCCTTGAGGTTCAGCGTTCGCAGCAGGTACCGGTCGATCAGTTCCAAGGCGGCGCTGGGTTCACGCATCTGCGCCAGCGCCTCGGCCCCACCCAGATTCATGTGCCCTAGCCAGTCGGCCCAGTCCTCGGCCCCGCGGGCGATGGTAATGCCCTTGCTGCGGTCATAATGAATGATGACCTCGTAGCCGGGGAACATCACCTCGTCTAGGAAACCTTTGAGCGACAGCAGCCGTGGCTGGCCGGCGTCGTCGGTGACCGGCACCACGTCAAAGATGCTGCCGTGCAGGATGAATTGGCTGATGGAGCCGGAGCGAAACAGCTCCTGCATCTCCTGGGCCCAGGGCGGCAGGGCGGTGCTCATTGGCTCTCCTTTCGGGCCTGGCGCGGCGGCGGAGTCGGGATGGGCGGAATCGGAATTGGCGGCGGCTCGGGCAGCGGCGTGCTCTCGACGGCCATGGGTGGCGGCTCGGTGAGGAGATCCTCCACCTGCCCGTACATCCGCTGCTGTTCGCGGATCCACTGCGTGGTATCACCCAGCGTGGCGGCCACCGCGTCGATGCGCTGCGAGACAACCATCGGGTCCGTCGCCAAAGCCGCTTGCTCGCGGATGAGTTCCACCTGCTCCTGGATGCGCGTGATCTCGGCGTCCAGGAAGGCCAACTTCTGCTGGGCCTGCTCCAGGCCGTCCTTGCGCTGCTGAAGAATCTCCATCTGGCTGGTGAGGCTCTTGCGGAGTTCCTCGCTCAAACCGGGCTTGTCCAGGCGGTTCTTGACCTCCTTGACTCGCTCGTCCAGAGGCCGTTGATCCGTCGAGCGGTTCTGTTCCAGAAGCACGCGCCGAATCGAGTCCCGCGTGAGCAACAGCCGCAGGTAGATCCAAAGCAGCCGCGAGAGGCCTTGGCTCTGCGCCTGCAGCCCGGCGGAGGCCGCTTCGGTCTGCTGGCCGCTGAGGATTGAGCTGCACCGATTCTCCAGGCCGCGATACAGCCGCTGGTCGTCGGGCCCAAGCTGCGTGACCAGGGCCGAAAGCTTCGCACGCCAAGCCTGGCGATTCGCGCCCATCGACGTGGCATCGACAAAGCGGCGGAAGCGCGGATTGAAACCCAGCCAGTACAGATACCCAAGCTCCAGCCCCATCCCCAGCAGCCAGAAGCCGGGATTGATCAGCCCCAGCACGCCGAAGGCCGCTAAGCCCAGCCAGTTGGGCGGCACGAACATGCCGATGGGCTTGGCGCTGAAGGCGGCGCGAATATAGTCGCGTAAACTGGCCATGTCGTTCTATGCTCCCCCAGCCACGGCCGGATGGGCCGGGCCGGTGGACACGCGTCGGAACGCCTCGGTCACGATCCGCGTGGCGTTCTTGAAGTCCGCCCGTTCCTGCGCCGCCAAGGGGCCGATGCCCGGCGAGGGCGGAATGCAGTCGCTGATGTCGTAGGCGATCTGCCCCGGCCCGCGGCTGAAGATCCACACCCGCTCGCCCAGGTACACGGCTTCGGCGATGCTGTGCGTGACGCAAAAGATGGTCGGATGAATGCGGAACCACAGGTTGACGATGAGTTCCTGCATCTCGATTCGCGTCGGTTCATCCAGGGCCGAAAAGGGCTCGTCCATCAGGAGAATCTGCGGCTCCAACGCCAGAGTCCGCGCGATGGCGACCCGCTGCTGCTGGCCGCCCGAAAGCTGATGCGGGTACTTCTGCTCATGCCCGATGAGGTCGACTTCCTTGATCAGCGCCATGGCCCGCTCGTGCTGCTGCGAGCGACTCAGGCCCATCTCGTGATGGTTGATGCCAAGGCCAAACAGCACGTTTTCCAGCACCGTTAAGTGCGGGAACGAACTGTACTGCTGGAAGATCATGCCGCGATCCCGTCCCGGGCCGTCGACCGGTTTGCCGCGGACCAGCACGCGCCCTGCCGTTGGGCTCAGCAGCCCGGCGATGACATTGAGCATCGTGCTCTTGCCACAGCCGCTGGGGCCGATGATGGTGATGAAGTTGCCGCTGCCTGGGCGGTCGGGCACGGTAAAGGACAGGTCCATCAGGGCTGTAGCGTGGTCGAAGCTGACGGTCAAACCGTCAACCTGGACAATCGGCGTGGCGGCCGGAGAGGCGGTCATTTCCCGGCACTCCTGTACGGAAAGAGCCTTCTGCCCAGATGAACCCAGATGAGGTCGGAGACCCAGGCGATCAGCGTGATTACAAGGATGACGAGGTAAATGTGCTCGCGCGGCCCGCGGCGCTGGGAGATGAAGATCAGTTCACCCAGCCCGCCGGCGACGACCACGACCTCTGTCAGCACCAGGTACGTCCAACCCACGCCAAAGGCCAGACGCATGCCGTGCCAGATGTCCGGCAGGGCCACGGGCACGAGCACGCGGCGGACGATCTGCCAGCGCGTCGCCCCCAGCGTGCTGGCGGTGCGCAGGTACACGTCGGGCACGTTGTCGATGGCCTTGATAACCGCCGGCAGCAGGTAGATGCCGAACGCCATGGCCAGGAAGACGATCTTCTGGATCTCGTCGGTGCCAAACCAGGACATGGTCAGCGGCACCAGCGTGGCGATGGGCACGTAGCCGCTGGCGGTGGTCACCGGGCTAAAGGCCGCCCGGACGCAGGCGAAGGACCCCATGAGGATGCCTAGCGGCAAAGTGATGACCAGGGCCAGCAGGTAGCACGACAGCGCTAGTTAAGCTCAAGCTGGTGCGGCGGGTTGTCCGATAGGCCTTTCTGGAGCAAGATGCTCTGGGAGAATGACGGATGACCGGCGAGCAGATTGGGTCGTTGCTGGCGGAACTGCCCAGGTTCCTGG
>CAITIS010000135.1 GCA_903892515.1 uncultured Planctomycetota bacterium | reverse complement strand
CCAGGAACCTGGGCAGTTCCGCCAGCAACGACCCAATCTGCTCGCCGGTCATCCGTCATTCTCCCAGAGCATCTTGCTCCAGAAAGGCCTATCGGACAACCCGCCGCACCAGCTTGAGCTTAACTAGCGCTGTCGTGCTAGCCACGTCCGCAGGCGGAGAACAGCCGAGCGAAAAAAGAGCAGAAGACTTAACCGTGTCCTGCTGATCCTCCACTACCCATTAGAGTTCAGCCGTGAGCGTCGAAATTCGCTACACTGTTGGGGCGTCGTGGCGCCGCGTTGTGCGGGTGCCCGTGCAGGGGCTTTGATGCCTCTGCGACGCATGGGCCTGATGCCCATGTTTCAGCCAGGAAGGAAAGCAGTGCCATGAAGCGGTCGTTGGTCAGCGTGTTGGCAATCGTGGTGGTTTTGAGTTCTCTCGGTGCTCTGGGATTCGCGCAGGCCAAGGCGGCTGCGCCGTCGCCTGCGTCGCCAGGTCTCGCCGGTCAGACGCCGCCTGCGGCCGCGCCAACGCCGGCCGCGCCGCCAGCATCCGCCCCAGCGGCCGGCACGCCTTCGACAACGCCAGCACCTGTTCTCGCCGCCGCCAAAGAGTACCCGACATTCGGCGTGGCCATTGCGCCGGTGCAGGGCTGGGATCGCCTGCAAGGCCGCGAGCCTGAGATCATCGTCCAGTGGTGCCACATCGATGCGCAGGCCATCAACATGGATGGCGAGATCGCCGCCCTGATCGAACCCGCTGCTGGCCGCAAACTCGACGAATACGCCAAGCAGGCTGCCGAGGAGTTCTCGATGAAGATCGAGGACGAGAAGGCGCAGCTTGGGGGCCAGGCCGCAATCGTCCTGACCGGGAGTATGGCCGAGAAGCTCTTCCATCCCGCCCGGGCCATCGTCTGCCAGCGCGGCAGCTACTTCTATTTGCTCATCTCCTACGGCACGGCCGGGCAGGACTGGCGCGGCGAACTTGAAGCCATGGCCGACGGCTGGAAATGGATCGACTTCCAGGGCTCCGACAAGTTCGTCACGCCGCTGGATCAGAAGTTTTCGCTCTTTAGCGGCCTGCTGTCGCTGAAGGCCCCGGCCATCCTGCGCGGCTACAAGGTGCCCCAGCCCGACGACCAGGCGTACCTGGGCGTGTACGATTACCTGCTGAACCGGCCGGTCTTCACGGTCGACGTGCAGCGGATGAGCAAAGACGCCGCCACGGCCCCCGAGGCCATGCGGCAGGACTTCGCCCGCCAACTCGACGCCAAGCTCAAGTCGGATAAGCCGCTGACGTGGCAAAAGCTGCCTAGGCCGATGCCGGTCTTCCTTTCCGGCAGCTACGATGTGACGCCCACGCCGCAGAAACAGGCCGCCACGAAGAACGCCCAGGACAAGCCGGCCATCGCGCTGCCCGCGCCCACTGGCCGGATGACGGTGCGAAGCTGCCTGGCCTTCCCCAGCACTGCCGACGCGCTGGTCATCACTTTCGGCATTTACACCGCGGAGGAACCCGCCCGGCAGGCGTATATAGACTTGGCAGAGCAGATGGCCTTGACCTTCACCAGCAAGCCGCCGGTCAGCGCGCCGGCGAACCCGGGAAAATAATGGACTCTACCGAGCTGCGGAATTACCTCGACCCCAAGGTGCTCGCCCGCATCAGCCATCTGGACTTGCAGGCCCGGCTGGTGGTGGAGGGTTTCATCTCGGGTTCGCACCGCAGCCCGTTCCATGGCTTTTCCGTCGAGTTCGCCGAGCACCGCGAGTACAGCCCCGGCGACGACATCCGCCACCTGGACTGGAAAGTGCTGGGCCGGACGGATCGGCTGTACATCAAGCAGTACGAGGTTGAGACGAATCTGCGCTGCCTGTTCCTGGTGGACATCAGCGAGTCCATGCGCTACCAGGTTGCGGGCAGGCTGAGCAAATTTCACTACGGCGCCTGCCTGGCCTCGGCCCTGGCCATGTTGCTGCTGAATCAGCAGGACGCGGTGGGGCTGGCGACCTTTGACAGCGAACTGCGGGCCAACCTGGCCTGCTCGTCGAGCCCCAACCAGATCAAAAGCTTCGTCCACGAACTTGCCGGTGCAACGCTGGGCGAGAAGACCGACCTGGAACCCATGTGCCGCCAGTTGGCGCTTTCGCTGCCGCGCCGCGGGCTGGTGTGCCTGGTCAGCGACCTGCTCACCGAGGAGGAATCGCTCTTCCGGGCCTTGGGACATTTCCGCGACCGCCAGCAGGAGATCATGATCCTACACGTGATGGACCAGGACGAACTGGAGTTTCCCTTCGAGGGCAGCACGCGGTTTGAAGGGCTCGAGCAGGCCGGGCGGTTGAACGTGGAGCCGCGGGCCCTGCGCGACGGGTACTTAGCGGCCCTGCGTGAGTTCTGCTCATCGGTGCAGCGGCGCTGCGCCCGCGAGCGGATGGACTACCGGCTGGTATCCACAGCCGAACGACTGGACGCAGCCCTGTCAGCCTTCCTGGCCGCCCGACTGGCGGCGCTGCGAAAGTTCCGCCGGAAATAACGGCAAATGGGCCACAGAGGCACAGAGAGCGCAGAGAGAAGATTGGAAAGAATAAAGACTACGACAAAGACGCAGCGAGAAGCCGGGCGACAAGCCAGCGAGATTATCAGCGGCGCGAAATATGGCCAGTCGAACTGATTCAAGGGGCGAAGTGATGGATGAACTGTGCAAGGCCAAGGTCGTGCATCCCAACAGGGAGTATCCAGAGCGAGACTTGACCGAGAAGATCATCGCTCGGGCCATTGTCGTGCACCGCACCTTGGGGCCAGGCTTTCTTGAGGCCATCTATGAGAATGCGCTTAGCCATGAGCTGAGGAAGTCGGGGCTGGGCGTGGAGCGGCAAAAAGTCGTGCGGATCATGTACGATGGCATAGACGTGGGCGAGCATCGCGCCGACCTGCTGGTTGAAGGCAAGGTGGTCGTGGAACTCAAGAGCGTCGATGCGATTTCGTCAAAGCATGTCGCCCAGACCATCAGCACGCTCAAGGCGCTGGGAGTAAAGGTCGGGCTGCTGATCAACTTCGATGAGGCGCGGCTGGTGGACGGAGTCAAAAGAGTGGTTCTCTAAAGGATTTCTCTGAGGCCTCTGTGCCTCTGTGGCCCATGTTTCTACACCCTGCGATATTCTGGCTGGGCTTGGCCCTGGCGGCGGCGCCGGTGATTATTCACCTGCTGAATCGTCGGCGGTACCGCGTTGTGCCCTGGGCGGCTATGCGGTTTTTGCTGGAGGCGGCCAAGCGGAACCGGCGGCGGGTTCAGTTCGAGCAGTGGCTGCTGCTGGCGCTGCGCTGCCTGGCGGTGCTGCTGCTGGCCCTGGCGGTGGCGCGCTTCACCGGCTGCTCTGACCAGGGCGTACCGGTTCTCTCAGCCCGCGGCGGCACGCTGCACGTCTTCGTGGTCGATGACAGCGTCTCGATGGGTCAGAAACTCGCCGACGCCACCGCCATCGCCAAGGCTGGGAGCGACCTGGCGGAGATGATCGCTCAACTTGGACCCTCCGACCGCATCGCCATCCTGCTGACGAGTGAGGATGGGCGGACATTGCTGGCCGATCCCACGCAGCGGCCGCCGGCGGAGGTGCTGGCCAATCAGCTCAAGGCCTTGAAGGCCTCCGACACGGCCACTCGGTTTGGTGGGGCCCTGAAAAAGGCCCGCGAAATCCTCTCCTCCACCAGCAGCGCCAAGCGGCTGTACGTGCTGAGCGACTTCCGGGCGATTGACTACGCGCCCGGCAAGATCGATGCGATGAAGCAGGAACTGGCCGCCATCGCCCAGACCAAGGCCGGCGTGGTGCTGATGAACTACGGCGCGCCGCCCTCGGCCAACCTGACGCTGGAAGATCTGACGCTGGTAGACAAACAAGCCCTGGCGCATCAGCCGGTGCGGGTGCAGGCCACCGTGCGCAATAACGGCGCGGCGCGGGCGGAGAACGTTTCGCTGAGCATGTCGGCCCGCGGCCCGGATGGCCAGGAGTTCCAGTGGCCGCCGCAACTGATCGACGCCATCGAGCCGCTCCAGAGCCGGCAGGTGCAGGTGACGGCCGAGTTTGCACAGGACGGCCCGGCCCGGGTGCAGGCCGAGTTGCCCGGTGACAGCCTGGCCGGGGACAACCGCGCCTTCGCCGCCATCGACGTGCGGGCCGGGCGGCGCGTGCTGATCGTCGATGGCAAGGGCTCCGCCGCCAATCCCGAGGACGCCGCGGGCTTCTATCTCACGTCGGCCCTGGACCCGACCGCCGATGGCCGATACGGCAACCGCGTCCAGAGCGTCAGCTACGAGCGGGCCGGCGAGATCGACCTGGGCGGCTACGACGCGGTGATTCTCGCGGGCGTGCCCGAGCTAGCGCCGCCGGTGGTCAAGCACCTGGAGGAATATGTCCGCGCCGGTGGCGGCCTGGCGATCTTCACTGCCCCGCGGATCAACGCCGAATTCTACCGCACGCTGTACGCCGACGGCGCGGGCCTGATGCCCGTGCTGCTGGAACCGCTGACAGCGCCCGCCGGAGCCGACGACTTCGCCCGCCTGGCTGGCGACAGCATCGCCTCCGATGCCGTCATGCGCAGCTTCCAGGGCAAGAACGCCGCCTTCACGCAATTCCTGCGTTTCACGGGCCATAGCGGCGTGGCGAAGGTTGCGCCCGGCCTGGCTGGGCAGCACTTGCCGCCGGCGCGGGTGCTGGCGGAATTTCAGAGCAGTGCGGGCTCGCGCACTCCAGCCATTGTGGAGCGAACCTTTGGCGACGGGGCGTCGGCCGGCGAGGTGCTGGCGATTCTGACCTCTGCCGATCAATCCTGGACGAACTGGCCCAAGGACTACACCTTTGTGACCTTTGCCAACGACCTGATCGATGCGATCGCCCGGCGGCAGCAGAGTCGCCTTGGCCACGTCGGCGAGGCGATTGTGCTGCCCGCATCGGGTGACGTGCGAAAGGCTGCTGTGCAGACGCCGGCGTTTCCAGCCCAGGATGAAGTGCCGCTGGCCGTGGCCGAGCGGCAGGGGCAGGGCGTCTTTGAGTATGAGCCAACGCTCCAGGCTGGGTTCTACCAGGTGCGGTTGCAGGGGGCTTCGGCTCAGCGCGTGGTGGAGTTCGCCCGCAATGTCGATCCGGCTGAGGGGCAACTGGCGCAGGTATCGCCGGAGGACTTGAAGCAGGACCTGGGCGTGGGATTCCAGTTCGTGGACAAGAGCCAGGGCCAGACGTCGGCCGCGGCGGAAGGTCGCAACGAATACTGGAAAGCGGCGCTGGTAGCGCTACTGGCGCTGCTGGCGGCAGAGGTGTTCCTGGGACAGCGGTTCGGGCATTACCGCCCCGCGGTCAACCAGAAGAAAACATTGAACCACGGAGATCACGGAGAGAGAAATGCAAACGGCTGAACCACAAAGGCACAAAGAGCACCAAGCGAAAAGGCCGGAGAAGAGACACTGAACCACGGAGGTCACGGAGATCACGGAGAAAAGAATGCAAACGTCTAATGCAAGATGTAGAGAGCAGAAAGGCGAATGCTCTCGGCGTCTTCTTTCGCATATTCTTCTTCGTGCCCTTTGTGGCATGCATGGCCTTTCTTCGTGTCTTTGTGGCAGCCGTTTGTATTCCTCCGTGTCCGCCGTGGTGAGATTTCTTTGACGAGATGGCTGGAATGGCTGATGGGTCTGTCGCCCGGCCAGTTGGCGAACGCTGACGGCTGGTCGGTGGCTTTGTCTGCGCAGTACAGCAACTGGCTGATCCTGGCACTGGCGGGGCTGTTCATCGCCATCGTGGCGGTGGCGGTGGCCAGCTATCTGCGCGAAGGCAGCACGCCGCGGCGCGTCAAGCTGGGCTTGGCCATCCTGCGCTCGGGCGTCGTGCTGCTGGTCCTGCTGCTGCTCTTTGAGCCGGTGCTGCTGCTGAAGTATCGCCGCGACAGCGTCACCACCGTGGCCGTCGTGGTCGATGACAGTCTCTCCATGGGCCTGGCCGACGGGTATGCCGACGCGCAGCGGCGGGCAGAGCTTTCGGCCCGGCTGAAGCTTCCCCCAGCCGATGTGGACAAGCGGCCGCGCAGCCAGATCGCCCATCAGGTGCTCGCCGACGGCCCGCTGGCGGCGCTGGCCAAAGATCACGAACTGCTGGTGGGCTCGTTCTCCACCAGCCAACCGGCCAAGGAGCCGTATAGCCGCGTTCTGGCGGCGCTGCCCGCCGGCGAGAAGAATGCCGCCCCTGCCATTCGATCCGCGTTGAGCAAGCTTTCATCCAGCGGGTACGAGACGGACTTAGCCCAGGCGTTGCGCGACGCATCTGAGCGGCTCACGGGTCGGCGCAGCGGCGGGGTCGTGCTGGTCTCCGACGGCCAGGCCACCAGCGAGGACGCCGCCAACCGGCTTTCCTCGGCCTTGGCGTATCTCCGCCAGCGCGGCATCAACGTTTACGCCGTATCCGTGGGCGAGCCCACGCCGCCGCCGAGCGTTTCGCTGGCCCGCGTGCAGGCGCCCACCGAGGTCCAGCAGCACGCCACGTTGGAATTCCTGGCCTCGCTGTCGCACCGCCACGCCGCGGGGCAGAAGGTCACGCTTGAACTCTTCCGCCGGGGCGCCGGCCAGGGCGAATGGGGATCGCCCGTTGCCACGCAGGTCGTCGAGCTGTCGGCCAGCGATGAGAACGGCGCCAGCCAGGACGTGCCCCTCTTCACCGACGCGCCGGAGATGGGCGAGTTCGAGTATCGCCTGCAACTGGCCAACGCCCAAGGCCTGCGCATGGGCAGTTCCGACGCCACCGCCCGCGTGAACGTCAACGACCGCAAGCTCAAGGTGCTGTTCGTTTCAGGCGACGCCGGCTGGGAGATGCTGTACCTGCGGAACCTGCTGCTGCGCGACGTGCAGCGGTACGCCGTCAGCGTCTGGCAGCAGAACGCCGAGTCCGATTTCAACCAGGAGGCCTCCAGCGGCATGCAGTTGTCGCAACTGCCGCGGACGCCCAAGGAACTTTTCGAGTACGACGTGATCATCCTGTACGATCCGGCCCAGACTACCGGCGGGTTCGACAAGGACTTCGCGGGCATGCTCGACGCCTTCGTGGGCGAGCACCACGGCGGGCTGTGCTACATCGCCTCCAACAAGTACAGCCAGCAGAACCTCATCGGCAACGACGCCTTCGCCGCGCTGCAAAAGGTGCTGCCGGTGGAGCTGGGCGTCCGGGCGGTGGACATCGCCGCGGAGATCAGCCGCGCCGAGCCGGTGGTCTGGCCGGTCGTGCCCACGCAGGACGGACTGGAGAGCCCGATCCTCCGGCTGGGGCGAAACCCGCAGGATAGCCAGGCGATCTGGTCGATGCTGCCGGGGTTGTACTGGCAGCATCCCGTGGCCCGGCCCAAGCCGCTGGCGAACGTGCTGGCGGTGACGGGGCAGCGCCGCGCCGACGGCTCGGGCGAACTCACGCCGCTGCTGGCGGTGCAGTTTTACGGCAAGGGCCGCTCGCTTTTTGTCGGCAGCGACGAGACGTGGCGCTGGCGGCAACTGGCCGACGGGGCGTACTACCGCCGCTTCTGGTCCAACGTGATGGACTTCCTGGCCGCTGGGCGGATGGAGAAGAAGCGCGTGGTGATTTCCGCCGGCGGCGACCGCTTCCGCGTCGGCCAGGAGATTCGCATCTCGGCTGAGGCGTATGACGAGAACTACACGCCGCTGGCGCAAGAGAGCTTTGACGTCGATGTGGTCAACGCCCAGGCCGGCACCTCGCGGCAAATCACGCTGCCGCGCTCGGCCAATCAGCCGGGCCGCTACGAGGGCCGATTGACACTCGCCGAGCCGGGCGCGTACGAACTTTCGGCGAAGATGGCCGGGGAGGGGGCGAAGAATGACGTGGCCGGCAAGAGCCTCGTGGTAACCTTGCCCGAAGAGGAATTCCTCCGGCCTGAGGCGAATCCGGCCATGCTGGAGAGCATCGCCCCTGGCCGGACGCTGGGTATCGAAAGGGCCGACGAACTGGCCAAGCTGATTCCGCCGGGCAAGCTGAGCGTGCAGAGTCAAGTGTCGCATAATCTATATGACGTCCCGGCCGTGCTGATTCTGATCGTCCTGTTACTGGGCTGCGAATGGATCCTGCGCAAAAGACACAACATGATCTAGCCGCGCAGGTGCGGCGTGCCCCCGCGCTGCCGGGCAGTCGTCCGGCGTTGTCGGGCGAGGCGACGGCCAAGCTGGCGCTACTGCGGCGCATGCTGCGGCGACGGATGCTGCTGCGCGGAGCGGCCCTGGCCGTTTTGGCCGCCCTGGCTGGCGGGCTGGTGAGCTTTGCCCTGGATCGGGCGATGAGCCTGACCTTGCCGCAGCGGCTGATGATCGACGCCTTCTGCACGGTCCCAGCCGTGCTGGCGTCCTGGAAGCACCTCTGGGTGCCGATGCGTCTGCCCATGGACGACCGCGAGATGGCCCTGGTGCTGGAGCGGCGATTCGGGCACTTGCAGCAGCGGCTCATCAGCGCGGTGCAACTGGGTTCGGAGCGGGCGGACGAGGCCGGTATGTCGCGGCAATTCATTGGCCGGGTGGTGGAGCAGGCCGACGAGCAGACGCGGAAGCTGGATGTTTCGCAGGCGGTGCAAGGCCGCTCGGCGCTGCGGGCAGGCGTGCTGGGCGTGGCGGCGGTGCTGCTCGTGGCGGGCGCCGGGTTGCTCCGGCCGGAGCTGATGGGCATCTACCTGCGCAGGCACCTGTTTTTGCAGGACGTGCCCTGGCCCAAGCGGACGCACCTGAGCGTCGCCGGCGGGCCGACGTTCGGCGTGGTCCGCGGCGGCAGCCTGAGCGTGAGCGTCCAGGCCCTGGGCCAGCGTCCGCCGCACGTGTCCTTCGAGATGAAGTTCCCGCACCTAGGCGAGGTGCTGGAGGATGTCGAGCCCGCCGCGGGCAATCACGGCGGCTTTGAAAAGACCTTTGAGAACGTCAGCGAGGGTTTTGAGTTCCGCGTCAGCGGTGGCGACGACCGCACCGGCTGGCAGCACGTGCGCGTGGTTGATCCGCCGGAGTTGACCAATGTGGCCATCCGCAGGAGCTATCCCGGCTATGCCAACAAGCCTTCGGACGACGTGGAGTTGCGGCACGGGTTGATGGCGGCGCCGGCCGGCGGAACGCTGGAAATCTCCGGGCTGGCCACCAAGCACGTCATGGCCGCTCGGCTGAAGCTCGATGGCCACATCGTGGCGGAAATGGAAGTGTCGGCCAATGCCGCCGGCGCGTCGAGCGCTCCCGCTGCGTCGATGCCCAGCACCACCGCCCCGACGCGAAGCCCGGCGAACGTTCACGGCCTCTTGCCGCTGCCGGCGCATCCGCCCAAAAGCTCCGTCCTGCTTGAAGTGGAGTTAGCCGAGTCGGCCGAGATCGTCAACCCGCGGGCGTTCGCGGTGGCGTTGCAGATCGAGCCCGACCGCCCCGCGACGCTCACCATGGACAAGCACGGCGTCTCAGCCCAGGTCACGCCGCAAGCCATGCTGCCGCTGAGCCTGACCTACCGCGACGATTACGGCGTCAAAGCCATGTGGATCGAGGCCTCGCGTGCAACGACGGCGACCACGGCACCGAGCGCCACGCCGACGGGCGTCGCGCCGCCGGCAGCATCCCAGCCGCTGGCGGCTTTGCAGCTTGCCCGCCACGACGTCGCTCTTGCGACTCCCAACGATGGTCAAGCCCAGGCAATGTTGGACCTGCAAACGCTCTCGCTGGCGCCAGGACAATCGCTAAAGGTTCAGGCCGTGGCGCAGGACACGCTGCCGGCTGAACTGGGCGGGCCCAACGTTTCGCACAGCGGCGAGCTGGTCTTCCAGATCGTCTCGGCTGAGGACTTGCTGGCGGAGTTGGCCCGGCGGCAGAAGGAGTTGCGGCAGGAATTCTCCCAGGCGGTAGAGTTGCACACCATGGCCGTGGCCCGCGTGAAGGCTGGCGCCGAGAAAATTCGCGCGACCAATTCGCTGGCGGAGTTGCCGCTGCTGGTGAGCCAGACGCAGCGTGACCTGCGTTCGGTGGCGGCCCAGAGCGTGCTGTCGGCGCGGCAGTTCCAGCAGGTTCTCGATGAGATGACGTATAATCGAGTCATCACGCCCTCGGAGCAGCTTCGGCTATCGCAGCGGATTATCGCGCCGTTGGCGGCGGTGGCGGACAAGCCCGTGGGCCAGGCGGCTGGGCTCATCGAGCAAGCGGGAAGGCAAAACCAGAGCGAACCGGCCGGCAAGGCCCTGGCGGCGGCGCGGGCCGAGATGCAGCGCATCGCGCAGCAGCTGGAAGCCGCCCTGGCCGAGATGAAACAGTTGGAGAATCGCCAGGAACTGGCCCGGGCGCTGCGCAAGATCATCCAGGACAGCGAGGCCCTGCAACAGGAACTCAAGAAGACGTCGGCCAAGGAAAGCCCGTTCGATCCGAAATGAAAAAGAAGCTGGAAATGAGTATTGAACCGTGGCATGGGCATCCTGCCCATGCGTCGCAGGGGCGTCTCGCCCCTGCTCTGCGGCCATCTCCACGGGCGAGACGCCCGTGGGACGCATGGACGAGACGTCCATGCCACGCTGCACAACTGGCATTACTCATATTGGCGCTGCTGGCCGCAACGGCTTGGGCGCAGGAAAGTCGTCCCGCCGGCGAGGCGGCGTTCCGGCAGCAGGCGATCCGCCAGGGCTTTAAGGATCTGACGGTGCGGATGCTGGAGTCGGCCAAGCTGCTCGAACAGGGCGAAGGGGCACAGAGCGAGGCGGCGGCCGCCATTCGCCAGGCCGTCGAGCAGGCGCAGCGGGCGATGATCGATCAGAACATGACCAAGGTCAGCGAGTACCTCTCCCGCGGTTTGGGCACGCTGGCCCAAAGCACGCAGGGCGGCGTGGTCGAGGACTTGCGGGCGGTGCTCAAGGTGCTGGAGGGCGGGGCGGTCGATGCCGAGAAGCTGAAACAGGACATGCAACGTTACGAGCAGCTGCTGGCCCAACTTCAGCCCTTGCTCCAGCAGCAGCGGGACCTGCTCAAGGAAACGCAGAAGAGCGCCGCGGCCAGCCAGCCGACCAGCAGCGCGTCGCAACCGGCCGGCGAGCTGCAAAAGCAACAGCGGCCTCAGCAGGATTTGGCACAGCGCACCGACAAGGTGGCCCAGCAGATGCGGCAGGACACTTCGCCGGGTGAGCACGACGTGAGCCAGTCCAAGGGCGACATGGATCAGGCCTCGGGCGAGCTGGGCGAGCAGAAGGCCTCGGCCGCTGAGCAGTCGCAGCAGCAGGCGGCGGATGAACTCCAGCGAGCCATCGAGCAGGTGCAGCAGGCGATGCAGCAGGCACAGTCGGCCTTGCAGGCCCAGAAACTTGCCGCCATGCAGGAAGAGTTGGCGCAGATGCTGGCGGCGCAGAAGGCCCTGTCGGCCTCGACGGCGGCGATGGATGAGCGGGCCAAGACCAAGCCGCTCGAACGTCCCGAGCAGTTGAAGCTCGCCGAGCTGGCCGGCAAGGAAGGCGAGCTGGCCCAGCGGGCGGGCAAGCTTTGCGAGACGGTCAAGGAAGACGAGCTGGCGGTGCTGCCCGGTGCGCTGGATGAGGTCAAGACCGACCTGGAATCGACCCAGAAGGATCTCACCGCGCAGCAGACCGGCCAGGCCACGCAGCAGACACAGCAGCAGATCGAGCAGACGCTGGCGGACATGCTGGATAGCCTGTCGCAGGAGATGAATCGCCGGCAGGAGGAGGGCGGCAGCGGCCAGAGCGGCGGCGGGCAGGGCGGCAAGAGCCCGCTGGTCGGGGCCGAGGCGGAATTGAAATTGCTCTCGGCCATGCAAAAGCAGGTGAACGCACGGACCAAGCGGGCTGATTCTTCCCGGAGCAGCGCCGAAGCCCGCAAGGCGCAGACCGATCCATTGGCCCAGCGCGAGCAGCATATCAAAGGTTGGACGGATGGGCTGGACGGCAAGCTTTCGCAGTCGAGCGGCGAGCGGCCGCTGGAGGATGTCTCGCGCGAGATGGGCCAGGTGCAACAGCGGCTGACCCAGGCCGACGCCGGCGAGCAAACGCAGAGTCAGGAGCGGCGGATCGTCGAGCTGCTGGACGCCGCGGCCCAGCAGGGTCAGCAGTCGGCGCAGAATCAGTCGAGCCAGAACAAGCCGCAGAACAGCCAGGACAACCAGCCCGGCCAGCAGCCCGGCATGCCGCAGCAGCCAAAGTCGCCCGCGCAGACGGGCATGCTCCCAGGCGGCACGGGCCGGCCCGACGGCCTGAGCGAACCGCGCCCGGGCAGCACCGGCGACGACTGGGGCAAGCTGCCGCCCGAACAGCGCCAGAAGCTGCTGGAAGACCTGCAAGAGAGCATGCCCGAGCGATACCGCGACATGATCCGCGACTACTACAAGCACCTGGCGGGGCCTGAAAAATGATGCGAGGCGTGCTGACTTTGGCAGCGGCGATGGCGGTGGCGGCGTGGGCGCTGGCGCAGGCGAGCGGGCCGGCTTCGGCGCCGTCGGGGCCGCACCGGCTCATTCGTCTGGAAGGGCAAGCGCTGGCTGGCACGCTCAAGTCCGTCACGCCCGCGTCGGTCACAATAACGTCGGCCGGCCAGGACGTATCGGTGCCGCTCGATGAGATTCGCGGCATCCAGCTCGGCGCCGCGTCGGCCAAGCTGCCGCCGGGTCAGAAGCTTCTCCGGTTGCGCGGCGGGCAGGTCATCTTCATCGACCGCGTCGATTCCGATGGCGGCAAGCTGACCGTGTACAACGCGCTGGCGGGCAAGCTGACCTTTGATCTGCCGGCGGTGCGGAGCATCGTTTTGCCCTCTGCGAATCAGCCGGCGCAGGAGGTCTTGCGGGAGTTCGCGGCGCTGAATCTGCCGCCGGCGGCGCGGGACTATCTCCTGGCCGTGGACAAGAAAGGGCTGGCGGCGCCGTACCCGGGCATCTTCAAGGGCATCGCCGGCGGCAAGGTCACGTTCGAGCTGGAGGGGGCCGAGCGGACCATCGACCTGGAAAGTGTTCGCCTGGTGGAGTTAGCCGGCACGGGCGAGGGCATGACGAAACCGCGCGGCGAAGCGGTGCTTGCGGACGGGTCGGTGATCCCGTTTGGCCAGATCGGCTTTGACATGTTCAGTGCCTCGGGTTGGACGGTCGGCGTTGCGGGCGGGGCCAGCATGACGTTGCCGCCCCTGGCCGTGGCAGAGGTGCGGATATTCTCGGACCGGCTGACGTACCTGTCGGAGCTCGCGCCCGTGCGACAGGAGCAGGCCGGCACGTTCGACGGCGGGATCGGCTTTGACCGCGACCGCAGCACCACCGGCCAGCCGATTCGACTGGGCGGCGTGACGTATTCACGCGGGCTGGGCCTGCACAGCCGCTGCGTGCTGACGTATCAACTCGACGGGCGGTACTCGCTGCTGCTGGCCAAGGCGGGCATCGACGACAACGCCGCCCGTGCGGGCCGGGCCGTGCTGAGCGTGCTGGCCGATGGCAAGAAGCTGCTGGACGCCCAGCCGCTGGCAGCGGGCGAAGCGCCGCGCGAGCTTCGGCTCGATCTCAAGGGCGTGAAGGAATTGACGATCCTGGCGGACTTTTCGCCGGACGGGCTGGACGTCGGCGGCCACGTTGACCTGGCCGATGCGGTGTTGGTGAAGTAGGGCGTGCAACTTATTGCACGCGGGCACCCGGTCGTCCCGGGCGACCTGGGCCTGGAGCGGTTTAAGTTTGGGTGTACACGCTTCGGGTGGCACAGGCTTTCCAGCCTGTGCGGCACAGCCTGAAAGGCTGTGCCACGAAAGGCCGGCGACGACGAACGCGAGTTTGGCGACGATTCATGACACTGGAACTCAAAGCGACAATCCTTCAACGGGCGCGGGAGCTGGGCTTTCTGGCCGGCATCGCCCCGGCCGACGCGCTGCCTTCGCGGGCGGCCTTTGAAACCTTCCTTGCCCGCGGGTATCACGCCGACATGGCTTGGCTCACTCGCCGGCCAGGGGAGCGGTTCGATCCGCGGGCGCTGCTGGCGGGCGCCAAGTCGGTGATATGTCTGGCCGCGCCGTACGGGCCGGGTGCTTGTAGCATGGGCGTCTCGCCCATGTGTGTCGCGGGCGTCTCGCCCGTGGAGGTGTCCGCGGCTGGTGGCATGGGCAGGTCGGCAGCGGAAACTGCCACAGCCGAGGGCGGCTGTGCTACGAATGCGTGCGCCGAGGGCGGCTGTGCTACGAACGACATCGCCTTTGCGCTGTACGCCCGCGGGCGGGACTATCACCGGCTCTTGAAGAAACGGTGCGGACAGCTGCTGGACGCGATTCGCCAGTTGGCCCCGGCAATGGCGGCCAAGATCTGCGTGGATACCGCCGCCATCAATGAGCGGTCTTTGGCGGCGCGGGCGGGGCTTGGCTGGATTGGCCGCAACGGCTGCCTCATCACCCGGCCGTACGGCAGCTTCATCTTCCTGGCTGAGATCGTGACCGACCTGGACCTGCCCTGCGACCAGCCCGCCCGCAGCCGCTGTGGCCGGTGCCGCCGCTGCCTCGACGCCTGCCCGACCGGCGCGCTGCAACCCGACGGCCTGATCGACTGCCGCCGCTGCATCAGTTATCTCACCATCGAGCATCGCGGGAAGATCGACTTGGTGTCACAGCCTTCCGAGGCCGTGTCCGCACAGGCAGGGGAGCCTGTGCCACCCAACGCGCTGGCCAAGCGGATCGGCGGGAGAATCTTTGGCTGCGACGCCTGCCAACTCGCCTGCCCGTGGAATCGCCGGCACGCGCGTGGCTGGGAGGAATTCGCCACGCCCCGGCACGCCGCTCTGCCCTCGCCGCAGGAGATCCTGCGCTGGCGGCCGGAGGACTGGGACGCCTTCACGCGCGGCTCAGCCATGCGCCGCGCCACTTACGAAATGTTCCTCCGCAACGCCGCCATCGCCGCCGATTCTCTGTAGGGCGCCCGCGTGCAACCAGTTGCACGTCCTACACCGGCATTTGACGCCGACAGCATCAGGCCCTATATAAAGGCCACCTGGAGATCATTATGGACGAGAAAGTTTTCGACAAACGAGCGATTGCCCGCATCGAGGCGGCCGTAAGGGAAATCCTCATCGCCATCGGCGAGGACCCGAAGCGCGAGGGCCTCAAGGCCACGCCGCAGCGGGTGGCCCGCATGTACCAGGAACTGCTGGGCGGCGTTGATGTGGACCCGCGGCAATACTTCAAGGCCGTCTTCGAAGAGAAGTACGACGAGATGGTCGTGCTGCGCGACATCCCATTTCACAGCGTGTGCGAGCATCACCTGCTGCCGTTCATCGGCAAGGCTCACGTGGCGTACCTGCCGCAAGGCCGGGTGATCGGCATCAGCAAAATCGCCCGCGTGGTGGACGCCCTCTCGCGCCGGCCACAGGTGCAGGAGCGGCTGACCAGCCAGATCGCCGACCTCATCATGGCCGAACTGGACCCGCAGGGCGTGGCCGTCATCCTCGAAGCCCAGCACACGTGCATGACCATCCGCGGGGTCAAGAAGCCCGGTGCGATCATGCTGACCTCGGCCGTTCGCGGGCTGTTCAAGAGCAACCCGTCCACCCGCGCCGAAGCCATGAGCCTGCTGCGCGGCTAGAGCGGTTTCCGTGACTGGGCGCGTGGCACAGCCGCCCTCGGCTGTGGAAGTTTTCGGCGGAGCACTGGGTTGATGTCTGCGCAGCGCACGGGGTGGTCGCGACGGGTACAAACCACGGGCGAGACGCCCGTGGCACGCATGGCCGAGACGGCCATGTCACGCAAAGGATCGCACATGCCAGATGCCCTGATCTTCGACTTTGACGGCGTGGTGGTGGATAGCGAGCCGCTGCACATGCGTGGCTTTCAGCAGGTCTTGCGCGAGGTGGGCATCGAACTGACGCGCGATGAGTATTACGCCCGCTACATCGGCTTTGACGACCGCGACTGCTACAAGCACGTGCTGCTCGACCACGGCCAGCCCGCCGACGCGGCCCTGGTGGCCCGGCTGATCGAAGAAAAATCAAAGATCGTCCGCGAACTGCTGCGGCGCGAGGTCAAGCCGCTCTCGGGCGCAATCGAGTTGATGCGTGCTGCCAGGGCGGACCATTGCGGCGTGGCCATTTGCTCCGGTTCGCGGCGGGATGAGATTGACCTGGCCGGCGCGGCGGTGGGGGTGCTGGCGTACGTGGACGTGATCGTCTCGGCCGATGACGTTTCCCGCGGCAAGCCCGATCCGCAGGGGTATCGCCTGGCGGTGACGGAGCTTTCGCGTAAGCTTTCCCGGCCCATGGCGCCGGGCCGCTGCTGGGCGATTGAAGACGCCCCGGCGGGCGTCGTGGCAGCCAAGGCCGTCGGCTGCAAGACCATCGCGGTAACGAATTCCTACCCAGCCTCAGGCCTGCGCGACGCCGATAGGGTGGTGACGTCGCTGGAGGATGTTCGCTTGGCCGAGCTCTTTTGAACCACAAAGGTCACAAAGGACACGAAGCGAAAGACGGCAATTTGGCGGCCAGCAGTTGCAACGCCAGCCCGGCGAGTTCAGCAGGCGAGTTCGGCAGCTTCTGCCTGATCCAGAGTCGGTGATACATCATTGATCGCTTGGCTATGCAGCCCGAAGGGCTGAAAGACTACAGCCTGGGGCAACGCCCCAGGAGAGATGCGCCACACATCCAAGCCATGTAAGGGCGCGAGAGGCAAAGCCGTCGCGCCCTTACAGGGCTGGAACCGTCGCGTCCCCGCCGACCCAGGGCGGCGCTTCGCTTTGCCCTGGGCTGTACTCTCTAAGCCCTTCGGGCTTATGGCTGCAAAGATACTGAAGCTTGCGGGGAATGAACAACTGCGCGATTCTTCGTGCTCTTGGTGCGGCTTTTACTTTGTGCCTTTGTGGTTAGGTCTTTGCCTTTCTCTCGTGCCCTCTGTGAGCTCTGTGGCAAAATGCTGTTTCAGTTCTCTGGCCAGTCGCGAAGGTGTTTGATGTACACCACCTTGTCGTCGCCGTCGGCGTAGAAGTCGGCGATGCGGGCGGCCTCGTGGTAGCCGCAGCGGAGGTAGAAGCGTCGGGTCGGCAGGTACACGTCCCGGCCGGAGGTCTCGATGACGATCACCCGGCCATTCATCGCCCGCACCAGCTTTTCCGTGTGCCACACCAGGGCCTTGCCCAGACCGCGGGCCTGCACGGTTGGATCGACCACGATCCAGTACAGGTCGAACGTGCCCAGGCAGCACCACGTGGCGCCGAAGCACACCCACCCCAGCGGCCGGTCGGCCTGGCAGATCGCGTAGGACTGGTAGTGGCCGGCGTCGCCCTTGGCGATGGCCTCATCGAGCACTTCCTCGGCCACGGCGACTTCGTCGGGCCGGAAGAACGCGGTGGCGGTCAGCATCTGCACGATGGGCTCGCGGTCGGAAGCCCTGGTCGGGCGGATGGTGCATTCCTGCGGATCAGCCGGCGCGGACTGCTGGGCGTCGGCGTGAATGGCTCGGGCGTGCCGAGTGTGCTGGCGGACTTCCTCCAGCCGAGCGGCCGCATTGGCCACGACGGTCTCGACAAAGCCGTCGAAGCCGATGCCGGCGGCCTGCACCGCGGCGGCAAAACCGGCATCGGGCGAGATATCGGGGTTGGCGTTCACTTCCAGGATCAGCGGGCGCAGCTTGCTATCGAGGCGGAAGTCCACGCGCACGTAGTCGCGGCAGCCCAGCACGTGCCAGGCGGCCAAGGCGGCCTGGCGAACCTGCTTGGCCACAGCCGGCGGCAGCGGGGCGGGAATGACCCGCGGCGTGTTGTGAAAGGCGAAGCTGTCGGTGAGCCACTTGGCTGAGTAATCCACGATGCGCGGCTTGTCCGCGTCCTTGGGCAGGGCGGAGAAATCGATTTCCGCCAGCGGCAGGACCTGGACGTCGCCGGCTGTGCTGCCGGTTTGCAGGACCGAGACGTTCAATTCCCGGCCGACGATGTACTGCTCGACGAGGGCGGCCTGGCCCAGCTCGTGGATGCGTCGAACCGCTTTGGCGAGGGCGGCGCCGGCGGAGCGGACGACCGACTCGGCCGTGATGCCCTCGCTGGCATCGGCGCAGGCGGGCTTGACGATGTACGGGCCGGCGAACAGGCCGGTGCGGCGAAGTTTCTGGCCGGGGCAGACGCAGATGGCCTTGGGCACCAGCAGCCCGGCGGCTTGCAGCAGGGCCTTGCTTTGCCACTTGTCCAGCGATATCGCCAAGGCCCGGTCGTCGTTGCCGGTGCAGCTGCGGCCAAAGGTGCGGCAGATGGCCGGCACGAGGTTGCAGTCCTGGGGATCGCCGGCCAGCGACTCGACCAGATTGAAGACGACCGGCTCGGTTCCGGCCGCCACCGCCGAGGGCACATCGGCCAGGCTGCTCACGCCGGCAGCGCGGTGGGGGATCTTCAGCCGGGCCAAGGCCTCGCAGACGGCGCGAACTTCTTCCAGAATGCCGGCGTCGCTCTCGGAGAAGGCCGTAGCTGCCGCAAGATTCGCAGCCGAGGGCGGCTGTGCTACGGACGACTCTTGTAGGGTGGGCCGAGGAGCGTTGGCGACGAGTCCCACCGGCCCGGAGCGCGGCAAGTTGTACAGCACCAGCACGGCCGGTGAATCAGGCACGGTGGCCTCCGATCCGCTCTAAGGCGCTGCGGATGATCGCGCTTAACAATTGTTCGTAGCTCATGCCCTCCTGCGTGGCGATCATGGGCAGGTCCGAGTGCGTCGGGTGCATGCCCGGCAGCGGGTTGACTTCCATAAAGCTGGGCCTACCCGCGGCATCGAGGCGGATGTCCACCCTGCCGGTGTCGCGGCATTCCAGCACGCGATAGCTCGCCAGCGCCAGGGCCTCGACCGCGCTGGCCAGGGGCTGCTCGCGCAGCGGGCGGTAGCGGCACATGCGGTCGCACAGCTCCTTGTTCTCGTAGGAGTAGATCTTGGCTGAACCGGCTTCGAGCACCTCGACCTCCATCGAGCCCAGCACCTTGGCCGAGCGGCCCGTGCCCAGGATGGCCGTGGTGAACTCGCGGCCTGGGAGGAATTCCTCGACCAGCACGCTCTGGCGGTAGCGTTCGAGCATGTGCCGGCAGCTCTGGCGGAGCTTCTCCGGGCCGTCGATGAAGCTGTGGGCATCGACGCCCTTGCCGGTGCCCTCGGCCAGCGGCTTGGCGAAGAGCGGGTAATTCAGGCTGCCGTCCAGCGATTCCAAGGCCGATTCACTGTCGACGACGCAGAAGTTCGGCGTGGCCAGGCCGGCGGAGCGCACGATTCGCTTGGCCATGGCCTTATCCAGCGTGACGGCGCACACCAGCGCGTCAGAGAGGCAGTACGGCACGCCGTAGAGTTCCAGCAGGGCCGGCACCTGCGACTCGCGGCTGCGGCCCTCGACGCCCTCGGCGATGTTGAAGACCAGGTCCCAGCGATCGCCCGCTACCAGCCGGCGGGCCAGGGCCTTGGCGTTGCCGATGCGGTCGGTTTGATACCCCAGCGAGCCAATGCCCGACTCGATGGCGGCGATGGTTTCATCGCTGTCAAATTCGGCCACCTGCTCGGTGGTGAAGCCTTCCTTGAGGTAGTCGCTTCGCAGATCGTAGGTCAGGCCGATGTTCATGGCGTTCGCTTCAAAAGGTCGTAGGTCTTAGGTCATAGGTAATAGGTCATAGGTCTTAGGTCGTAGGTCTTAGGTCAGAAGCCGGGTGCCATGGTCAGGCTGTCGTTTTAGCCTGGCCATGCTGGGACGCTCATCACATGGCCAGCCCAACAACGGGCTGACCATGGCACCCGGGTCTCTTAACATTGCGGCGGACCCTGGTCGGATCCGCCGCGGTGCATCATACACGAAATTGACTTTGCACGGGCAAGCCTGCCCGCCTTACTCGCTCGTTTCCGCCGGCTGGCCGAACAGCGGCATGGCCTTGCGACGGCGCCGATTGTGGCGGTTGCTGGCGGCAGGCAGGATCGACGTCGCCTGGCCACTGGACAACTCCCACACGCCCGGGGCCACGTTCTCGGGCAGGGCTTGCGGGGTCTCGCTGGACATGCCCGGCTCGGGGTAGCTCACGATCATGCCTTCAAAGTTCCGCAGCACCGTGTGCGTGGGGCTGGAGGAAACGATGTAATTGGGCAGCAGCGGAATCTTGCCGCCGCCGTGCGGGGCGTCCACCACGAAGGTCGGAATCGCCAGGCCGCTGAGCCGGCCTCGGAGGTATTCCATGATCTCGATGCCGCGCGACAGCGGCGTGCGGAAGTGCTCCACGCCCCGGACCAGGTCGCACTGGAAAAGGTAGTACGGCCTGACGCGGCTGCGGATGAGGTTGCGGCACAGCGTCTCGATGATCTTGGGATGGTCGTTCACGCCGCGCAGCAGCACCGACTGGTTGCCCATCGGAATGCCGGCGTCGACCAGCTTGGCACACGCCGCCACCGAATCGGCCGTCAGCTCGTTGGGGTGGTTGAAGTGCGTGTTGATGTACAGCGGGTGAAACTTCCTGAGCATGCCGACCAACTCGTCGGTGACGCGCTGGGGCATGACCACCGGCACGCGGGTGCCGATGCGGATGATGTCGATGGAAGGCACGCTCCGCAGCGACGACAGCACGCGCTCGAGGTTTTCCGTCGCCATCGTCAGCGGGTCGCCGCCCGATACGATCACGTCGTGAATCTCCGGGTGGGCCAACAGGTACGTGACGACCTGCTGCAGCCGCCGGGGCGAGATGCTCGACTCGTGCATGCCGGCAACGCGTTTGCGCGTGCAGTGGCGGCAGTACGTCGAGCAGGTGGTGGTGGAAATCAGCAGTGCCCGGTCACCGTAGCGGTGCACCAGGCCCGGAACGGGCATGTCCTCGTCTTCCTCCAGCGGGTCATCGCAGAGGAACTTGGGATCGCACAGTTCCTGCATCTGCGGCACGCACATGAGATAGATGGGGTCGGAGGAATCCATCTGCCGGATGAGTGAAGCGTAGTGCGGCGTGATGGCCAGCGGGAACTTCTCAGCCGCGCTGAGCAGGCCGGGACTGACCTTCAGGGTCGGCATCCACTCGCGCAGCTGGGCGACAGTGCGGATTCGGTTCCGCATGTGCCAACGCCAATCCTGCCATTGCTCGGTGGCGATGCACTCCTGAAGCTTGCCGGTGGAAAGGGACGAACTCGTCGCTAGAGATGGAGGCTGGGCGTCATCCGCACTTGGGGTGGAAGACGATGCAACCGAGGCATCGCCTTCAGACTGACCTGACGTAAGCATAAAACGGCTATCTCCTAAAGAAACCAACCTGGCGACAGACCCCGTTGGCCTGTCGGCCCGGTCATGTGGCTGAGTACTAGGTCGCCTTCGATAAAGCCCTAGCGCCGAATGAATCTCAAAAGCTCAAACTCGCCGGCGGCTAAGCTCTTCTCAATCTATACACGGGCGTGGGGGAAGGGTATAGGTTACCCCCTATAAATTGAAAAAATTTTAGGGGGGACAGAGGGCGAAAGAGACGCGAGTGTGCGCCGGGTCGGGCCTTTCGGCGGCCCGGCGGCGAGGGCGCTCCATGAGGGCGTCTCATGGAGCTGCCTTTAGCCCGCCAGGGCGTTTGAAAGTAGCACGACAGCGCTAGTTAAGCTCAAGCTGGTGCGGCGGGTTGTCCGATAGGCCTTTCTGGAGCAAGATGCTCTGGGAGAATGACGGATGACCGGCGAGCAGATTGGGTCGTTGCTGGCGGAACTGCCCAGGTTCCTGG
>CAITIS010000134.1 GCA_903892515.1 uncultured Planctomycetota bacterium | reverse complement strand
GGGGACCTCGGGACTATGTATGAGGCCGAACCGCATTCTGATAAATGGCACGCCCCAGGCGATGCCGGATAGATGGTTGGAAACATCCCGCTAAAAACGTCTCGCTGCCGACTTGACACGGCTTGCTCATAGATGGCACCCATGCCACCCGCTAGCTTTGCACTTACGCCGTTGACTTGCACTACAATGGATTGAGGCCACGACGCGAAATGAGGTGCTTGTGTATCGGCCGACGGAACAGACATTTAGCCGCTTTATCGACCCGCGGCTGGACCGCGCCAGCATGACCTGGGGCAACCAGGTCCAGTTGTTGTGCAACGGCGAGCAGGTCTTTCCGGCCATGCTGGGGGCGATTGATTCCGCCCGGCAACGCGTCGATCAGATCATTTACACTTTCCGGCCCGACCACATCGGCGAACAGTTCACCGACGCTTTCGTGGCGGCCGCTGGCCGTGGCTGCAAGGTCCGCGTGGCCTACGATGCGGCCGGTTGCTGGTTTCAGAGCCGCGAGCACTTCCGCCGGCTGCGGCGCGCGGGCGTCGAGGTGTACGCCATCAACCCCATTATCCCGCGCGAGTCCAGCCAACTGTGGCACCCGATCGTTCGCGACCACCGCAAGCTTCTCACCGTGGACGACCGCATCGGCTTTGTCGGCGGCTTGAATATCGGCGATGAATACACCGGCCACGCCCAGGACAAGCTGCACTGGCGCGACAACGCGGTGCAAATCGTCGGCCCGGCCGCGGTGTATCTGCGCCGGCTCATCGACGTCAGCTACAAGGACAGCTTTGCCATGCCCCATCCGGTGGCGGCAGCAAGTGCCGCCAAGGCGGACGACTTGAATGGGTGGCATGGTCACGCTGTTCGCGTGACCATGTTCAGACCTGAAACTTCCCCCATCGAGTCCACACATGGTCACGCGAACAGCGTGACCATGCCACCCACGAGCGTCGTTTTGCCACCTACGCGGCAGATGTCCGAGCATGGCCAGGCTGGAATACAGCCTGACCATGGCACCCAGATAGGCACGCAAGTCGGCGGCACGCAGATCGGCGTGCCGGTCTGGATTCACTCACCTGAGCCGTTCGACCTGCGGCGGATCATGCACAAAACGTTCGCGGCCATTGTGCAGAACGCCCGGCGATACGTGTGGATCATGAGTGCGTACTTTGCCCCGAATTACCCGCTGGTGGCGGAGATGAAGCGGGCGGTGCGGCGGGGCGTGGACGTCCGCCTGATCCTGCCGCAGCATACGGACATTCCCATCATCCGCTGGGTCAGCCACGCCTGGTACGACCGGCTGATTTCCGGCGGCGTCCGCGTCTTTGAGCGCTCGCTCTCGGTGCTGCACGCCAAGGCCGTCGTGGCCGACGACGAGGTCAGCCTGATCGGCTCAGCCAACATCGACGCCCGCAGCATGTACCTGAATCGCGAGGTGATGGCGGAGATTTTCGATCCGGCCTTCGCCGTGCAAGTCCGCGCGATGTTTGCCGCCGACCTGGCCGCCAGTCACGAGGTGGAATTGCACGAGTTCCGCCGCCGCCACCCGATCCGCCGGCTGAAGGAGTTCGCCGCGTACGTGCTGTCGCCGATGTTGTGAAGAGGCGAGGTCGGAGGTCGGAGGCCAGAGGCCAGAGCGAGGGGCCGACTTGCCAAGGGCAACAAGGGAGAGGGGTTCTGACGGGTGGCATGGTCATCCGCACGTCTTTGTGCGGTGACCATGTGCGGACTCTCGGGATACCACAGAGTTATTCAGCACCGTCTGAGCATGGTCATCCCAAGACGACGGGAATGACCATGCCACCCGGCCAAAAGAAGAACGGCAGCGGATGTCTCCGCTGCCGTTCGCGTTTGTCTTTCACTCTGGCCTCTGACCTCTGACCTCCGGCCTATCCTCTACCCTCTGAACGGGCCCTTGGGCTTCTTGGGGCGGGACAGCCGGCTGGCCTTGCCGCCGATCACCACGGTGGTCGTGCTGGCGAGTGCAGCTTCTTTGGCCTGCTGAATGTGGCGGCGGATCACGTACTGCTCGGCCACGCCGGCGAAGGTCGAGGCCATGATGTACAGCGTCAGGCCGCTGGGGGCGTTGTAGAAAATCAGCAGGAAAAAGCCGTTCATGAAGTACATCATCTGCTTCTGCTGCTTGGCCTGGGCGTCGTCCATGCTGGCCGAGGTCGTGGGCGTGAACTTCTGCTGCAGGATCATGGCAATGGTCAGCAGAATCGGCAGCAGGTTGAAGCTGGTGACCGTCCAACCCACCAAGGGAACCTGGATGGCGTGGGCAAAGGGAATCAGCGCGTCCGGGGCGGCCAGGTCGGTGATCCATATCGGCAGGAAGCCCGCGTGCCGCAGCTCCACCGACGCCGACAAGGCCGAGTACAGCGCTACCCAGATGGGCATCTGCAGCAACATGGGCAGGCAGCCCAGGATCGGCGTGGCCCCGCCCTGCTTGTACAGCTGCATCATCTCGGAATTGAGCTTGGCCTTGTCGTCCTTGTACTTCTCGCGGATCCGCGCCAGCTCGGGCTGGAGCGTCTGCATCTTGGACATGGAGATCTGGCTCTTCTTGGTCAGCGGGTGCAGCGCCAAACGCACGCACACCACCAGCAGAATGATGGCCAGACCATAGTTGCCGAAGGTGACCTTGCTGAAGATGTTCAGCAGCCAGATCATGCCGCGCGTCAGCCAACTGCTGGTGCACTGGCTGGTGATCTCGACCACGTCCACGTACCGCAGCGCGCCGTAGCGACCGGCCTCCAGCAGATCGATCTTCTTGGGCCCGGCGTACACGTCCATGTCGATGGTCGTCTGGCTGCCGGCATCGAGATCGTACGGCCCGAGCTTGACACCGCTTAAATACGCCTTGCCGCCGGACTTTTCCTCGATGGCGGCGTCGAAGAAGGTGGCCTTGGCCTCGGGGTCGGCCAACAGCCCCTGCGTGGTGGGCACCAGGTACAGCATGGCGCCGAAGAACTTGTTGGTCTGGCCGACCCACAGGATTGGCTCAGCCGATTCGGATAAGCCCAGGTCGTGTATCGCCGGCCAGGTGGGCACGCCGCTGTCTTTGGCCAGGTCTTCCAGCGAAACCTTGGCCTCGCCCTTGATCTGCTGGGCCCAGGCCAGCGAGCGCTTGTCGTTCTGTACGTCTTCGCGCGGCAAACCCATGGCGCCCAATTGCGTCAGGTCGCACTGCACCTTCTCGCCCGAGGCATTCTCAGCCGACAGGCGCACTTGCAGCGAATAGCTCTCAGGTTGCAGCGTGTACGTCTTTTTCAGCACCAAGTAAGGCTTGCCATCGCGCAGCAGCTGCGAGGTGAAGGTGACGGCCTGGCCCTTTTCAACGTTCTGCACGGGTTCGGCATCCCAGCGCCGGCCGGAGAGGTCGAAGTTCAGGCCTTCCTTGGGCAGGTGGAGTTTTTGCGTCGTCAGTGGCAGCATGGCCGCACCGCTGGCCGTGTATACCGGCTGAAGCACCTGGTAATAGCCCTTGAGCTTGGGGTCCTTCTTGAGGGCCTCCTGGTAGCCGGCGGGGTCTTTGGCGTGGACCTTCTTATCGCGGACGGTCACGAAGTACTCGCTCAGGTGCAGGCCCTCAACGGCAGCGCCTTCGTTGGTGAGCTGGACTTCGACCTTCCAGCCATTCTTATCCAGACCGCCCAGCGTGACGGACTGGGGCTTGTACAGCTGGTTCTGCCAGACGGCCTCAACCGGGGCCGACGAGGGCGCCGCGGCCAAAACCTTGGCCGCACCGGCCGGCGCCGAAGCGGGGGAGGAGCTTGCCACTGGCGCCGGCACCGCAGAAACCGGCGCGGGCGTGGCCTCGGGCTTCTTGGCATTCTTTTGCAGGTACTGCGTAGCCAGCATCACGCCCAAGCTTGCCAGCAGGGCTACCCATAGAAAGCGTCGCCAATTCACGCGGACTCCTTTTCTTTCAAATCAACCACGGAGGACACGGAGCTCACGGAGAGGAAAGACTGAACCACAAAAAGCCACCAAGATCACGAAGGAAAGAATCGCAATTCCCAGGTCTTGGGCCTGTGGCCTCATCCTCTTCGTGTTCTTTGTGCCCTTTGTGGTTTAAGCCGTTGCCTTTTCTCTCTGTGTTTCTCTGCGCTCTCTGCGCCTCTGCGGCCCATGCCGTTGCTGTTGAACTCAGCGCCCGTCGCGCAGGCGGATGCCGAGGTAATCGTCCAGTTCGCGGATCGCCAGCACCTTCTGCACGGTCGATTCCACGTCGTAGGGCACGCGGATGAAGTGGGCGGCGTCCTCTTCGATGATGAGGTAGCTGGCCCGGGGGTCGCGGTCGCGCGGCTGGCCGACCGAGCCGACGTTCAGTACGGCCTTGGCTTCGGAGAACACGTGCAGCCCGGCCACGTCGTCGTCGCTGAAGAACGCCGGCGTGGGCGTAAACACCCCCGGCACGTGCGTGTGGCCGACCAGGCAAATGTGCTCGATGCGGTCAAAGACGCTCATGAGCTTGGCGGCATGGTTGTCCACGTCGTCAGGGAAGATGTATTCGCTGATGGGCCGCCGCGGCGAGCCATGACAAAAGACGAACGGCCCGGCGGGGTGTTCGCTTTTGGGAATAACGTGTCGAACCGGCAGGCGGCCAAGGAATTCCAGCCGGCGGTGCGCCTTGGCTGTGTCGGGTTCTAATTCCAGCTCGTGCCGGGTCCAGTAGCAGGCGCCCTCGGCGCCCTGGTTGAAGTTTTCCGGCTCGAACATCAGCGCGAAGTCGTGGTTGCCCATGAGCGTGACTTCGCAGACGTCCATGATGAGATCTACGCACTCGCGCGGCTGCGGGCCGTATCCCACCACGTCGCCCAGGCAGATGATCCGCTTGACGGATCGCTGCTCCAGGTCGGCCAGCACGGCCGTCAGGGCCTCGATGTTGGCGTGAATGTCACTGATGACTGCTATTGGTTCCATAGTTCCTACAATCCCTACGCCAGCCACGGCGTTGGGGACGAACTATGTTAAGGCCGGCAACCCGCTCTTGTCAAAGACGGCTTGGCGGGCCATACTCTGACCGTGCGCGGATTCTCCAGCATGGCCGCTGTTGGCCTATGGCTGTTTTCAGCCCGAACCCATGGCTGTTCCTAGCCCGAAGGGCGTTTGAAAGTAGGTAGCCCCGCCCGACCGACAGGGAGGGCGGGGAAGCCGAAGCGATCGGTCCAGCTTGTGGGCGACTGAGCCTGGCATCTGTCGCTTTCTGCCCGACGAGGAAATCCAGCGCTCAATCGCCCCGCCAGCGGGGCTCGAACTGTGCGGTGGCTGCTACCCCGCCCTTCGCTTCGCTACGGACGGGGCTATTTTCAGACGCCCTGCGGGCTAAGACAACTGCCTGGGCTGACGAATTTGGGCTGGCCGCCGCGGTAATGAATTCGGACGCGCTGCGCTTGGCGCGATGCCGCTTCGCTTATGGAGACTTACATGAAACCGTTTTCGCTGACTCGCGTCCTGGGCGTCCTGACTGTGTCGCTGCTGGTGGGCCTGGCGCTACTGATGGGCCTGTCGGGGTGCGGCAAGAAGAAGCCGCCCGCCGACCTGATCATCCTGAGCCCCAACAACGAGAAGATCCGCGTCGAGTTCAAGCAGGCCTTCGAGGAGTGGTACCAGCAGAAGTACGGCAAGCACGTCGAGGTCGAGTGGCGCGACGTCGGGGCCACGACCGTGTGCACCACGTACCTCATCAACCAGTTCAAGAACGCCGACACTGCCGGCATCGACCTGTACTTCGGCGGCGGCGGGCCCGACTACACCCGCTTGGCCGACCTGGGCGTCTTGCAGCCGGTGGAGCTGCCCAAGGAAACCATGGCCCAGTTGCCCACCAACCTGGGCGGCATTCGCGAATACGACGAAAAGGGCCGCTGGTACGGCACGGTCGTCAGCGCGTTCGGCATCATCTACAATTCCAAGCTGCTCAAGGAGCAGAACCTGCCGCTGCCCAAGGCCTGGGACGACCTGGCCGCACCCGGCATGTTCGGCTGGCTGGAACTGGCCGACGCCCAGAACTCGGGCTCGGCCCGGGCGGCGTATGAGATGATCGTGCAGTCCGACCCCACCTGGCCGGGCGGCTGGAGCAAGCTGCTGCGGATCTTCGCCAACTGCAAGAAGATCGTCAGTTCCGCCAGCGAGATCCCGCGGCAAGTCTCCGATGGCGACGTGCTGGCGGGAACGGCCATCGACTTTTACGCCTATGACCAGATGAGCCGCAACAAGGACGTGGGCTTCGTGCTGGTGGAGGGCATGACGGCCTTTACGCCCGACCCTATCGCCATGCTCAAGGGCGCCCCGCACCCCGAACTGGCCAAGCAGTTCATCGAGTTCGTCATGTCCGAAAAGGGCCAGGCCCTGTGGTGCCTGCCGGTCGGCGCCCCCGATGGCCCCAAGCACGACGCGCTCTTCCGCCAGCCGCTGCGCCGCGACGTGTACGAAAAGTACGCCGGTAAGATGCTGCCCGAGCTTGTGAACCCGTACAAGTACGCGGGCAGTTTCAAGCTGGACATCGAGGCGTACGAGCTGCGCTCGTCCAAGCTGATGGGCCCGCTGATGCAGGCGGCCGTGCTGGATAGCTCCAGCCAGATCAAACAGGCCTGGAAGGCGATCATCGCTTCGGGCACCAAACCCGAGTTGGTGGCGGAATTCGTGGCCTTGCCCGACGATCTCCAGGACCGCGACGCCTGCCTGGCCACCGCCAAAAAGATCACCAAGCCCGAAGACGAGTCGGCCCTCCGCGCGGCCTGGCAAAGATTCTTCCGCGACAAGTACGAGGATATCATCAAGAAGGCCAGCAAGTAGCTGGCCGGGCTTGTGCCGCACGAACAACAAACTACATGGGCCGCAGAGGCGCAGAGAGCGCAGAGGCAGATAAGAGGTAGATAGTTGGGTGGCGCGGTCACGCCGATAGTTGGGTGGCATTAGTTAGGTGGCATGGTCACGCTGTTGCGTGACCATGTTCAGACGCACGGCTGCGCGAGCAAGCACGTAGGGTGGGCCGAAGCTGCGCTGTTGCAGCTGAGTCCCACTTGTGCCCGGTGCCGTGGTTTGCGCAGCGAAGCGCAGCAACCACGTTGGCCGCAATCCCGCCACCAACCCGCGTGCAACCAGTTGCACGCCCTATGGCTGGAGCAGATCAAGCAGGGCTTTTCGCAGGGCGCGAGCGTACGTCATGGCCTTACGAGCATCACCGGCGGTGGCGGACTCGCCGGGGTACCGCAGCATCACGGCCCCTTGAGTCAGAAAGCGCAGCGCCTTGGCGTCAGCGCGCCACAGCGTGTGCGCCGCCAAAAGCAGCTTGCTCAACACCACGAGGTCATGCGTCCGTGGCGGGGTCTGGTCGTCGTGAATCATCGCCGCCTTCATCAACTTCTCGATGGCCTGCTGGGCGTGAAAGTAGATGCCATCGTTGTTGCGGCGCCGGCCGGCGCGCATCTCGCGAGCTGCCATGGCAAAATCCGCTTCCGCCTTCGCCACCCATTCCCTAACGGTGCTGTTCATACAGCACCTTTCCATGATCCAGCGCCTCGCGGATGATCGGGTCACGCTCGACGTAGCGCCGTTTTACGTCCGCTGGCCGCTGCGCCAGGAGGTCCAGCGAGATAGACAAATCGAGTCGATTCAATATTTCCAGCGATTTGTAGAGGCTCCGGCCTTTGAAGGGCAGAACCACCAGGATATCGACGTCGCTGTCGGGCCGGGCCGCACCGCGCCGGGCGCGCGAGCCGAACAGGATCACGCGCTGCGGGTGAAACTCCCGCCCGATCCGCTGCCCGATCGCCTTGATGTCCCGCATGGTCACCATGTTTGGTCTACCCAAGAGTATACGAAGTTGCCGCCACCTGCCAACTCTCATCGCTGCACCGAGTGGCTACACCGAACCCGACCTCCTCTGTCCGGGTGCCGTGGTTTGCGCAGCGAAGCGGAGCAACCACGTTGGCCGCTACCGAGTCCCGCCAACCCGCGTGCAACCAGTTGCACGCCCTACGGTCGGCCAGCCGGCCTGCGCCCGCGCCACTCCACCAACATGCCGTGCGAAATGGACTTGCCGCCGCCCCTCCATCCGCAAGCCCTACAATGCATTGGCCGATACAGAGACTAGAGTTGGTTCTGGCTCGGGGTCGCGTCACGGCCGCTCCGGCCGCGAACGCACAAGATCATGGGCGAGACGCCCATGGCACGCATGGCCGAGACGGCCATGTCACAAGTTGAGACCAAGGAGATCGCCCATGTTGGACACCGTGCAGCGCCTGATGGAAGCCGGGCTGGGGGCCTTTAGCGTCACGCGAGAAAAGGCCGAGCAAGTTTTCGACGAAATGGTCCGCCGCGGCCAGATGGAAAAGGGCGGCCGTGACCAGTTCGTCAAGGATCTCGTCGACGCCGCCGGCCAAACCCGGTCGGAGATGGAGACCCTCATCGCCTCGGAGATGCACAAAGTTCTCGTGAAGCTGAACCTGCCCACACGCGAGGACTTGGCCCGGGTCGAAGCCAAGATCGACCAACTGCTGCAACGGGAGTTTTAGTCCGGCATGGCCCTGGCCGCTCCAAGCTGGAACCGCACCGTCCGGCACCTGCGGAGGTATCGGCACATCATGGCCGTGCTGATGAAGTACGGCTTCGATGAGTTGACCGACGCGCTGCGCCGGAAACTGGCGATCCGCGTGGGGCCGCGGGCGGTTCCCGCGCGCGTGCGCCGCGACGAAAGCGTCCGCAGCCGGCCCGTGCGCGCCCGCCTGGCCTTGCAGGAACTCGGCCCGACGTTCATCAAGCTGGGGCAACTGCTCTCCACGAGGCCGGACATGCTGCCGCAGGAGTACATCGTCGAATTGGAGAAGCTCCAGGACGATGTCCCGCCCGAGGCGTTTGAACTCATTCAGGCCGAGATTGAGAAGGAACTGGGCGCCCCGCTGGCCGACCTGTTCGCCAGCTTTGAGCATCACGCTATTGCCGCCGGCAGCATCGCCCAGGTGTACCGGGCGGTGACGCGCGAAGGGCACATCGTGGCCGTGAAGGTCCGCCGGCCGGGCATTGTGCAGGCGTTGCGCACCGAGTGCGAGATCCTGCTGGAACTGGCCGGGCTGCTCAAGGCCGGGCTGCCACGCGACGAGACTATCGACCCGGTGCGGATGGTCCGCGAGTTCACCACGGCCGTCGAGAAGGAAGTGGACTTCACCAACGAGCGGCGAAACCTGGAGCGTTTCCAGCGCGGCTTCGCCGACGATCCGACCATCCACGTGCCGGGGACGTTCGACGCCTACTGCACCGACGCCGTGCTGACGATGGAATTCATCGACGGCGTGAAGCCCTCGACGCGACAGGCCGTGGCCAGCGCGGGCTACGACCCCACCGTGGTGGCCGACCGCGGCGCGGCCTTCGTGCTGCGGCAGATTTTCGACCTGGGTTTCTTTCACGCCGATCCGCATCCGGGCAACTTCTTCGTGCTGGCCGGCAGCGTGCTGGCCCCGCTGGACTTTGGCCAGGTGGCGCATCTCACGGCCGCCGACCGGCAAATGCTGGCCGACCTGGTGCTGGCCATCGTCGACCAGGACGCCTCGCGGCTGGTGAGCACGTTCGAGCGTTCCGAGATGCTCGACGTGGGCACGGACCTGCACAGCCTGGTGGCCGACATGGAGGAGATGCTGCAGCAATATCACGGCATGCCGCTGCGCGAGATCCCCTTCAACAAGCTGATGATGCAGACCTTTGAGCTGATGCGCAAGCACCGCGTCCGCCCGCCGGCTCAGTTCACGCTCATGCTCAAGAGCTTGATGACGATCGAGTCGCTGGCGCGGGCGCTGAACCCGGACTTTCAGATCATCGAGCACCTCCGGCCTTACGCGCGAAGGCTGGCGTGGGAGCGGGCCGACCCGCGCAAGTTCGCCCGCCAGGCCCGGCGGGCCATGCTCGAGGGCATCGAACTGGCCGGCAAGCTGCCGGAGAATCTTTCGGCCCTGATGCGGCGTTTGCGCAGCGGCCAGGTGCAGGTGCACATCCGCCACGAGCACCTAGAGACGCTGATCTTCACGCTGCACCTGTCGGCCAATCGCATCAGCTTCGCGCTTATTATCGCCGGGCTGCTGGTGGGTTCGAGCATCCTGGTGACGCAGGCGGGCTCGATCTTCGGCCTGGTGCGGACGCAGACGCTGGGCCTGGCCGGGTACGTGACGGCGGCCCTCCTGGGCCTCTGGCTGGTGATCTCGATCCTGCGCGGAAGACACTTCGAGGAGTAAGCACCGCTGGCGTGGGCAGCATGCGCTCGTGGCGCAGCACGCGCTCGGGTGGGTGGCATGCGCTGCCGTGGGTGGCATGCGCTGCCGTGGGTGGCATGGTCACGCTGTTCGCGTGACCATGTTTGGACGCCGTTTCCCAGTGCGCGTCAACGTGGCCGCTGGACGCCGCGGCCACGGCACCCGGTATCGGCACCCGCACCCTTACCTCCCGTCCGCAGAACCCGCGCGTGTACTCGCGGAACCTGCGGACCCTACCGGCGTCACATGCCTTTCCGCAACGGCGCGTAAAGGCATGGCACCCAGCGCGGCAACGAATAGCACATCGCAGCTCGTTTTTTTCACATAGCCTCTTCCCATCGGCGCGGCGGAACGCTATAGTGCCGCCCTTTCCGCCCCGAGGCGGAGAGTGATGCTGCAATCCCGCGGCGTTCCTGCTAAAGTTATTCCGCCCTCGATGGGTCGATGTGAGGCAGCCGGGAATGAGATCCCAGAATTTGCTGCTATTGGTGATTGTGCTGGCGCCGGTACTGGGCAGTTTATTGCTGCCGCTGACCGGAGCTGTCTCGGCGCGCCTGCGCAACGCCTTGGCTATCCTGTTGGTGCTGGCCGCCGTGGTGGGCAGCGCGTTGCTCGTGCCTGACGCCATGGCTGGGCGAACGCAGACCTTCCGGGCCGACTTTGGCCTGGGGATCAACTTCGCCCTTAAGGCCGACGCCCTGGCCGTCTTTATGGCCCTGGCCAGTTCGCTCATCAGCGCCATCATCCTTATCTATTCCACCGGCTACATCGCCCACTACGCCAACCAGAACGAGTACTACCTCATGGTCGTGCTGTTCCTTGGCGCCATGATGGGCCTGGTGTACTCGGCCAATCTCATTCTGCTGTACGTATTCTGGGAAATCACGGCCATCTGCTCCTGGCGGCTGATCGGCTTCTTCCGCGAGCCCATGCAGGTGCTCCGGGCCGATAAAGCCTTCCTGGTCACCGTCTTCGGCGCCTTGGCCATGTTGCTGGGCTTTGTCATGCTGGGCAGCCAGCAGGGCAGCTTTGACATGCCCTCGGCACCCATCAGCGTCGCGCTGCCGGCCGCCATTTTGATCCTGCTGGGCATCCTGTCCAAGTCGGCCACACTGCCGTTCCACACGTGGCTGCCGGATGCAGGCGTGGCCCCTTCGCCGGTGACGGCCCTGCTGCACGCGGCCGTGCTGGTCAAGATCGGCGTGTACGTGTACGCCCGGCTGTTCGTGGTCAGCTACATCCCGCCCGAGGGCTTTGCCACGCTGGTCATGGCCGTTGCGGCCACCAGTGCCTTGGTCTCAGCCGGGGCGGCACTGCTCGAACATGACATGAAGCGGATCATCGCCTACAGCACGATCAGCCAGATCGGCTTTATCTTCCTGGGCTTGGCCGCCGGCAACGAGCTGGGGCTGGCCGGGGCGTTGATCTACATTCTGGCCCACGGCTTTGCCAAGGGCGGGCTGTTCCTGTGTGCGGGCATTATCGAGCACGGCACGCACACCAAGGACATCCGCCAGATGGGCGGCCTGCTCAAGACCATGCCGGTGACGGCCATCGTCTTCCTGTTCTGTGCGTTTTCGGTCATGGGCGTGCCGCCGCTGGGCGGATTCTTCGGCAAATACATGGTCATCAGCGCTGCTATCAACAGTGGACACCTGGTCTTAGGCCTGGTTTTCCTGTTGGGGGCGTTCCTGACCGTGCTGTACCTGTTGCGGCTGTTCAACATGGTCTTTTTGGGCGAGAGCCGCGGCTTGGCCGGTCCTGAGGGCACGCCCGTCATGGTCGGCAGCGTAGTGGTGCTGGCGGCGTTGGCCTTGGCGAGCGGCTTGGCCATTTACTGGCCGGCGCTATTGGCCAACCAAGCGGCCAGCCAGATGCTGGGGATTGCCAGATGAGTGCGATCATGATGTGGGCGCCGATCCTGATTCCGCTGGCCGGTGGCCTGCTGGTGCTGCCAATGCGCGGCAAGAGCGGGCTGCGTGAAATCGTCGCCCTGCTGGCCACGCTGGCGAACCTCGTCGTCGCGATCGCGAACTTCAACAGTGTCGGCACGTGGACGGGCCAGTGGGTTGGCCACGGGCTGGACATCGTGCTGCTGAATTACCAGTTCAGCGCCTTCATCCTGGCGGCCGCGGCAAGTTTTGCGCTGCTGGTGTGCCTGTTCTGCTTCCGCTTCATGCGCGAAAAGACCAGCGCTAACCAGTTCTTCGCGTACATGCTCATCAGCCTGGCGATGGTCGATGGCGCGGTCCTGGCCGACCACCTCGTCACGCTGCTGTTCTTCTGGGAAGGCCTGCTGATAACGCTGATGGGCATGATCGCCATCGGCCGGCCCGGCGCGTTCAAGACCGCCGTCAAGGCCTTCGTCATCGTGGGCATCAGCGACCTGTGCCTGATGTTCGGCATGGCCATGGCCGGACTGGCTTCGGGCACGCTGGTCATGTCCAAGATGCACTTGCCCGTCACCGACGCCTTCAACGCCCTGGCCTTCGTGCTGATGATGATCGGGGCCATCGCCAAGGCCGGCTCGATGCCGTTTCATAGCTGGATCCCCGACGCCGCGGTGGATGCCCCGCTGCCTTTCATGGCCATCCTGCCGGCCAGCTTGGAAAAGCTCGCTGGCATTTACCTCTTGAGCCGCATCAGCTTGGACCTCTTCCAGCTGACGCCGGAAAGCTGGCTCAGCCCGCTGTTGATGATCATCGGCGCCGTCACCATCCTGCTGGCGGTGATGATGGCCCTGATTCAAAAGGACTACAAAAAGCTGCTGTCGTATCACGCCATCAGCCAGGTCGGCTACATGGTGCTGGGCATCGGCACGGCCTTGCCCGTGGGCATCATTGGCGGCATCTTCCACATGATCAACCACGCCATGTACAAGAGCTGCCTGTTCCTGACCGGCGGGGCGGTGGAAAAGCAAGCCGGCACGACCGACCTGGCCAAGCTGGGCGGTTTGGCCCGCAAGATGCCCATTACGTTTGCCTGCTTCTTTGTGGCGGCCTGCTCCATCTCCGGCGTGCCGCCCTTTAACGGATTCTTCTCCAAAGAGCTGCTGTACGATGCGGCCTTGGATCGGCACTTCATCTTCTATATTGCCGCTCTGGGCGGTTCGTTCCTGACGGCGGCCAGCTTCTTGAAGCTGGGCCATGCCGCCTACTTCGGCAAGCGCAGCAGCGAGCACGACAATGTCCGCGAAGCCCCGATAACGATGCTGCTGCCGATGCTCGTGATTGCGGCGGCGTGCATCTTCTTTGGCGTACACAACTCCTGGCCGCTGCGTAACTTGATTCAGCCGGTGCTGGGGGCTCGCCTGGAAGGGCACGACTTTGCCGGCTGGCCGCATAGCATGCGTTTGGTGTGGCTGACGGTGGCGGTGCTGGCCGGGGCGATCATGAATCACATTGCCGGGGCCACGGTTTACGGCTCGGGCATCAATGCGGTGGATCACATCCATTACGCCCCGCTGCTTAAGCCCATTTACGAACAGGCCGAGCGGCGCGCGTTCGATCCGTATGAGATTATGCTGGACGTGGCTGCGTTCATCGCTCGCGGCGCCTGGAGCGTCGACCGGGCGATCGACTGGGTGTACAACCGCCTGGCGGTTGGTGCGGCCATGCTGGGTTCGACGTTCCTGAAGCTGCTGCACACGGGCGATTACGCGCTGTACGTCGCCTGGGCGTTGGCCGGTGCGGCCATCGTGGTTTGGTACATGGTTTCGTAGCACGGGCGTCTCGCCCGTGATCGGGCGACCCGTGGCTCATGGGCGAGACGCCCATGCTACGTAAGGAAACAGAAGCGTGCGAAGTCTTCTCATCTTATTGCCGCTGGCGGGTTTGATCCTGTTAAACCTGCCCGGCGGGTTGTTGGCGGGCCTGGCCCTGCCGGCCGTGGCGGCCCTGGCGATCTTCGAGATCGTCCTGGCCGTGTATCTGCCGACGGCGGCCTTCCCAGCCTTGGAGCAAGTGCAGCAGTTGCTGCACCTGTCGACCCCGCTGGACAGTCTGGCCCGCGTGCTGCTGTTGTCCATCGGCATCGTCATGCTGGCGAGCCTGCTGGTGCTGCACGCCACGGTCAAGGCCCAGCGCCGCCGCTTCAACGTGGCCAATGTCCTGCTCATCAGCCTCATGGGCATGAACGGCGTGGTGCTCGTGCACGACCTGTTCAGCCTGTACGTCTTCCTGGAAGTAACCTCCGTGGCCAGCTTCGTCCTGATCGCCTCATCCGGCGAGGACACGGGCTTAGAGGGCGCGTTCAAGTACCTGGTTCTCTCGGCCGTGGCGACCGTGCTGATGCTCTCGGGCGTGGCGATGATGTTCCTGTTCGCCGGCTCGACGGACTTCTCGGCCGTGGCGGCGGCGCTGCAAAACAACTCCGGCCAACTGCTGCTCAAGATCGCCATCGGCACCTTCGGTTGCGGGTTGCTGATCAAGGGCGGCCTGGTTCCCTTCCACGGCTGGCTGCCGGACGCATACCAGTCGGCCCCGGCGGCCATTTCGGTGCTGCTGGCCGGCGTGGTCACGAAAGTTTCGGGCATCTACGCCCTGTTCCGGCTGGGCATCTCGGTCGTCGGCTTGCAGACCTTTTCGCCGGTGCTGCTGGCGGTGGGCGCGCTGTCCATGGTGGTCGGGGCGCTGCTGGCCTTGCGGCAGAACAGCCTCAAGCGCTTGCTGGCGTATTCCAGCGTCAGCCAGGTCGGCTACATCGTACTGGGCTTGGGTTGCGCCGGCATGGGCGGACCGGCCGGAAAGTTGGGCCTGGCGGCGGCGATCTTCCACCTGTTCAACCACACCATTTTTAAGACCCTGCTGTTCGTGAATTCCGCCGCCCTAGAGCAGCGGACCGGCACGTCGGACATGAGCGTCATGGGCGGGTTGGGTTCGCGCATGCCCATCACGAGCACCAGTTCGGCCATCGCCGCCCTGTCCATCGCCGGCATTCCGCCGCTCAGTGGTTTCTGGAGCAAGTTGCTGCTGATCATCGCTTTGTGGCAGGCAGGCTTGTACGCGTACGCCTCGCTGGCGGTGTTCGTTTCGGTGCTGACGCTGGCGTACATGCTCACTGTGCAGCGGCGGGTGTTCTTCGGCAAGTGCCGCGAGGATCTGCTGAGCGCGCGCGAGGCCTCTGGCGGCATCGTGCTGGTGGAAGCGGCCTTGGCGCTGGTGATCATCGGCGTGGGCGTGCTGATGCCGTACGTGATGAACTCCTTCCTGCTGCCGCTCAAGGGAGGGTTCTAATCATGAACGCCCTGGACGTAGTTCTGGTTGCCGCCCTGGTGGTATCGGCCACGATGACCGTGATGACCGCGCGGCTGCTGCGGGCCGTGATCGGCCTGGCCATAACCAGCGCCATCCTGACGATGATCATGTTCCGCCTGGCCGCCCCGATTGCCGGCGTGTTCGAGCTGTCGGTGTGTGCGGGCCTGATTCCCGCGATCTTTATCTCGGCCATTGGCCTGACGCGCCGGCTGGCGGCGGAGGAATTGCCCGCCCGTCAGCAGGAGCGGTTGCGGCGCTTCTGGCCGCTGCCCGTGCTGCTGGTGCTGGCGATTATTGTGCTGACGCAGTGGCCCTTGCCCATCGGCTTGCCGGACAGCCAGGGCCCCGAGCCGGTGACCGACCTTTCGACCCTGCTGTGGAACGCCCGGCCGGCGGACTTGCTGGCCCAGGTGGCGCTGCTGCTGGGCGGGGCCTTTGCCGTCGTGATGCTGGTCAAGAATGTAGGACGCGAGCATGAATAACCCCAACTGGCCGATCTTTGCCATCTTTGGCCTGGGCGTGGTGCTGACGCTGGGCGTCGGCTTTTATTGCGTAATGGTCACGCGCAACCTGATCCGGGCGTTGATTGGCCTGGAGGTGCTGACCAAGGCCGTCACGCTGCTGCTGGTGCTGTGCGGGTATGTGGCTGGGAGAATGGCCCTGGCCCAGACGCTGGCCATCACGCTCATCGTGGTCGAGGTGGCGGTAATGGTCGTGGCGGTGTCGCTGTTCCTGGGCATCTTCCGCCGAACCGGCTCGATCCGCTCCACGGACATACAGAACCTTAAAGGGTAAGAGACGGGAGACGGGAAGCGGGTAAGCCGGAAACCGGAATCGGGAATTCGGAATCTGGAGAAACCTGGCTTGGCGTTTATGTAAACTGGATGGGTCGGTTCGGATTTGCGGTTCGGGTTTCCGTCTTGCTGTTCCGGATTCCCGATTCCGGCTTCCGATAAGTTTCTGGGCCGCGGGTCGCTGAACACGACTCGCCCCCGCGGAGTAAAAGTATGACTGAACTAAACCTCCTGCTGCCGCCGCTGGCGTTCCTGGTTGTGCTTGGGACGGTGGTGGCGTTGTGGGCTGTGCTGGGAAGGCTGAGGTTCCGCACCGACGTGCGCACCGCCGGCGAGGGCAAGGCCTATGCCTGCGGCGAGGATCTGCCTGACCACATGATCCAGCCTGATTACGGGCAGTTCCTGCCCTTTGCGTTCTTCTTCACCGTTTTGCACGTGGTGGCGCTGGTGGTGGCGACCGCCCCGGCGGCCGCCCTGGCCAGTGTGGCCATCGCCGCCCTGTATATCGTGGGCGCGTTGATTGGCCTGGTTGTGTTGTATCGAAAGTAAGAACATGGCATTGCTGCAGAAAATCGTGACCTGGGCCCGGCTTAAGAGTCCCTGGATCCTGCACTTCAACAGCGGCGCGTGCAACGCCTGCGACATCGAGATCGTCGCGTCCCTGACCCCGCAATACGACGTGGAGCGCTTTGGCGTGCAACTCAAGGGCACGCCTCGCCACGCCGACGTGCTGGTGTGTTCGGGCCCGGTGACGCGGCAGATCAAGGACCGGCTCATCCGCATCTACGAGCAGATGCCCCAGCCCAAGTTCGTGGTGGCCGTGGGCACGTGCGCGTGTTCGGGCGGCGTGTTCAAGGGCTGTTACAATGTCACCGCCGGCATCGACACGGTCATTCCCGTTTCGGCGTACATTCCCGGCTGTCCGGCCAGTCCCACCGCCATCATCGACGGCGTGGTGAAGCTGCTGGCCAGCCTGGAAGCCACTGAAGAAAAAGCCCCCGAGCCCGTGGCGGCGGAAGAGTAGGGCGGGCACTGCCCGCCGCTGTACAGCCGCCTGGCTGTGAAGAAGTACCCGCGGGCGAGACGCCCGCGACACGAGAAACCATGGGCGAGACGCCCATGTCACGCATGGGCGAGACGCCCATGTCACGCACGGGCGAGACGCCCGTGTCACGTTGGATACGTTGGAGTAAGTTCATGGCCAATGAAGAAGCCATTTTGAAAGATCTGACCGGCCGGTTTGCCTTTTTGGAAGGCAAGGGCCGGGTTGCGCGAGCGCGGCGTATTTTCGTCGAAGTGCCGGCCGAGAAGTGGGCCGAGGTCTTCGACTATGCCGTCACGCAGGCCGGCTTTACCATCCTGTGCACCATCACCGGCCTGGACCTGGGCGAATCCTTCGGGGCCATCTATCACCTCTCCAAGGTCGAAGGTGAAGTGCTGAACCTGCAAGTGAACATCCCCAAGGCCAAGCCCGAGTTGCAGACCATCATCGGCTACTTCCCGGCCGCTGAGCTATACGAACGGGAACTGGTCGATCTCTTGGGCGTACAAATACTTGGATTGCCGCCTGGGCACCGCTACCCGTTGCCGGATGACTTCCCCCAGGGGCTCTACCCGCTGAGAAAGGACTTCAAGGCCGAGATGCTTGACGCTCCTTCTCCCGAAAGGCAGGCCAAGTAATGGGCAAGAATCCTGAACCCCGCGGCGTTCGCGTCGCCATCGGTCCGCAGCATCCGGCCTTGAAGGAACCCGAGAGTTTCTCGGTGCTGCTGGCGGGCGAGAAGATTTTGGAGTCGGGCGTCCGGCTGGGCTACAACCACCGCGGCATCGAAAAGGCCTGCGAGGAGCGGACGTACGTCCAGGATCTGTACCTGATCGAGCGCATCTGCGGCATTTGCTCGCACTCGCACTCCACGGCCTTCATCTCGGCCGTTGAGGAAATCGCCGGCCTGGAGATTCCCCGCCGGGCCAAGTACCTGCGGATGCTCATCGGCGAACTGGAACGCGTGCACAGTCACCTGCTGTGGCTGGGCGTGGCGGGCCATGAAGTCGGCTTTGACACGCTGCTGATGTACACCTGGCGCGACCGCGAGGTCGTGATGGACCTGCTGGCGGCCTTGACGGGCAACCGCGTGAACTACGGCGTCAACACCATGGGCGGCGTGCGCCGCGACGTCAGCGAGGACCAGAAGAAGCAGGTGCTCACGGCCGTTGATATCCTCGAGGAGCGAACCAAGTACTACATCGGCGTGGCCACCCAGGAGACGACGCTCATCCAGCGGCTTTCGGGCGTGGGCAAGCTGAATCACGAAGATGCCATTCACCTCGGCGCCGTGGGCCCGACGGCCCGGGCCTCCAGCGTCAAGCGCGACGTCCGCAAGGACGACCCGTACCTGGCGTATGACGAGATTCCCTTCAACGTCGTCACCAGCGACCACAACGACATCTATGGCCGGGCGGTGGTGCGGTGCCTGGAGTTGATGGAAAGCTACAACATGATCCGCTTCATTATCGCCAACATGCCCGAAGGGCCCATCGCGGTGAAGGCGCCGCGGAAGGTGCCCGCGGGCGAGGCGATCAGCCGCTACGAGGCCCCGCGCGGCGAGGACGTGCATTACGTCCGTGCCAACGGCAGCGAAAAGCCCGAGCGGGTCAAGGTGCGCGCCCCCACGCTGGCCAACGTGCAGGTCGTTTCGCACATGCTCAAGGACGGCTACCTGGCCGATCTGCCCATCGTAGTGGCGGCCATTGACCCGTGCTTCAGTTGCACCGACCGCATGATTGCGGTGGCGGGCGACATGGCGGCTATTAACATGGGTGGCACAGCCTTTCCAGGCTGTGCGGACGCGGGCTCGAAAGCCCGTGCCACCTGGGAGCAGGTCCGGCAGCATGGCATCGAATTCTACCGCCGGCGAGGCGTTGACTTTGCCCGGCTCAATGAGACCTTCACAGCGGGAGGCCGGTAAGTGCACTGGTCGTCGATCCTCTGGGCGTTGTTTCAAATCCTGATCTTTCCTGGGCTGCTGTTCCTGGTGGCCTTGGCTCTGGCGGCGGAGTTCGTCGATCGCAAGCTCTACGCCCGGCTGCAGAACCGGCTGGGGCCGCCATGGTTTCAGCCACTGGCCGACCTGATCAAACTGCTGGCCAAGCAGGAGGTCGTGCCCGACCTGGCTGACAAGTTCATGTTCGTCGTCACGCCCATGTTCGCGCTGACGGCGGCTGTGACGGCGTCCTTCTATATCCCGATCTGGTCGCACCAGGCCCTGTGCTCATTCCCCGGCGACGTCATCGTCGTGCTGTACCTGCTGACGATCCCGACCATCACGTTTTTCCTGGGCGGCTGGTATAGCCGTAGCGTGTATTCCATGATCGGCGCCGCCCGCTCGATCATGCAGCTCTTCGCCTATGAGATCCCGCTGTTCCTGGCGATCCTGGCCCCGGCCCTGCTGGCAGGCACTTGGTCGCTCAGCGGGATGTCGCTCTTCTACGCCCACCGGCCGCTGCTGTCGCTGCTGAACCTGCTGGGTTTGGCCATCGCCTTAGTGGCGCTGCTGGGCAAGCTGGAGCGCGTGCCCTTTGACGCCCCCGAGGCCGAGACGGAAATCGTCGCCGGCAGCTTCACCGAATACAGCGGCCGGTTGCTGGCGCTGTTCCGCCTGGCCATCGACGTGGAGATGGTCGTGGGCGCTTCGCTGCTGGCGGCCGTGTTCCTGCCCTTTGGCATGGACTTTGGCCCGGTGGCGGGCTTTGGCCTGTACCTGGCCAAGATCCTGGCCGTCATATCCATGCTCTCGCTGATGCGGACGCTGTTCGCCCGCCTCCGACTGGACCAGATGATCAACTTTTGTTGGCAGATCGCCGCCCCGTTGGCGTTCGTACAACTCATGGCGGACTTGGTCGCCAAGGGCACCATCGCCAGGGGAGTGATGATTCCATGAAAAGACCCGGCAGGATGTTCCACGAGGTCATGCGGTCGATGTTCCGTAAGGCCGCTACCGTGCGCTACCCCTTCGTGAAGGTGCAAATGCCCGCCCGCTTCCGGGGCCGGCTGAAGTTCGACGCCTCTAAGTGCATCGGCTGCAAACTGTGCATGAAGGATTGCCCGTCCGGGGCGATCACGATCCAGAAGGTCGGCGACAAGCGCTTCGAGGCCGTGTTCGACTTCGCGCGCTGCATGTATTGCGCCCAGTGCGTGGACACTTGTCCGAAGAAAGCGTTGGAAGCCACCGGGGAATTCGAGCTGGCCCAACTCGATCGCGGCAAACTGATCGTGACGTTCAAGAACGACTGTCCTGTTGCGGCGGCGGCGGCAGCACCGGCCGGCACTGCTACGGCTACCGCGACGGCACCCGAGCCCAAGAGCGACGCGCACGAATAAGCGAGTTGGTCTCATAACCGGTTTAACCCGTGGCACAGCCGCCCTCGGCTGTGGATGTGGCGGGCTGATTGGCGGTTCTTTGGCGGCTCGGTGCCATGCTCCTTGCGACGGGTGCAATGCCTTTACGCGTCGTCCAGCGGAAAGGCATGTTGACGATTCGGATGTACTAACCTGATTCAAGCTTGCCTAACTTTATGAACGACTTCTCCCCCGCACTGCTGCAAGCCCTCTCTGGCCTCAAAAGCCTGGTCGTTCTGGCGGCCGGTTCGCCGTTGCGCGGCGACGACGCCGCCGGGCTGCTCACAGCCGAAGAGCTGGAAAAGCACCGTCCCGCTCTGCCGGCCGCGCCGGCGTTGCACATTTTCTTCGGCGAAACCGCCCCGGAGAATTTCACCGGCTCGATCCGCGCCCTCGCCCCCAGCCACGTGCTGCTGATCGATGCCGCCGACATGGGCCAGGCGCCCGGCTACTACCGCGTGCTGAACCCCGGCCCATCGGCCGGCGCCCCCGGCTCGACGCACAAAATGCCCATGCAGGTGCTGGTGGATTACATCCACAAGACCATCGGCTCCAAAGTCGTCATCGTCGGCATCCAGCCCGGCGACACCCGCTTCGGCTCGCCCGTCTGCCCCGCAGTCACCGCCGCGGTAGCCACCCTGGCCGCCGACATCGCCGGCGTCATCAAGGCCTCCGCCCAAGTAGGGCCCGACGTTCACACGCAGGCCATTGCACCCTTCGCGGATCGCAGATAGCTTGACGAGGACACCTGTAAGAGGGCAATGACTATGTCTGAACTGGCCTCCTGCGGACTCGATTGCCAGGCTTGCGAATATCGAACGAAGAACTGCCCCGGCTGCCAGGCGTCGGGCGGGACGCTGGCCTGGGGCGAGTGCGGCCTGGCGAAGTGCTGCATGAGCAAGAAGCTGGAGCATTGCGGCAAGTGCGACGAATTCCCGTGCGAGAAACTCAAGGCCTTCTCGTTCGACAAGGCGCACGGCGACAATGGCCGGCGCATCGAGAATCTCCGCACAGCCAAGTAGTGGATCGCGTTCGGCGAGACGGTCCACGCATGGCCAGCCCAACAGCGGGCTGACCATGGCACCCAGATCCCGCCACCTATGATTTCGTCCATTCTTCCTCGGCTATCTCCGCGCTCTCGGCGGTAAAACGCTGTTTCCCTGGCCTCTGGCCTCCGACCTCCGGCCTGTCTTTTCCGAACCCTGCTTCCCGCAACCCTGTATGGATGCGTAGGATGTAGCAGACCAGGAGCGAGGTGCCACTGCAATGCATGAACTTTCCATAGCTTACGGCGTGCTGGAACAGATCGAGGGCCTGGCCCAGCAGCATGGCGCCAAGCGCGTCGAGGAGGTCGAGCTGGAGATCGGCGTATTGGCCCAGGTGTTTCCCGAGTCGCTCCAGGCGGCCTTCGAGATGGTCGTCGAGGGCGGGCTGGCGCACGGGGCCAAGCTCACCACGGTCATCAAGAACGCCCGCGTGCATTGCCTGGCCTGCGACCACCAGTTCGAGAGCGACGGCACCAACTTCGCCTGCCCCGCCTGCCGCAAGGCCCGCACCGAGGTCACCGGCGGCGACGAGATTCTGCTGATCAGCGTTACCTTTGCCGAGGAAGACGAGAAATGAAGATCAAGGTCGTGGCCAATGTGCTCGAAGCCAACGAGGCCCGGGCCGTCGAGAACCGCCGGCTGCTGGATCAGAACGGCGTGCTGTGCGTGAACATGATGAGCGCCCCGGGCAGCGGCAAGACCACGCTGCTGCAAAAGACGCTGGCAGCGCTGGACGCGGGCGGCACGCCATCGGCTGTGCTGGTGGGGGACTTGCAGACCTCGCGCGACGCCGAGCGCCTCGCCGACGGCAAGGCCCAGATCGTGCAGATCAACACCGGCCAGGGCTGCCACCTGACCAGCTCGCAAGTCACCCACGGCCTGCGCGAGCTGGACCTTTCCGGCCTGGCGTTCCTGTTCATCGAAAACGTGGGCAACATGGTCTGCCCGGCCAGCTTCGACCTGGGCGAACACGCCAAGGTCGTGCTGCTCTCAACGGCAGAGGGCAACGACAAGATCGCCAAGTACCCGGTGCTCTTCCAGCAGGCCGACGTGATCCTGCTGACCAAGGTGGACCTCGCAGGCGTGCTGGAATACGACAAGAGCCGCGTCTACGAAGACCTCAAACACATCAACACGCGTGCCCCGGTGATCGAGCTTTCGGCCAAGACTGGCCAGGGCGTAAATCAGTGGTTGACGTGGCTGAAGGAGCGACGGCAGAGTTTGAAAGACAGGTCATAGGTCATGAAAGAAAGGTCATAGGTCATAGGTCATAGGGCGTACGGCATAGGTTGCAGGGCGTAGGGCGCAAAGCGTAGCGTGCGGGCTTTAACTCCTCTCCCCCTGGGAGAGGGTGGCCCGAAGGGCCGGGTGAGGGTGCGGCCACGCATACGTGTGAGGTACGGGTAAGCCACGCCGTCGCGGAAAGCATGTTTGGCTACCGCCGTGCGCTTCGCATGCTTCTGCAAGACAACGCAGCAGCATGGCACCTCACGCTTGGCACTTGACCCAAGGTCAACCATTTTCGTGACTTCAAGAAAATGGTCCTTGGACTCATGACTTGAGTTCTGGCAAGCAGTTATGGCTTTCGCTATAACCTTGGTGAAATTCTCCCATCGCGCATACCCCAGCAGCATCTGAAGATCGCGGGCCATCCAGAACTCTGTGCCGGTCTCTTCATCCTTGCGGACCATATCCTCAAAGCTGCTGTGCAGCCGGACCACAATTGCTTTATCCATTCCTGCTCTCCTGGGAGTTCTGTGGACCCCATATCTAACTTCCCAGTGCTTGCTGCAATTGGGCGATCAACGCCGGTAGATCGTCCTGAATCGTGTCCCAAAGAACCTCCAGGTCCACCTTGTCGTACCCGTGGATCAGCCGGTTTCGCATTCCTCGCGCCTGCGGCCAGGGAATGTATGCAAACCGTTCCTGCGTCTCCGGGCCGACCCGCGCCGCGGCCTCGCCGACGATCTCCACCAGCCGAACCAGAGCCAGTTGCAGCATTCGGTCTCGTTGCAGATCCTCGCGTTGCCGTCCGCGCGCCATCTCGACCGCCTCCTGGGCATAGTCCAGCATGTGCCGCAGGCGGATCACGTCGTCATGCCGCGTCATATTGCACCTCGGCTTCGGCCAGCACCTGAGCGCGGAAGTAGTCGCTCAGAAAGCCGGGGGTGTTCAGGTCAACCTTGCGCCCAAGTATTTCGCTTAGTTCAATCTCCATTCCGGCCAGACGCAACAGGCCCACCCGGGCGCCGGTCTCGAACTCCACCAGCACGTCCACGTCGCTGGCTGGGCCGAAATCGTCGCGCAGGACGGAGCCGAACAAGGCCAGCCGCCGAATGTGGTTTCGCCGGCAGAACGCCTCGATCAGCTCCTTCGGAATGTCAATGCGTGGTTTTCCCATAGGATCAGACAACTCTTTCACAAGCCCGGCTCCGCCGGGTCATGCCGCCATTGATACCACGAAGGTTCCTACATGGCCAGCCCCGAACGGCGGGCTGCTTGGCCGGGTGCCATGGTCAGCCCGCTGTTGGGCTGGCCATGCGTTGACCATCGGCCACGCAGCATCCGTCCTTCACGGGAAGGCTTTCGTGGTCAATCGCCACCGTTCATCCACGCCTTCTGGCCACAGAAAGTGCGGTAACAGGCACGGTCAGCAATGTCGTCATTGATACCACGAAGGTTCCTACATGGCCAGCCCCGAACGGCGGGCTGACCATGCCACCCGGTTCTGCATTGTTGGCGTGCGCGCAGGGCCGCTTGCCCCCTGGCCCCGTCCTGCATCCTCTTATCTGAGGCCTTTCCTGTCGGGCCTCTTCTCTCTGGCCTCAGACCTCCGCTCTCCGCCCTCTTCTCTGCCTCTCATCGTCTCTGCGTCGCCGGCATTCTCTGAGCGCTCCTCCCCGCCTATAATCTTTTGTAGGCCATTGTGGAATCATGGGTTGGAAAGGAGCACCGCTTGGCGCTGGCGCTGGCTGCCGAGGGGCCGATTTGGCCGCTGGGAGTGTATTTCGTGCTGGTGGTCGTGCTGGCCGCCGGCATCTTAGCGTTCTCCTATGTCCTGGGCCAGCGGCACCGGCAGCAGGCCACCGACGTGCCGTACGAGTCGGGCATGACGCCCACCGGCGGGGCTCGCTTGCGGTTTCCCGTGGACTTCTACCTGGTGGCCATGTTCTTCGTCATCTTCGACTTGGAGTCGGTGTTCCTGTTCGTCTGGGCGGTGGCGGTGCGCGAGCTGGGCTGGGCCGGGTACGTCGAGGTGCTCATCTTCATGGCCGTGCTGCTGGCGGCGCTGGCGTATCTCTGGCGCAGCGGCGCGCTGGACTGGCGTGCGAGCGGCAGCAAGCCGGCCCCCGACAAGGAGCGTGGCCAGTGACGCCAAGCCCGATCATTCGCCCGGCCCCATCGGCCAGCGAGCACGGCATCCTGCTGACGACGTTGCAGCGGGCCATGGCCTGGGGACGGAAGAACTCGATCTGGCCGTTCAATTTCGGGCTGTCGTGCTGCTACGTGGAAATGGCCACCAGCCTGACCAGCCGGTACGACATCGCCCGCTTTGGTTCCGAGGTCATCCGCGGTACGCCGCGTGAGGCCGACATGATCGTCATCGCCGGCACCGTCTTCGCCAAGGCGGTGCCCGTCATTCAGCAATTGTACGAGCAGATGATGGAGCCGCGCTGGGTGGTCTCGATGGGCTCGTGCGCCAACTCGGCCGGCATGTACGACATCTACAGCGTGGTCCAGGGCGTGGACACATTCCTGCCCGTGGATGTGTATATCCAGGGCTGCCCGCCAACGCCCGAAGCTTTCATGAACGGGCTGATGCTGCTGCGTGAGGCCGTGGGGACGGAACGAAGACCGCTGTCGTGGCTGGTGGGCCCGCAGGAAGTCTATCGCCCCGGCCTGCCCGTGCAGCGCGACTTGAAACGAGACGAACGCCGACGGGCGACGAAACTTCGGCCGCCGGATACGGTGTGACCGGACGTTGAACCACGGAGAACACGGAGAGAAGGCAAGAAGAGACAAAGCCATTAACCGCCGAGAACGCAGAGGTCGCAAAGGAAAGGCAAATGAACGGAAGAGGGCATAGAGCTCGCGAGAACTGCACGGAGTCGCGAGTTGTTAGTTCCTATTTGGGAGTCCCCAAGGTGAGAAGTTGGCCGCTAGGAACTAATCACTCTGAACTAGGAACTGCCTTTTCGCACTCTCCGTGATCTCCGTGTCCTCCGTGGTTGGGTCGTTGGCTTGGAAGAAGTGAAATGACCGTAGCCGAATCAGACATTCAGCAGGAGCTGTCGGCCCAGCTGGGCTTGCCGGCGCCGTTGGCGCAGGCGACGGCCGATGGCGTCGCTACGTGCTGGATCTCCGCTGAGCAGCTCCGGCCGGCGCTGCGATGGTTGAAGAACGAATGCTCTGGCGCGTTTTCGATGCTGTACGACTTGACGGGAATCGATGAACGGCTGCGCGCCGGCGCCAAGCCCGGCCCCGCTCGCGATTTCGCCGTGGTGTATCACCTGCTGTCGGTGGAGCGCAACGCCGATGTGCGGCTGAAGGTGCCGCTGTCGGGCGAGTTCCCCAGCCTGCCCAGCGTGGCGGACATCTTCCCCAACGCCGACTGGTACGAGCGCGAGCTGTGGGACATGTTCGGCATCACGCCGACGGGGCATCCCAATTTGCGGCGGATTCTCTCGCCGCCGTGGTGGCAGGGGCATCCGCTGCGCAAGGAGCACTATGCCCGCGCCACCGAGCGACCGGCATTCCACCTGAACGACCAGATCCAGGCCAACCTGGAAAGCGAGCTGGAGTTCCGGCCCGAAGAGTGGGGGCTGAAGCGGCGCGGCGACGATTTCGATTTCATGTTCCTCAACGTCGGCCCGCACCACCCCGGCACGCACGGGCTGTTGCGGCTGATCTTGCAGCTGCGCGGCCAGGAGATCACCGACGCGGTCTGCGACATCGGCTTTCACCATCGCGGGGCCGAGAAGATGGGCGAGCGCCAGACCTGGCACACGTACATCCCCTACACCGATCGCGTGGACTACCTTTCGGGCGTGGCCAACAACCTGCCGTACGTGCTGTCGGTGGAGGCGCTGGCCGGCATCGAGATTCCGCCGCGGGCGCAGGTCATTCGCGTCATGATGACCGAGCTGTACCGCATCATCAGCCACTTGGTCTTCTACGGCACGTTCAGCCAGGACCTGGGGCAAATGTCGCCGGTCTTCTATATGTTCAATGACCGCGAAAAGGCCTTGGACATCGCCGAGGCCATCACCGGCGGGCGGATGCACCCCAGTTGGTTCCGCATCGGCGGCGTGGCCATGGACCTGCCCGAGGGCTGGCAGGCGATGGTGCGCGAGTTCATCAAGTACCTGCCCAAGCGGCTGAAGGACTATGACACGGTCGTGCTGCATAACCGGATCTTCCAGGGGCGCACGCGGGGCGTCGGGGCGTTCAGCGTTGAGCAGGCGCTGGAGTGGGGCGCGACGGGGCCGATGCTGCGATCGGCCGGGCTGGCGTGGGACATGCGCAAGGCCAGGCCATACAGCGGGTATGAGCAATTCGCCTTTGACATTCCCATCGGCCAGTCGGGCGACTGCTACGACCGGGCCGTGGTGCATGTCGAGGAGATGCGGCAGAGCCTGCGGATCATCGAGCAGTGCATGCAGAACATGCCCGCGGGTGAATACAAATCGCGGCACCCGCTGACGTGCCCGCCGCTGAAGGAACACACGATGCAGGACATCGAGACGCTCATCAATCACTTCCTGGGCACGACCTGGGGGCCGGTGATTCCCGCCGGCGAGGCCAACGTACACACCGAGGGCCCCAAGGGCATGTACAGCTACTATTTGACGAGCGACGGCTCGACGAATTCGTACCGCACGCGGATTCGCTCAGCCAGTTTTCCGCACATTCAAATGGTGCCCATGCTCAGCCGGGGCATGACGGTGTCGGACCTGGTGGCGATTTTAGGCAGCGTGGATTTCGTGCTGGCGGATGTGGACAGATAACGGAAAAGCATTGGGCCACAGAGACGCAGAGAAGACATGAGAACGACGAAGACTTTGCCATACAAAGACAAAGACAAGTTGGAAGTTCCTAGTTCCTAGTGGTGAGTTCCTGAAGCGACGCGTTGGTCGCTAAGAACTAATCACTCGGCACTAGGAACTGTCTTTCCTCTCCGTGATCTCCGTGACCTCCGTGGTGAAAGTGTTGGCATGTTGAGCGAAGAAGAACGCAAAGAGATCGAAGCGGAGTGCGCGTTGTACGAGCATCGCCGGCCGGCCACGTCGGAGGCGCTGAAGATCGTGCAGCGCCATCGCGGCTGGGTGAGCGATGAGGCCGTCAAGGACGTGGCTGAGATTCTCGGGGCCTCCGCCGACGAGGTCGAGTCGGTGGCGACCTTCTACACCTTGATCTTCCGCCAGAAGGTGGGGCGGCACGTGATCCTGATCTGCGACAGCGTGAGTTGTTACATCATGGGTTATGAAACGCTCAAGGAGCATTTGGGCCGGGTGCTGGGCATCGAGCTGGGCCAGACCACCAGCGATGGCCGGTTCACGCTGCTGCCCAACGCCTGCCTGGGCGTGTGCGAGCAGGCCCCGGCCATGATGATCGATGAGGACGTTCACGGCCACCTGACGCCCGAGAAGATCCCGGACATCCTGAGCCGGTATGCGTGAGGCAAACGGCATTGGCCACAGAGGAAAGGCAGAGAAGAGAAACGACAAAGGCCTAACCACAAAGGACACGAAGGACGGACGCACAAAGGGCACAAAGGAACGAAGAGAGAAAGGCGAAAGACATCCGCAGATGGCGCAGACTTCGCAGAGGATTCACGACGTGAAGCACAAAGGCCGCCAGGACAACGCAAGGTTCAGCAAGGCAGGGAGTTTCTTCGCGCCTGAAACACTTGGCACTCTTCGTGTCCTTCGTGCGGCTTCCCTTTGTGGTGCATTTCTTGTCGTTTGCCTCTATCCCTCCGTGTTCTCCGTGGCCTCCGTGGTTAATTCGTGAGCGACACATGGAAAAGGTTCTAACCAAAAACATGCGGCCGGGCGAGCCGATGGAGATCGACGAGTACGAGCGCGCCGGCGGGTACCAGGGGCTCAAGAGGGCCCTGAAGATGGCCCCGCTGGAGGTGCAGGAACTTGTTGGCCGGGTGAACCTGCGCGGGCGCGGCGGGGCGGGTTTTCCCGCGGGCAAGAAGTGGGCGCTGGTGCCGATGGAGCAGGCCGCCCGCCGGCCAAAGTACCTGTGCATCAACGCCGACGAGATGGAGCCGGGCACCATGAAGGACCGCCTGCTCATGGAGGGCGATCCGCACCAGCTCATCGAGGGCGCCATCACCAGCGCCTATGCCATCCAGGCCGACTGCTGCTACATCTTCCTGCGCTGGGCGTACAAGCTCTCGGCCCGGCGGCTTGCTAAGGCCATCGACGAGGCGTACGCGCATCGCTACCTGGGCAAGAACATCCAGAACTCAGGGTACAGCCTGGAAATGCGGCTGCACACCAGCGCTGGCCGGTACATGTGCGGCGAGGCCTCGGCCATGCTCGACGCGGTGCAGGGCAAGCGGGCCACTCCGCGCAGCCGGCCGCCGCACGCGGAAGTCTGCGGCCTGTGGGGCAAGCCCACCGTGGTGCAGAACGTCGAGACAATCTGCTGCGTGCACCACATCGTTCGCAACGGGCCGGAGTGGTTCATGAAGCTCTCCAAGACCGAGGAGGGCGGCACGAAGATCTACGGTTGCAGCGGCAGGGTGAACAACCCCGGCGTGTGGGAACTGCCCATGGGCACGCCGGTGCGAGACATTCTCTTTGAGCACGCCGGCGGCATGCAGAGCGGCTACCAATTCAAGGGCCTGCTGCCGGGCGGGGCGTCGTCGAACTTCATCCGGCAGGAGCACCTAGATACGCCCATGGACTTTTCGCACATGGAGGCCGTCGGCAGTCGGCTGGGCACAGGCACGATGGTCGTGATGGATGACCGCATCTGCCCGGTGGGCGTGCAGCTGAGCCTGCAGGAGTTCTTCGCCCGCGAGAGTTGCGGCTGGTGCACGCCCTGCCGCGAGGGCCTGCCCTGGATCGCGCGGGCGCTGCGGGCCATAGAAGAAGGCACCGGCCAGGCCCAGGACATGGACGTGCTGGACCTGAATGCAAAGCACATCCGGCTGGGCAATACGTTCTGCGCCCTGGCGCCCGGGGCGATGTTCCCGCTGGAAAGCGCGCTACGCTTCTGGCGGGAAGATTTCTTAGAGCACGTGCGGCAGAAGCGCTGCCCGTGGAAAGAGTGAAGACAGGAGAAGACGGGATTAGATATTCGATATTAGATTTTCGGGAAGAGTCGCCAGGATCGTCTTTCCTGATATCGAATATCTGATATCGCTTCCCGGCGTTACGCATGGCCGTTTTATACGTAGACAATCAGCCGCACGAGATCCGGCCACACGAGGTCGGCAAGAACCTCTTGAAGGTCTGCCTGGGCCTGGGCTTTAACATTCCCTACTTCTGCTGGCACCCGGCCTTTCAGTCGGTGGGGGCGTGCCGGCAGTGCGCCATCAAGCTCTTTAAGGACGAGCACGACACCAAGGGCAAGATCGTCATGAGCTGCATGGTCTCGGCCAAGGACGGCATGCGCATCTCCATCGACGACCCCGAGGCCATCGAGTTCCGCGCCCGCGTCATCGAATGGCTGATGCTCAACCACCCGCATGATTGCCCCGTCTGCGACGAAGGCGGCGAGTGCCACCTGCAAGACATGACCGTCATGACCGGCCATACGTACCGGCGCAATCGCTTTGCCAAGCGCTCGTTCCGCAACCAGGACATGGGCCCGCTGGTGGCCCACGAGATGAATCGCTGCATTCAGTGCTACCGCTGCGCCCGCTTCTATCGGCACTCGGCCGGGGGACGCGACTTCGGCGTGATGGGCTGGCACGACCGCGTCTTCTTCGGCCGGTTTGAAGACGGCGTGCTGCAAAGCGAGTTTGCCGGCAACCTGGTCGAGGTCTGCCCCACGGGCGTCTTTACCGACAAGACGCAGGCCCGGCACTTCACGCGCAAGTGGGACTTGCAGACGGCCCCGTCGGTGTGCGTGCACTGCGGCCTGGGCTGCAACACCATCCCCGGCGAGCGCTACGGTTCGCTGCGGCGCATTCGCAACCGGTACAACCATCGCGTCAACGGTTACTTTCTGTGCGACCGCGGCCGGTATGGGTACGAATTCGTGAACAGTCCCCACCGCATCCGCCAGCCGCTGCTGCGCGAGAACCAGGCGGCGCTGCGGCCAATTTCCGCCCAGGCCGCCATCACGCACCTGGGCAACTTGCTGCACAGTGGCCGGGCCATCGGCATCGGCTCGCCGCGGGCCAGCCTGGAGACGAACTACGCCCTGGCCAAGCTGGTGGGGGCGGAGAACTTCTACCACGGCATGCCGACCAAGCATCTGCGGATCGTGCGGGCGATGCTGGACGTGCTCAAACGCGGCCCTGCGCCTTCGGCCTCGCTGCACGACATGGAAAAGTGCAACACCATCTTCATGATGGGCGAGGACATTCACAACGTCGGGCCGCTGATGGTGCTGTCGCTGCGCCAGGCCGTGCTGCAAAAGCCCATTGCCGAGGCCGCCAAGCTGCACATCTCCGACTTCGAGGACGCGGTCATTCGCGAGGCCATTCAGCAGGAGAAGGGGCCGTTCTTCACGGGCGTGCCGGGCTTCACCAAGCTGGACGACCAGGTCACGCAGGCGTATCGCGGCGCCCCGCACGACATCGCCCGCCTGGGCTTTGCGGTGGCGCACATGATCGACCCAGCCGCACCGGCCGTGGAGGACCTGCCCGTCGAGCGCGTGCAGTTCGCCCAGCGCATCGCCAAGGCCTTGCAGGATAAAAAGCCGCTCATCGTGGCCGGGTACAACTGCGGCAGCGAGTCCATCGTGCGGGCCTCGGCCAACGTGGCCTGGGCGCTGCGGAAGAAGGGCTTTGCCGCCCATCTCGCCTACACCGTGCCCGAGTGCAACAGCATGGGCACCGCCCTCATGGACGGCGGCGAGATCGACGATGCCGTGCAGGCCATCGCCTCAAACGGCATCGACACGCTGATCGTGGCCGAGAGCAACCTGTACCGGCAGCTGTCGCTGAGCGGCTTCGATACGATCCTGCGGCGAATCAAACATCTCGTTGTGCTGGATTGCCTGCCGAATGAGACGACGGCCTGGGCGGAACTGGTGCTGCCCGCGGCCACCTTCGCCGAGGGCAGCGGCACGCTGGTGAATAATGAATGCCGCGCCCAGCGCTTCTACCAGGTTTTCTCGCCCGCCGGCGATGTGCGCGAAAGCTGGAAGTGGCTGTCGGCGGCCATGGTGGCATCAGGCCGGGCGCAGAGCGAACCTTGGCCTGACCTGGATGCGGTGCTGGCGGCGCTGGCCCGTGATATACCCGTGTTTGCAAAGGTGCCGGGGATCACGCCGCCTTCGAGCTTCCGGCTGATGGGCATGCCGGTGCCGCGCGAGAGCCACCGCTTCAGTGGCCGGACTGCCATCGATGCCGACCAGACGATTCACGAGAGGCCCCCTGAGCCAGACGCCGACACGCCGCTGCGGCACTCGATGGAAGGCTACCCGCTCCAGCCGCCCGCTTCGCTGCTGGGGCGATACTGGGCGCCGGGCTGGAACAGCGATCACGCCTTAAACAAGTTCCAGCAGGAGATCGACGGGCCGCTGCGCGAGGACGCGCCTGGCGTGCGGCTGGTCGAGCCATCCGGCGGGCAGCCATCAGCCGAAGCGCTGAACATCGAATACCTGGGCCTGGTTCCGCCGGCGTTCCAGCGCCGCGCTGAGGAGTGGCTGGTCATACCCGCCTACCACATCTTCGGCTCCGACGAGCTGTCGATGCACTCCCCGGGCATCGCCGAACTGGCGGCCAAGCCGTACCTGCAACTCAACCAGGCCGACGCCGATTCGCTGGGCGCCACGCCGGGGCAGTTGATGACCATGACGGTGGAATCAGCCGTCTGCACTTTCCCGCTCAAGGTCGGCCCAGGGCTGCCCGACGGCGTGGTGGCGATTCCCTTCGGGCTGCCCGGGCTGCCGGGCGTGGCCCTGCCGGCCTGGGGCAAAATCCGACCCGCCCAGCCAGGCGAGCCGACGGGGGTCAGACAGGCATGAGCCAGACGACCTTTTATATCCTGCTGATCGTCGTGCTGCTGGCGGCGCTGCTGACCATGGCGGCGGGGCTGATCTTCCTGGAGCGGCGGCTGCTGGCGCTGTGGCAGGAGCGGTACGGGCCCAATCGCGTCGGGCCCTTCGGGCTGCTGCAAGTGCTGGCCGACATCATCAAGCTGCTCACCAAGGAAGACTGGGTTCCGCGCTTTGCGGACCGACCGGTCTTCGTCATCGCCCCGGCCATCATCCTCGTGGCCACCATGCTGAGCTTCGCGGTGGTGCCCTTCGCGCCGGGCCTGTGCGTGGCCGATCTGAACATCGGGCTGCTATTCTTCCTGGCCATGTCGTCCCTGTCCGTGTACGCGGTGGCCCTGGCGGGCTGGTCGAGCAACAACAAGTACGCCCTGCTGGGGTCGATGCGGGCCATCGGCCAGATGGTGAGCTACGAGGTGTTCATGGGCTTATCGCTCATGGGCGTGGTGGCCATGACCGGCAGCTTCCGGCTGAGCGACATCGTGGCCGCCCAGGAGCGGATGTGGTTCGTCTTCCCGCAATTCGCGGGCTTTGCCATCTTCTTCATCGCCGGCCTGGCCGAGACGCGGCGGCTGCCCTTCGACCTGCCCGAGGCCGAAAACGAGCTGGTGGCCGGGTATCACACCGAGTATTCGGGCATGAAGTTCGCCCTGTTCTTCCTGGGCGAATACGTGGGCATCACGCTGATATCGGCCTTGATCGTGACGCTGTTCTTCGGCGGCTGGTACGGGCCGTGGCTGCCGCCGGTGGCATGGTTCATCATCAAGACCTTGATCTTTATCAGCAGCTTCATCCTGCTGCGGGGGTCGCTGCTGCGGCCACGCTACGATCAGTTGATGGCCTTTGGCTGGAAGATCATGCTGCCGCTGTCGCTGGTAAACCTGGCCGCCGCCGGTGCGGCCGTGCTTCTGAAAGACCATTAACCACGGAGGACACGGAGAGCACGGAGATATAAAGGCAAACGACAACGACTTAAACCACAAAGAACACGAAGAGCAGAGCCACAAAGGACACAAAGGAACGGAAGAGAGAAAGGCGCAAGACAGCCACGGACGCCGCAGAAATTGCAGAGGATTCAAAGCGTTGAGCCACAGAGGACACAAGGAAGACGAAGGTCAGAGGACAGCGCCCGTGGGTCCGAGGCGAGAGATACTCCGCGTTCCAAGGTCTTGGGACTTGGCAGGGACGGCGCGGCCTCTCAGGCCTCCGACCTCCGGCCTCCAGCCTCTTCTGTCTTCCCTTTGTGGTTTAGTCTTTGTCGTTTGCCTTTACATCTCCGTGCTCTCCGTGTCCTCCGTGGTTAAGTCTCTTCTTCTCGCTGTCCTTTGTGCATCCATTCTTTGTGCCCTTAGTGGTTTAGTCTTTGTCGTTTGTCTTTACATCTCCGTGCTCTCCGTGTCCTCCGTGGTTAAGTCTTTTCTTTTCTCTGCCGTTGCATTGGGAATTGCATGCTGAGCATATTGCGGACAATCTGGCGGGTGTTTCTGCACATGTTCGCCCACCGGCCGACGGTGCCGTATCCCGAGAAGCAGCGGGTGCTGCCGCCGCGGGCGCGCGGGCGGATCGTGCTGACGCGCGACCCCGACGGCGGCGAGCGCTGTGTGGCGTGCTACCTGTGTGCGGCCGCTTGCCCGGTGGACTGCATCGCCCTGCAAGCCACGCAGGACGAAACGGGCCGGCGCTATCCCGAGTTCTTCCGCATCAACTTCTCGCGCTGCATCTTTTGCGGCCTGTGCGAGGAGGCGTGCCCGACGTACGCCATCCAACTGACGCCCGATTACGAGATGGCCGAATGCAAGCGGACGAGCATGGTGTACGAGAAGGAAGACCTGCTCATCGATGGCGTGGGCAAGCATCACCAGTACAATTTCTACCGCGTCTGCGGCGTGGCCATCGGCGGCAAGGACAAGGGCCAAGCCCTGGAAGAACAGCCGCCCGAGGACGTGAAGACGCTTATGCCGTGAGGCAACGACAGCAAAGGCTTTCACCGCAGAGGACGCAGAGAGCGCAAAGAGAAGAGAAACCAACAATACAAAGCAAGACGGCCACAGAGGCACAGAGGTCTCAGAGAATCGGAAAGAGCTTGAACCGCGAAAAGCACAAAGAGAACGAAGACACAAACGTGATTGGATATTTGATATCAGGTATTGGGAACAGCGCATCGGCAGGCGACAGCGTTTTTCCTAATATCGAATATCCAATATCGAATCCCGCCTTTGTTCCCTCTGCGTGCTCTGCGGCCTCTGCGGTGAAAGCTGTGTGTTTATGACCAGCGTCTTCTACATCTCGTCGGGCATTGCCGTGCTGGCCACGCTGCTGGTGGTGACGCGGACGAACATCGTGCATGCGCTGCTGTTCTTGATCGTCTCGCTGCTGGCGGTGGCCGTGGACCTGTTCGTGCTGGGGGCGCAGCTGGCGGCCGCCCTGGAGGTCATCATCTACGCCGGGGCCATCATGGTGTTGTTCATATTCGTCATTATGATGATGAACCTGGGCAAGGCCGAGCAGGAAGCTAATCGGCATCGCCGGTCGCCGGCGTGGCTGGCGGCGGGCGTGCTGTCGGCGGTGCTGCTGGCGGAGTTGATCTACGTCATGGTGGCCAATCCCGGCCCGCCGGTCGGCCCGGGCAACGACCCGCGCGAGGTCGCCAAGCTGCTGTACGGCCCGTACGTGCTGGCGGTGGAGTTGGCGTCGCTGTTGCTGCTGTCGGGCTTGGTCGGCGCGTACCACCTTGGCCGGCCCGAGCAGAGTAGGGCGGGCACTGCCCGCCGTCTTGATGGTTCCCCTGCCGATAGCTCGTCGGGCAGTGCCCGACCTACGGGACTTGGCCGGGCCGAGCGCAAAACACAGCTGGGTGCCGTGGTCGCGGAGTCCAGCGGCCACGACTCGGCCGCGATAGGCGGCTCGAACGCTGGCAGCGGCCCAGTGCCAACTCAGGAGGAACCGTCATGAACATCCCGGCCGGCCATGTCATGATCGTCGCGGCCGTACTGCTGGCGACGGGCCTGTTCGGGGTCATCGTGCGCCGCAACATCGTGCTGGTGCTGATGAGCCTCGAGATCATGCTCAACGCCGCCGCTCTGGCATTCGTGGCCGGGGGCAGCGCTCGCGGCGCCGATGGCCAAGTGATGTTCCTGCTGATCTTGACGCTGGCGGCCGCCGAGGTTTCGGTGGGGCTGGCGCTGGTGCTGCAACTGTACCGCCGCTTCAAGACGCTGGACGTATCGGCCGCCGCGTCCATGAAAGGATAGAAGATAACGATGCTCGATTGGCTGTGGGTTATCCCGGCGTTGCCGCTGGCGGGCTTTGTCCTGCTGGTGGGGCTGCGCGGGCTGCCCAGGCCGGTGATCGCGCTGATCGGCGTGGGCAGCGTGGGCGCATCGGCCGCACTGGCGCTGCTGGCGGCTGTTCGCTATCTCTCGGCCGCCGGGCCGGTCGTGCCCATCCGCCAGGTGCTCTGGACGTGGCTGCCGCTGACGAGCTTCCACCCGACCATCGGCCTGCACCTCGACCCGCTGTCGCTGCTGATGATGGTGGTGGTCACGTTCGTGGCTTTCTGGATTCACCTGTACTCCACCGGCTACATGGCCTGTGATGGAGGCTACGGCCGATTCTTCGCGTACATGAACCTGTTCGTGGGGGCCATGCTCGTGCTGGTGCTGGCGGACAACCTGCTGCTGCTGTACCTGGGTTGGGAAGGCGTGGGCCTGTGCAGCTACCTGCTGATCGGCTTTTGGTACACCGACCCGGCCAACGGGCGAGCGGCCATGAAGGCATTCATCGTCACGCGCGTGGGCGACGCCGCCCTGGCCGTCGGGCTGCTCCTGCTGTACTGGCACTTCGGCACGCTGGACATCCAGAGCATCGCGCTGCAGGCACCGCACGTGTGGGTGAGCGGCTCGGGCCTGGCCATTGCCGCGGCCGCGCTGCTGCTGGGCGGGGCCGTGGGCAAGAGCGCCCAGTTGCCGCTGCAAACCTGGCTGCCCGACGCCATGGCCGGACCCACGCCGGTGTCGGCCCTGATCCACGCCGCCACCATGGTCACCGCCGGCGTGTACCTGATCGCCCGCATGAACGCCATCTTCGAGCTGGCCTTGCCGGTGGGGCAGGTGGTGGCCGTCATCGGTGCCGTAACGCTGCTGCTGGCGGCGTGCTCTGCCCTGACGCAGACGGACATCAAACGCATCTTAGCCTACTCCACGATCAGCCAGATCGGGTACATGTTCCTGGCCCTGGGCGTTGGCGCGTACTCGGCGGCCATGTTCCACTTCATGACCCACGCGTTCTTCAAGAGCCTGCTCTTCCTGGCCGCCGGGGCGATCATCCTGGGCATGCATCACGAGCAGAACATCTTCAAGATGGGCGGGCTGTGGCGACGCATGCCGCTGACGTTCGTGACCTTCCTGGCCGGGGCGCTGTCGCTGGCGGCTCTGCCCTTCGTGACGGCGGGTTTCTACAGCAAGGATCTCATCTTGTACGAGACGCTCGCCTCGCAACGCGGCTCGCCGGTGCTGTGGGCGTGCGGACTGGTGGGGGCGGTGCTGACGGCCTTGTACACGTTCCGGCTGGTGTTCGTGGTTTTCTTTGGCCCGGCCAGGCGTGAGCCGCAGCGTGGCGGCAGCGCGCGTGGCACAGCCGCCCTCGGCTGTGGGAGTTTCCAGGCGCAAAAGCCTGAGCCGCCGGCGCCAACTCACATCAGTTGGACGATGACATTGCCGCTGGTCGTGCTGGCGGTCTTCGCCATCGTCGCCGGCGCGGTGGAGTTGCCGAAAAACGTCTACCAGGTGACGCTGCTGTCGGACTGGCTGGGCGTGGTGCTGCCCGCCGCGCCGCAGCGTGAACACTTGCCCTCGCTGGCCAAGGTCCAGATCATCGCCGGGGCCGCCAGCCTCGCGGGCATCGTGGCGGCCTGGCTGCTGTATCGGCGTTTCCCCAGCGCGGTGCGTGTGCTGCGGCTGGTTCGGCCGTGGCGGCAGGTGTATCGGCTGTGGCAGGGCGGCTGGGGCTTTGATTGGCTGTATCGCCGGCTGGTGGTGGAGCCCTTTGTGTACCTGGCCCGGGCCAATCGCCGCGACTTCATCGACCTGTTCTACGGCGCCATCGGCGAATCGGCCAAGCTGCTGCACGCCGTGCTGTCCTGGGGCCAGACCGGCAAGGTCGGCTGGTATGCCGCCTGCCTGGTCATCGGGGCCATTGTGCTCATCACGATCCTGGTGCTGACATGATCCCAGAGGCACTCATCCTGGTGCCGCTGCTGACGGGCCTGGCGTGCCTGCTGGCCAAGGCCAGTCCGCGCGCCGTCCGCACGCTGGCCATGCAGGGCACGCTGGCGACGCTGGCGCTGGCCGTGCTGCTGTGGCTGGTGCACATGAAGTGGCTGGCGATCGACCCGCTAACGGCGCGGTCGCTGCTGGAACTGAACCTGCCGTGGATCCCAGCCTTGGGCGTCTCGCTGCACTTGGCCCCCAATGGCCTATCTGTGCTGATGGTGCTGCTGACGGCTTTGCTGGGCGTGCTGTCGGTGGCGGTCTCGTGGCGCGGCATCACGCAGCGCGTGGGCTTTTTCCACTTCAACCTGCTGCTCATCCTGGCCGGCATCCTGGGCGTGTTTCAGGCCATGGACCTGTTCGCGTTTTACTTCTTCTGGGAAGTCATGCTCGTGCCCATGTACTTCCTCATCGACGTCTGGGGCCACGAGAACCGCCACTACGCCGCCATCAAGTTCTTCCTGTTTACGCAGGTCTCGGGGTTGCTGATGCTGCTGGCGATCCTGGCCCTGTACTTCCTGCATGGCCGGAGCAGTGGCGCGTACACCTTCGATGTCGCCCGGCTTGTCGACACGCCGCTGCCCTCGCCGGTGGCCTTTGGGTTGCTGCTGGGATTCTTCGCCGCCTTTGCCGTCAAGCTGCCGGCCGTGCCGCTGCACACGTGGCTGGCCGACGCCCACACCGAGGCCCCCACCGCCGGCAGCGTCATCCTGGCCGGGCTGATGCTCAAGACCGGCGCGTACGGCATGCTGCAATTCCTCTGGCTGCTGTTCCCGCTGGCGGCGCTGGACTTCGCCCCGGCCGCCCGCGTGCTGGGCGTCGTCGGCATCCTGTACGGCGCGATGCTTTCCTTCGCCCAGTTCGACCTCAAGCGGCTGGTGGCGTACACCTCTGTCAGCCACATGGGCTTCGTGCTGCTGGGCATCTTTACGCCCAACGAACTGGCCTGGCAAGGCGCGGTCATGCAGATGCTCTGCCACGGCCTGGGCACGGGCGGGTTGTTCATTCTTGTGGGCTATCTCTCCGACCGCCTGCACACCCGCGACATGCGGGCCATGGGCGGGCTGTGGGCCAGCTGCCCGCGCATGGGCGGGGCGGCCATGTTCCTGGCCATGGCCGCCCTGGGCTTGCCGGGCATGGGCAGCTTCGTGGGCGAGATCCTGATCCTGATCGGCGTCTTTCACGTCAGCCCCGTCCTGGCCATCGTGGCGTCGGGCGGACTCGTGCTGGCCACCGTGTATGCACTGTGGATGATGCAGCAGGTCTTCCATGGCCGGGAGAAGGTGCGGGCCGCGGACCTGCGCCGCACGGAACTGGGCGTGCTGGCGGTGCTGATCGTGCTGCTGATCTACCTGGGCGTGTACCCCAAAAACGTGTTCGACACGTTCAACAGCACAATCAAGCACAGCCGAACCTTTAATAGTCTGATGCAACAATCCCAGATCGAGGACCCATGAAGCACCAGTGCCCAACATTCCGCGCCATGAGCCGCTCTGGGTGCCATAGCTTGCCTTGCCTTCGCTGGGCGAAGGCAAGGCTAGCTATGTCCTGCGCTCAGCCGGTGCGGTCATCAGCGCCGGGCATAGTTAGAGTCGCACACGACGCGACTCAAACTATGCCACCCCACCGCGGCGCGACTCAGACTGTGGCCTCTGGCGCTTTCGGGGTTGTGGCATTTGTCGACACCGCCGAGGTCGTGTCGTTTGCCCTGGAGGGGCAAAGGGATGTAGCCACGGGTGGAGCGCAGACCGCCGAAGGTGGTCGCAGCGCAACCCGTGGTGCAAGTCGTCCTGAGTTCCGCCCCGGAGGGGCGGAGGAAGCGATTTCAGCACGTGCATGTGTACCTGATTCCTTCGCCCCGCCGGGGCGAAGAGGAAAGAGGAACTCGACCACGGGTTTCGCGTCGGGCGGCTGCGCCGGCCGACGCTTCACCCGTGGCTACATTCCTTGGCCCCTCCGGGGCCGAAAAGCCCGCCCACGCACCGGAGGCCACGCATGATGACCCGTGACCTGCTGGCGTTGGGGCCGATGTTGATTACCGCCGGCGGCGCGGTGGTGCTGCTGCTGGCGCTGGCGGTTTGCCGCAGCCACGCCTTCGCCTCGGCCTGGAGCGTGCTGGTGCTGGCCGCCGCCTTGGCGGCCATCCCGATGACCTGGCCCGGCGCCCCGGCCAGCGGCGACCTGCTGAACTTGCTGGCGATCGATTCCTGGGCCCTGGCATTCTGGGGCATCATTTTCGGTTCGGCCCTGGTGGTGTGCCTGCTGGGCTTTGAGTACTTCCGCCCGCTGGCCGTGCAGGCGGAGGAGTTCTACGTGCTGGTGCTGCTGTCGGCCACGGGTGCGGCCGTGTTGGCGGCGGCCGATCACTTCGCCACGGTGTTCCTGGGCCTGGAGTTGCTGTCGGTGAGCCTGTTCGCCCTGGCCGCATACCGGCGCGACCAGGCCATCTCCATCGAGGCGGGCATCAAGTACCTGGTCCTGGCCGGCACGTCGTCGGCCCTGCTGCTGTTTGGCCTGGCCCTGCTGTACTTCCACACCGCCAGCTTGCGGCTCTCGGGCCTGGCTGGGCCGCTGCTGGCCGGGCACCCCGACACCATTGCGCTATACGCCGGCATCGCCCTGGTGCTGGTGGCCATGGGCTTTAAGCTGGGCCTGGCGCCCATGCACGTATGGACGCCCGACGTGTACCAAGGCTCCCCTGCCCCGGTGTCGGCGCTGGTGGGCAGCGTGTCCAAGGCCGGGGCGATGGCGTTCATGGTGCGGCTGGCCGGGGTGACGCTGACCGGCACGCCCGGCGTGCGGAACGGCGTGTTCTATGGCCTGCTGGTGCTGGCCATCGCCTCCATGTTCACGGGCAACCTGCTGGCCTTGCGCCAGCCCAACATCAAGCGGCTGCTGGCGTACTCGTCCATCGCCCACATGGGCTACTGCCTGCTGGCGGTGCTGCCGATGGCGGCGGGGGCGGCCCTGGATCGCCAGGCCGTCTTCTATTACATGCTCGCCCACGCCGTGAGCATCCTGGGGGCCTTTGGCTGCGTGTGCGCCGCCAGCGAAAATGGCCGCGAGGCCCAGCACGTGGAGGACTATCGCGGCCTGGCGTGGCGCAGGCCCGTGCTGGCGGGCGTGTTCTCGCTCATGCTGCTGTCGCTGGCGGGCATTCCCCTGACGGCCGGTTTCCTGGGCAAATTCTACGTGCTCGCTTCGGGCGTGCGAAACGCCCTGTGGCTGCCGGCGGTGTGCCTGGTCATCAACTCAGGCATCGGGCTGTTCTATTACCTGCGAGTGCTGGGGACGCTCTACCAGCGCGAGGAGGCAGAATCGCCCGACCAGTTCGCGACCTCGACGGCCCCGTCGGCTCTTCTCCAGCCCTCGCCGCAGCTGCTGCTGACGCACCTGACGCTGGCGGCGCTGGTGGTGCTGCTGATCTACTTCGGCCTCATGCCCGCGCTGGCCAGCCTGCCGATGTGAGCGGAAGACGTCTTCGCCACAGAGAGCACGGAGGTCACGCGAGAAAGGCAAAGGCCGGACCACAAAGGCACAAAGAGCAGGACACGAAGATCACCAAGAAGAGCTGTCGAAAGCGGTAGGGTGGGCCGAGAAAGTAGGGTGGGCCGAGCGCTGTTGCGAGTCCCACCATCCAGGGGTCATGGCAAAAGAACCTGGCGAAATGCACAGGGCCTTCAATACCGCATTGATTCTCTTGGTTGGCTCAGGCGACGACGATGCCGCCAGAATTAGCGCCATAGCTTCTGGCGGGTTCCGGTGGTGGGGCTCGCAAGACGACGCTCGGCCCACCCTACGGCTTGCTGGATTTGCAACCCGGTAGGGTCCGCAGGTTCCGCCGCGTAGTCTTGCGGGGGGTCCTGCGGACGGGCGGCGTGGCGTCCCGTCCGCAGAACCCTCGCAACGGCGCGAGGGACCTGCGGACCCTACTGGCTTTTCTGGCAATTACTCGAATGCTGTCTTCGTGTCCTTTGTGGCGCAGCAGTTTCCTTCGTGGCCTTTGTGGTGAAAAGCAGTTTCTCTGCGTCCTTTGCGGCCTCGGCGGTGAACGTCTTTACGGATTGCCGTACTCGCCCTTGGGGAACGGGTCGGGGCCGGGGGCGGGGTTCTTCGCGCGGTTCTGCTGGAAGAGCCATTGCAGGTTCTTGATCTGTCCCCACGCGCCCGCGTTCGAGCCGACATGGTCGGCGCCGGGAACCTCGATGTACGTGCTCTTGCCGCCCTGGGCTTGCAGTTCCTTGTTCACTGCTATGCTGCCGGGGCGCATCATCGGGTCCTTCTCCCCGGCCACGATCATCACCGGGATGTGCTTATACCGCTGCACCTCCAGTTTGAGCCGCTCGGCCAGGACACCCTCGACCGGCTGGGCGGGCGAGCCGATGGCCCAGCCCGCGCCGCACAACGCGCCGGCAAAGACATCGCGCCCGGCCTTCAGGAATTCCCAGCACCCCTTGCCGCCCAGCGAAAAACCCGAGTAGTACACGCGGTCGGGGTCGATGTGCATGCTGGGGTCTTTCAGCAGGCTTTGGATCAGCGCCAGCGTCGCCTGCACGTACCAGCCATTCTCGTTCACCGCCGCCCAGTCGGAGTGATACGGCGGCGTGGGCTTGCCCTTGTCGCCCTTGGGGAAGTATCCCGGCGGAATCGCATCGGGCGAGCCGGGGATCTGCGGCACGATGCTGAAGCACGCCAGCTCGGGATCGTTGTAGTAGTGCGTGAACAGGTACGTGCCCAGGATGACCATTTCCATGTTCTTGGCGTTGTCGCTGCCGGAGCCGCCCGAGCCGTGCACCGATAGCACCAGCGGGTAGGCCTTCTTGGGGTCATAATCGCGCGGATACATCAGCCGGTACCGCAGCTTGCCGCCGTCGAAGTCGAACGTCCGGGCTTCGTGGCCATACAGCGTGCCCTTGGCCCGCCAGCAGGAGTAATTCACCTGGTGAATCCTGGCGTCACTCGATGGCCGGAGGATGATCCAACTGCAGCGTTCGCCGCTGTAGGGTGAAGTGACGGCCACGTCCTGGCCGCTGGTGGCTGGGACAAACGGGCTGTGCAGGTACGGCAGTTTCAGGGCTTCAGCCAGAATCGGGCTGCCCGCGTGCAAGACGCTGACATCCACCTGGCCGCCCTCGAAGGTTACGTTCACGCGGTAGTGGTTGATCTCGTCGCCGACGGGTCGCTCCATCACCGGCGAGATCAGGCAGTTCTTGCCATCGACCTCACGGGCGGTCCACTTGGCTACATCCTGCTCGCTGAAGCGGCGCGAGATCTCTTCCCACTGGCGCATGGTCGAGGGCGTGGAGGCCGCTCTCGAAGCTGGCGAGGCCGGGGCCGACGCCGGTTCAGCCGCTAAGGCCGGGACGCAAAGGCACAGAGCCGCCAGTAGAACAATCACGAACGCACGACGCGGGTATGTGATCATCATGGCCAGATTATATCCTCCCCTGCACGGCGTCGCCTCAGCACTCTGGGAGCTAAAATCCTGGCCGAATTGGCAGCGGGGATTCAGCCAGCCTATGATTGGCTTAATGTCGTGCCTGATGGTTCTGTGCGGGCGTGGCAGGCGTACGAAGAATGAAGGAATCCCGGGCGGGGTTTGGCCTAGGAGAAATGTAGGGTTTTGCCCTAATACCACTAATGGCATTAGGGGAGTAGAATCTCTCCCGTGGCAATCGCCGCTGGCGGGGTGTCGGCGGCGTCCTTTTGAGGATGGAAAAAACATGTCAAAAGTTGAAGTCGAAAACGGTCGGCGCAAAGTTCTGGTCGTCGACGATCATCCCATCGTGCGGCAGGGGTTGACTCAATTGATCGGGCAGGAGGCGGATATGTACGTGGCCGGCGGGGCCGAGGATGCTGCCGGCGCCTTAGACGCCATCGAGAAGCTCCAGCCGGACATCGCCCTGGTGGATATTTCACTGCGCGAGACCAACGGCATCGAGCTGATCAAGGACATCAAGATTCGGCATCCGCGCCTGCCGGTGCTGGTGCTGTCGATGCACCAGGAGAGTTTCTACGCCGAGCGCGTGCTGCGCGCCGGCGCCCGCGGGTACGTCACCAAGGAAGAGGCCACCGAGCGACTCATCCAGGCCATTCGCCAGGTGCTCTCCGGGCAGGTGTACCTGTCGGACCGCATGGCCAGCAAGATGCTCAGCAAGCTCGTCGAAGGCCGGCCCGGCACCGACGGCATGTCGATCGAACGGCTGTCGGACCGCGAGCTGGAGGTCTTTGAATTCATCGGCCATGGGCTGACGACGCGGCAGATTTCGCAGCGGCTCAACCGCAGCATCAAGACCGTCGAAAGCCACCGCGCCAACATCAAACGCAAGCTCAAGCTCCAGAACGCCACCGAACTGCTGCAGTACGCCGTGCAGTGGGTGCAGTCGGAAAAGGGCAGATAGGCCATGTGCGAGTGACGATATCTGCGCGATCTGCGAAATCTGCGGATGCGGATTGAACAGCAGCAAAAGTACACAAATGCAAAAGGCACGGATCATGTCCGTGCCTTTTGCATTTCTTGCCTGCTCTTTGTCTACGTGGCAGTCTCGTTCTTTGAATGAACGAGCTGCGTCGCGTTCGCGGAGATTGCCGCGGGATTATTTCAGCGCAAAAAAACGGCGGGCCAGCCGCGGGGGGAGACGGCTGGCACCGCCTTCGGCATTCGAACCGGCCGGGGGAAACCGGTCCGAAAGGGGGTCAAACCGATCTTCGTTATGGTCCCAACTGCTCCTTCAGGACCACCACGAGTTACAGGTTATTATAAGATCCTTCGCTGAGAAATCAAGCCGATATCAGCTGAAACATGTAGTTTTTGTAAGATAGTGCAAACACAGGTCTTGCAGCAGTTTTCAGCATGGCTTTCAAGTTTTTCATCGATTCTTAGCGCTTTTTCTACTGAGAATCTCTGCCTACTGCAACTGGTTCTGGAAGAGCGCCCGGTACGCGCTGCAGCTCTCGATCAATTGCTCGTGCCTTCCAGTGGCGGTGATCCGCCCCTGCTCCATCACGGCCACCAAGTCCGCCTCCAGCACCGTCTGGAGGCGATGGGCAATCATCAGCGTGGTCCGCCCCTTGGAGAACTCCGCCAGCGTCTGATGGATCCGCTGTTCGCTCTCGCCGTCGACCTGGCTGAGGGCTTCGTCGAAGATCAGGATGGCCGGGTCGCGCAGCACCGCCCGGGCGATGGCGATCCGCTGCTTCTGCCCGCCCGAGAGCGTCGCCCCGTGCTCGCCCACCATGGTGTTGTAGCCATCGGGCAGCGTCCGCGTAAACTCGTCCACGAAGGCCTTCCTGGCCGCTTGCAGCACGGCCTCCTGCTTGGGCCGGCGCAGGCCGTAGGCGATGTTCTCGCCAATGGTGGCGTGGAAGATCACCGTGTCCTGCGTCACCAGCCCGATCTGTCGCCGCAGCGAGCGAATCGAGTACTGCGAGATGTCGTGGCCATCGATGAGAATCCGCCCGGCCGTCGGGTCCAGCAGCCGCGGCAGCATCGACGCCAGCGTGGTCTTGCCCGAGCCGTTGGCCCCGACAAAGGCGATGCTCTGGCCGGCCTTGATCGTCAGCGTGACGTTCTTGACCGCGTCATCACTGGCCGAGGGGTAGCGGAAGCTGACGTTCTCCAGCACGATGCTCTGGCAGTGCCGCCCCAGCGTGGGGGCGTTCTTTACCTGCTTTTCGGGCGTGGTGTCCAGCAGCTCAAAGATGCGCTTGGCGGCGGCATCGGATTGCTGGAACTTCGGGCCGATCTTGCCCAGCTTGCGCACGGGGTCAAACAACGCAAAGAGCGTGCCCAGCCACACCAGGAACTTCAGCGGGTCCATCTTGCCGCCAAACCAGGGCGAGCCCACGAACACCAGATACCCCGCCAGGCCGGTAGCCACCAGGCCAAAGACCAGCCCCAAAGCTTCAATGGCCGGCCCGACCACCGCGTCCAGCCGTTCCATCTTGTACTGCTGCTTGAGCAATTGCCGGTTGACGTTGAAGAATCGCTTCCGCTCGGCCCCTTCCATGGTGTAGGCCTTGACCACGCGGATGCCGGTGAGCGTCTCTTCCAGCACGCCCAGCAGCAGCGAGACCGATTGCAATGCCCGCTTACTGGCGCGGTGCATGCTCTTGCCCAGCTTGCGCAGCATGATGAACGCCGGCGGCCCGGCGATGACCGTCAGCAGCGTCAGTTGCCAGTTCAGTTTCAGAGCCACCACCAGCACAGCAGCGGCCTTGAAGGGCTCCACCAGCGTCTTGCCCAGCAGGATATTCTGCCCGCGCGACAACTCGCCGATGTCCTGCAGGAAGCGGCTCATGGCGTCGGTGGCTCCCTTTTCGGAGAAGAACGTGGTGGGCAGGTGCAGCACCTTGTTGTAGTTTTCGCAGCGCAGGTCCATGATGCCGCGGGCAATGGCCGTGCCGACCAGGTATTCCTGCAGGAAGGTCAGGAAGCCGCGAATGAGCGTCAGCACCGCCACCAGCACCAGCAGCCAGACGAACATGGGCAGTCGCTGGGCATCGTTCTGCGGTTCATGCACCCACGTCAGTGCCCCGATCACAACCTTCTGCTCGGCCCGGGCCAGCGCCGTGGGCTTTTCCACCGGCTGGACCGTCACCTGGTGGAACTTGCCGCTGTCGGGGTCAAAGACGCTTAGCGTGCTGGCCTGCTCCAGCGGCAGCTGGCTCAAGTATCGGACCATCTGCCGATCATCCAGCGGCTCGACCTGGCCTCCGGGGCCGACGCGTCCAACTACCCACTCGCCGGTCTTGAGGTCGCAGGCCTTGTCGTGCTTCTTGACGCCGGAGACCTCGAGCACCGAGTTGAGGTGCTGCTCATAGAAATTGCGGTCGTCGCGCATGCTCTTGCGAACCAGCGTCGTATTCAAGCGGTCCTGGGCGAACTCGCGATACACCCAGCCATGCAGGCCTTCGGGGTCCACCAGGATCTTGGCCCCGGGCAGCAGCAGCCCCAGCCCGCCGCCCCAGATGCCGGCAATGAGCACCACGCACACCATGCCGATGCCAATGCGGACGCGATACCGCTTGAGGTACTGTAAGGATCGAAAAAAGTCTTTCATCGTGCGGCCAAGATACCCGCAATCCGCCCAATAATAAAGGGCGGGGCCGGATCTGGTGCCCGGTCGAACGCCGGATCGGGAGCCATACCTGCGGCGTCTCGCAGGTTGACGGGCCCGGCCTCTGGCTCGCCGCTTTGCAGTCTTCGCCTGACCCGTGCAGATTCCGCGGCCGAGGATGCAGGAATCTCCTGAGCCGACCTGCCTGCATATTGCTGCGCCGCCGCGTCGCTCGTAGGATGCCGCCATGCCCGATTCGCCCGTACCAGCGTTGGCCGTATCGCCGCCTGTGGCCCAGGCCTTGGCGCGCATCCAGCAGGTGTTGCTGAGCCAGGGGTATCAGTATCTGTACGGCGATGACGCCGCCTGGCCGGCTTCGGCCGTCATGATGGCCAAGGCCGACTCCGCCGTCGTGGTATCGCCCTTTCCCAGCCAGCAGCTCTCGGGCTCTTTGCCGCTGGATAAGCCCGGTTTCGCCCTGCTGCTGGTGGGCGCCGGCTCGACCAACGAGATCGAAGGCTTCGCCCGAAGCCATCCGGGCAACATCGCGTTTTTCAATCCGCAGCTTGGCCGGTGGTTCGTCCAGGGCCACCACGGACTCTTCGAGCAGCGGCTGCTGACGCTGTATTCCAGCCAGGGCTTTGATCCCGGCCTGAATCGGTACGACTGCCGGGCGCTGCTGCGCGAGGCCCGCGAGAATCCGCCCGTGGCGACCAAGGAGCACGTCTTTAAGCCGGCCGTCACCATCGCGCTGATCGGCGTGTGCGTGGCCATTTACTTCTTGGGCCAAGCCTCGGCCGTGCGCGATCTGGCCTGCTACGGCCCGGCCATCAAGGCCGGCGAATATTGGCGGCTCATCACCTGCGCGTTCGTCCACGGCGGCGAGATTCACCTGTTCTTCAACATGATGGCCTTGTGGTACTTTGGCCGGCAGGTCGAGCTGCTTCAGGGCTGGTGGCGGATGCTGGTGTTCTTCCTGGCCAGCGTGCTGGCCGGCAGCATCGTCTCGCTGTTCGTGCATGAGACGATCTTCCACAGCGTCGAGAACTCGGTGGGGGCCTCGGGCGGCCTGTTCGGCCTGGCCGGCGTGATCGCGGGCATGGTAATACGCCATCGCCACGTCCTGCCGGCGGGCGTGGGCAAGGCCATGCTGCGTTCCATCGCCGCCTTCCTGGTGTACAACCTGGTCTTCCTGGTCCCGATGTTCTTCCAGAAGGCAAACGTCGGCATGCCGAGGATCGATGTGGCCGCCCACGCCGGCGGTTTGATCGGCGGCTTCCTGTGGGCTCTGGCTATCAGTTGTCCACCCCTGCGCTTCGGGCCACTATCCATGGTGGAAAAGGTGTTGGCGATCGTGCTGACGGCGGTCTTAGTGGCCGCGGCGGCGGTGGTGATTTACTACCTTCCGATCGCCCGCATCTGACGTTGCCAGAGGGTGCAAAGTCTGGTTTTTCACAGAGTTATCCACAATGATTCTGTAGCGTAATGCGTTGTGGTACAGCGACCTGTGACGAACTTCTGTTTTCTCTTTGACGCGGGGGCAGGCTGTGGATATCTTCTGCCCCGTCACCAAGGATGGTGACCCTGGAACTGCTTTTTCCGGGCTTGCCATGGACTTCTTTGAGGCGACGCCGAACGTGGATGTTTGCGTTGGCGCGCCTCGCAACTCTCAGGCATCGGTTGTTGTGCCGTTTGTCGTTCGTTGCACCAGTTACGGGTATTCTTAACGGCGCTCATGTTGCGCCTTGCGGGAGCGATAGCGTGGGTAGAGTCGAGCCGCAGTTGTGGCAGCAGATCGTCCAGCATGTAGTGGCTCATGGCGGCGAGGTCATCCGCCCTTGGTTCACGCGCTTGGAGCCCATCGCCCTGGAGCATGGGCTGCTGGAAGTCCAGGTTCCCGGCGTCCAGGAGCAGGCCTACTGCCAGCAGCAGGCCACGCGGCTGTTCACTGAAGCCGCCCAAGCCTCCACCGGCCATCTGGTGAGCGTGTGCTTCCTGGCCGGGCCGCCGGCGCCGCTGCCGGAGGTCGTCACCATTGAGGATCCGACCTGGCAGAGCGAGCTGATCCTCAGCCGCGATTACACCTTTGACACCTTCGTGGCCGGGCCGTGCAACCGCCTGGCCCACGCCGCCTGCATGGCCGTGGCCGATTCCCCTGGCCGGACGTACAACCCGCTGTTCGTCCACGGTTCTTCCGGGCTGGGCAAGACGCACCTGCTGCAGGCCACCTGCCAGGCCTTGGTGCGGCGCGGCTTCGGCAAGATCCTGTTCCTGTCCTGCGAGACCTTCGTCAACCACCTGATCGAGGCCATCCAGACCGGCAAGCTGCACGACTTCCGCTACCGGTATCGCCAACTGGACGTGCTGGTGATCGACGACATGCAGTTCCTGGCCCACCACGACCAGACGCAGGAAGAGTTCTTCCACACCTTCAACACGCTGTATCAGGCGCAGAAGCAGATCATCCTCTCCTGCGACCGGCCACCCAGCGAGATCCCGCACTTGGAAGAGCGGCTGGTCAGCCGGTTCAACTGGGGGCTGGTGACGGGCATCGACCGCCCCGGCTACGAGACGCGCGTGGCCATCGTGCAGAAGAAGGCCCAGGCCCGCGGCATTTCCATGCCCGACGACGTCTCGTGCTTCATTGCCGGCACGATCGACTCGAACGCCCGCGAACTCGAAGGCGCCATCACGAAGATTTCCATGCTCTCGCGCGTGCTGGACCGGCCCATTGACATGTCGCTGGCCGAAGAGGCCATGAGCAGCGACATGCCCGCCCGGAACAAGGACGTGACCGTCGAGCAGATCATCGACATGGTGGTCAAGCGCTTCAGCGTTCGGCTGTCGGACCTGCAAAGCCGCAAACGCAGCAAGTCCATCAGCCTGCCGCGGCAGGTATGCATGTACCTGGCCCGCAGCCTGACGCGGCACAGCTTGGAGGAGATCGGAGGCTACTTCGGTGGCCGGGACCACACCACCGTGCTGCACGCCAACCGCTCCATCGACGGCCTGCGCAAAGGCGACCCAGCCTTCCACGCCCGCCTGGAACAGATCAGCCAGGAATTGAAGCAGGCGAAATGAGGGCGTAGGGCATAGGGCATAGGGGGTAGCAGGTAGGGCGGGCACTGCCCGCCGCCGGGCCACGTCGAGACGGCGGGCAGCGTCTGCCCTACGCCGCCCTTGTCATCGCTTCAAGACGGTAGGGTCCGCAGGTTCTTTCGCGCTGTTGCGAAAGGTTCTGCGGACGGGGCAAGCGCTCGCTCGTCGCGCGCCGGGTGCCGGGTGCCGGGTGCCGGGTGCCATGGTCAGCCCCGTCTTTGGGCTGGCCATGTATCGACCGGGAACTAACATGGTGACGGCGATATTGGAACCGCTTACACATGGCCAGACCTGGACAGCGGCCTGGCCATGGCACCCGGCTCATGAAAAAGACCGGTTCTTCAACGGGCTGCTATGGCACACAATAGAATAAGTGGCGTGACACCGTCCGACAAGTAGTGTAAAATGCACACAAGTCTAAGGTCGATCAATCACTATTGTAATGTGCTGGAGGTAACAGGTGAAAGTATTCCTCACTGTCGCGATGGTTGTCTGCCTGTGCTGCGGCAACGTGGTTGCGGACAACTCATGGGTGCAGACGTCCATCTCCGCCTCTGAGAACATTCGCGACATAACCTCAAATGCGTCTGGGGTATATCTCAGCACGTTGAGCGGAAAAGTTCTTTTCTCGCCCGACAAAGGCAGCACTTGGATGGACGAGAGCGCCGGGTTGATTGCCGGGACATACATAAACAAGCTTTTCACTACCAGTGACGGGACGGTGGTCGGCGGCCCAGTGAGCAGCACCACTGTCTACGGAGGCTGGTATCTCGACGGCACATGGAAGCCAGCAACAGGGATTCCCAACGCCAGTGCGCCGGAGTTGGGCATCGTCGCCTTCGTCAAGGACAGCAGCGGGAATCTCTTGGCCAGTACTACGTGGCACGGAGACATGTATCGCTCCACCGACAACGGGCGCTCTTACACCAAGATCCGCACCGGCGACGCCGGCGGCAATCCGACCACGGGCTACATCTACTCGCTGTTCCTCGGCCCGGACCATAACATATATGCCGGAACTGAAACCAACGGCATATTCGTATCCCAGGATGGCGGCGCGAGTTTTACGGGGATTCTGGGCACGGGGGATCCGAATGCCAACCCCGCACAGTATGTCGGCCCTTACGGCGGCAACATTCACGTCATTGGCTGGAGCCAGTCCGGCCTTATGTTCGCCGGCCTGAAGCACGGCGGTGGCAACGGCGGCATCATGAACCAACTCAGCGACGGGACGTGGGTATCCAACGCGAGCATGGCCGTCAATGCTGATACCAGGTCCATCGTCGAGACGCCCGATGGCGCCTACTACACCTGCATCCGGAAAGCCGCCGGGTACCCCCAAACCTATGCGCAGGTTATGAAGTCCATTGATGGCGGCGTTACCTGGACGGACTTCAACGCCGGCCTGCCGGTGCCAACGGCAACGTCGAGCGTGTGCCTCAATGTCGACCCTGCGGGATATCTCTACTACGGCACGGCCAATGAAGGCGTATGGCGCACCGCCGCGCCGGTATATTCCGTTTCCCCTCCCCTTGCCGGCGACGCCAACGGGGACCACATCGTCGACTTCAAGGACTACATCGTTCTGGAAGGCAATTTCGGCAAGACCGGTAAGGGGTTTGCCGGCGGTGACTTCAATAACGATGGCGTGGTTGACTTCAAGGACTACATCGTTCTGGAAGGCAATTTCGGCAAGACCGGCGTTCCCGAGCCCGCCACGCTGGGCCTGCTGGCCTTAAGCGGCATGGGGCTGCTGCGCAGGCGAAGCTAGCGCCGGTTCCAGCAAGGCTGGCTTTGTAGGGTCCGAAGCTTTGCTACGGATGGTTGTTGAGAGCATGCCTTTCCGCAGAAGCGCGTAAAGGCATGCCGCTGAGCCTCAGTTAACGTAAGCGTTCGGCGACGCACATCTGGTTAGCAATTGCTCTGTCGTCGATGATCCAAGCCATGCAAGGAGAGCAAGCATGGCCAAGGGAGCACGTCGGGACCGGCGGCTGGAAGCTGAGTGGCGGCGTATCATCCGGGGGTACATTCGCAGCGGGCTGAGCATCCGCGAGTTCTGCACCAAGAGCGAGTTGCCTGAATCCGCCGGGTGCCATGGTCAGCCCCGTCGTTGGGCTGGCCATGCATCGACTGACATGGTAGCGGCGATATGGGAATGTTTACGCATGGCCAGACCTGGACAACGGTCTGGCCATGGCACCCGCCGCCGTGTGCTGGCGGATCGGGCTGGCCTACTTCCGCCGCTTAAGCATCGATAACCCGCCCATGGCCACGAGCAACAACGTGGCCGGCTCGGGCGTGGGATGGCCACCGATTAAAGCCTCTTCCCTTATGTAATCGGAAAAATCAATCACGCCGTTGCCGTTCAAGTCGCAGGGCAGCGCCTGCTGGGTCAGCGAGTAGTGACTGCCAAAATGATTTTCCAGGAGGAGGTAGTCGCGGAAAGTCACGGTGCCGTCGCCATCGGCATCGCCGTTCTTCTGCGTGGCCGCGGTGCCGAAATTCTGCTCCAGGATCAGGTAGTCATCGAACGCCACCTTGCTGTCGATGTTGAAATCGCCGTAGCGCAGGCTGGCATACGGATCGCCGGTTGCAATGGTGCTAAAGGCACCTGCATCCGACAAGTTCACCAGACCGTCGCCATTGATGTCGCCAGGGATTGCTGCCGACGAGGGTGCTGCTGCCAGGAAGATGACCGCCCCGAAGAGAATTGCGCCTTTGCACATTGCGAGTCTCCGTTCTCTGCCGCAGTGGGGATTTCTCATCCGACATTCCCCAAATGACTTCTCGCTGAGGACCATCCTCAGCAATGTGCATAATTGTATTCGGCGTTGTCACTTTGGCCAGCGAATTCCGGGCCCGGTGCCATCGCTGAGTTGGGTGCCATGCTTCTGCGTTGTCTTGCAGCAGGTAGGGCGGGCACTGCCCGCCGTGCCAACCAAATCGACACCGTCAGCCAACCAAGCCCACGCCATTAACCGGCGGGCAGTGCCCGCCCTACGCCGCCCTCTCACCGCTTCCAGCCCTTGGCGCCGGAGTTGATCTGTTCGGCCAGGGCGCTGCTCTCCTCTGCCGAGAGGGGTTTGAAGTTGCGGGCCGTCTTTAGGTTCTCTTCCAGTTGCGCCGCCGTGGCCATGCCTGGAATCACGACCGAAACGTCCTGGCCCAGGGCGTAGCGCAGCAGCGTGGCGGCGTCGGCCTGGCCTTTTTCCTTGCCCACCAACAAGCCCGGCCGGCCGCCAAAGGTCTTCATCGCGATGACGCCCATGTTCTTCTTCCTGGCGACCGGCAGTTGATCCTCCAGGGCTGGACGCGAGAACTTGGCCGGGTTGACGAAGCACATGCACGTGTCCCAGTCGTACATTTCCAGGGCGTTCTTCACGTTCTCGCTGTCGGGGTGGCCGGTCAGGCCGACGAAGCGGACGACCTTCTGGTCCTGCAGTTTTCGCATGGCCGTCAGCATACCCTGGGCGGACCCGAACTGCTTGATGTCGTCCTCCTCCTTGACGTGATGCACCTGGATGAGGTCAAGGCTGTCAACCTGGAGACGCTTGAGGCTGGTTTCAATCTGGCGCATGGCCGTGTCGTACGTGCGAGCGCCGGTCTTGGTGGCCAGGAATACGTTCTTGCGGCGGGGCGTGCCCATCACCAGCCCCAGATTTTTCTCGCATCGCCCCTCCTTGCCGTACACGTAGGCCGAGTCAATGTAGTTGATGCCGCTGTCCAGCACCGACGTCAGGAACTTGACGACAGCGTCCTTATCCGTGCTGTCGGAGACCAGGCCATCTCCCCCAAGTCCCAGGATGCTCACCTTCACGCCGGTCCGGCCCAGCACGCGGAAGGGCAGGCCCTCCTTGGCCGGTTCGGATGCCGCCGCCAGCAGCGACTTGGCCCAGGTGCGTCCGGGCAGCAAGGCAATGCCGATGCCGGCGGCCACAGCCGTCGAAGTACGCAGGAACTCCCGGCGCGTCATGTCACTGCTCATGTGGCTCTCTCTGGCTTTTTGGCCGCTGGAACGGCTGGACCCCGGACATGCCGGGCATCGTAGCGGGCCGGCATGCCTTTCCGCAAGACGACGCGTAAAGGCATGGCACCTTGCGCGAGCGTAGGGTCCGCAGGTCCTTTCGCGCTGTTGCGAAAGGTTCTGCGGACGGGCCTGGCGCCATGATCAGCCCTGTCTCTGGGCAGGCGGCGTGGGACAACGTCACACATCGCACGGCCGCGCCGGTGGTGGCGGAGACGGTCAGAACAAAAAAATGAGCACTGGCCGGAAGAGTCGGTTAGGCCGCGTCGGCTTGTGCGCAGAAAAGGGTGCGTCGGCCCTTCTATGGAAGGGCCTCCGGCCGAGCGGGCCGGGGGAGAAAGTTTGAAAAGTGAAGAGCGGTGCCACGCGGGCGAGTGACAGGAATCAGGACGCTGCGCGGACGTGCGCATGGGGTGCGCTTGTGGGCAGCAGGTGCGAGCCAAGAGCAGAGACGAATCCGCAAGCTGCTGGCGGCCAGAGTGATGCGGGAGTCTTCCTGCGTTCCAAATCGGTCCAAACGGTTCCGACTCGTTCCCAATGGTTCCGTTTGGTTCCGTTTCGTTCCGTTTCGTTCCGGTTGGTGCCGGTTGGTGCCGTATGGTTCCGCAGTGCTTTGGCGTGGCAGGTCCCGACATGGTCACGCAACAGCGTGACCATGCCACCCAGTGCAGCGACCACCCATGAGGGGCGGCGCGGTTGGCGGCGCTTTGAGGGGCACGCGCCGAACGCCTGCGCGAGCTGCCGCTGGACCCGTCCGCAGAACCTTTCGCAACGGCGCGAAAGAACCTGCGGACCCTGCCGTCTGCGCGGCTAGGCCAGCAACTCCGGGCGGACGAGTTCGTCGACGCGGATGGGCCTGCCGGCGTCGATGCTGCGATACGCGGCGATGCCCACCAGGATCGAGTACGCGCCGTCGAGTTGGCTGGCCCGCCGGCCCAGCGGATCGGCCGACTGCTCGGGCAGGAAGATGTCGTCCAGCAGCAGCGCGTCGCCGCCGCCATGCCCACCGGCACTGTGCTCGATCTCGACGCTGCGCGGCTTCTCAAAGGCTGGGATCAACGTGGTCGAGACGTTGCTGCGGGCCAGTTCGCCGGGCACGCTGCCGTCGCCGCTGACGTACGTGTTCTCGCAGGCCTTGTGCTCCAGCCGGCCACGGTTGCCGTTGAACGCGATGGAGTAGCCCTCGATGGGCAGGTACGCGTTCAGCGAGTAGCTCATCAGCGCTCCCGAGGCGTAGCGCACGCTCAGCGACATGGTGTCCCAGATGTCGATCTGGTCGGAGAAGATGCAGCGGTCGCGGAGGTAGCCGTCGGCGTGCTCGCAGTCCAGGTACATGGTCTTGAGGTTTTCGTTGGCGGCCAGGTCGAGGAAGAACGGGCACTTGTCGTGCACCTTGCAGGTGTGGCAGCGGTCGGAGCGGCCCGAAAGGCCCAGCACCTCATCGGCCGTCTGGGGCGTGTAGTACGCCCGCCGCCCCTGGGCGAAGACCTCCACCGGGTGGCTGCCGATCCACCAGTTCACCAGGTCGAAATGGTGGGTGGCCTTATGCACCAGCAGGCTGCCGCTGTTGACGCGGTTGCGGTGCCAGCGGCGGAAGTAGTCGGCCCCGTGCCGCGTGTCCAGCCACCAGTTGAAGTCCAGGCTGGTGATATCGCCGATGCAGCGGTCCATCTGAAGCATGCGGCGAATCTGCGACCGCGGCGGCGAGTAGCGGTAATTGAACGTGACGCGCAGCGACGAACCCTTGCACCGGCCGAGGGTCTCGAGAATCTTGACGCACTGGTGCTCGTCGGTGGTCAGCGGCTTTTCGGTGATGACCTCGAGCCCGGCCTCCAGCCCGGCAATGATATAGCCGCTGTGCGTGACGTCCTTGCTGACGACGATCAGGGCGTCGGGCTTGGTCTGGCGGAGCATGGCGCCGAAGTCCGCGTCGGAAAACAGCGGCACCTCGGGGTGATCGGCCGGCAGGCTGCGGCGGGCCAGCTCCAGCCGGGCGGAATTGTTGTCGCACAGCCCGACAAGCACGGCGTGCTGGCGATAGTCGTTGGCGAGCGCCTTGGTGTACATGGTGCTGCGTGAACCGACGCCGACGACCGCGTAACGCTTTGCCATCTTAAACAGTTCCTAGTTGGGAGGTCCGAGTTGTTAGTTCCTATTCCTGATGCTTCCGCATTTCCGCGTCCAACATGGTCACGCAACAGCGTGGCCATGCCACCGGCCAGATCCTGTAGGGTGGGCCGAGCGCTGTTTGGCGAGTCCCACCAATCCGCGTGCAACCAGTTGCACGCCCTACGTGTTTTCCTTCCGATTCCCGATCCCAGCTTCCCGCTTCCCGACTCCTACTCCGGCCAGGTGCCGCGAAAGACTTCAACGGCCGGGCCGGTGAGGTACACGTGATTGTCCGCTTGCCGCCATTCCAGGCTCAGGTCGCCGCCGGGGGCGTGCGTCAGCAGGGTTCGTCCGGTCCGGCCGGTCAGCACTCCGGCCACGCACACGGCCGATACGCCCGTGCCGCACGCCAGTGTGACGCCGCTGCCACGCTCCCAGGTCCGCACGATGGCCTCGCCGGAGGAGAGCACTTGCACGAAATGCACATTGATCCTGGAAGGGAACGACGCATGGCGCTCAATGGCCGGGCCGATGCGTTCCAGCTCGACGCCGCGGATGTTCTCGACGTAGATGACCGCGTGCGGGTTGCCCATCGACACGCAGGTGATGCGATAATCCTGGCCTTCAACGCTCAGCGCGGCATCGACGATCTGCTGGCCGGGCAGGTTGACCGGAATCTTGGCCGGTTCGAGCGTCGGAGCGCCCATGTCCACCGTGCCGCCAGTGGCCAAGCCGGCAGGGTTGAGTTGGAGTTGGATGGTCTTGATGCCGCCGCCGGTCTGCACGCGGATGGGGTTGGTGCGGCATCGGCCGGAGTCCCAGGCCAGCTTGGCCAGGCAGCGGACGCCGTTGCCGCACATCTCGGCCTCGCTGCCGTCGGCGTTGAACATCCGCATCCGCACGTCGGCCTGGGTGCTGGGCAGCAGCAGGATCAGCCCGTCGCCGCCGATGCCGAAATGCCGGTCGGACACCTGCACCGCCAGCGCAACAGGCTCGGCGATGGCCTGCTCAAAGCAGTCCACGTACACGTAATCGTTGCCCGCGCCGTGCATCTTTACAAATTGCATCGACCGCTCTTTCACTACACGCCCATGGGCTGCACACCAGGGGCGTCTGAACATGCTCACGCCAATAGCAACGTGGCCATGCCACCCTGGTGGCGTACCACGCGCCGCCGCATTGCGGCAGGGAAGCATTGTACCGTACAATGCCGCGTGTGGAATTGTCAGAATCATTTCCGGGTGGGCGCGGCATGGGCGGGATTGGCGGTATGAAGAGCAGGCGAACGATGCGGGGCTTTACGCTGCTGGAGCTGCTGGTGGTAATTTCCATCATCGGCCTGCTGGTGAGCATGCTCACGCCCAACTACAGCCGGGTGCGCGAAATCGCCCGGCGGACGTACTGTGCGGCCAACCTGGCGGGCATCGGCAAGGCCTGGCACATGTACTTCCAGGACTCCAACTATCGCCTGCCGTACATGACCAACCCGTCCACCTTTGAAGACACGCCCAGCTATTACAACTATCTGCTGTACCGCACCACCAGCCAGATCACGCCGCCGCAGACCACGCCCATGCAGGTCGGCGACTACGTCAACGCCGGCGTGCTGATAAAGGGCAAGCAGATCGGGCACGAGAAGATATTCGTCTGCCCGACCGTCGAGAAGAACATCCCCTCGCATCGCTGGTTCAGCGACAATGCCGGCGGCTTCGTCAACACGCCCAATCCCACGCCGCCGGCGCTGAACCCCTCGTACGTCTCGCGCATGACCTACGGTATGCGCCGGGCCAAGCCGTACACCGACCGCAAGCTGGCCAACCTGCCGGCCACCGACGCCCGCAACCGCGATCTTATGCTGAGCATGTCCAACCTAGAGAACGTGGGCACCCCGGCCAGCGATTTTAGCCTGATGGCCGACAGCTTCCAGCCGCCCGACCCGGCCCATGGCGCTCCGCTGCCGGCGGCGCTGCTCTCGCACACCCCGGGCGTGAACGTGCTCTTTCTGGATGGCCACGTGAGCTTCTTTTCCGACAGCTCGGGCAAGGTGCTGTGCGACAACGGCGTGCTGGATTGGGACCCTAGCGGCAAGTACAACTTCGAGCACGACCAGGTCTGGGTGCGGATCGACCAGGGACATTGACATGGCGAGTTTTCAGGAATTGCGCGAACGTCTGAACACGACCAGGAACCGGCAATACGTGATCCTGGGCTCTGTGGCCCTGCTGCTGATCGCCGGCGGCGTGTTCCTGCTGGGGTCTTCGAGTTCCCCCAGCGTTGCCGGCCAAGGTCACGACGTTCTGTACGTGTGCCGCAATTGCCGCAACAGCGGCACCACCCGCGTCGCCTACAGCCAGCGCTTCCCGATCCGCTGCCCCAGCTGCGGCAAGCCGGCGGCGATGCTGGGCTTTGCCTGCAATGGCTGCGGGACGATCTACGAAGACACGAATCAGCCCTATTTCACGTGCCCCAAGTGCCGGTACGTCTACGGCACGCCGCCGGCCAGCGCGCCGGCTGCCCGGGCAGCCTCCCCGAAACCGGCCTGGCCCGCTCCCAAAGCCGCTGCCGCCGCGCCGGGAAACAATTCTGGAAAAGTGGCACCATAAATAACCCTTTCGGCCGGATACAAATACGCATACAATCTGCTTGTCATGTCATTAAACGACAACGTGGGTGTCGTGTACGACGCTCGTTTTCTCCGCCATGTCCCCGGGAACACCGGTTGCGTGGAGGTTCCGGCCAGGCTCGAAGCCATCGTCGACTCTCTTCGCAGCCAGGGGCTGTGGGATAGGTTGCAGCCCATCGATATCACTCCCGCCAGCCCGCGCCAGTTGACGTGGGCGCACACGCGCGAGTACGTCGAGTCGGTGCAGCAGGAGTGCCGTGACGGGCTGACGACTATTTCGCAGGGCGATACGGACGTGTGCGGCGCGAGCTTCGAGGTGGCCGCCCTGGCCGCCGGCGGGTGCATGTCGGCCGTCCGGGAGGTCATGGCCGGAAAGGTGCGTTCGGCCATTTGCCTCGTCCGCCCGCCGGGCCATCACGCCACGGCCGATCGGGGCATGGGGTTTTGCCTTTTTAACAACGCTGCCTTGGCGGCCCAGCAGGCCCGCCGCGTTGGCAAGGCTCGCCGTGTGCTGATCCTCGACTGGGATCTGCACCATGCCAATGGCACGCAGGAAATATTCTACGAGGACCCCGGCGTGTTCCTGTGCTCGCTGCACCAGGACGGCGAGTATCCCATGCCCGAGCGTCAAATCGGCTATGCGCGCGAGAGCGGCCAGGGCGCGGGCGAGGGCATGAACCTCAACTGCCCGCTGCCGCCCGGTGCCGGCGATGCCGCGGCGCTGAATGCACTCAACGAGCGCCTGGTGCCGGCGATGCAGGCGTACCAGCCTGAACTGGTCATCGTTTCCTGTGGCCTGGACTGCCTGAAGGGCGATCCGCTTGGCCGGTTGGAGATCACGATCGACGGCCTGGCGGCCATGACGCGCGTCGCCCGGGACATCGCCGACGAATACGCCCAAGGCCGCCTGGTCTCGATCCTCGAAGGCGGCTACAACTTCGCGCTCATCGGCCCGGCCATGTGCGCCCACGTCCAGGCGCTGATGGAACGATAAGGATATGCGATATCAGATATGCGATAGTAGATATTAGGAACGACCAAGACGCTTCGGCAGAACTCTTCCCTAATCCCTAATCCCGAAGCCCTAATATCTAATATCTGCTATCGGGTATCGGGTCGGGCCTCAAATCGGCTCGCCATACAGCAGTGTGCGGGCGAGTTTGGCGGCCATCGCGCTGTTGGAGTAGACGATCGGCAGCAGCATCTTCATGGATGTGCCGGGCAGGCGGATGCGGTCGGACAGTTCGTCACGCCACTGCCGCTTGTACTCGGCCAGCGATTCCTGCAATTGCATTTGCTTGGAATTAAGAGCCTTGTGCGTCACATCGGCCGCCACTACGGCGCTGCGGACCGACGGATCGATGGTCTGCCCGCTCAGCACCGAGGCGAATCCACCGGCCGTGCCCACCAGCAGCATGCGCTTGGCCAGGTGCGCCTCCAGTTCCAGCGCCACGCCGCCCGGCGGATGCCAGATGGCCGCATTTGCTTTGGCCAAGCTCAGTTTGGCCGGCAGCAACTCGGCCTGCTGCAACTGGGCGATAAAGTGGCTGAGTTGCTCCACGCCGGCCGGGGCGAGCTGCAGCGCCGACAGCATCCGCACGTGCAGCATGCCGCCGCTGTGGAAAAACATGCCGATCTGTTCATGGCTGCCGTACGTAACCAGGTGCAGGGCCTCCTGGCCGGCGCTCTTGGCCAGCGGCACATCCAGGCCGCAGATGGACAACTCCTCCACGTGGGTGATGCGCAGCGGCATGATCAACTCGGTCATGATGGCGTCGGGCTCGTCCTGGCAGATGAGCAGCACCTTGCCTTCGACCTGGCCTGCTTCGCCCACCAGCAGCGCGGAATTTTCTTCCAGCTTGATGTGCGGGGCGCGGGCGAATCGCTTCAGCTTCACGCCGGCGGTCTTGGCCTTCTTGGCCAGGGCCTCCAGCAGCACCGGTTGCCGCACGAAGTAGCCCGCCACGGCGCGGGAATGAAACTCCGCCTGCTGCGCGAAGTCCTGCGAGTGGTAGATGATTTCCTTAAAGGCCGTCTCGAAGGCGCTCTTGACGCTCTTGAGTACGGGCGAGGCGTCCAGAACATCGTGCGGCACCCAGTCCAGTAGCGGAGATTCCGTCGCCGGGGCCGGGCAGGCCACCAGGACGACGCTGTGCTTGTGCTGGGCCAGCGTGATGGCCGCCACATACCCCGCCGGCGTGGCGCCCAGAACGACAACATCGTGCAGGTCGGACATGGTCATGAACTATACTTCCGCCTCAATTGCCAGACAAGTGCCCATCATCTCAGCACTTGTCATTGTAGGCGTGCCGTCTTCGTGGCACAGCCGCCCTCGGCTGTGGTTTTCGTGGCATGGGCGTTCGGCCCATGAGTCGCAGGGCCAGCGGGTAAAACGTGGCGCAGCTCCCCGTTCGCAGAACCCCTCGCACGCGGCGCTCGGGAACCCGCGGACCCTACTGCCCACGGTACGTGCACAGCGACGTGTCGGACTCGGCAATGGCGATGCTCTTGAGTTGCGGCAACTGCGGGGCGATGCGGTCCCACAGCCACTTGGCGATCAGCTCGCTGGTCGTATTGGCCAGGCCGGGCAGCTCGTTCAAGTCGTGATGGTCCATCTGGGCGATGAGCGGCTCGACGGCCTGCTTGATGCGGGCAAAATCCATCACCCAGCCCACGGCCGGGTCCACCTCGCCCTCGACCACCACCTGCACGCGATAGTGATGCCCGTGCGGCTGAGCGCACTTGTGCCCCTCGCTGACGTGCAGCAGGTGATGCGCCGCGTCGAATGCAAACCATTTTGAAAGCTCAGCCTTCATCGTTCGTCCCTTCCAGGGGCCATTAAGCCCCCAACATTGCGAGTTGCGAATTTCGAGTTTCGAATTGATGCCCGCACCGGGAAGCTCGTCTTCGGGCCGACATCGCGGAATCCAAACGGTGGCTGCTCGGGCGGTCTCTTTGACTCGAAACTCGCAATTCATAATTCGCAACTGGTCACACGCCGCCTTGGGCGTCAGGCCAGATGATCTTATGCCACTGTAGGCCCAGGCGGACTTCCAGGCCGTCGGCCAGGATCCAGTCAGCCAGCTCGGCTGGCGCCAGTGAGCCCCAGGCCGGTGAGAAAATCACGACGCACCGGCCGATCAGCCCGCGTTCGCGCACGACCGTCGTGGCGAATTCGTAATCGTCCCGGCCAGTCAGCACGAATTTGACCTCATCGGAGGAGCGAAGGCAGGCAAGATTGCTCCACAGGATCGACTCGGACTGGCCCGACCCGGGGCACTTGATGTCCACGCAGCGGATGACGCGCTCGTCGATGCCGCTGATGTCCAGGCTGCCGTTGGTCATGAGCAGGGTTTCCTGGCCGGCGTCGCACAAGGCCGACAGCAGGGCGGGCGTGCCATCTTGCAGCAGCGGCTCGCCGCCCGTCACCATCGCCAGTCGGCAGCGGGCCTGGCGGGTCCATTCCAGCACGGCCTGGATGCTCGTGACCGTGCCGCCTTCGTAGGCGTGCTGCGTGTCGCACCAGGAGCAGCGGAGATTGCATCCAGCCAGACGGATGATCGCGCAAGGCCGGCCCGCTCGGACGCCCTCGCCCTGCAACGACCGGTACATCTCGCTGATGAGCAGATTTGCCATGGTTATTCGGTGGCTGGCGCGTCGGGCGGCGCCGCAGCGCTGTCGTCGGCCGGACCAGGTTCAGACGCAGGCGCGTCCGGCAGCGTGGCCACGTCGTCGTCGGCTTGGCCGGGTTCCGCTGGCGGCGCATCCGATGAGGCAGCCACGCTCTCGGCGTGAACATGTTCAGCCGCGGACACAGCAGGCTGGGTCGAGCGTTGTTCTGCGAGGCCCACCTTCGCCGACTCTTGAACGGGTGGCATGGTCACGCTGTTCGCGTGACCATGTTGCGACGCTGATGGGGCAGTCTTTACCTGCCCAGCGGGCACGACGGCCGGCGGGTTGAGGAACTCTTCAGCCAAATCGAGGTAATCCTTCGCGCCGTTGCTGGAGGGCTCGTACTTGAGGATGCTCGATCCGTAGCTGGGGCATTCCGCCAGCTTGATATTGCGGCGGATGCGGGTCTGGAAGACGCGGGCGGCCGACCATGGCGTGGGGCCACCGTGTGCCTGGGCGAAGAAGCTGCGCACGTCCTCGACCACTTCGCCGGCCAGTTTCGTGCCGCTCTCGAACATGCAGAAGACCACGCCGTTGACTTTTAGCGTGGGGTTGATTCGCTTGTTGACCAGCTCTACCGTCTCTAAGAGCCTGCCCAGGCCTTGCAGGGCCAGGAAGTGCGGCTGGAGCGGGATCAGCACCTCGCCGGCGGCGGCCAGGGCGTTGAGCGTCAGCAGCCCCAGGCTAGGCGGGCAGTCCAGCAGCATGAGGTCGTAGGGCGGGTTTTCCTTCTCGAGGTGCCCGCGCAGGATCTGCTCGCGCCCGACTTCGGCGGCCAGTTCGACCTCAGCCGCGGCCAGGTCGATCACCGCCGGCAGGAGCGTGAGGTTGTCTTCGACGGCAACGGCCGCCTGGGCAAAGGTGGCTCCTCCGGTGAGGAGATCGTAGGTGCTGGTCTTGACCTCGGCCGGATCGACGCCAAAGTGCATCGTCAGGTTCGACTGCGGATCGAGGTCCACCAGGCACACCTTCTGGCCGCGCCGTGCCAACGCCGAGCCGAGGTTCGCCACCGTGGTGGTCTTGCCCACGCCGCCCTTCTGATTGAGTACCGCGATGATTCTCACGCGAGCATTATAAAAGGTCGAAGCCGCAGGGCATAGGGCTTAGGGAAAGGTCGTAGGTCGTAGGGCGTAGGTCATAGGGCGTAGGGTGCAAATGCAAAGCGTAGCGTGGCAGGCCTTGAACTCCTCTCCCTCTGGGAGAGGGTGGCTCGAAGGGCCGGGTGAGGGCGAGGCATGGGGAACAGACGACGAGCCAGTGGTCACAGGATGAGCGTTGGCCGCTAAGAATCCTCATTCGGAACTAAGAACCTGGTGTCCTGCCTTCCTCTGCCGTTCTCCGTGACCTCCGTGGCAAACGTCTTTTCTTTGTGCGCAAAAAAAAGCAGCGGTCCCGTTGGAGACCGCCGCTACTGGGCCAACTATGCTCGCGCATACCCGGCCCGGAGGTTTACTTCTTCTTGGCTGCCTTCTTGACAACCTTCACAACCTTCTTCTTGGCAGCGGGCTTCTTGGCAACTTTCTTCGTCTTGGTCGGCATCTCGGTCTCCTTTATGTGACCATTCCACGAGTTCTACAACGGAGCACTCCGCAGCGCTCCTCAATAAATCTTTACACTATTTTTTTCGGAGAAATGTTTGCATGTCCTTTAACTCAAATGTTGTTCTTGGGCAAGAAGTTGTGCACGAACACAGCCATTCTCTTGGGCAACGCGCCGCGTAGTATTATAGTAGCGGCACATGGGAGAGCAGGCGATGGCACGCAAAAACACGGGAAAATACTCACAAAACGCACTACATGTGCTCCAACATAGATATTTGGCCAAGGCCCCTGACGGGCAACTCATAGAGACGCCAGAAAAAATGTTTTTCCGCGTGGCCCGCGCGGTCGCGAACGCCGAGTCGCGGTACGGCGCCGATGACGCCGCCATCGCTCAGCACGCCGACACGTTCTACCGACTCATGCTCGAAAGTGTCTTCCTTCCCAACAGCCCCACGCTCATGAACGCCGGCAGAGAGCTGGGCATGCTCAGCGCGTGCTTCGTGCTGCCCGTGCCCGACAGCATCGAGGGCATCTTCGATTCCGTCAAGGCCGCGGCGCTGATTCAAAAGGCCGGTGGCGGAACCGGCTTTGCCTTCGACCGGCTGCGACCGGCCGGAGACTTCATCTCCACCTCCGGCGGCACGACCAGCGGGCCGATGAGCTTCTGGCGCGTCTTTTCCGAGGCCACCAACGCCATTCAGCAGGGGGCCTTCCGCCGCGGGGCCAACATGGGCATGATGAACATCACCCACCCCGACGTGCTGAAGTTCATCACCGCCAAGACGCACTTGGGCGCGTTTGAAAACTTCAACATCTCCATCAAGGTCGGCAATGACTTCATGGACTTGGTGGAGCATCACCCCGATGGCGTGCACCAGGTGGCGAACCCGCGCACCGGCAAGCTTTACGCCCTGCCGCACGCGTTGGACCTGGCCAATTACACCATCGCCGACCTGCCGCCGTACGCTCCGGCCGCCAAAGATTGCTACCGCGTCGGGGAGATGTGGCATCTGATGGTGGCCTGCGCCCATGCCAGCGGCGAACCGGGGCTGTGCTTCATCGACCGCGTCAACGAGGACAATCCCACGCCGCAACTTGGCCGCATCGAGGCCACCAACCCCTGTGGCGAGCAGCCGCTGCTGGATTACGAGGCCTGCAACTTGGGCTCGATCAACCTGGGCAAGTTCGCCTCGCCGGCGGGCTTTGACGAACCGGGCTTCCGGGCCGTGGTGCCGCTGGGTGTGCGTTTCCTCGACGACGTGGTGGACGTGAACAACTACGTCCTGCCCGAGATTGCCCGCATCTGCCTGGGCAATCGCAAGATTGGTCTGGGCGTGATGGGCTTTGCCGACGCGCTGCTGACGATGGGCATCCGGTACGACAGCGACCAGGCCGTCGCCTTCGCTCAGCAGGTGGCGCGGGCACTGACGGAGGAGGCCTTTGCCGCCTCGCAGGCCCTGGCCCAAGCGCGCGGGAACTTCCCCAATTACCTGGGCAGCCTGTGGGAAAAACGTGGCCGGAAGATGCGCAATGCGGCCGTGACGAGCATCGCCCCGACCGGCACGATCAGCATCATCGCCGACTGCTCGGGCGGCATCGAGCCGCTGTTCGCCCTGGCGTACTGGCGGAACATCCTCTCCGGCCAGCACCTGCTGGAGGTCAACGGCATCTTTGAGGCCCAGTTGGAGCGGCGCGGCATCGCTGGCCACGAAATCATTGAGAAGCTGGCCTCGGGGGCGAGCCTGCAAGAGATGCCGCAGGTGCCGCCGGAAGTGCGCGACGTCTTCGTGACGGCCCACGACGTGCCGCCGCAGCGCCACGTGGAGATGCAGGCCGCCTTTCAGCCGTACATCGACGGGGCCATCTCCAAGACGATCAACCTGCCCGCCGCCGCCAGCGCCGAGGACGTGGAGAAGGTCTTCCTCCAGGCCTATCACAGCCGCTGCAAGGGCATCACCGTGTACCGCCACGGCAGCCGCCCCGGCCAGCCGATGGGCTACGAAGCGGCCAAGGAGCCGGTACTCTCCTGCCCGCGCTGCCAGGCCCCGCTCGACGATCAGATCGCGTGCAGCCGCTGTCCCGCCTGCGGCTACACCATCTGCTCGTGAAGGTTTCTTTAACCACGGAGACCACGAAGGACACGAAGAGGAAAAGTGCGCGACCAAGAGGCGCGTGGCATGCTCTGGGTGGCATGGTTACGCTGTTGCGTGACCATGGTCAGACCCGGCGGTTCCGCGCATCGCGTCTGAACATGGTCACCCCAACGAAAGGGTGACCATGCCACCCGTCGGCTGCGGCCGGGCGCCATGCTTCCGTGTCGTGGCCGTATGCGGAAGCATGCAGAACGCCCCCCGCAAAGTTTCGCATGCTTTTGCAAGACAACGCAGACGCATGGCACCCAGGCCGCGAATTGGGTGCCATAGCCTGACTTGCTGAAGCCCTGTTCGGCTTCAGCAAGGCTGGCTATGCTGGACCTTGCCACGGGCCGGCACTCGACATACGGTGAGGCATAGCTAGAGCCGTAACGGCGCGGCTCAAGCTATGGCACCCGGACATGGCTACAGCAAACGGCAGGACTCAAGCTATGGCACCCACGCGTGACCAAAGTGGCGCCCAGACGTCCCATACATAAGGATACAGCATGAAGCTCATTTCCAAGTCTCTGCGAAGCAGCGCACCGGCGGCCGTGATCCTGATCCGCTTGATGACGGGCGGAGTATTCCTGGCCGAAGGGATCAAGAAGTTCCTCTTCGCCGAGCAGTGGGGCTCGGGGCGGCTGGCCCGCATCGGCATTCCCATCCCGGCCTTTACGGGCCCGTTCGTGGGGGCCGTGGAAGTGATCTGCGGCGTGCTGCTGATCGTGGGCCTGCTGACGCGGCTGGGGGCGATTGGGCTGCTGATCGACATCCTCGTGGCCATCGCCACGACGAAGATTCCCATCCTGATCCACCGCGGCTTCTGGGCCATGGAAGATCCGGCCCGGACGGACTTCTGCATGCTGCTGAGTTTGATCTTCCTGCTGATCGCCGGAGGCGGCGCGTGGTCGCTGGATCGGAAGCTCTCGCACAAGTCGGGCTGATCCTCTGTGCGGCCCACATTCGCCCACTGAAGCGATGGGCCACAGGCGGGTGCCATAGGCTGGCACGGCTTCGCGTCTTCTTGCGAAGGCGGGGCTGCCTATGGGCGACGTCGCATAGGTAGAGCCGCCAAACAGCGCGGCTCAACCTATGGCACCCGTGCATCTGGAGCCCCGAGCTAATAGCCAACAGCCTCTTGCGTTCGGCCGCCTGGTCGTGTTCTCTACTGTGCGCTGTGGCCCGTGCCGATTCGCCTGGCTACTCGTTGGAGCAATTTGTGACGACCGCACGTCCTTCTCGCCGTTATCTGGCCCTGCTGGCCGGCGGCCCGCTGCTGGCGGACCTGATGCTCACTCTCATCACCTTCTCGATGAACCTGGCCCTGGTTCGCCAGGGCTTGCCCCCACGGCTGCAATCCTGGGTGCTGACCATCTTCGCCATCGGCTACACGCTCAGCGCCAGCCTCACTGGCCGGATCATTTCCCTGCGCTGGGCGGGCACGCTGCTGGTGGTGTTCAACGTGCTCATGGCCGTGACGGGTTCGCTGGGCGTGCTGCTGCAGAACTATGCGCTGCTGCTGGCGGCCAGCGGGCTGGTGGGCGTGGTATCGGCCGTGTACTTCGTTGCCTTCCAGGTGAAGATGGGCAACGTCCAGCCCTTCCCCAAGCTGGCTTGGACGGTGGCGTTCTATAACGTTTCCTGGGGCGTGGGCTGGTCGCTGGGGCCGCTGATTCGCGGCCTGATGGAGCAGCACCCCGAGCGGATGGTTTTCGTGCTGTGGATTCCGGCCTTGATCCACCTGCTGCTGTGCTATGTGGGGCTGTGGCGCAACACCAAGCTGCCCGGCCTGGAGACGGCCTCGCGGGCGCATGACTTCGCCTCCACCCCGGCCCAGCGCCTGATCGGCTGGATGGGCATCCTGACCGGCTCGGTGCTGCTGTTTGGCGGCGTGCTGACGCTCTGGCCGCAGTTGGGCAAGCTTCACGGCCTGTCGGAGTGGCACGTGGGCCTGGGCGTCTTCGTCACGGGCGTCCAGATTCCCATCGGCGCGATGTTGTTCGCCGCGCTGGGCCGGAGGATATACCGGCCTTACGTGTTGGCGGCGCTATTGGTCCTGGGCGGCGTGGGCTACTGGCTGCTGCCGGGCTGCTTTGCCTCCAGCCAGTGGGCCTACCCGCTGGCGCTGGCGTGCCTGGCGGCCTGCGGCCTGGCGATCTCGGGCGGCTTCTTCCACTCGGTGCTGTATTCCAACGCCGACCCGGTCCGGCCAGGTAAGAGCGTGGGCATCAACGAGTCGTTGGTTGGCGTGGGCAACATCCTCGGGCCGCTGATTATGGGCAACCTGGCCTGGAACAACGCCGATAACCCGCTGCCGTACCGAGTTGGCTTTGCCATCACGGTGGTGGTGGCGCTGGCGGCGCTGGCGATCTGGGCGAGGAGGAGAGAAGCGGATATTAGATATTAGGAAGTAGATATTAGGGAATGCGACGGCACGCCACCTGGCACCTGATATCCAATATCTGATATCTGATATCCTCCTGGCCTGGCCTTTTGCTAGACTTGAGCAAGTCACATTGTGATACACGGAGATGAGCATGCAATACCACGCGTACGGCACGAACGGCCCGATGGTTTCGGCGGTTGGCTTTGGCGTCATGCGTTTGCCGCCCAAGAAAGGCGGCGGCTGGGGCAGCGTCAATTTCAGTCAGGGCGTGCCGGTGCTGCGCCACGCCATGGAGCAGGGCATCAACTTCTTCGACTCCCACCACAATTACCACGGCGGGCTGTCGGAGGTGGCGCTGGGCAAGGCCCTCAAAGGCTGGAAGGGCCAGCGCATCGTCATCCAGACCAAGACGCCCTTCTACCGCGAGGAGAAGCTCGACTTCTTCAAGAAGCTGCTCGAAGAGGCCATCACCAAGCTGGGCGTGAACTGCATCGACTACCTGCTGTTCCATTCCATGGACATGAAGATGTTCCAGAAGCGCGGCAAGGGCTTCTTCCAGCTCACGGATTGGGCCATGAAGAAGGGCCTGATTCGCGCCCGCGGCTTCTCCAGCCACGACACCAGCGAGAACATCAAGAAGTTCGTCGACACCGGCGAATTCTCGGCCATGCTGGTGAGCTATAACTGGCTCAATCGCAGCGTTGCCGACGCCATAGCGTATGCCGCCGATAAGGGCATGGGCGTGTCCGTCATGAACCCCGTGGGCGGCGGCAGCCTGTCAACTGGCACCAGGCCGATTCTCGCGCTGCTGCCGCGGGCCAAGTCGGCCCCTGAAGTGGCCTTGCGGTACGTGCTGGCCACGCCGGGCGTGTGCACGGCCATGTCGGGCATGAACACGTTGGCGCAGGTGGACGAGAACGTCGCCATCGGCGGCATGAAGACGTATATGACGGCGGCGGCCCGAGCGGCCATGGGCAAGAAGCTGGAGCAGTTGCACGCCCGGTCGCAGGTAATCTGCACGCATTGCGGCTACTGCATGCCATGTCCGGCCGGCGTGAACATCCCCGAGAACTTCCTGCTGCTCAACCGCGCCAAGCTGCTGGGGCTCCAAGAGCTGGCCCGCGTCGGCCTGCGGCAACTCAAGGAGCACAAGGACGGCGACAAGTCGGCCCTGGCGTGCAAGCAGTGCGGCGCGTGCCTGTCCAAGTGCCCCAACAAGGTCAAGATCATCCGCCAGTTGCAGGAAACGGCGAAGTTGATGGGCTGAGCATATTACAATGTCCGCCATGAACGACACCCAGACGACTGTTGAGCAGCTCAAGGCCCGCATGGCCGAGTTCGTGGCGCAGCGCGAGTGGCAGAAGTATCACCGGCCGAAGAACCTGGTCATGAGCATGGCCATCGAGACGGCCGAGTTGATGGAGCACTTTCAGTGGGTCACGCACGAGCAGGCCGACGAGCTGCTCACTAACCCGGAGTCGCGGCAGGCGGTGGCCGACGAAATGGCCGACGTGCTGGCCTTCCTGCTCTCGCTGGCCAACTGCCTCAAGCTCGACCTGGCGGCTGAGTTCGAGCGCAAGATGCTCAAGAACGAACTGAAGTACCCAGCCGATGAGGTCAGGGGCGACTACAAGCGACCCAAGCGAGAGAGGTAGGGCGCGGTTGCATGTTCTTTCGTGGCACAGCCGCCCTCGGCTGTGGTTTACTGCTGCGAGTGGGCGCGGCGTTTGGGGGTGACCGGCATCAACGGAGCGGTGAGCTTTTCGTACAGCGCAAAGAGGAACTCCACCCGGCCACGTTCGCTGGCGAACGACTGAGGCCGGTAACATAAATCGACCGTACGGTCCAGCGCCGCGTGCGTCTTGACCAGCTTGGGTGGCATAGCCAGCGGATCGTACACATCGGCCAGCGCCGCCCCGTCATCCAAGTATTGCTGCCGCGCCTCCAGCACGGCCTGGGCGGCCTTCGCCACCGCCGACCGCGACTTCTCACTGGGCGACTCCGGCCAAGGGAAATTGTTGTACACCAGCGTGGAAGAGTAGCGGTAATCGGATTTCAACCTGCCGCAGACCTGCCGCACCCACGCCATGTGCATGGCCGAGGTCAGGACCCCGAAATGGTAGAGCGTGGCGTTTGGCAGGCTGAACAACTCGGTGTTGCACACAGTTTCCGGCGTGAGGAACGCCATTGGGATGTAGCGTCTGTTCTCGGACGAAGTCTTGGGGATGGCCAGATAGCGCACCGTGGGCTGGCGGATTTCTCCAAAGACCGCGGCAGTAGACGCCAACCTGGCCGTTGCCTCACGGGTACTGGACGCGCGATGGGATCTTACCGCTTGGACGCGCCGCATGACCTGTGGCATTGAACGAAGGACCGCCGGAGATACGCCCTCCAGCCAAAGGCACCATCGTTGTATCCCGTTAATGAACTCTTCGGATCCAAGGTAAGGTCGGATGAACTGGGCGGCTCTGGAATCGCTCTGCGCCAGTTGAGTCTTTTCCTCCTCGGTCAGTACGAGGTTTCCCCCGTCATTGGGCATGCTGCCAAAGTGTATTTCTTCAGGCGCGGACAGAGGATGCGACCTTGATAGCACGAACACCTCGGGACCGTCAACCAGGTATGGGTTGATTCGGGCAGCCGAAAAGACAGTGGCGTCCTCTCCATCGGGTTCATAGTCAGTAATCCGCTTGGTTGGGCTGTCAAATGCCGCAAACCCGATGATGACTACATGAACGTGAGCCATTCCGCGAGCTTCACTCATCCAGCGGAAGGTACGATGGGCAAAGTTGATCTTAACACGGTATTGCCCGTACAGTGCTCGCCACAGTGTTCCAACCTGTTCGCCTTGCGTGATCGAATTGGTTGAAACGAAGCCCACTGAGGTTGTTGTGCCTTGGATGTACTCGGCCGCCTTGAAGTACCAGCAAGTCACATAGTCAAGGACGCTGGCTCCTCCCACGTTGCGGCAGGCCAGCTTCATGTCCTGCTTCTGCTCGGCGGTCTGGAAACGCTTGCCCACAAAGGGCGGATTTCCCAGGATGTAGGAACATTTACTGGGCGGGAGGATGGTTTTCCATTCCAGACGCAGGGCGTTTCCGCACACGATGGTGGCGCTCTTCGTCAAGGGCAGGCGGACGAAGCTCTCACCGAAGGCCTCCGACAGCCGCAGGTTCATCTGGTGGTCCATCAGCCACATGGCCACTTCGGCGATGCGGGCGGGCCACTCGCTGATCTCGATGCCGTAGAAGGCGTCAACGTCCACCTTGGAGTAATGCTGGATGTCCAACGCCCGCTGGCGGTGTCGGCCGTGAAGGGCCTTGAGCACTTCGATCTCCAGCAGCCGCAACTCGCGATAGGTAACGACCAGGAAGTTGCCGCAGCCGCAGGCCGGGTCGAAGAATCGGAGCGAGCCGAGTTTTTCGTGGAAACGTTGCAGTTCGGCCTTGCTGTTCTGGATGCGCTGGAAGTGCTCGCGCAGGTCGTCCAGGAAGAGGGAGCGGACGACTTTGAGGATGTCGCGTTCGCTGGTGTAGTGTCCACCGATCTGGCGGCGTTCGCGCTTTTCCATGACGGCCTGGAAGAGCGAGCCGAAGATGGCGGGGGAGATTTCCGCCCAGCGGAATCGGGTGCAGGCCAACAGCGCGTCTCGCATATCGCGGTTGAAGTCGGCGAAGTGCAGCGTTTCGGCGAAGAGGGCCCCATTGACATAACGGAAGGACGCCAACGCCTCGTCCAGATTCGCCTGTCGCCGCTCATCAGGGGTGTTGAGCACCTCAAAGAGCCTGGCCAGGTGCGGCCCGAGGTCCGAGCCGTCGGGCTTGGTGCGATCTTCAAGGTAGAGGCGGAAGGCCTCGCGCTCGAAAATGCCGGTGTCTTCGGCGAACAGGCAAAACAGGACGCGGACGAGGAAGCGTTCGAGTTCGTGGCCGGAGTAGCCGCCCGCGTCAAGGGCATCGTGAAGATCGCCCAATATCGCGACGGCCTTAAGGTTGATGGGATCCTGATCAACGAATCTGTGTTGCTTGTAGCCGGGGATGAAGGCGAAATCGTGAACGTACTCGTGCAGTTCGGCCAGGGGGAATTCAATGCTCTTGACCTGCCTGGGCAACGGGAGGGCGCACTGATCGTCGGGTTCGAGGTCGTGCAGTGCCACGCGGGCGAAGTCGGTAACAATGACGTAGCGCGGCACTTCGTCTTGCCGGCCGGCGGCGAGCAGGTCGCGGATGTAGGCGAAGGCTTGGCTCTCAGCCTTGCCGAGATCCTTGCCGCGGCTCTTGTGCTCGACCAGCAGCGTGCCGGGCCAGAAGAGGTCGATGAAGCCATACCTGCCGGCGATGCTCTTGACGGGCTCTTCAAACGTAGCGACCGTGCGGCGGCGGAGGCCGAAGACCTGAAAGAACTCGTTCCAGAATGTCTGTTTTTCGGCGGTTTCGCTCCTGGCCCCGGCCCATTCGTGGGCGAAGCCAATGGCATTGTGGCGAATTTCATTCCAGGAAATGGGCATACGGCATTTGTAGCAAACGCAACGGCTGTAGGCGAAGAGAAAAACGCGGGGTCGCCGAACCAGGCAGGCCTGTAGCGCGCAAAACATTGAGGCTGAAGCGGAACCTTTAGAGGCGGGCATTTTCCGAAGGGCATAGCCTCATCGGAACGGGGCGTTGAATCGCTTGCTACGCGTTCAACCTTCCCCAGCCCCAGGCAGTGATACCCGATACCTGTTTACTTGTGCGTCACGTTTCGCTTCAGCCTCGAATCACTTGTAGCCAGGCCGGTTCAAGCATTTCCACTTCTCCATAAGCATCGCGTGCAAGTATCGCTTCGGTCGCCAGTAACGATATGGAATTTTCTCGGGTTGCAACTCGGTGCCGCGTCGTTGATGTGCCCCGACAGCCCGTGGCATCATCCGGGCTGGGTGTCATAGTTTGAGCCGCGCCGTTGCGGCTATAACTATGCCCAGGCTCATGGCAGGTATCCGTCGCGGCGTCGGGCATAGCCAGCCTCGACGGAGCCAAAGAGGGTCCCATCGAGTCAGGCTATGGCACCCTACCTCGGCCAGGACGATCTGCGGTCTCAGGCCTCCGGCCTCTGACCGCGCGCTAGTAATTCCGCCCGAACAGCAGCAGGCGTTCGCGGACGTAGCAGCGGAGAGCGTAGGCCAGCGCCAGGCCCAGCAGGCCCAGGACGCTGTAGGCGAGGTAGTCGTTCCAGAGCAGGTGCTTTTTGAGCACGGCCGCGGCGGGGACGTCAAGCTGGGTCAGCGTTCCGTGGGGCGAGAAGAGCCACTTTCCCGAGCCTTCCGGCGCGTCCTGCAGCGTGATGGCGGTTCCCAGCGGCGCGGGCTCCTCCTGCGACCACCGGCCACGCGTGAGGGCCAGTTCGCCGGCACGGGCGAGTTCAAAGGTCTGGTCCGGCCGGAGCAGCAGTCGCCAGTTGGGCGTTTCCTCGGAGAACGGGTTGACCGTCCGCGGATCTTCCCACGCACCGGCCAGGCTGGCAGGGGCCAGCAGCCGATACGCCGCCCAGCAGCCCAGCAGCACGCAGATGGCCACGCCGGCGACGATTACACCGGCCCGTTGGCGACGCTGCGCGGCGTCGTGGGCGGGCGGAGCCACCGGCGGCAGAGTGGGCGGCTTGGGTTGACGCTTTTGCGGCGTGACGTGCAGCCGGGGCTTGCCGTTGGCGGGTGGCGCAAGCTCGGGCCAGCGCGACTTGGAACGCCCGGCCGAAGCGCCGCGGGCCGCGTCGAGTCTCGATTGGGAAGTCTGTCCGGCCGGCGCGTCCTCGACCGTGGGCAGGAATTCAGCATCGAACACGGACGCCTGCGAACCCGGCGTTGGCGGGGCGATTTGCGGGCCGTGACGCGGGGCCGCGATCACTTTGGGCGTGCTGGCGGCGACCACGTCGGAAACGAGCTTGAGCAGCGTCGCGACCATGGGCTCAGGCAGCGGCTTGAGCATCCGGCCAAGCTGGGCCTCGAATGACGTATCGACGGGCACATCGCCGGCGCCCGTTGGCTGGGGCGTCGGCTCGGCGAGCCACTGGGCCAGACATTCCGCCGTGGCAGGCTCGGCCATTGCGGCAGGCTCGGCGTCCGCCTGCATCAGCATCAGCGGCGTCTGGTCGATTACCGGCTCGGGATCCTCGACGGGCAGGTTGTGCTGACCTATCGGCCAATCGTTCTGGCACAGCCACAAGGGCAGCGCCTCATCGGCGGTGGTCGAGGTCTCAGCCGTCGGCAACTCAGCCGGGCTGATAAAAAGCGAGATGGGCAGCTGGTCAATCGGCTCGGGCTCGTCCTCAATTGGCGGACTGGCCTGCGTGACGAGCCCGCTGCACGCGGCGGCGAAGGCTTCGGCCAACTCAGGGGCGGCGAAATCGACCGCCGTCGCCGGCTCAATGTCCGCCGACAGCAGCAGTACGGGCGTCAGGTCCACCGATGGGATAGGATCGGGCGGCGGCGGAGTTTCCTGGGCGACCGGCAGGGCGGCGGGCTCGACGAGCCAAACCGCACTGGCTGTCGGCGCGGTGGTGCCGATGACCGGCTCGGGCAGCGTCTCGGCCGAAAATAGCATCACCGGCCAAAGGTCGATGGGCTCCGGCTCTGCCTGCCGCGGGGGATTGTCCTGGCCAACCAGTTCGACGTAATGGTCAGCCAGCGGTGAGGCCAAGAACTCCGTCGGCAGCATGGCGATCGCCACCGCCAGCGGCGACTGCTCGGCATGAATCAGTTGCGGCAGAGCGTCGAACGCCTCGGGCTGATCTTCTACCGGCGGATTGTCCAGCGTGATCAGGTCGGCAGCGATCTCTGCTATCCGCGCCGCCACGCACTCAGCGGGCGATGTAGTGGCCACGCCCTGTGCCAGGTCGGAAAGGGCGGCGTGCAGCAGCACGGGCGTATCGTCGAACGCTTCTGGCTGATCTTCTATCGGCGGGTTTTCCAGCGTGATCAGGTCGGCAGCGATTTCGTCAATCCGCACCGGCTCGTATTCAGCGGGCGATGTGGTAGCCACGCTCTCTGCCAGGTCGGACAGGTCGGCGTGGAGCATCACGGGCGTATCGTCGAACGTTTCGGGCTGATCTTCGGCCGGCGGATTGTCCAGCGTGATCGTGTCGGAGGCGATTTCGGCCATCCGCGCCGGCATGCACTCAGCGGGCGATGTGCTGGCCACGCTCTCTGCCAGGTCGGACAGGTCGGCGTGCAGCATCACGGGCGAATCGTCGAATACTTCGGGCTGATCTTCTGCCGGCGGATTGTCCAGCGTGATCAGGTCGGAAGCGATTTCTGCTATCCGCACCGGCTCGTATTCAGCGGGCGACGTGGTGGCCATGCCCTGTGCCAAGTCCGAAAGGTCGGCGTGCAGCATCACGGGCGAATCGTCGAATGCTTCGGGCTGATCTTCTACGGGCGGATTGTCCAGCGTGACCAGGTCCGTCGAGGCGGCGGCAAATGCCGCCACGGCCTGGGGCGAAGATGACTCCACCGCGGTCGCAGGCTCGATTTCCGTTGCCAGCAGCAGTACGGGCGTGGGGTCAAACTCGGCCGCATCGGGCGTCGCCTCTGTCGGCGGATTGTTTAGCGTGACGAGGTCAGCTGAGATTCCCGCAATGGGCCTCGTCGAGGCAGCGGGAGAACTGCTGGCCACGGCCTCGGCCAGGTCGGACAGGCCGGCGTGGAGCAGAATGGGCGCGCTGTCGAAATCTTCGGCCTGCTCTGCCGGCGGGTTGCCCAGCGTGACCACGTCGGTGCAGCAGGCCTCGACGGTCAGCGGCAACATTTCCCGGGCCGACGTGCGATCCACGCCGACGGACCAGGGCGACTGCTCAGCGTGCAGCAGCACCGGCGTGGCGTCAAACGTTTCGGGCTCACGCCGCTGTTCCTGCGGCGGGTTGTCCTGATTCACGAGTGCGAACCACGCCTCGTCGAGTTCCGGCAGCGGTGCGTCCTGAGCCGGCGCGGCGATGGCCAGCGGCGACTCGGAGTACTCGGCGTGCAGCAGCACCGGCGTGGCGTCGAATGTTTCAGGTTCAGGCTGATGTTCCTGCGGCGGGTTGGCATGCGTGACGAAGTCGTTGGAGACCTCATCCAGCCAGACCGGCCGGGACTCCTGCGAGTCGGTGTTTACCAGCGTCAGCGATGCCTCCGACTGCTCGGCGTGCAGCAGCAGGGGATGATGTTCTACGGCCTCGTAATGCGGGTGCCACAGTCGCTCCCGGTGCAGGTGGGCATCGCTCAGGGGTATGGATTCCCGGGCGACCGGCGGTTCGACTGGCGGCGGAGTGGTCTGACTGACCAGGGCGACGCAGGCGGCGGCCAACGGCACGGGCAGCATGTCCGCCACGTCTGTCGCATGCAGGCCCACAGCCAGTTCAGGCCGTTCGGCGTGCAGCATCACGGGCGCGTCGTCGAACTCCTGGGGCTTCTCGGGCTCGGGCGGATTGTCCTGCGTCACCAGGCCAGTGGAGGCCTGGGCGATTCGCACCGGCAGCATGTCTCGCGAGCAGGTACTGGCGACCGGCGTGGCCAGCGGGCTTTGCTGGCAATGCAGCAGGACCGGCTCGTACTGGGTGAGTTCATCCCGCGGCTCGTCCTGTGGCGGCGGGGCGGCCTCGGTGATGACGGCCGTCGAGGCCCCTGGCAGAACGGTCGTGATTATGTCGGCGACCGTAGTGGCGACGGGCACTGGCGCGTCGCTCTGCGTGGCCAGCAGCAGCATTGGCCGGTCGTCGAAGGCTTCGGGCTCCGGCTGGGCCGCAGGCTTGGGTTGGCCGAGCAATCCGGTGGAGGTAAAGGCCAGTGGAATCGGCAGCGTGTCGTCGAGGCCAGGCATGGCCACGATGGCGGGCTCGGTCGTGGCGGCGTGAAGTACGAGTTCCACTGCATCGGCGGCCGGCTCATCGGGGTGGCAAACCGGCGGTGTTCGCAGGCGTGGATCGGACTGGGCGTAGGATTCTGCAACCGAGGCGATCCGCGAGAGCGGTGCAGTGTCGACGGCGTGCTGCTGCGGTGACTCGATACGCGGCGGGTTTGCCAGCACGATGGCGTGGAGTCGCTGCTCCCGCTCCGTCAGGGCGCTGGTGGCGGCGTTGATATCAATGACAGCAGGGGTCGCGCGTGGAAGCGCCTCGGACGCGGCCGGTGACTCCGCAGCCGTGGCAGAGTGCACCAGCGGCGCCGCCGGCTCGGACTGATCCGGTTGGGGGCTTGGCGAATCATCGCTGGCCGGGGCTTGGGCCAGGGACTTGGCATGGCGCCGGAAGAATCGGGCCAGCAGTCCCTGCTCTAGCTTCGTGAGGTCGGGCTTATCCGTTGCCAACTCCGGCGCTGATGCCGGCTCGTCCACATGAAGCACCGGCGCGGCCTGCGGTTCGATCAGGGCGGCCCGTTCTTCAGGTGAAATCGAGGCTGAGGCAACTTCCGCGGCAGCCGGCGGCGGCGCCACCAACGGCGACGAGCACTCCTGGGTTTTCGCCGGCTCGATGGTCGGCTCAATCAAGGCGGCTTGCACGGAAGCGTGGATGATCTCATCGATGGCAGCATCGACCGCTTGTGACGGGTCCAGCACCGCCACGGGCTGGGGCGGGGGATTGCACGGCGCAGGCGCGGCCGGCAGTGCCGGTGCAGCCAGGGTGAGCTTTGGAGGCACGGCCCGAGCGGGCGGGATGGCCGGCTTGACTGGCACCACCGGTCTGACCAGCGGGCCAACGGAGACCACCGTGGGTTTTGCGGGCTTGAGTTTGCCCTGGGAGAAGCTGGCTTTGGGCTTTAGCCTCAGCCGGAACTTCACCGTGCACAGGCAGCGGGCCATTTTCCCAAGATTTACGGTGCGGATGTTGTACGTCCGGCCACAGATGGGGCAGGCGACGCGAACGCGCTGGGGCGGGAAGCTCTCGCCGAGCGGGGCGGTCGCGCGTTCCCCGCGGCGAGTTGGGCGCAAGTCAGATGCCTCGCCGGGTATTACCTCGGCGGGCCTGGCGTGGCTCGGTGCGCCGGCCTGGCCGAGGGGCGCACCAAGACCGGGGCCCTGACGCAGTGGCGGTAAGGCGTCCGCCACAGGGCTCGAAGGCCTGAGATCCTGTTTCATGATCTTCTTGTCGCTCGGCGTCTGCTGAACAGCCCGTCGCGGCTGTCGGACCCAGGTTCCAGGGTCCGCGTGGCCACGATCCGGCGCACATACGCTGTGCGCAGAGTCCAAGACGCCTCCTCTGATTTCGACGAATCGGGCGAGGTTTCGTTAGCCTATGTGCAGATGGGGATGGGCGATCCGGTTCAGAACCCACCACCGAGGCCGCGAAGAACGCAGAGAGAAGACTTGAAACATTTCAGCTTCGCGGGCTTTGTGGTCTTTGAGGTGAACCGGCTTTCGAGAGAGTTACTTAGAACTGGCTTCATAACCGTGGTGCGCCCGCCCTCGGGCGTGAGCGGCGCGAGAAGACGTCGGTTTGGGCCGCACCAGCCACAGCCGAGGGCGGCTGTGCTACGAAAGACAGCCACAACTGAGGGCGCCTGTGCTACGGGCAAAGCCTGGTAATGAAACCGGCTCTACGCGCTCTTGGCGAAGGCGTGTATGTCGCTGACGGTCTGAAGAAACTGCTGCATGTCGGCGGTCTTAACGAAGAAGGCGCAGCGCTCCTTGGTGAATTGCAGGGCGGCGTCGGCTTCATCGGTGGAGGTGGTGAGAATCGCCACCGGCACCTGGCGGAGCTGCGGGTCAGCCGACATCTCGGCCAAGACTTCGCGGCCATTCATGACGGGCAGGTTCAGATCCAGGACCACCGCGTTCAAATGCGACGTGCTGGGGTGTCGGAGGAAGTCCATGGCTTCAGAGCCGTCGCGGGCAACGTACAGGCGAACGCTCAGCCCGAGCTGATCCAGCGCCTCGCGAAGCAACACCACGTCGCCGGGGTTGTCTTCGACCAATAGAATCTCGCACTCTTTCGCGATCATGTCACTCTCTCCGTAGCATGGCGTCATCCGTGACGGACAGCCGTTGTCGCACGTCCCGCTGCGGACCTTCTATGCATTTATTATAGAATGTGGCGAGCACGCAATGACATCGGGCCCAAGCCTGATTCGCAGCTAGGGAGGCACGAGCCGTTGGGCACATGGCAGAAATTACGTACTATTTGGCGTACTTAGGGTACTTAAGGTGCGTCGGGGCTGTGAGCTGCGCACTCTCCGTGGCTCATGTGTCGGGCCTGGATTGTCGGGGGCCACACCTGCGGTGTTTGCAGGTGTGTAAGGGGCACGGCTGCAAGCGCCGCCGCCGTGGCGCCCGCACTATTGTGCGGACAAAGTTCTAGGAGTTTTCCCGGCCGGCCTGAAGACGCAAGGTGATGATGCCAAAGGACAGGTCGTCTGCAAGTTCGCTCAGAAGCTCGACATGTGTCGGGTCGAAGGCGTCGGCTTTGGCGGCATAGACGGTCAGGGCGCCGAAGGCCTGGCCATCGCGGAGCAAGGGCAGGGCCATCGAGGACTGGAAGCCGCGTTTTGTCGCCTCTTCCCGCCAGGGGGCCAGTTCAGGATCGCTGAGAAAGTTCCGGCCAATGACGGGCTTGCCGGTGCGGATGGCGGCGCCGGTGGGGCCACGGCCCAGCGCGGTGTCGGCCCAGCAGAACTGGGCCTGCTCCAGGTAGCCCGAATCCTTGCCGACATGGGCCACGGCGCGGATCGACTTGGGCTCGTCGTCCTGAGCGTAGCCCACCCAGGCCATGCGATACCCGCCGACTTCGATGACGATGCGGCAGATCTCTTCGAGCAAATCCTGCTCGTCGGCCAGGTGAATGATCGCCTCCATGCAGGCCTTGACCGTACGCAGGGCGTGGTTGGCCCGGCGAAGCTCAGCCTCGGCCGACTGCCGCTGGCGGACCTCGTTCTGCAACGCCGAAACGACCATCTTCAATTCGGAACTGCGGCCTTCGATCTTGCGTTCCAATTGATCGTTGCCCGCCTGCAAGGCCTGCTCAGCTCGCTTGAGGCGGCGCGCGATGGCCTTGCGCTCGAGGGCGTAGCGGATGGAACGCACCAGCACGTCCGGGCCAAGCCGGTTCTTGACGAGGTAATCCTGCGCCCCTTGCCGCACGGCCTGGACGTCCACTGTGGCATCTTCCAGCCCCGTCAGCACGATAATGGCCGTCTCGGGCGCCAGCCCATTGACGTAGCCGACGGTGGTCAGTCCGTGGCTGTCGGGCAGCGAAAGATCCAGCAGGATTACGTCAAAGCGGTTTTGGCGCAGGAGTTGAGCGGCCAGGCCCACACTGACGGCTGGCGTGACTTCGCACGCGGTGCCCGCGGCGGCGTCGGCCAAGCGCAGGTATTCCTGGATCAGGACCGCATCGCCGGGGTTGTCCTCGACGAGCAGCAGGCGGATGGTTGAGCTGGGCTGGCTCATGGAGCCACCGACTCCGGAATCGTCAGGCGGACCGTGGTACCTTGGTTGGGCCCAGAAGTGACCGACAGCGCTCCACCCACCAGTTTGGCGCGATACTCCATGGTTCGCAGCCCCAGTCCGCGGTTGCTCCGGGCCTCCTCGGGCAAGCCCTTGCCGTCATCATGCACGGTCAGCAGCAGGCCGTTGGGCTTGGCATGCAGGCTGATGGCGATTTTCTTGGAGCGAGCATGTTTGACCGCGTTAGTGACGGCCTCGCGGGCGATGTAGTACACGTGCGTGGCCATCGCTTCGTCGGCGAGTTTCACCGCATCGGCGCGGTCAACCTGGCAGGGCACGCGAAAGACCCCGCTGGTCGTCTCGGCCAGTTGCAGCAGGGCGCGGTGCAGGCCGCCTTCGTTCAGGTCCAGGGGGCAGAGGCTCTTGGACAGTCCGCGCGTGTGCGCCAGCGTCTCCCTGGCGACGGTGGAGATAGGGTCAAACTCATCGGCCAGCTGGGCATCGAGCTTGGCCACGCGCTGCTTTAGGGCTGCTATCATCATGCCCAGCCCAACCAGGCTGCTCTGGATGCTGTCGTGCAGGTCGCGTCCCAGCCGGCGCTGCTCATTCTCGCTGGCCTTGAGCACCTCGGCCTGCAAGCGCAACTGCTCCTGGTCTTCCTGCACTTTTTTTCGGGCCACGGCGTACAGGATGGCCCGGACGGTGGAGCGGCCATCGGAATCGCTCTTGACCAGGTAGTCCTGGGCTCCGTGGCGCAGCACCTCGCGGGCCAACTCCTGATCGGCATGGCCGGTGAGCACAACCACCGGCGTGCGTCCACAGGCGGCCAAGGCTGCATCCAGCGTCGCCAGCCCGAACGAATCAGGCAGGGACAAGTCCAGCAGGATGGCGTGAAAGCGATTGGCCGAAAGGGCGGACAAGGCCTCGCTCATGCTGGCGGCGTGGACGATGGTAAATTTCGCCTCTTCGGCGCATTGCAGATTCTCCTGCAACAGACGCACCTCGGCGAGGTTGTCCTCAACGATCAGAATGTGCAGCGATTCGGGTGTCACAGCATCGCACGTGCCACTGCCCCGACTTGGCCAAGGCGAAGCCCGCTTGGCCTGGCCGCTGCCGCACGGATTTGCACGTCCTTTCCTCACAGATTCTACCAAGCTCCGGCCCAGCGAAAAAGCCGAGTTGCGTGATCGGAATCCCCACCGTGCCGGATTTTGCGCCGAAAAGATCCTAGGGGAATTCCCTAACAGGCTCTCGCCGAAGGCCTGGCGGGAGTCTCGGGTGTCTGGAATGCGGCCAGGAATGCTGGGTTTCGTCGGTCTTTGGACGCAGGCGCGCCGGCCGGGACACGAAAGACGCCATGCCTTGACGCTGCTGCGGGCAACTCTGGTTGGGACTGCTGTTTCTATGCTCCCCATGGCCAAGGCTGGGCGTATGGAACAGTAAGAAGGCAACTACGGTAATTCACGGATTGGTTGGAGCGATGAGGCTACGTAGGTTCTGGACAGCGGACGAGTTGCCTGGGCGATTCTGGCGCTAGCATGGGGGAAAGCGCCGTGGGTTAAGAGGACCATAGACAGGGATCCGTGGATGAGCGTCGAGCCGGAACGTTTTGTCTCAGCCAGCAGCAAGCCCCATCGTGGACGGAGCATCCGCAAATTCCTTTCGATCCTGCTAGTGGTGGCCGTGGTGCCGGCGCTGCTGCTCCAGGCGGGGATTTATACATACTGGTATCGTAGTAACCGCACCGACCACATCCAGGCCAATGCGGAGTTGGCCCGGGCCCTGGCCGCCACGCTGGAGTTCTACATCAACGACTTGGCCCATGATGAGGCGAGTTTGCAGGCGACGCTCTGCCTCAAAGGCCCCTTCACCAATGCCGAACTTGACGCCCTGCTGACCGAGACCGCCAAGGACTATCCTGCCCTGGATGCCTTCGCCTTCGTTTCCCCCCAGGGCAAAATCGTGGCGACCAGCGACGCCAAGCTGCGCGGCATGAACGTCAGCGACCGGGAGTACTTCCAGACCTCGCTGCATGGCCAGGGTTTCTGCGTCACCGATCTGCTGGCGGGCCGGGCCGACCCCTACCCGATCTTCATCGTGGCCAGGCCCGTGTATTGCCGCGGCGAGTTGCTGGGCGTGCTGATCGGGTCGGTGAATCCAGCCAGGCTGGCCGAAGCCACGCTGAGGGTTCCCCGCGCCCCCGGCAGCAGCATCTCCTTCTTCGATCGCAAGGGCGTGCTGGCATATCGGAATTGCGGCCCGCCGCTCACGTGGGACGTGCGGCGCCAGCCCGAGTCGGGCGACCTGATTCAGCAAGCGTTGCACGGCCAGGAGGCGGTGGGGGTCATTCGCCTGGCCGGAGAAGGGCAGGACCGCCTTGGCGTCGCCGTGCCAGTGGGCAGCATCGGCTGGGTGGTCGGCACCAGCGAGCCCATGCCGATGATCGTCCGGCCATTCCTGCGCAGCCTATTGCCGGTCCTGGCCGTCAACGTAGTGGTCGTATCGCTGTCGCTCATTGGGGCCTGGGTGCTGAGTCGGGGAATGATCCAGAGCCTGTTGCGGCTGCGTGGCCGCGTGCTGAGCCTGGGCGAGGGCAAGCCTTGCCCGCCCGACCAACGCGAGCGCATCGCCGAACTCAATGAGGTCAGCGATGCCTTTAACGACATGATCGCCCAGCGGCTGCGGGCCGAGGAGGCCTTGCAGGAGAGCGAAGCGAAGTATCGCAACCTGGTGGAAGAATCGCTGGTCGGCGTGTACGTGATCCAGGCCGGCTCGTTCGTGTACGTCAACCCGCGGTTGGCGGAAATCTTTGGCTACGGGCCACAGGACATCGCCGGCATCGAGGTCATGGACCTGGTGGCTCCGGAGGATCGCGCGCTCGTGACCGAGAATATGCGCAGGCGCATCACCGGCGAGGTCAAGAGCACGCACTACACGTTCCACGGCCTGCGGAAAGATCGCGGCATCATTGACGTCGAGGTGATCGGCTCCGACACGACCTACCAGGGCAAACCGGCCATCATCGGCTCGCTGCTGGATATTACGGAGCGTGCCAGAACGGAGGAAGAGCTCAAGAAGACGGCCGCCGAGTTGGCCCGGTCGAATCAGGATCTGGAGCAGTTCGCGTACCTGGCCAGCCACGACTTGCAGGAGCCGCTGCGGGCGATCTCGGGGCATCTGGGCCTGATCGAGCGGCGGCTGGAGGGGCAGTTGGAAGACAAGACGCGCGAGTCCATGGCCTTTGCCATCGATGGGGCCAGCCGCATGCAGAACCTGATTCGCGACCTGCTGGCGTATTCGCGCGTGGGCCGCAAGACCGAGGGCTTCAATCGAACCGACATGGAAGAGGTGCTCCGCCTGGCCACGGGCAACCTGGCGGTGACGATTCTTGAATCCGAGGCCAGCATCCAGCACGATTCGCTGCCGACGGTCCAGGCCGAGGGCCAGCAGATGGTCCAGTTGATGCAGAACCTGCTGGGTAACGCCATCAAGTACCGTTCAGCCGAGCGCAGGCCCGAGATTCATGTGGGGGCCAGCCGGGAAGGCCGCGGCTGGCTGTTCTGGGTGAAGGATAATGGCATCGGCATCCCCGAAGAAGGGCAGGACCGAATCTTCATGATCTTCCACCGCCTGCACACGCGCCAGGAGTATTCCGGCACCGGCATCGGGCTGGCGATCTGCAAGCGGATCGTCGAGTACCACTGCGGGAGAATCTGGGTCGATTCGGAGGTGGGCAAAGGCTCGGCGTTCTACTTCACCATTCCCGATAGGAACTGAGATCCCAGTGTGACCCGTGGCACAGCCGCCCTCGGCTGTGGCTGTTGCGGCCCAGAGCGGGTGGCGGGTTGGGAAACCCGCCACGCGAAAACCAAACATCGTCACTCACAAATGTCTTCAATCCCATGAATCCCCTGCATCCCTGCTAACCCTGTCCGTTCGCTTCCTGGCTGAGGGCCTGGGCATCCTCGGCGGCGTCTTTGGCCCCGGCCTCTGCCGTCGCCACGGTCTTGAGCGCCTCCTGCACGGTCATGCCCTCCACCGGCTCGAGGCATTTCGGGTCGAGGTACACCGTAAAGCCGCCAAGCTGGTAGCTCATGGGCAGGTACACGGCCACCTTGTTCTGGCCTTGCGTGGCTCGCGGCGTGCGATTGGTCAGGATGCCCAGCATGGTCGTCTGGCTGCCGGGCAGGTGGCAGCGCACCACCTGGCCGATGTTCTTGCCCTCGCCCCCGAACAGCCGGGTGATGTCGCGGATGGACTCGAAGATGCTTTTGATGACCGGCACGTGCAGGAACAGCCGCTCCAGCGTGCTCATGAGCAGCCGGAACGCATACAGCCGCGTCAGCAGGCCGATGACGTAGATCAGCGCCAGGGCGAAGAGCGCGCCGGCGCCGGGAAAAAGCCACTCCGGCTTGCTGCTGACGTTCATGGCCTTGAGCACCAGCCCGCCCACCAGCAAGTCCAGCTTCGTCGCCACCCAGTAGATGACCCAGGCCGTCACGCCGAACGGCGCCACCACGACCACGCCGGCCAGGAAAATATTCAAGTGCTTCTTCATGTTGCTTGGCCGCGCCATCTCACGCTCCCTTTGCCTGGCCCGTCGCTTCCGCGCCGGCCTGTTCATGGACCTTTTTGACCCCTACTAGCGCCGCCATCAGCATGGCCACGACCGCCGCCAGGATGGACAGCAGCGCGCCCAGCTTGGCGGCGTCCTGCGTCGCTCCGGGGGCGAACGCCACCGTGGCCATGAAGATGGCCACCGTAAAGCCCGTCCCGCCGGCACAACCCAGGACCAGCAAGTCCTTGAAGCTTATGCCCTCGGCCAGTTTCAGCGGCGTCAGTCTATCCGCCAGCAGCCCGGTCAGGAAGATGCCAATGGGCTTGCCCAGCAGCAGCCCGACCAGCACCAGGGCAGTGGCCTGGCCCCCGGCACCCAGCACCACCCCGGCGTTGAGCAGCCCAAAGAACCCCAGGATAAACTCGACGGGCTGCCGGGCGGCGTTCTCAAACATATCCAGCGCGTCGCGCCGGTGCCAGCGGGCCCAGCGGACGACCTTCTGGCCGTGACGGGCGTGCGGCATGGTCGGCAGGATCGGCAGCAGCGCCAAGGCGGGGTGAATGCCCGCCAGCGCCAACCCCAGCCAGCTCAGCCCGCCGGGAATGACGAGGTACCACCAGAAGCTGTTCAGGCCGCGCTCACGCATGACCAGTCCCACCACCACGGCCAGCGCCACCAGCAGCAGCCACAGCGGGGTCAGCGGGCTGACCGGGTAGAACACCGCCAGCACGACCAGGCCCAGGGCGTCGTCGGCGATGGCCAGCAGCAGCAGAAACGCGGTGGCTGGGTGACGCCTGCCAAAGACGATGCGGGCGATCAGGTATGAAAACGCGATGTCGGTGGCGCAGGGAATCGCCCAGCCGCGGGCCAGGCCGGGCGCTGGCGCCACGACCAGACAGCCAATGAGATACACCGCAACTGGCCCGGCCATGCCGCCGACGGCACACAGGATCGGCACGGCCGCTCTCCGGGGGTCGCGCAAGTGCCCGCCCGGCAGCATGGCCCCCCACACTTCCTTGCCGGCGATGCCGAAGAACAAGGCCATCAGGATGTCGTTAACGAGGAATTCCAGCGTGATGTAGTGCCGCCCGCCGGCAACGGCGGGGCCAAACCAGGCGTTGGGCAGCAGGACCAGGTGTTTGAGCGAGCCATAGCTGTCGTGGCCCAGGTTGGCCCACAGCAAGCCGCCGATGGCCCCGGCCATCAGCAGCAGCGAGTTCTCAATCAGCACATTCCAGATGCGGCGGAACATGGGATCCTTCCAGTCCAGCACCGGTTTCATGATCGTAGCACGGGCGTCCCGCCCGTGACTTGGCACTGCCAACCGGCCAAAAGCTCATGGGCGAGACGCCCATGCTACGCAATCTAGAACGCGTCCAGCCGGTGCAGCATCGGGCACTGCGGCGGGAAGAGCACTTCGGCCAGGGCCAGGGCGCCGCCTTCGCCTTTGAGCCCTTGATACAGCAGGTCCGACGGCGATTCGCTGCCCACGATCAGCCGGGCCGACAGCACGCCGCAGATGAGCCGATTGGCCGAGGCGGCCTCGTCCATCACCCGCACCTGGCCATTCGACAACTGCAACGTCACCGTCTCGTCCTGGCCTTGGATGCTCAGGCTGGTCGAAACGTCGTTCCAGGCCGAGTTGGCGCAGCGGAGCGAAAGCTCCTCCTGCATGGCCCCGAGACACTGGCGAAGATTCACGGTGGCGCCCATCGGCCCGCCGCTGCGGAAGTGCTCGATCTCCAGCTTGCAGTTGCCGCAGTGCAACGCCTGCATCAGCGGGTGCCCGAGGCTGTGGTTAATGACCTGCACCCGCGTGCATGCGTTGGACTTGGCCAGCGCGGCGATGGCGGCGATGAGTTGCCCGATCCCGCAATCGTCGGCCAGCCCGCCGACCTCCAACACGGCCAGGTCGGCTCCGTCCTTCGTGGCCACCACATAGCCCACGGTCTGGCCGGATGTATTCACCAGCGCGTGCAGTCGGTTGTCCTTCCAGTGGGGCGACTCGTTGATGGTGTACACCGGCCGCTCGGCCGTGCCGGTCCGCGTGGCGTTGTCGCGGTTGTAGATATCCATCACGGCACCGCTGCCCCACAAAATTTCGCCCAGGGGCCGCTCCTGCAAGGTCAGCGTCAAGGGCGTCTCGGGCAGGTCGGCGGCCTCGGCGCGAAGTTTGGCCCATGGCCAGATCTGGCAGAAGCCGAAGCGATGGTAGTAGTCCTTCACGCCGAACAGCACGCTGTAGTCATAGCCGGCGTCGCGCATGCCGGTCATCGTGGCGTTCATCACCTGGGTGTTCAGGCCTTGCTTGCGGTATCGGCCGTCGGTCATGACGATGCCGATGCCGCCGCTCTTGAGCCGCCCCTGGCCTACCCGCATGCGGTACTGCCACACGCCGACGTGCGAAACGATCCTGCCGGCGTCGAGGATGACCCGCGAGGCCTCCCAATCGTAGCTGGAACCGCGCACATAACCGCCCTGGCAGTGCGCGTAGAAGTCGAAGTACTGGCCGAAGCACTTGCCGGCCAGGTCACAAATCTCGTCCAGTTGCCGCATCTCCGGTGCGCGGATTTCCATGCCTTTGCTCCTATGAAAGCGGCGGTTAGTTTACCAACCCAATCCGACTTTCGCACTTAAGCCACGATGAATTCAAAGACGATGGTCCCATATCCTGGCCGGGCCGAACCGGCCGAACCGCCGACCCCAGGCCGGAAAAATTTCGCGGTGACCGAAAAACGCATGAAACCTGTCAGGTCCGGGCCGCCACTACGCTTAGCAGGCAGCGTTGGCCTGTGACGCTGACGGAAGAGTGGCTTGACAAATAGCCCGCAGGAGTCGAAAATAAGGACTTGTCGCAAAGTCGTTTATCACGCTTGCCTGCCTGGAGCAAGGTCCGTCGACCGCCACGTATCATGACCTACCGAGCCGCACAACGAGCTTTCGCAGCGAAGGCAGCCAGTCTGTTTGCCGTGGTGACTCTGGCTTTGGGCGCAGGCGGCTGCACCCCTGCGCAGTACGCCAAGATTGCCGACACCGACGCGTACAAGGTCAACGCCCAGAAGCAGCGGCAGGCTTTGGGCGATACTCACCCCTTCGACATCACGTATCGGCCGGTGGCCGTCGGCGTGGAGGGCATCGGGCCCGTGGGCAACACGGTCACGGTCTCTGCCAGCCAGCCCGCGCGCGAGTTGAGCCTGGAAGATGCCCTGGAGATCGCCGCTCGCAACAGCCGCAGCTTCCAGACGCAAAAAGAGGTGCTGTACAGTTCGGCCTTGGCATTGGCCAACCTGCGGCACCAGTGGTCGTTGCTGTCGGGCACCGTCACTGGCACCACGGGCATCACGGGCATTGGCGGCGATGAACCCGTGTATGACGGCTCGACGCTCGGGACGGTGAGTTTTGCCCAGAAGTTCGCTAACGGCGGCATTGCAACCGTCGGCCTGGGCCTGAACGCAGCCACCGATTTTCTAGGCTTGGGCGGCACGACCCTGGGCTCGTTCGTGAATGCCAACTTTACCCAGCCCCTGCTGCAAGGTGCCTGGCACGACTTCGCCTACGAGCAGCTGTACCGGGCCGAGCGGGACTTCGCCATCCAGATCCTCAGCTACGAGTTCTATGTCCAGGGCTTCTCGGTGGGCATCGCCCAGAGCTACTACAACGTCTTGGAGTTGAGGAACGTCTTTGAGAACGACCAGGAGAACCTTCGCCGCCTGGAGGACACCTTCAAGTTCGTGCAGGCCCAGGTGGCCGGCGGCATGATCTCGCGCGTTCAGTCCGACCAGGCCGAGCAGGACGTTCTCAACGCCAAGGATCGCATCGAGGTTTCTCGGCAGGCGTACAACGACGCCCTGGACCAGTTCAAGATCACCTTGGGCTTGCCGTTGGCTACCAACGTCGAACTGCGGATGGCGGAGTTGGAGGAGCTGTCGCCCCAGCCCATCCCGTTTGAGGAAGATCGCGCCATCGCCTCGGCCCTGAGCAGCCGCCCGGACGTGCTGACGAGCTACGCCAAGCTGCGCGACGCCAAGCGGGACGTGGAGATTGCCGCCAATAACTTTCTGCCCGAGCTGGACCTGGTGCTGGCGGCGCTGGTGCCCTCGACGGACTCGCCCAACCGCCGGCCGCTGGACATTGAATTCCCGCAGTCCACGCGGTCGGTGCGGATGAACTTTAGCTACCAATTGGACCAGACCGACAACATGGACGCCTACCGCAACGCCCAGATTGCGGCCGATCGGCGGACGCGGGATCTGGCCGAGTTCCTGGACAATGTGCGGCTAAACGTGAGGAACTCGTACCGATCTTTGGTACAATCACGTGCATCCTACGAGATCCAGAAGAGTTCATACGCCCTGGCCATCCGCCGGACGAAGCTGGCGCGATTCGAACAACAGGAAGGGCTGGCCAGCACCCGAGACGTGCTGGACGCCGAAGACGCCCTGCGGACCAGCAAGAACCTGATGATCGCGGCCCTGGTCAGTTATACCACCACGCGCCTGAATTTCCTGGTCGGCGTGGGCATGATTGATGTAGACGCGCAAGGAAAGTTTCATGAGCGAAGTACACCAACAACCACCGACCGCCTCGGCTACTACCGGTAAACGCCGCAAACGCCTCATCCTGGGCGGATCGGCCGGAGCGGTGGTGCTGATCGTTATCGTGCTGCTCTCCATGGGTTCATCCAAGCCCGAGGACTCCGGCCTGCCCACTGCCACCGCCGTTCGCGGCTGCATGGTTGTCTCCTCCAGCGAGACCGGCGACATCGTGGCCGAAGAGCAGGAGGTCGTCTCCAACGAAGTGCGCTGGACGGTGACGATCAAGGAAGTGGTCCCCGAGGGCAAGGTTGTTGAGCAGGGCGAACTGATCATCCGCATGGAGTGCAAGGATCTGGAAGACGCCCTGCTCGATCAGGATCTCAAGGTCCGCCAGGCCGAGGACGACTACAGTGCGGCGTACAACAAGCTTCTGATCACTCGCCAGCAGACGCAGGCCAGCGTGGACAAGGCCCGCCAAACCGTCGAGGACGCCAAGAACGACCTGAAGAAGTACGAAGAGGCCGAGTGGCCCGAGCAGCGCGACGTCGCCGAGTCGGCCATCGTTCTGGCCGACCGCGACCTGAGGCTGGCCCAGAGCAAGCTCGACAGCAAGCTCAGGATCAACGCCGACCCCGAACTCAAGCAGCCTTACAGCGAGAACGAAATCGAGGCCGACAAGCTCGCGCTGCAACGGCTGCAACTGGCCTTGGTCAAGGCCCAGACCGACAAGACGGTGTTGCAGGAGTACACCACGCCGCGGACGCTGCGGGACAAGAAGAACGCCGTTCACACCGCTCAGAGTGATTTGAAGACCACCATGCTGGACGCCGAGACACAGGTCTGCCTGGCTGAGGGCAATGAAGAATCCTGCAAGGAGCGCCTGGCCAAACAGCAGGGCAAGCTGCAAGACATCAAGGACGACGCCGCCAAGCTGATCGTCAAGGCCAAGCGCCCCGGCCTGGTGGTGTACGATAGCCGCCGGAGGCAGTGGGACACGCCGGTGACGGTGGCGGTAGACGAGAAGATCCAGTCCGGCCAGCAGCTCATGATTATCCCCAACATGAAGACGCTGCAGATCCAGACGCGCGTGTACGAGGCGGTCCGGGAAGAGATCCAGCCGGGCTTGCCCGCGCTGATTCGCCTGGATGCCAAGCGCGGACAGGTGCTGCACGGCTACGTCAAGAAAGTCTCTCCGCTGCCGGACACGCAGAACCCCTGGCTGTCGCCGGGCGTGAAGGTGTACCCGACGGTAGTGGCGTTTGAAAACCCCGAAGATAGCGTGGGCCTGAAGCCCGGCATGACCGCCGACGTGGAGATCATCCGCGCCACGCTGGACAACGTGCTGTCGGTGCCGATCGCGGCGGTGTTCTCTGAAAATGACCAGTCATTCTGCTTCCGGCCTCACGGCGGGCAGATCGACCGCGTCAGCATCACGCTGGGCAAGACCAGCGATGCGCGGGCGGAGATTCTGGCCGGCCTGAACGAAGGCGACAGCGTGCTGCTGGCGCCGCCGCCGGGTCAGCAGGTGGGCGGTCGCACCGGCGACAAGAAGCGCTCGGAAGTTACCTCGTCTCGGCCCGCCGGCACGAGCCGGCCCGCCGGTGCGTTCAACGCCACCCCGCCATCAGGCGGCCAAGCCGGTGGCGGAGGTCAGGCTGGCGGCGTTGGCCGGGGCCGCCCGCGACGCAACGGCGGCGAGTAGTTAGACGACGTGACATGGCCGTCTCGGCCATGCGTGTCATGGGCGTCTCGCCCATGAGAAATGAAGACAGGGCCGAGACGGCCCTGACACGCACGGGCGAGACGCCCGTGTCACGAAAACCCACGACCGTGGCCCAATCCACGACCGTGACACACTTGAAGTAGCATGATGAAAGAACTGGTCCGCCTGGAATCGATCAGCAAGCGATACGTCATGGGTCGAACCGTCGTGACGGCCCTGGACGAGGTCAGCTTGTCTATTCACGAAGGCGAGTACGTCGCCATCATGGGCCACAGCGGCTCGGGCAAGAGCACCATGCTCAATGTCCTGGGCTGCCTGGACAAGCCCACCAGCGGCCGGTACTTGCTGGGCGGGCTGGATGTCTCCACCATGGACGATGCGGCCCTGTCCGACGTCCGGGGCCGGCGAATCGGCTTCGTCTTTCAATCCTTCAACCTCATTCCGCAGATTTCCGTCCTGGCCAATATCGAGGTGCCGCTGTTCTACCTGGGCATGCCGCGCCCCCAACGGCATCCGCGCAGCTCGGCCCTGGCCGATCTGGTGGGCCTGGGACATCGCAAGGATCACAAGCCCACGGAGCTGTCCGGCGGGCAGCGCCAGCGTGTGGCCGTGGCCAGGGCGCTGGCCAATGACCCGCTGCTTATCCTGGCCGACGAGCCGACCGGCAACCTCGACACCCGCACCAGCCAGGAGATCATGGAGCTGTTCGACGATCTGTACCGGCGCGGGCGCACGATCATCCTGGTCACGCACGAGGACGATGTGGCCGGGCACGCGCGGCGCGTGGTGCGGCTCAAGGACGGCAAGGTCGATTCCGACAGCCTCAGCGCACGCGGGCTGGCGGAAAGCAAGGCGGCCCAGACATGAAAGGCCTGAACAAAGTCGGCGACATTGTCCTGCTGGGCTTGAGCAGCTTGGCGGTGCACAAGGTGCGCAGCGGCTTGACGGCCATGGGCATCCTGTTTGGCGTCTGGAGCGTCATTGCCATGCTGGCCATCAACGAGGGCGCCAGCTACGAATCGCAGCAGTCGCTGCGGCAGATGGGCAGCGACAACCTGCTCATCGACTCGGTCAAACCCTCGGCCGACGAAAGCGGAGCCGCCCAGGCCCGCGGCGTGCTGAACTACGGTATTACCTGGTCGGACCAGCGCACGCTGATCGACAACCTGCCGGGCGTGGTTCGCTGGACGGCCGCCCATCGCACGCAAAAGTCCGCGCAGAACGGCACCAAGCTCATTCCCTGCCAGGTGATCGGCGCCTCGCCCAACTATCTCGACCTGGGCCGGCTGGCGCTGGTGGCCGGACGGTTCGTGAGCGAGGCCGACCAGACCCTCTGCCGAAACACCGCCATCCTGACGGTCTCGCTGGCCCGCCGGCTCTTCGGGCCCGACGATCCGCTGGACAAGGTCATTCGGCTGGGCGGCGAGTCCTTCCGCGTCGTGGGGCTGGTGGATCAGCCCAGCCGGACCATGGCGGCCGTGCCGTCGGAACTGGCGATGAACCTGATTTTCATCCCGTCCGCTACGGACAAAAACCGCTTCGGCGAATTCACGGTCATCAATACCGGTTCGAGCCGCTCGCGCGAGCGCGTGGAAGTCAGCCAGCTCATCGTGCAACTGGCCGATGAGAAAACGGTGCTGAATGCCGCCAAGGTGGTGCGCTCGCTGCTGTCGCGCAGCCACGACAAGCGCGATTACGACATCACGGTGCCGCTGGAACTGATCGAGCAGCGGGCCAAGCAGCGTCGGCTGTGGAATATCATGTTCTTCACCGTGGCGTCGATCTCGCTGCTGGTGGGCGGCATCGGCATCATGAACATCATGCTGGCGTCGGTGACGGAGCGAACGCGGGAAATCGGCATCCGGCGGGCGCTGGGGGCCAAGCGGCGCGACATCATCGTGCAGTTCCTGGTCGAGGCCGTCACGCTCACGACGGTGGGCGGGCTGACGGGCATCGCTCTGGGCTTCGCCGTGCCGCCCGTGGTCCAGACGCTGCTGAAAATCCCCGCCCTGCTGCCGGCGGCCACGATGATTATCCCCTTCCTGATGGCCGTGATCGTGGGCCTGATCAGCGGCCTGTACCCGGCCATGCGCGCCGCCCAACTGGACCCCATCGAAGCCCTGCGGCACGAATAACAACGGCGGGGAATCAGGAATCAGGAATCGGGAAAGGCGCGCCGATGCCGCCCGCTCGGGCCGGGTGCCGGGTGCCGGGTGCCGGGTGCTGGGTGCCGTGGCCGCGGCGTTCAGCGGCCACGCGGACGTAACCGATGAATCACCGGTCGCTCTGTGCCAAAGAATGGGTGCCATAGTTTGAGCCGCGTCGTCTGCGGCTATAACTATGCCAGATCCAGCCGGGCCGGCAAATTCCAGAGCATCCTCTGCGAAGCGTTCTACAGATAGGCGTGTGAATGTGCCAGCCAACGACTTAACGAGTCACCGAATTCACGATTCCCACCTTTGTGTCCTTTGTGGTTCCGTCGTTTTCATTGTTACGGTTGCTTTGTCTTTCTCCGCCTTTCTCTGTGTCTCTGTGGCCCACGCCTTTTCTTGCCTTTTCCCGCCGGCTGAGGTATGCTCGTCGGCCCATGCAGAAGCTTCTGAATGAGCACGAAGTGCAGCGGGCCTTTGACGAGCTGGCCAAGACCATCATGGCCAAGCTGCCGTCGGACGTGCCGTTGGCGATCATCGGCATCCGCAGCCGGGGCGACGTGCTGGCCGACCGGCTGGTCGAACGCCTGAAAGCCAAGCGTCCCAAGCAGCCGCTGTTCCGCGGCGTGCTGGACATCACCTTCTACCGCGACGACCTCTCCAAGCGCAAGGGCATGCCGCTGGTCCGCTCCACCCAGATCGACTTTGACCTCGACGACAAGCTGGTGCTGCTGGTCGATGACGTGCTGGCCACCGGGCGCAGCACGCGGGCGGCGCTGGACGCCCTGGCCGACTTCGGCAGGCCCCAAGCCATTCGCCTGGCCGTGCTGATCGACCGCGGTGGGCGCGAACTGCCCATTGCGGCTGACTTTGTCGGGGCCAAGCTGTCGGTGCCCGACGAGGCCAGCATTCAACTGTGCCTTAGCGAAGTGGACAAGGAAGACGCCGTTTACCTCGTGCCACGGGATGCCAAATGACCGAACAGGCCCCAAGTTTCATCTGGACGAAGAAACACCTGGTGGGTTTGGACGAGCTGTCGGCCGAGGAGATCGTGCACATCCTGGACACGGCTGAGAGCTTCCGCGAAGTCTCCACGCGCTCGATCAAGAAGGTGCCCGCCCTGCGCGGCAAGGTCGTGGCTCTGCTGTTTTTTGAAGACTCCACGCGCACGCGCATGAGCTTCGAGCTGGCGGCCTCGCGGCTGTCGGCCGACACGCTGCTGTTCACGGCCAAGGGCTCCTCCGTGGCCAAGGGCGAGACCACGCTGGACACGGCCCGGAACATCGAGGCCATGGGCGTGGACATCTTCGTGATCCGGCATCACGAGTCGGGCGCGCCGCATCACCTGGCCAGCCGGATCAACACCTCCGTGGTCAACGCCGGCGACGGCTCGCACGAGCATCCGACGCAGGCGCTGCTGGACATCTTCACCATGCGCCAGCGGCTGGGACGCATTGAGGGGCTCAAGGTTGCCATCGTGGGCGACATCGCGCATTCGCGGGTGGCCCGCAGCAACATAATCGGCCTGCGCAAGCTCGGGGCCGAGGTGGTGGTGGTGGGGCCCCCGACGCTGGTGCCGGCGTCCATTTCGGCCATGGGCTGCACCGTCAGCCACAGCCTCGATGAAGTGCTGGGCGAAGTGGACGTGCTGAACATGCTGCGGATTCAATTCGAGCGGTTCAGCGGGAACGTCTTTCCCTCGGTGCGCGAGTACAGCCGCTTCTATGGCCTCAACAGCGAGCGGCTCGCCCGGTGCAAAAAGAACGTGCTGGTGATGCATCCCGGCCCGATGAACCGCGGCGTGGAAATCACCAGCGAGGTCGCCGACGGCCTCAACAGCTGCATCCTGCAGCAGGTGGCCAACGGCCTGGCCGTCCGCATGGCCGTGCTGTTCCTGGTCAGCCAGGGGGCGGAGTAGCTGGTGGGTTTGGTTCCTAACCTCCACGCGGAAATCTGTTTTGGCAATTATTCTAGCGGCTGCGGCGTGGCCAAATGACCAGGCCGACCGCGCCCGCGCCGAGCAGCGCCAGGGTCACGGGCTCGGGAACGGGAGCGGGGTCATAGCCGATTGCATCCATCACGGTCTGATCAACGGCTGAGAAGTCGTTTAGCACGCCGGTGCTGTAAATGGCGTTAAAGGCATCGTTGGTGCCGGCGGCCCAATCCTGTAGGTCGGCCCCGGCGGTGGAGTTGAAAACCTTAGGCCTTGTGACTCCGCCGTCGATGGAGAAAGCGGGGTTGGTGCCGCCGGCGGTCATGCGGCGGAGCCCTGGGGCTGTGTAGCGAAACAGGTCGTACGGCGTATAGCCCGCCTTGGCGCCAAACTGCACGCCCAAGAGCGCGTAACGCCCCATGATTTCGGAAATCTCACGTTCGGCCAGAGCGATGAAGTCGTACTGCCCCGCCACCGCCCGGTTATTGGGATCGAAGGTGTAGGCATACCCGTCCCCGAAAGTGAAGGTGCCATCAGTGGCCGCGTTGTTGGCGGGGAACAGGCCAATGGCCTTGGCCTGGGCCTGCGGCATCCAGTAGCTGCCGCTGGTGGGGTCCGTCGCGCCCAGGCTGGCTGTGGCCGAGGTGTCGGTGGCGCTCTTGGCGTCGGCAATCAGGGCTGTCCGCACCTGGGCGTACGTGAACGGCCCGGTCAGGGAGGTGGTGCTATTCGCCAGCACGTTCGTCCCTGCACGATCCACCACATTGATATTGATGGTGATGGGATCTGCGTACGCGAGTTGCATTTGCTGGGCGGCGTAGGCAGTCGCGCTCTGGATGAGTGCGGCATTGGGCGAGGCCAGCACCGAGGCGTCGTAGGTCAAGACGATGGTCATCCCAAAGGCCGACGGCCCGGCTACGAGAATGGCCAGGAGGCATGCCAACGTACCCGCACGCGCACAGGCGGCCGTTCGTTGAGTGATACTGAGCTTCATGAGTGTCTTCCTTTCATGGGTGAGCAGGGCGTCTTGTTGCCTGAGCGTCGGCTTGGGCGCATCCTGCAGGCACACTTGCATCCGCGAGACTATTGTTGCCGCCTCGAACGGAGCGCGCTTACCATCGAGGCCGCGACACACTTTGAGCTATTGGGCGGGGCCGGACATCACCGGCCGACACACCCACGGCTGTTTTTGCATGCCTACGCATCGTAGGTGTCGGGGGCAGAAGGCTTCTATCCCCTAGGCCCCTGAATGTTCCACTGCGCTGTGCCATGCAGAGCTTACGAAGAATTTTCCCCGGCGGCGCAAGGTACGATAGGGACAAACCTTACGATGCAATCATTCCGTGACCTGACAAAGAGGCGATTTCTTTACATTCGCGCTGAGTCATCCATCGATTGCGTGCTGGTTTGGGTGGCTTTCTAAAGGTGCTTGGTGGATCGTCAACTCGCATCGGCCGTAACCAAAACAGACGCCCCGGTCACCTTGGTGATGACCGGGGCGTCAGAAGCTGGGGAATAAGGATTCGAACCTTAACTAACTGATCCAGAGTCAGTTGTGCTACCGTTACACTATTCCCCAGTGCTTACGGTATGAATAAGTTTAGGTTCCCCCGCGGAAAAGTCAATTCCCTTCCCGCAGAAAGCATCGGCCGGTTGGGTCACGGTCCCCCTTCCACCGGCAGGGCAGGCTTAGAATTCGGTGTCCTGGGTCTCGGTAGTGTCCTCGTCCGTGGAATCAGACTCAGCTGCCTTGGCCGGCCTGGAGGCGGACTTCTTGCCCTTGCCGGACTTCTTCGTTGGCCGGTCTGACGTGCGGTCCTGCGACCCCTGGCCCGACGTGATGCCCAGCATGAAGTGCTTGCCGTCCAGTTCCATCTCGGCTGAGAACTCGTTGATGCGGACCACGGTGGCGCCGTTCATCACGCCGCCGGCCTTGACGGAGCGGTTGTTGATGATCGCCACCGGCCCATCGCTCATCCGCATGATGCCGCTGAGGCAGAACCCAGCCGGACAATCGCGCCACTCGTTGGGAGTGGCAGGTCCATATGCGGGTTGAGAGGCCGGTTGCGAAGCTGGCGCCGTCGGCGGGGCCGTCGAGACTGGCGTTGCCGGCGCGGGAACGGGGGCTGCTGTTGCCGCTGTCGGCGCAGGCGGCACAGCCGGCGCGTCGTTGGGCAACGGCGGCGTCGGATTGTCCGGTCGCGCCACGGCCCGCGCTGGTTGGGCACGCAGGCTGGAAACGTGGCTGCTGGACTCCGCCGCCACGGCAGCCATCGGCAGGTTGGGCTCGGCCGTCATGGCACCGGGCTGGTCAGACTCGGCCGCCACGGCCCGCGCAGGTTGGGTCGGTAATATGCTCAATCCCGGGATCGGCGGGGGCTGGACCTTGGATTCGCCGGCTGGGACGAGGCTGAGCACCGCGCGTGGGACCTCGGTGGTTTCCCGTTCTGCGCCCGATCGCTCGGGAGAGTCTGAGACGAGCGCCGGCGCGATCGTGATCTTTTCAGCGTTCCCGTGCCGGGTCAGCGTGACCGCGGCCTTGGGCGCATCGGCGGCAGCAGCCGGAGCGGGGCCCGAGCGATGCGCCATCCACCACGCCACCACTATCAGCAGACACGTCAGGCCAGTTCCTACAGCCGCGGCCGCCCGCTTGTACGCCAGCAGCAACGGGGCAAACTCGGCCAGGCGAAGCCGCACGGCCTGGAGCCGGCTCGGGGGCTCGGGTGACTGTGTCGAGGCCGCGTCCGCTTGGTCAGGCGGATTGGTCGATGCCTGGCCCGTGGCCGCCAATGCAGCTGAAAGATCCGACTGCGGAGCCGGGGCGAACCATGGTCCCGAAGGGTCGTGCGGGGCGGGATTGGGCGGCGCTGCGTCCTGTGCGGAGGGAACCGGAGACGCCGGCTCGGTGGAATCAGAGGTGATCCCCAACCGGTCGACGCCGTAGGTCTTGCCGTGGGTCTTGCCGGGGCCGTTGCCCATGCGTCCTTGCACCGGGTTGAAATCTTGCTTGGCCATGGTCAGTCAACACCCACCGCACGCAGCATTTTCCGCCACGGCGAATCCTTGGTGGGCGGCGGGGGCGCGGGCTTCTTGGCGGGTTCGTGAGCCAGGTTTTGCAGGACCTCGCGCAACGCCGGGAAGTCCTGCTCTTTATCGGCCGGCGGCTCCTTTGCATCCGGGTTGGGGTCGCTCTGCGGTACGGCAGAACCTGTGGTTTCGCCATCCGCGTGCAACGGGTTGCACGCCCTACGTTCTGTGCCATCGCCGCTCTCGGCCGAACCCGTGGGACAGCCGTCCTCGGCTGAACTCGTGGGACAGCCGCCCTCGGCTGAACTCGTGGGACAGCCGCCCTCGGCTGAACTCGTGGGACAGCCGCCCTCGGCTGTCATGGCGGCGAGTGCATGCGCCGGCGCGGCGTAGGGCGACAGCTCCGGCTGGGTGTACGGCGAGAGGTCCTCAAATCGCTCGGCGATGATCGGCGCGGCGAACTCGGGGGCTGTTACCACATCTGCGTCGGGCATGGCTGCACACTCCGCAGCCATGGCACCCGGCGATAGCTCTTCGAATCGCTCGGCGATGATCGGCGCGGCGAACTCAGGGGCTGTTACCACATCTGCGTCGGGCATGGCTGCACACTCCGCAGCCATGGCACCCGGCTCGGCAGCCAGGGCAGCCGGTTCCGTTGGCGCATCTGCGTTGGGTACGGCTGGAAGCTCTGCGGCCACGGCGTCGGGCGTCTCAGCCAAAACGACTTCGGTCTCCACGGCCGGACTGCACTGGGCAACCGGCGGAACTGGCTGGAGGAGGTCCGTGGCCACTGGGAAGGTCGCATCGCTCAGGTCGAAGACGTCGACAAATTTCTGGGCATCGGCCGGCGGGGCGGCGGCTGCAACCTCCGCCGGCACATTCGCCTTGAGCGCGGCCGCTAACTCCGCAGCCAGCGAACCCAGGTCCGTTGGCGCATCGGCGGTGGGCATGGTTGCACACGCCGCAACCATGGCACCCGCAGCCACTGGGTCAGGTTCGACTGACGCATCGGCGCCGGGCATGGCCGCCGGGCTGGCCGCCGCCACTTCGGGCGCGGGCGCATCGGCGGGCGGGTCGGACTTGCGCAGCAGCGACTCAACCTGGCCGCGCAAGCTCACCACGGCCTGGAATTGCTGGGGCGAGATCTGGTCGCTCTGACCCAGGCGGCTGAGGCACTCGACGGCCAGGGCGCGGTAATCCTCGGTGGCATGGCTGTCGGGGGCGTATTCCAGGATGCTTTTGCCCGAGCCGGGGCACTCGCGCAGGCGGACGTTTTCGCGAATGACCGTCTGGAAAACCTTGTCGGGCAGGGCCCGCTTGAGTTCGTCCAGGATCATCCGGCTGAGTTTCGTGCGGGCGTCGAAGCGGCAGGCGACCACGCCGGTAAGCTGCACGTGATGGTCAAAGCCGTCCTGGATGTCCTGCAAGGTGGTCAGCAGGATCTTCAGGCCATCCATCGCCAGGATGGAGGTTTCGACGGGGACGATGGCGTGCGTGGCCGCCAACAAGGCGTTGCCGATGAGGCGGTTGCCCAGGCTGGGCGGGCAATCGATGACCGCAAAGTCGAAGCCGCGCATGGCGCCCAGCAGCTTGCGCAGCTGGCCGCCTTGGGTGGGGCGAAGATCGTGGGCGACGCTGTCGAGCTTGCCGCTGCCAGGGGCCAAGGCGACGTTGGGCAGCAGATTGCGGATGGGCTCAAGGCCCTCGCCGCGCCACAGGGCGTCGGCAAAGCGGCAGTCGTCTTCCACGCCCAGCCAGCGCGAACTGGCGGCCTGGCCGTCGAGATCGACCAGCAGCACCTGCTTGCCCAGCTCGCCCAGCGCGGCCGTCAGGTTGACGGCTGTGGTGGTCTTGCCGGTTCCGCCCTTCTCATTGACGATCGCGATTGTCAGCATATTTCCGCACCGCCTATTTTGGCGGATAGTGCCCAATCTCCGGTGGCATGGTCATTCCCGTCGTTGGAGATGACCATGCTGGCCCAGCTCATTGACTCGACGACCGCTTTTCTGCAGGTGTCTCTAACATGGTCACTGCCCAACAGCGGGCAGATGACCATGCCACCCATGCTGATGGCCATGCCGCCCATGCCCTACAGCAGCGTGGCGCCGAGGCTCAGGCCGACGGCCACCGCCCAGGCCGGGCAGGGACCGGTTTCACCCAACGTCTCTTGCGCTTGGCTGCTGCGTTGCACGCCGGCCAGCGGATCGCCCACCTGGGCCGGCAGGTTCAGTCGCTGGGCGATGCTTTGGCACAGCCGCTTGTTATGTGCCTGCCCGCCAACGAATATCACCCGCTCGACGGCCTGGTTGCGAAAGGCCGACTCGCAGTACAGCAGACAATGTGTTATGTCGTCTGTTATCTGGGCGATCTTCACATCCAAGAGCCGAAAAAGTTCATCCTCCGCCTGCGTATGAACTTGGCTGCCAACCATTTTTCGTCGCACGGCGTGGGCTTGGGCCAGCGGGATCTTCAGGGCCTTGGCCAATTCGGCGTCCATGGCGTTGCCGCCCAAGGCCAGGTTGTGGGCGAAGACCATCTTGGGACCTTGCGCCAGCACGACCTTGGTGCTGGAGGAGCCGATGTCGATGAACAGCGTCATCCGGCCTTCGTCGGAGGCCCGGCGGAAGAAGCGGGCGAAGCACTCCACCAGCGCGCAGGCCTCGATATTGACGGCCACGATGTCCAGGCCCGCCTTGGCCAGCGCCGAAAGGTACTCATCGAGTGCCTTCCGCGCCACGGCCACCACCAACATTTCCTGCATCTCCCCGGCCTCGGCGTAGACGGTGCCGGCGAGTATGTGACGCATGACTGTCGGCTCGGCGTTCCAGGGCAGCTTGCCCTGGAGTTCCTGCTCGAGCAAGCTGGGCAACTGCTCCCCCGCCACGTGCGGCAGCCGAATGGGCTGAAGAAAGACGGACTCCGTCGGAAGCGAGACGACGGCCTGGCGGCCTTTGAAACCCGCCTCCTTCAGCAGGCGGCGAACCTGCTGCGCCTGCGCTTCCAGACGGATATGTTGATCGGCGGAGGGGGGCAGATCGATCTGGGCCTGGGCCAAGGCCAGAATCTCCATGGCCTCGGCGGAGGTCCGCAACTGGGCCATCTTCACGCTGCCTGAGCCCAGGTCCACTCCGATGAACGACTTGCCCTTGCTGCTTGAGAACGAGACCATGCCAACCACTCCAACAAATCACGGCGGCGAGCCGGAGAAACTCTCGCATAACACCACCGCATCGGGAGCGGGCACGACGTGCTCGGAAAACTCGCCTTCAACTCCACCCGAGCCATCGTAACGTCATGGGAAGTATACATTTCGTTTCGATGGCAGGCGGACAAATGACGAGGTGTTGGTTCCGAGTATCCAGATGCCTGATATCAGATATCAGATATTAGATATCAGGTTTCTTCTCTACGCACAGGCGCTTCCATGGCTTAGCGTCGGACATCACCTCTTGGTCCGCTTGGCCATACAGCCCGAAGGGCTGAGAGAATACAGCCTGGGGCAACGCCCCAGGTAAGCATGCACCAGACAGGCAAGCCCTGTAAGGGCGCGAGAGGCAAAGCGATCTCCCGCCCTTCAGGGCTGGGGCGTTGTATTCCCCCAACCCAGGGCGGCGCTTCGCTCTGCCCTGGGCTGGACTATTCAAGCCCTTCGGGCTTAAGGAAACACCGATGGATATTCCGATACGCAGCTCTGCCATCTGGGCGCCTGCCCTGTGACCGTCAGGAGTCTCTGTTTTGCGGCCCATTAGAGCCGTTTAAGTCTGCGTGTTTACAAGCTTCAGGTGGCACAGGCTTTCCAGCCTGTGCAGCACAGCCTAAAAGGCTGTGCCACCTGTAGGCAAGCAGGCTTAATCTGCTCTAGCTTTTCGCGATCTGCCGGGCGATGCGTCCGAAGCGCCGCCGCCACAGCATGACCTCGCTCTTGCCCAGCATTTGCACCAGCGTGCGTTTGGCCCAACTGACGCCGGCGCAGGCCTGGTTGTCGGCAAAGAGCCGCGGCACGAGTCGGAAGTTGATCTCGTAGCAGCTTTGGAAAAGCCTGAGGTGCTCAGGCCGCATCTTTGAGAGCGTAAACCCCGCGCCTTGCTGCCGCGACTCTGGGACGATGGGTTCGTAGAAGATCGGGAAGATCACCGCCTGCGTCCGCGCCAGATGGTCCACCAACCGTTGCGTCTGCTCGATGTCGGTGAGCGTCTCGCCGGGCAGGCCCAGGATCAGCGAATACACGGGGAAAAAGCCCGCCTGCTGCATCAGGTCGGCCGATTCGAGCACCATCCCGGCCCAGTCGCGGCCGGCAAAGGGCCCGAACTTGCCCGGGCAATGCCGCGTCACCAACTCGGTGCTGGCCGACTCGATGCCCATGTTCACCCACAGGTACTCACTCGCCCGGCCCCAGGAGAGCAGGCGGCGGACCTCACGCAGTTCTCCGAGCCCCAGTTGCAGCACGGAAGAAATGTTCGCGTGGTCGATCTGCATGAACGACAGGCCCTCGACGCGGCGCATTTGTTCGAGCAGGCCGGTCAAGGCGGCAAAGTTCACGCGGCTGCCGGTGCTGCCGTAGCGGAAGAAGTCCTCGCTGCCGCTGACCACGGCCGAGATGCCCGCGGCCACGTTGGTGCGGAGATCCTGAAGGATCAGTGCCGGCGGCAGATGCTCCATGGCCCGATGGCCGGAGGTGCAGAATTCGCAGCCCTTGCCGCAGCCGCGGGACAGCTCGATGACGCCCATGGCCGACGCCCCGGCAATGGGCTTGGCCAAGGCCGCCAGCGGCTGGGATTCGACGACGTGCGCCGGCGGCGTCCTGCCGGCCAGGATGTCCAGAAACAGCGCCGGGCCTTGCCGCTCGAAGAAACCTTCAAAGATCACGTCGATGCCGAGCTGCCGGGCGCGCTGCGGATTCTGCGCCAACTGCCAGGCCCCGCCGCCCCCGGCGACGATGCTAAAGCCGTGCCGCCGCTTGGCATCGGCCAGGCTTTCCAGCAAGCGCTGCGTCCACAACTCGGTGTACAACCGGCCGCCGCAGAAGTTCACCGTGGTGGAGTTGCTCATGGCCAGCCCCAGCGGGTCCGACGAACTGAAGCCCACGATCTTCGTCCAAGGCCCGATGAGCGAGGGCAATGTTTCAGGGGTTGTGCAGACCACGTCGGCGCGGGCAAAGCCTTCAGCCAGCAGGGCGGATTCGACGCGGCGCAGCCCCAGCACCGCCGCGGTGGCCCGGCCAGATTCGTCGGTGGGCTGTCGCGGCGAGAGCAGCCGCCGCATCATGAACTCCGGCACGCTGGTGGTCTGCATGGTGCCGAAGATGCCTTCAAAGAGCGCCCGATACTGCCCGCTGAGCGTGCGGTCAGCCACCAGCACGATCGCGGGGCGAAGACTACTCATCGCCCCCGCCGTTCATCCGCTTTCGCAGCCGCTCGAGCACGTCCTCTTGCCCCATGGCCGAGATGTCGAACTGTTCGGCCGGGTCGGGCGGTGTGGTGTCGGGATCAGCCCCGGAGATGACGCCCGATGGGTACTTCGGAAAGATGATGGCCGAACGCGGGCAAACGCGAGCACAAGCCGGGCACTGCGGCTTGCAATTCCGCGGGTTGGCGACCTGGACGTTCTTGTCCGCCAGCGCGTACACGCCGAAGAGGCAAAAGCCCAGGCATTGCCGGCAGTGCACGCACCGGGCGTAATCGATCACCGGGTACCACGGCGCCCACTGCCCATCGGCCGATGGCCGGACCGGCACGGGCGTCACCTCGGCCAAGTTCACGCCGAAGCGCTCAGCCAACTCCGCTTCGTCCATGTGGCGGACGTCTAGGATCGTGCAATCCGCCGCCAGGGGCGCGCCGGCAAAGGCAAACAGCGCCCGCACCGCCCGCTCCTGGCAGGCCAGGATGGTCAGGTGCGGTTGCTTCGCCCACTCCGCCAGCCGTTCGTCGCTGCGTTCGATGAGTTCGCACAGGTCGTCTGCCACCGGGCAACCTGACACGCGGGCAATCGCATCCAGCAGGCCGCGGCGTGCGGCAGTCAGCGCCTCACAGCCCGCACAGCGGCAGATCAGCATGGCTCCAGCTGGCGTCACTTCCCGCTCACGTCCACGCACACCAGTTGGCCGGGCGTGCTGCGGCAGTAGATCCTGCCGTCCGCCAGCACGGGCATCGTCCAGGTCTCGCCTTCGAGAATCCTGGCCTTGGCCAGCTCTTTGTAACCTTCGGGATTGGCCTGGGCGATGATCAGGTTGCCGTCGCCCATCATGATCAGCCGATCGCCCGACAGGATGCACGAGCCGACCTTGACCTTGGGCCCGCTCCACTTCACTGCGCCGGTAGCCAGCTCCACGCACTTGAGCGTCTCGGCGCCGACGTTGCCGCTAAAGCCGTAGATGTACCCGTCCTCGAGCACCGGGGCGCTGAACTGGTCGGCCAGGTCCTTGTTCTCGTACACCTTCTTGCACTGGCCGCCGGCGGCATCGTACAGGGCACAGCCATGGTTGTAGCCCGAGGTCACGAAGAACTTCTCGCCCACCACCAGCAGGTCGCAGGCATTGATGTCGTACTGCGTCTTCCACGTGTCCTTGCACACGGTCTTGCCGCTGGGGACCTCGACGATGGCCGGTCCGTCGCCGTTCACGACGGCCACGCATTGCTTGCCGCCAATCGTGATCAGCACGGGCGAGGCGTAGCTGGGCTTGAACTTCTCGGCGCTCCGCCAGGCGATCTTGCCATCGGCCTTGTCCAGGGCCACAACGGTGCCCATGTCCAGCACGATCCACTCACCCAGCGGCAGCGGCGAGCCGGCAAAGCTCCACTGCGGGCCCTTGACTTCCAGTTCCTCAGCCAGCTTCTTGGCCCACACCAGCTTGCCGTCGGCGGCGTTGAGGCAGAGGCACTCGCCCTCGGAACTCAGCGTGTACAGCTGGCCGTCCACCACCGCGGGCGTCGAACGCGTGCCGGGCCACTGCGGAGTCGGCAGGGTCTTGCAGGCGTACTCGTACTTCCAAATGGGCGCGCCGGTCTTGGCGTCAAAGCAAAAGACGGTATCGAGGTTATCCTTGTTGCCGGTGGCATAGGCCTTGCCGTCGGCGACGGTAACGGCGGAGTAGCCGACGTTCACGCTGGCCTTCCAGGCGATCTTGGGCTCGCCCGCCCAGACTTTCCAGTCAGTATCGGCAGTGATGCCGTCGCGTTGGGGGCCGCGATACTGGTTCCAGTCCTTCCCGGCCGGCGCCGACTGCTGCGCCCTCACGCCCAGTACCAGTCCCAGAAGCAGTGCCCACGCCGCCGTCCATCGCAGTACATCTCGCATGTTCGTTCCTCTTACTTGAAATTCACGCAAATCACGTCGCCGGCCACGTTGCGGCAGTACAGCCGCCCGCCGGCCAGCGCCGGTGGCGCCGCGCACGGCCCGGACATCACCTTGGCCCGCGCCAGCTCTTTGTACCCTTGGCCGTCGGTCGACACCAGCAGCAGTTCGCCCGACTCGGTCAGCAGTATGAGCTTGCCGTCGGCCAGGATCATCGTAGCGTTGTCCATGGCCGGTCCGGTCCATTTTATCTTGCCCGAATCCGCCTGGATGCACGTGATGGCCACCTGGCCGCTGAGGCCTTCCAGGCCGAAGATCAAGCCGTTCAGATACACCGGGCTCGCCGACAGACTGGTGAGCTGCTTGCCCTGCCAGATGACATTGAAGTTGGGGAATTCCGGCTCCAGCAGGCCGCAGCCAGCACCCGAGAAGATGCAGAAGACGCGCTGGCCGACGACCAGCGGATCGCAGCCATTGCCGTCGGCGGCGTTGGCAGCTGAGCGCTTGCACAAGGTCAGTCCGTCGGGGCGCAGCACGGCCGGGCCGTCGCTGTTCATTACCGCGACCATGTCCTGGCCCTGGCAGAGCAGTGGCACGGGCGAGGCGTAGCCGGCGGCGAAGCCCTCGCTGCGCCAGACCACGTCGCCGCTCTGCTTATTGACGGCCACCACCGCGCCCACGTCGGCGATGACCAACTCGCCCATCACCAGCGGCGAGGAGGCCAGGCCCTTCCTGGGCAACTTGGCCGGGTCGCTCTCGCCGGCCAGGAGATCCTTCTTCCACTTGATTCGTCCGGTGTCACCGTCGATGCCCAGCAATTCGCCCGTCCGGCTCAGGACGAAGACCCAGCGGCGGTCGAGTGAGGGCGTGCAGCGCGACCCCAGCGTCGGCCCGGCCTTGCACACGTAGCGGCTGGTCCAGATGACGTTGCCCAGGTCGCCGTCGATGCAGTACAGGACGTCGCCGTCCTTCTCCCAGCCCAGCGTGTATACGCGGGCGTCGCGGACGGCCAGGCCGCCGTAGCCCTTGGCCACCTGGCAGCGCCACAGCCGCCGGGGCCCCGAGGTGGGCCAGCGCCCGCGCACGGGCTGCTCAGACGTGCCATCGCGGTGCGGCCCGCGCCACTGCGGCCAGTTCGACTCGCGCGATGTTGGCGCACCCAGACCGCCGGCGGCCGGGCGAGACGAGGGCAAATCGCCCCCAGCCGCGTAACCGGCCAATATGCAGCAGAGCGTCAGAATGAACAGGCGGGTACGCAGAGTTCCGAATTCCTGATCCTGATTCTTAATGCGATATCTCGACTATATTAAGGCGGCTGCCAAGAGCCCACTCACGCCCGAGGGCGGGCGTGAGACGATTATAAACCAGTTGTGGCCGTTCTTCCCCTCTGCAATTCAGCGGCCTCGGCTTCCCTGCCTCCAGATTCCCACCCGTGAGCCTGATCTGCTGCGCCCGATCAGCAGGCATATCGTACGGTGTATTTGTAGCTGGTCCGCTCGGGGCGGGCCGTGAGGTCGGAACGTGTGACGCCGTCGCGATTCGTTGGGTGCGCAAAGGAGGACTATGCGGAATTGGCTGGGCAAGCCGCTACTGATTCTGGCGGGCATTGTGGCGGTCCTGTTGGTGGCCTCGGCGCTGTATTTGCGGGTGCCCGGCTCGGCGCAGGCCGCTGCATCGTCCGGCGAATCGGTCCACCAGCGGCAGGTCGATCAGGCCTGCCGACTGATGGAAGAGCACTGACATTCGTCCCTTCGCCAGAGGCTAAGCTGTCCCAGGACGGACTGCCGCCCTGGGACAGCGCCTCGAAAGTTCACGGAGGTTCGCACCAGGCCCGCGCGGCTCAACGCGGGCCATGCCCATTTGAGGCATTCGCTGAGAGATAGAGCGGTTTAAGTTTGCGTGTGTACATGCTTCGGGTGGCACAGGCTTTCCAGCCTGTGCGGCACAGCCTGAAAGGCTGTGCCACCTGTAGCCAGGCAAGCTTAATGTGCTCTGGCGTTCTCTGGCATCGCCGACGCCCTGGGAACGAAAATGCCACGCCTGATGCGCCCTTGCTTCGATCAGGCCGGCACTGTCTATTTCGCGAACACTGGCTCACGAAGGTCGGGGATCAGCATCTCCAACTCATGTGGCAAATCGAGGATGTTCGTCGCCACTGGGATTGCGCAGACTTCCAGCAGCGCCGTGCGACTTGGCTCAGGCAGCCACTCGGCCGTCACGACCACGACCGCGGATGGGTTCGCCCGGTACACGCGTGCCGCTAAGCCAACAGCGTCCTCCCGCAACACCACTCCCGAGGCAACGACCACCAGATCAGGCTTACGTTCCGAAGCGATCCCGGCCGCCTCCTCGACCCGACAGGCCTTGCCCACGATCTCGACGCGCGGGTGCTCGCGGAAGATTTCCTCGATCAGAGCCGTCTCGGCCTTGCTGTCGGCGACTATGAGCACCCTTGCCATATCGCATCATAGGCGGGACGGATTGTCGGGGAACAACTGTAGGATTCCTGAGGCCAAACCTCCGCTTTCACGCACGTGACCGCCTTGGCCTCTCAACCCGTTGAAAACGTGCGACGCGTCTCCGTGAAATCGGGCTTTGTTGCAGGCCCGAAACGTGATAGATTGGGTGGCTGTGAGCGACCTTTGTTTTTGGCGAGGCAAGCTTTGCCGCAGGCCTGGGTAGAGTCGTGTAACAGGCCCCCGCTTCAGCGGGGGTAACGTGCGTGATCCCACCCTGTGTTTCCAGCCCGTTTTAACGGGCTTACCCGGGCCGGCTTTAGCCGCTGTGCCTAAGGCACGACTTCACGCCCGCTGAAACGGGCTGAGGATATCGGTTCGCTGCCTTATACCCCCGCTGAAGCGGGGGCCTGTTACACGACAAGGTGGGCTTGCCAGAAGAACAGGTCGCTCGCATGGCTGAATCCGCCAGGGAATAATGCTCCTTGCCCCCCGGCTGTGGCGCGGTAAAATTCGTGCCCCTGCGCCCGAGTTTGTGTTGCGAGTATTGAGGAGAGTCTGTAGTGGTTCCAGAGCAGCCTATCGACGTACATGACCAGCACCCCGAACGGCACGGCAAAGAACCGCGGCTGCACAAGTACTTCCGGGCGCTGGTGAATCAAAAGGCCAGCGACTTGCACCTCAAGGCCGGGTCCGTCCCGCACATCCGCCACCGCACCAAGATCGTGCCGGTCAAGGGCGCGCCGCTGACGGGCGAAGACATCTTCGACATGTGCAAGGAGATCCTCTCTGAAGTCCAGTTGAAGTTCCTGCTGGATAACGGGGCCGTTGACGTGGCCGAGGAACTCGAAGGCTCTGACCGCTTCCGTATCAATATCTTCCGTCAGCGCGGCGAGCACAGCGTAGCCGTGCGGCGCGTCACACGCATCATCCCGAACTTTGAACAACTTCACCTGCCGCCCACCATCAGCCGCATGGCCGAGTATCACGCCGGGCTGGTCTTGCTGGCGGGCATCACCGGCTCGGGCAAGAGCACGACCATCGCCTCGATCCTGGAATACATTAACAATACGCGCGCTGCCCACATCGTCACGGTGGAAGACCCGATCGAGTACCTGTACACCGACAAGAAGGCGCTGATCAATCAGCGCGAAATCGGCATCGACGTGCCGGACTTCAAGAACGCCTTGAAGTACCTGATGCGTCAGGATCCCGACATCGTGCTCATCGGCGAGATGCGCGACTTGGAGACCTTCCAGGCTGCCGTCGGCGCCGCCGAGACGGGCCACCTGGTCTTTGGCACCATTCACTCTTCGACGGCCTCTTCGACCATCGGCCGCATCTTGGACCTGTATCCGCCGGAGAGCCGGGAACTGGCCCGCCAGTCGTTGGCGTTCAATTTGCGGGCGATCGTGGTGCAGAAACTGCTGCCGTGCATCAAGCCGGGCGTGGACCGGGTGCCGGCGGTGGAAATCCTGCTGTGCAACCCGTCGGCCCGGCAGATGATTTCCGAGGGGCGCGACCAGGAGCTGGTGGATATCATTCGCGGCTGCCAGATGGAAGGCATGCAGGACTTCAACACCAGCCTGCACAGGCTGATCGAGACGGACTTTGTCGATCCCAAGGTGGCCTACGATGCGTCGCCCAACGCCGACGAGTTGCGCATGATCCTCAAGGGTATCTCGGCCTCTCGTTCAGGCCTGATGCGGTAAGGTGGAAGGGATGGAAATGTTATTGCTGGCCGCAGTACCGCCCACCGGAGAGTACTTCAGCCTCTTTAAGATCCTGCTCATGGCGGCCATGCTGCCTCCGTGGCTGTATGCCGCCAGTTGGGTCAACAAGGACTCCAAGCACGTCCACGGCAGCCAGGCCATTTGGAGCGCTGCCGCTTTAGCCTCGGGCTTCCTGCCCGTGCTGATCTGGCTGCTGCTACCCTGGTATTTCGTCGGGCTTGCCTTGTATATCGTGGTGCTGGCTGGCTTTGTGGCCGGGTACGTCGGGTACCGCAACAAACGCGTGCTGCCCGATGCCCGTGTCCTGACGGCCGATCATATCCACAGCCTGCTCGCCCGGCAGAAGCGAGAGACTGGCATAGGCTTGGTCCAGAAGGTCAAGATCTACGACCATATCCGCCGCTTCTTCCCGCCGCCGATGGACGACCAGATCGAGGATCGCAAGGCCTATAACCTGATCCAGGGCTTCCTGTACAACTTGATTACATTCCGTGCCAGCGACGCCGACATCACGCCCACCGGCGAGCAGGCAGCCGTCCGTTTCGTTATCGACGGCGTCATCCACAATCAACCGCCGGCCACGCTGCCTGAGGCCGAGATGCTCATCAACTACGTCAAGCAGATCTCGGGCATCAACCTGGAAGAGAAGCGCCGCCCCCAGCAGGGCAAGCTGGCCGTGGACGCCGGCGCGGTCAAGGTGGACGTGGACGTGACGACCTCGGGCACCACTCATGGCCAGCGGCTCCAGGTCAAGATCGTGCAGGAGGCCACCAAGATCAACTTGGATGAACTGGGCCTGACCGATGACATCAGGGCCAAGCTGCTGGAACTTAATGAGGCCGATGGTGGAATCATCATCGTGTCCGGGCCGCGGCGCAACGGCGTGACCAGCACGCTGTATTCGCTGCTGCGCAAGCACGACTCGTTCATGAAGCAGTTGCTGACGCTGGAAAGCCCCAGTGTCGTGGACCTGGAGAACGTCACACAGGTCCTGTACAAGGATCAGACGGAGCTTCCCGTCAAGTTGAGCCAGAGTTTGCGGCGCGACCCGGACGTGGTGATGGTGGACAAGTGCGAGTCCGTCGATGCCGCCGGCCAACTCATTGAAGCGGCCGGGGCAAAGAACATCATTATCGGCATGAACGCCGAGAACAGTTTTATCGCCTTGGCCAAGTGGGTCCAGGCCGTCGGCAACGACAAGGAAGACGGTCTGCGGCTGCTCAAGGGCATCATCTGCCAGATGCTGCTGCGGAAGCTCTGCCCCAACTGCAAGGAAGGCTACACGCCGGCGCGGGAAGTGCTGGCCAAGCTGAATCTGCCGGCCAAGATCGACAAGTTCTATCGCAAGCCGACCAAGCCGCTGGTGGATGAGAAGGGCAACCCCGTCACGTGTGCGACGTGTCAGGGCACGGGCTACCTCGGCCGGACGGCTGCCTTTGAATTGCTGGAACTGACCGACGAAATCCGGCAGATGGTGCTGTCGGAGACCCCGCTGGCCAAGATCAAGTCGGCCGCCCGCAAGAACAAGATGCTGTATTTGCAGGAGCAGGGGCTGCGAAAGGTGATCGAGGGCGTGACGAGCGTCGAGGAGGTCATTCGCGTCACCAGGGCCAAGAGCCAAGAAGCCTAGTTCGGAGTCTGACTCAGATGATATTCGTCATCGTGCTGACCTTGCTATTGTTGGGCATCGCCTTCTTCCAATCGCTGCATGGACTGTTCAGCGCCATGATCCTGTTCCTGCTGACGGTCCTCAGCGCCGCCATCGCCTTCAACTACTACGAGCCGCTGGGCAGCCTGGTGATCGACCGAATGGGCGCGTTCGCGTACCCCACCGCCCTGGCGGTGCTGTTCATCGTGCCGCTGATCGCGCTGCGCGAGTTGTTTGACTGGAAGCTCAAGGGCAACGTCGTGCTGGGCGAGTGGCCCGACCGAATCGGCGGCGGCGTCTTTGGGTTCCTGGCCGGCATGGTGATGGTGGGCATGATCTCGATCGTCGCGCAGATGCTGCCCTTCCCGGCGACCGATACGACCCCGATGGAGGGGCAGAAGGACGCCGGTCTGTCCCGGTGGAGCGCCGACGTGCTGGGCTACAAGGCCTACAAGGCAGACCTGTCGGAAGACACGGCCTTGACGCCCCGGTTCAGCGCCGACTTCACGTTGGGATTGATGCGGACCCTGTCGGCCAACTCTCTGTGTTCCATGAGCGACGAGGCCGTCAGCTTCGGCCAGGCGCACAAGGATCCGCTGCTGGAAAGCTTTGGCCTGCGCAACCGCCCGCCCGGCGGCTCGGCGGACACCGGCCTGAAGTCCTGCCAGTTTCTGGAGTTGTATAGTCTCACCGAGCAGGAAGGCAGCGAGAAGTTCAAGGGCGCCGACGAAGCCACGCGCCAGCGGCTGATTGAGGATACTTCGACATACCCGCTGGGCGATCATTCCCGCCCCAGCAAGCTGTACGTGGCGCGGGTGTCCGTCAACGAAGACGCCGGCGACGGCGATTCGTGGTTTCGGCTGCCGGCGACGCACTTCCGCCTGGTCACCAAGACGGGGAATAATGAGTACAACGAGTATTACCCGGTGGGCTACCTGACGTACGTGGGGGCCTGGCGAGTTAACCCGCCGGCCAACAGCGACAAGGCCGGCAAGATCGGCGACATCGTGGTGACCCGGCCCAAGAAGGGCAACCACCTGGTGGCGGACTGGGTGTATCGCCTGCCGGACAACGAAAAGCCCGAATACATGGTCTTCCGCAACGCGCTTTCGGTGCCCGCCCCGGCCGTGGTGGCGGGGCTGCCCGTGCCCGCCGATGCCAAGTCGGGGCAATTGGCGCTGGGCATGAAGCCGGTGCAAGGCTCGATCACCTTCCCGCCCAGCCCTGGGAAGTACCTCCAGCCCGAGACGATGGAGACATCAAACAGGCTGGAGCGTAACGTGCCGGAGTTCGCATCGGCGGAGGGACGGCCCGAGGAAATCAAAGAGATGCGGCTAGAGGGCCTGCGCGTCCGCGCCATCACGATGGAAGGCTTGCAGCAGCAGGTCATGGAGAAGGGCAATGTGGTCAAGGCCCGGGCGCTAACCATCTTGTCCAACCCGACAGGCGCGGTTGTGTTGCAAGTGCGCTTCAAAGTGAATCCGGGCGCTGCCGGCAGCGAGGAGTTCAAGGCCCAGGTAGACAAGCTCCAGCCGACCGTGATCCTGAGCGATGGCAGGACCGTCGGGGCCATGGGCACATTGGTTCAGAGCGATGGGCCGGGCAACGACCATCAGATCTACATTTCTTTTGATGCCGACCAGGCGCCTAAGCCCGGCCAGCCGTCGCCCGTGATCGACCCCAACGCCATCGCCGCGCTGACAAATCCATCGGCCAAGAACTTGCGGTGCATCTTCTTCTTTGCGGTGCCCGCCAATGCGGATACCAGCGTCACGACCGTAACGCTGGGCCCGGATTACAAGTTCTACCCCGAGGCTCCGCTGGCAGACCAATAGAAGTCGGTTCACGCCGTGGCATGGGCGAAAGATGTCCCACGCCACGGCGGCGAACTGGCGCTATCCATCGCCCGGCCGCTGGTCGTTTCTTGACTTTTCCCGTCAACCTCATAAGCTAATGGGGCTGTCCAATGGCCGCTGGAGCAGGAAGGTTCCATGAGCACACGTAATGTCACGGTGATCGGTTTGCAGTGGGGCGACGAAGGCAAGGGCAAGGTGGTCGACGCCGTAGCCCGGAGCTGTCGCTATGTCGTGCGCTATTGCGGCGGGGCCAATGCCGGCCACTCCGTCAATGTGGGCGGGCAGAAGTACGCCCTGCACCTTATCCCCTCGGGCATCCTGAACGCCAATACGCGCAACGTCATCGGCAACGGCGTGGTCTTCGACCCGCCTGAGGCCTTGCATGAGATCGACGACCTGCTGGGCCGGGGCGTGAAGATCGGGCCCGAGAACCTGTTCATCTCCGGCGCCGCCCATGTCGTCATGCCTTGGCACAAGCTGGGCGACAAGCTCATCGAGCAGAGCCTGACCTCGGGAAAGAAGATCGGCACGACGGCCCGCGGCATCGGCCCCTGCTATGCCGACAAGGCCACGCGCTCGACGGCCATTCGCGTCTGCGATCTGCTGGACGAAGCGGTGCTGAAGGAAAAGGTGCAGAGCATCTGTGCCGCCCGCAACGCAACCTTCGCCGCACTGTACGCGGCCGAGCCGATGGACGCCCAGGCCATCTTCGCCGAGTACCTGGCCTATGGCCGGCGGCTCGCCCCCATGGTCTGCGACGCCGGCACAATGCTGCGGGCGGCCTGCAAGGCGGGCGAGCGCATCTGTTTTGAAGGCGGCCAGGGCAGCATGCTGGACATCGACCACGGGACCTTCCCGTTCGTGACAAGTTCATCGGTGACCGCCTGCGGCGTGCCGGGCGGCGCGGGCATTTCGCCCAAGGAAATCGGCTACGTGGTGGGCGTGGTCAAGTGCTACACCTCGCGCGTGGGCACCGGGCCCTTCCCGACCGAGCAGGACAACGAGACGGGGCAGTTCCTGCGCACGCGCGGGCATGAGTTCGGCACCACTACCGGCCGGCCGAGGCGCTGCGGCTGGTTCGACGCCGTGGCCGTTCGCTATGCCGCCGAGTTGTCAGGCGTGGACGAACTGGGCATGATGCTGCTGCTGGACGGCGAAGGCCAGTTGGAGACACTGCGCATCTGCACCGGCTACAAGTACGGCGGCAGGAGCATCACCGAATTCGACCCGACGCTGCCGCTGGAACGCGTCGAGTGCGTGTACGAAGACCTGCCGGCCTGGCAGGAAAAGATCGCCGACGTGAAGCGGTACGAAGATCTGCCCGCAGCCGCCCGGCGGTACGTCGAGCGCGTCGAGCAACTCATCGGCCGGCCCATCGGACTGCTCAGCGTCGGGCTGCGCCGCGAACAGACGATCCTGCACAACAGCAAGCTGGACAAGCTGGGCTAAAAGGTCCACTCGAAGCACGCTGGAATTGGGTGGCATGGTCACGCTGTTGGCGTGACCATGTGAGAGTCTCGAAGGGTGGCAGCCACGCTGTCGTCGGCGTGACGTGGACAAAGTAATGTAGGGTGGGCCGAGGAGCGAAGCGACGAGTCCCACCGTTTCGCGTGTGAAGACTACATGGCCACAGCAGCGGAAATAGCGGCAGCACGAAAAGAGCTGGGCGTCAGCGACGAGCTGTTCCCCCGGCACATCGCCATCATCATGGACGGCAACGGGCGGTGGGCGAGCACGCGTGGCCTGCCGCGCACAGCCGGGCACGCCCAAGGCGCCCAAGTCACTCGTCGCATCGTCACCGAAGGCTGCCGGTTGGGCCTGGCCGCTCTGACGCTGTACAGCTTTTCCATCGAGAACTGGCGGAGACCCAAAGACGAGGTCTCGGCCTTGATGCACCTGTACGCCGAGTATCTGCGCACCGAGCGCGAAGAACTGATGGCCAACAACGTCCGCATGCGCCACCTGGGGCGGCGCGAGGGCCTGCCGCAAAGCGTGCTGGACGAACTCGACCACTCCATTTCCATCTCGGCCAGCAATACCGGCATGTGGCTGAACCTGGCGCTGAATTACGGCAGCCGGGCCGAAGTGGCCGATGGCGTGCGGCGGATCGCCCGCAACGTGGCCGAAGGACGCTTGAACTGGCAGGACGTCAGCGAGGAAAGCATCACCAACTCCCTGTACACCGCCGGCCTGCCCGACCCGGATTTGCTGATCCGCACCGCGGGCGAGCTGAGACTATCCAACTTCCTGCTGTGGCAGATTTCGTACGCCGAAATCTATGTCACCGAGACGCTCTGGCCGGACTTCGACGCCGCGGAGTTGCATCGCGGCATCCTGGCCTTCGCCCAGCGAAATCGCCGCTTCGGCGGGCTCAGCAAGTAGCGCCGGCGAACCCGGCCCCCCAATGGATGGGTGCCATAGGTTGAGCCGCGCCTTCTTGCGGCTCTACCTATGCGGACATGCCCGCGAGCGGACGTGGGCGTCACACGGAGAAACAGGACATGATTCACACACAACGTCCGCGGCCGTTCCACCTGAATTTCGCTTTCGCGCTGGTGCTGGCGATACTGGCTGGCGGCTGCACCGCCCCATCCGGCGACAAGGTGTACCAGTACGCCCCGTTCCACGCCTTGGCGGCGGGGCATTTCGACGGCGACCTGGCAGTGTCGCAGCTCAAGCATCACGACTACATCGGGCTGGGCACGTTCAACCGGCTGGACGGCGAGATGATCGTCCTGGACGAGGTGTACCAGATTCGCTCCGATGGCCAAGCCGTCGTGGCTGGCGATTCTCTTCGCACCCCCTTTTCCGAGGTGACGCGCCTGCGCCTGCCGGCAAAACGCACGTTCGATTCGCCCATGTCGCTGCCGGAACTGCAACGAGCGCTGGAAGCACTGGCCGGCGATGACCGCGGCAGCATCCTGGCCTGCCGGATCGACGGCGTGTTTGCCTCCATTCGCGTCCGAAGCGTCAGGGCCCAGGACCAGCCGTACCCCACGCTCGCCGAGGCCGTCAAGCAGCAGAAGGTGTATGAGTGCCGCCAGATTCGCGGCACGATCGTGGCGTTCCGATTCCCCACCACGATTGGCAACATGAACGTGCAGGGCTGGCACATGCACTTCATCGACGCCGACAGGAAAGTCGGCGGGCACGTGCTGGACGTCCAGCCCCAGAGCGTCCACGCGGCCGTGCAGAAGTGCAGCGTACTTGAACTCACGCTGCCGCCGCGCGACCTGACCGCCACGTCCGCGCCGGCAGCAGGCCACGCCGCCGGGCCGGAGTAGCAGTCAAGGTACCCAAGATGCCCGGGCGGAATCGGGAAGCGGGGTTTCGGGCGGGTGGCATGGTCACCCTGCTTTGGGGGTGACCATGTTCAGACTCAGCCTGTGGATGGCGCGCGTCATGTGGCGGGTGGCATGGTCATCCCAAACAGCGGGACTGACCATGCCACCCTTGGCGAGCATGCCACTCTTGGCTGGGTGCCGTGGTTTGCGCAGCAACCACGTTACGCGCGACGGCTGTATCCAGCGCCAGCGCGAAGGTGAACTTCGGTGGGTGCCATGGGCTGACACGGCTTCACGGCTTCAAGCGAAGGTGGGGCTGCCTATGCCCGACGTCGCATAGGTAGAGCCGCAATACACCGCGGCTCAACCTATGGCACCCAATCCAGACGGCCGGTGCCGTGGTTTGCGCAGCGAAGCGCAGCAACCACGTCAACCCCGCCGCCCCGGCCAAGTGCTGAAATTTCCTCGATTTTCCCTCTAGGCGCAGCGGGGGGGGGGGGGGGGTATAATAGGGACTGGCTCGTTCGCTCTTACTCGGGCCAGGATTGTCTGGAAGCTCGCCGGGGTCCGCTCGAATCGCATCTACCGGAGGGCTTGGGATACACGTAACTCGTCGCCGTATCGAATGATGGTGGGAAATGCGCTCAACACTCTGTGCCGCATCGCGGACGCTAACGGGGATTCTCTTCGTCCTGATCTGCTCCAACCTGGCCTGGGCCGATGCATCGTCGTGGCTCACCGCCGTCAGCGGTAACTGGAGCGACGCGACCAAGTGGGACAACGGCCTGCCCAATAACGGCACCACGCTATACGACGCCATCATCGCCGCCACGGGGGCCAATCCTTACACCGTAATGATGGACGTGCCCATACCCACCGTCAACAGTTTCACGCTGAACTCGCCCCAAGCCACGTTGGACATCCAAAGCAACCGCATTCTAAAACTGGCCAGCCCCACCTCTCGGTGCGACATCCTGGCCGGAACGCTGAGGTTGGACGGGGGCATGATCAGGGGCGGCCAGTTGGACATGCACGGCAACTCCATCACTGGTAACACCACCACCGATGGGTGGCTGGACAGTGTGACCGTCCTGAGCGATCTTTCCCTCACTAACGCCAGGCTGAAGATAATCAACACGAGCTTCCAGGGCTCCACATTGACGCTCGCGAGTTCGCGTCTGACCTTCCAGCAAGATACGGTCTTGGATGGCAAAACGGTCTTAATGCAAGGCTCAGCATCGGCAGCGCTGCCCTGCCTCGCAACAGGTTCGATACAGACCCTGACGTTGGGGGTATCAACCACCGTCAACTCCAGTTGGTACGCCGGATTCTACGGTACGGTGGTGAATCGGGGACAGATTTCGGCACCGGCCGCATGCTTAGAGACGTTCATCAACTCCGGCCCGATTCAGATTGGTTTGGCTTATCTCGGTGGCACTGGCCTGACCTGGAAGAATGAAGCCGCCGGCGTAATCTCTTGCGACGCAGCTCTGGCCTCGACGGCACTCACGAACCAGCTCTGGTGGCCCGATTCATTTGGACTATATGGGACCTGGCAGAACGATGGAACGATGACATTCGCCAACGGAACCGCGACGATCTACGGGACAGGCACCAACACGGGAACGATGTCCTTTTCTGGAGGCTCGCTGACGTTCCCGGACGCCGTGGCAACGACGCCGACGGTGAGGAACACCGGGACCATGACCTTCACCAACTGCAACGTCACAGGCATGCCCACGATGGAAGGAAACTTCTCGATGACGGGCGGCTCATGGAAGTTCAACTCGGGCGAGCGAATCGACAACACCGGTCATGTCCTTAATATTGGCGGCGGGGCGAACGTCAGGGCCTCGGGATACGACCACACCTACGGCGCGGGCATCAAGGGTGGGACGATCAAGGCCGTGGGCGGGGTGCAACTCTCCGGCTCGCTGGATGGCGTTACCGTTGAGGGCGACGTCACGATCCCGGACAAAGGCTGCCTCACCTTTGACGAGAGCGGCACGCTGACCCCGTCCGTGATCCACGGCAATGTGAACATGTCCCGAGGCAAGCTCGGATCCGACCTCGTCGCTTGGGGGGGAAGCGTAACCTTCGCGAACACAAATACGAGTCCGCAATCCCCATCCTCGTACCTGACCCCGGAATGGTCCTTGGCGGTAATCGGGGGCGGCGTCCCCGCCGGGGTGACGCTGACCGGTTCGGGGTCGGCCTGTATTCGCGCATACACCGCGGTCAACAAGGGCACCATCACGTTGAACCAGCCAAAGACCACACTGTGGCTGTGGAACGAGTCTGATCCCCTCGGTGGCGTCAGTTCCACCACGAACGATGGCGTCATCAGTGTGAACAACGGTGCCATCCTGCACGGCACAGCCCAGATCACCAACACCGGCACCGTGGACGTACAAGGCAGGAACAGTACGTTGAGTTGCACGAAGTACGTCCAGACGGGCGGCGTCACGCACGTCGGCGCCGAGGCCTATTTCGACCGGACCGTGTATAGCTGTGACTTCCAGGGCGGCCGACTGGAGGGATCAGGGCTCATCATGACACGAAAGGACCCACTTACATGTTCTATCGTCGTGGGTAACGCCGACGTGTGCCCCGGCGATGGCATCGGCTCAATGCTATGGGGCACCGACAATGCCATTCTCGGACCGGCATCTAGACTGGACGTGGACCTGGGCGCTCCCTCCAGCAGCGATCTTCTGGACGTGGAGGCCACGCTGACCACGCTGCAAGGCAGCGTCAACGTGACGGCTTGGCCGGGGTTTGGCGCGGGCCGGTATGTCATCATCAAGGGCACGGGCACGATCACGGACGACGGCATGCGCGTCGGGACCATGCCTGACGGATTTTCGGCTACGCTGGATTTCAGCGTCCCCGGCGAGGTCGGGCTGATGGTCGTCCCTGAACCCGCCACGGCCTTGCTGCTGGTGGCCGGCGTGCTGCTGGGTCGGGTTCGGCGAGCCAGGGTGGCGCGATAGTCCGCCCTCGCACACACGGTAGTCGGGCCGCATAGGTAGAGCCGCCAGACGGCGCGGCTCAACCTATGGCACCCATGCTTGACCTATGGCACCCAACTCAACCTATGGCACCCTTCCCTGGCGATGCTAAGATGTCCGCCTTGAGAAAGGGCTGGGCATGAAACGATGGCTGGGCGCGTGCGTGGCGGTGTGTGTGGCGTTGTGCGTAGTGTTGGGTGGGACCGGGGCGGCAAAGGCCGAGGACGCCAAGTGGCGGCCTGACGGCAAGAACGTGCTGGTGATCTACACCGCCGATGACGGCGACGCCGACCGCGACGGCACGCCCGACAGCCAGCAGATCGCCCAGTACTACGCCCAGCGCCGCGCCGTGCCGCAGGAGAACCTGCTGGGCCTGACGCTTAACCGCGCCGGCAAGAAAGGGCTGTGGGATTACAGGCTCTTCTACGACCAGTGCCTCAAGCCCGTCTGCGACAAGCTGCACTCCAAGGCCTCCGACGGCAAGGCCTTCTCCGCCCACATTTGCTACATCGTGCTGTGCCCCGGCGTGCCGACGGACCTGCTGACCCACCACGTCGCCCCCACCAGCCGGCCCAGCCACGACAGTTCGTGGTGGTTCGTCAAGACGACCTGCCGCACGCTGGATTCGTTCCTGATCTCGCCCGACGCTAACTATCGCATTGGCTGCGATGTGGCCACGCGCGCCCCGGGCGTCACGACCTCGGGCTTGCCGCTGGGCTCCGTCGAGAGCGAGTTGACGCTGCCATTTTTCGAGGCTTTCGCCGGGCCGGGCAAAGGCACGCACTTCCGCCAGTTGCGGCATGAAAACCCCGGCGAGTACGACTTCTACCTCGTGACCCGGCTGGGGCTGGACGTGCAGACCGCCCGGGACATGATCGACGGGGCCGTGTACGCCGAACGCTTCCTCCGGCTGCCGGCGCCCTCCGAGGCCAGCGGCTTCAGGCCGGCGATCTGGCTGGACCAGAAACGCGATTTCGCCCAGGACCATGTCGCGGCCATGACGCACTGCGTGAGCATGGTCCAAGGCATCCCCGGCAGCATGTTCGCGCTGCAAAAGGGCCTGCAGGCGCTGTGGCCGACGGTGATCGACAACCAGAGCGCCGAGATCGGCAAGGTCATCGACGGCGTGCAGCACAAGCCCACCGTGCTGGCCCGCATCGCCTCTGAAGGCGTGGACGCCGACGGCATCATTCTGACGCCGCCGGCCAATGGCGACGCGCCGGGCGTGCTGTACTTCCCCAAGGGCTGTGCGATTTCCGCCTACGCCACGCCGGCCGGACCGGCCGCTACCCAGCCGGCGGAGATCCTCAAGGGCCAGCCCAAGGGCTCGGCCTTGGTGATCGGCATGGACCTCGAACGCAACCGGCTGCTGCTGGACAACGCCAAGGGCTTTGCCGTCGGCGACACCGTCGCGTACGTCTGGCCGGGGCAATTTCCCGCTGACGATTGCTTCTTCTTCTACGGTTTTTATGGCCTGAACGAGTACGAGGACGTGTTCAAGTTTCCGCCCGGTGCCATGGGCATCCACGTGGATAGCGCGTGCATGACGTGGGCCAAACACGCCATGCACCGCGGCATCGCGGGCACGTACGGCGTGATCGGCGAGCCGCTGTCGGCGGGCATTCCCTACGGCGATCAGATGCTGTCGGCCTTGTCGCAGGGGTACGACTGGGCCGAGGCGAACTACGGCGCGCTGAAGCTGGCCCAGCGCTGGGTGGGCGTGGTGTTTGGCGATCCGCTGTACGCCCCCTTCCGTTCGCAGCAGGCCATGGATAAGACGCACCCGGTGCTGGGCCCCGTGACGCTGACGGCCGGCGAGGACGGCATCATCGCCTCAGCCGCACTGGCAGGCTTAAGCGCCGACGAACTGGCCGAAGTGGCGCTCTTCCGGCTGGACTACGGCCCGACCACCGCCTATGGGCAGGCGGTCGATTTCTTCGACTGGCCCGAGCCCCAGAAGAGCAACCTCCTGCCGGCGACGCGGGCCAGTGACGCCGAGCCAACTCACGCGGAGTCTCAAACCCAGTCAGCCGAGGCGGGAGAAACACGGGCCACTGAAGCCGGCCAGGGGCGTCGCTTTGGGTATTCGCGCTTCTTCCAGGCCACGCTCAAGGACCTGCCCAAAGGCGAGCCGGTCCACTTCCGCCTGACCGCCCGCGACCCATTTGGCCACGAGGCCAGCACCGAAGACGCCGTGTTCGTGCCGTAGGTGCAACCGGCAAAGACTTTGCCACGGAGGGCACGGAGAACGCGGAGAAAAACGCAAAGGATTTGTGGGCGCGAAGGATTTGTAGGGTGGGCCGAGGCTTCGCCGTTTGAAGCCGAGTCCCACCAAGCGGCCGAACTTCACTGTTCCAGCCACGCCGCCCTGGCTTCAAGGGGCACGTCGAGCTTGTCAAAGCCGGCTTCGGCGTAGATGCGGGCGGCTACTGGATTGTCCGTGTACAGGCCCAGCGTCCCGCCCAGGATTCTCTGATGATAGCGGACCAGCTCGTCGATCAGCGTCCGCGCGTAGCCGTGGCCACGGAAAGCTTTGTGCGTTAACACTTCGTCAACCCGGCCGACATTTCCGGGCCCCGGCTCGACCGATGCCATCGACACCGGGTTGCCATCGAGAAACCCAACCAGCAGATGAAAGTCCGGGCAAGCCAGCCGACGCCCAACGACACGCATGGCTCGCGTGCAGTTGGTTTGCTCGATCATGGCCAGCAGTGCCGGCGTGGGCGACTCGACGCGCCGAATGATCAGCCGGTCATTCCGCACGATCCGAGACGGCCGACGGTGGACATAGAAGTCATTGCTGAACCGCTGAACCACAAACCCCGCGGCAGTGAGGGCGTCGCACACATCCTGGCCCTCGCCCGGCGGCAAAGTTGGTTGACGCGCGGCGTCAGCTGTCGCGCTCGATAGAAGCTCACGATGTCGGCAATTTCCGCCTTCAGGTCCTGCATCCGGAGAATCCAGGCGTGATTGCTGTCGTGGGAGTCGGGGATTTCGACGTTGTGGTACAGCACGCCATACGGCCGCCTCTCCACGTTGGAGAACCGGCTGGGAAACTCGACCTCGCCCTGGATGATGGAAGCGACCAAGTCCATTGCTTTGTCCCGACGGCAGGGATTAGACCACACAGGCCGTGAATAGAAAAGTGGCAGGCCCGAAGACCTGCCACTGTTGATGCTCTTTCTTTATGCTTCTTGCGTCGTGTTTTCTGCTTCTAAAACTCTTTCGCTTCTCTTCTCTCTGCGCTCTCTGTGCCTCTGTGGCCCAGTCTTTACTCGCTCTGGTCGAACATGCGCTGGGCGGCCTGGACCACGTCGTCCACGCCCAGGTGGACCATCGAGAGCACTTCTTCGGGCAGCCGGGCCGACTTGGGAATGCTCTGCAGCACCAGGCCTTCGACGCGCACGCCCAGGTCGCTGGCGGCAGCGGCCGTCGCGATCTCGTCGTATACGCCGCCGACGTAGTTGTCTTCCACCACCAGGATCTGCCCGCGGCAATCGTCGCCGATCTGGAGAATCTCGTCCGTCTCCAGCGGCAGGCCGTACACGTCGACCAGGCTGGCGGACAGGCCGGTGGTCTTTTCGAGCTTCTCCACGGCGGCCTTGGCCACGTGCACCATGTAGCCGCTGGCGACGATGACCAGGTCTTCGCCGTCAATGAGGTGCTTAAAGCCGCCCAGCGGGAAGGCCTCGTCCTCGTTGTACAGGAAGGGCACTTCGGGACGGTGCGTCCGCATGTAGCACATGCCTTCGACATTGGCCATGGCCTCGGTCAGCTTGTAGGCGCTGATGGCGTCGGAGGGCAGCATCAGCCGGCAGGCCGGCGTGCCGTCGGCCTTCTTGGTGTGGGCATAGGCGCGGAAGAACGCCACGTCGGCCACTGCCATCTGGCTGGGGCCGTCGGCTGCCAGCGAGATGCCCGTGTGCGAACCGCACAGCTTGATGTTGGCGTTGGTGACGGCGGCCATTTCGATCTGGTCGGCCGCCCGCATGATGAACTTGCCGAACGTGCTGGCAAAGGGAACCTTGCCGCCCGCGGCCAGACCCACTGCGGCCGAAACCATGTTCTGCTCGGCAATGCGGGCCTCAAAGAAGCGGTCGGCGTAGTTCTTGGCGAACCACTCGGCGAAGGTCGAATTCTTCACATCGCCGTCCATGGCCACGATGCGGCTATCGGAGCCCAAGGCGTTCAGCGCGGCGCCGTACGCGCGGCGGGTGGACATTTCCTTCTTCTCGACCATCTTGGTCAGGCCCACCGACGCACAGCCCTCGGCGAACGTGCCGGCGGAGTACTTGCCCACGCTGGCGTGACGGACGGCCTGGGGAATCTGCAAGCGATCGACCTTGATGACGTCGGTGCCCACGCCATACTCGGCGGCCTTGGCGTCAAGGTCGGCGAAGGCCTGGGGCAACTGATCGGCCTTGAGCGGCTTGCCGTGATAATTGCTGTGCAGGAACTCGTTGACGCCCCAGCCCTTGACGGTCTTGGCGATGATGGCGACGGGACGGTCCTTGGCCGGGGTGGCCAGGGCCGGGAAGATATCATCGAAGTTGTGGCCGTCGATGACGCGAACCTCGTAGCCATAGGCTTCGAGCTTGCGCTTCAGCGTGTCGGCCGACTGCTGCGGGCTGACGTAATCGCTCTGCGCCTGGCCGTTGCAGTTGAAAATGGCCGTGACGTTGAAAAGTTTGTGATCGACGATGAAGTCCAGGGCTTCCCAGACCTGGCCTTCGCGGCTCTCGCCGTCGCCCATGATGCAATAGATGCGGCGGTCGAGCTTGTCCACGCGGGCCGCACACGCCAAGCCGCCGGCGGTGGACAGGCCCTGGCCCAGCGAGCCGGTGGCCGAATCAAAGAAGGGAAAGCCGATGGCGGGGTTGGGATGGCCGTCCAGCACGGAATCGGCCGCCCGCAGCGTCAGGGCGTCTTCGAAGCGCAGTTCCGACGGCCGGCCGGGGAAACCGACCACGCCGCTCAGGTCGCAGTACGCCGCGTACACCACGGGCACGGCATGGCCTTCGGACAGCACCAGGCGGTCGGCCGCGGGGTTCCACGGGTCGCGCACGTCGTACCGCATGACGCGGTACATCAGGGCCGTCACGATGTGAACGAGCGACAGGCCCGTCGACGGATGGCCGCTGCCGGCCTCGGTACACATCTTGACGATCTGCTTGCTAAGCTGAATAACCTTTTGCTGCAGGTCTTTGTAGTCTGCCACTGTCCAAATCTCCAGTTGTCCGTAATCCGTGAATAGTAGGAGCCATACCCGTGCGTAGGCCAATTCTAGCCCAAGCGCATCGGCGATACCCTACGGCATTGCACGCCCGGAGGCAAGGACGTTCGGCGGCGAATCGATGAATTCATGCCGAAGCTCCAGGCCGCAGGAATCGAGGCATGGCCTCCAGAAGAGCTGGATTTCTTCTGACGCAGAGTTCCAGAGGCGCAAAGAGGAGGTCAGGAATTGTGGTTGCCCTGAGTTCTCTTTGCTTCTGAGACTCGGCGCAGCAACGCGGGAAACCCGCCCCGCGGCCACGCTCCCGATCGTGCTGTCAAAGAGCCCGGCGATCAGATCCGTGCCAGCTTGCGGTTACCGATGCACTTGCGCGAGTAGCTGGCGAAACCCTCGGCGTAGCCGCCCGAGACCATCGAGGCCGACTGGGCGAACTTGAACCGGGCGTGGTCGGTCAGGCTGACGGTGCGGTCGCCCTGCGTATGGTCAGTCACGGTCATTCGCTTGGTCGGGCTCTTCCCGTTGGCGTACACCTCGTCGAAGATGCAGCAGATTTCCAGCGTGTCAAAGATCGTCTCGGAGACATCCACGAAGGTGTCAGGGCGGAAGTCCTTGGCCTGCCAGCCGGTCGTGTACTGGTACACCTCCCAGGGCCACTTGATGTGCCCGTGGTCGTCGGTGAAACATTCCCCGTGCAGCGCGGCGATGCGCGAAGCCGCTCCCAAAGCGGTGTGATCCTGGTTGTCCTCGTCCTCGGCGTGGCAAAAGAGGATGTCGCCCTCCAGCTCGGCCATGAGTTGGGCAAGTTCGCCCACCAGCGCGGGCTCATTCACCAGATGCATGTAATCGTGGTCCAAAGCCCGGTGCTCGATGCCGTGACGGCGGTAGAGCTCCTCGAAGCGCGGGTGAAGCTCCGCCTCTCGGCCTCGGACGGGCCAATAGTAGCGATAGTTGGAAATGGCGGTGACGAAGGTGACGCGGTGCCCGGCCCGTACGGCCTTCAAGGCCGTCGCGCCGGCGCCCAGCCAGCAATCGTCCATGTGCGAACCAATTACGATGATTGACAGCGGATCCTTGGCCGGCATTGTCGTTCTCCTTATTGATGTGCGTGGCCAGACGATTCTAGCCGGCCGATCCACCAGAGCAAGCGCCAACGCGGCGGAGCTTGGCTACCGAGTGCGACCTGTTCTTCTGGCGAGAAGAACGAGGCACGCGCGTCGGAGCCTCGGACCCTGAAAGAACTTTGATTTGGAGAAGGCTTTGATTTGTTCGGCCCCAGCGGGGCCGAGGAATGTAGCCACGGGTGGAGCGGCCGGCGGCAACGCCGCCGGATGCGGAACCCCTGGAGTGAGGTTCTCTTGGGCTCGCCCCGGAGGGGCGAAGGAGCCTCACCGGCCTGGTCGAAATCGTGGCCCTCCTCCGCCCCTGCCGGGGCGGGTGAAACATCAACTCTCTCACCACGGCTTTGCGCTGCGTCCGCCTTCGGCGGCCTGCGCTCCACCCGTGGCTACAGGCCTTTGCCCCTCCGGGGCAAGGAACTGACAGAAAAACAGGTCGCTCACTCAGCAACCGATTTTTCGGAGCCTACGAAAAGAGCGCCTCGACGAACTCCTCGGGATTGAACGGCTCGACGTCGGCGGGCTGTTCGCCCAGGCCCACGAACTTTACGGGCAGGGACAGTTCGTTCCGCAGCGCCACCACGATGCCGCCCTTGGCCGTGCCGTCCAGCTTGGCCAGGAAGATGCCGGTGACGTCGACGGCGGCGGTGAAGGCCTTGGCCTGGTTGATGGCGTTCTGGCCGGTGGTGGCGTCCAGAACCAGCAGCACCTCGTGCGGGGCGTTGGGGATCTGCTTGCTGACGACGTTGCGAATCTTCGACAGCTCGCGCATCAGGTGTTCCTGCGTGTGCAGCCGCCCGGCCGTGTCCACCAGCAGCACGTCGGAATGGCGAGCCCTTGCGGCCTGGCAGGCGTCGAAGACCACGCTGGCTGGGTCCGAGCCGCTGGCACCCTTGACGATTTCCACGCCGACGCGCTCGGCCCAGATCGTCAACTGCTCCACGGCCGCGGCGCGGAAGGTATCGGCGGCGGCCAGGCAAACCTTCTTGCCCTGCTGGCGAAACAGGTGCGCCAGCTTGGCAATGGAGGTGGTCTTGCCCGAGCCGTTGACCCCGGCGACCAGAATGACCGTCGTCCCCGTCTCGGCAAAGCGGATACCGCGGTTCTCCGGCGGCCAGTACTTCTTCAGCTCTTCCTTGAGGAAGTCGATGACCTCGTCGCCCTTGGCGATGCGCCGCTCTTTGTAGGCCGTCTGCAGGTCGGCGCGCAGCTTGGCGGCCGTAAGCACGCCCATGTCGGCCGCGATCATCCGCTCTTCCAACTCGTCCAGCAAATCCTCATCGATCTGCCGGCCAGCCAGCAGGGAACGCAGGCCGCTGACGAACTTTTCACGCGTCCGGGCCAGCCCCTTGGTCAGACGGTCGATTGCTTTTTTGAAAAACGCCATAGTTTTCGCAGGGATTCACAGGATGCAAGGGATACCGACGCTTCAACAGGTTCACGCTAGATGGGCAATCATACCCGGCCGCGGCGGGAATGTCAGCAGCCTCATAAGGCATGCCGCGCAACATGCCACGGCCACGGGGGTGAAGAAGAATGAACCGCAGAGATCGCGGAGGGAGACTCTTGTAGGGTGGGTCGAGCGTATTCGCGAGCCCCACCGAAACGCCGTAGCTGCCGCCGAACGTCGCATGCTTCTGCAAGACAACGCAGAAGCATGGCACCCGGCTATCGGATATCAGGAACAACCGGTCTTTCCGAATATCTAATCCCGAATATCTGACCCCGTCGTCATCTGCCCGCCCGCAGCTTCTTGGCGGCGGCTTCTCCGCCGTTGGCCAGGTGCAGCAGCGGGGCGGGGCGGTCGAGGTTTTCGATGAACGCCGGCCGGGCCGCCCAGGGCGCGACCGACAGCACGTTGGCCAGGTCCATCCAATACTCCAGCCGGGCGGGCTGAAGCTTCCAGGTCATGTGGAAATGGTTGGCCGGGGCAAAGTGCTTGTACTCGGCCATGCTGGCGAACTGCGGCACCACGAAGGTGTGAGGCCATTCCGGATTGGACGTGTTGGCCACCGCCTGGGCCAGCCTGGCGGGCATTTCGGTGGTGAGGGCCTGGTCCCAGAACATCGAGAACATGCCCGAGAGCTCGCTGAAGGCCAGCCGCCCGGCCAGGCCTTCGATGCCGCCGGGCGTCATGAAGGTCACGCTGTTGCCGCCGCCGGGGAAGTAGCCCGGATCGGCCAGCGGCATGCTCACGCGGCCCATGAGCTTCTCGGGCTTTTCGCCCGGCCGGCCGGCCCAGTCGAAGCTGGCCGAGCCCGAATTGTCGCCGTCGACGAAGCCGCGCTGCGCCCACAGATCGTTCTTGGAGAACTTCACCTTCAGCTTGCTCGCCAGGGCTTGAATTTCCCACGGCTCCCAGACTTTGCGGAAGTCCATGAACAGCGGCGGGTTTCCGCCCGACAGATGCGTAAAGACCAGCATGGTCAGCAGCCCTTGCACGTCGGCCTCGGTGGCGAAGGGCAGGGCCGGCTTGGGGCCATTGTGGTCGAAGGTCGAGTTAAGCAGGCTCTCCATGGCGTCGGCCACCGGCAGCGGCAGGCCGCGGAGGTCGCTGCCCCACTCAAGCTGGCTCTGGAAGCCGCCGCCCACGGCGTTGTACTCCTTGAGCAGGTCGCGGACGATCAGGTACATGGCCAGCGATTGCGTCAGCCGCTGCTCGTCGGCACCGTCGCGCAGGGCGATGCGCTTGCCCACCAGTTCGCCCAGCCAGCCACGCAGATCCTCCAGCTCATTCTTGTTGTAGGCCTGCTTCTCCAGCATGTCGGCCAGCAGCTTCATGTCCAACCGGGTGATCTCCAGGCCAAACGTCCGCCGCGTCGGCAGGATGTGGGCCAGGGCCGTTTCCATGCCCATGGAATCGTGGCCAAAGATCACCAGCCGGCGCCCGCGCAGGCCCGCGAACGTCAAGGCCGCGTAGCACCAGTCGATCAGCGCATCGGCCGTGGATTGCGTCATGGCGGGCTTGGCGCCCGTGTCAGGCCAGGTGCCGACGTTCAGATGCGAAAGCACGCCGCTCTGGGCTAACGCGCCGTTGAGGGCATGGGCGAACACCACGCCGGGCTTGGGCCCGCTATTGCCGCAGGTGATGTTGAAGGGAATGTCGCGCGGCAGCCGAGCCAGTAGCGACATCGCCGATGGCTGGGGGAAGGCCCAGGTGTCGGGGGCGCACACGACCGCGTCGACGCCGGCGGCCAGAAACTGCCCGGCCACCAGGTCGGCCTGCTTCTCGCCATCGACCAGCACGGGCGACCAGACCACGTTTACGGCCTGGCCGTCAGGGGTGCGGACGCCGCCGGCTACCACATCGGCCGTCATCTGTACGATGTTGACGGCCCGGGCCCGCGCCTCGGCCGATATCCGCGGATCGCCGGTGGCGAAGACGCCAAACGTCGAAACCTTCGCCTCACCCTGCTGCTCGCCGCCCAATCTCACAGCCTTACCCATCTCACCGTTACTCCTTGGCAGAAACACTCCTCTGATGATAGGTGACGGACCCGGCCGCCTTCATGTTTTGTTCGGGAATGCTGGAAACCTGGGCCACTGTAATCTGGGCTATCACGTCGCCTTCCTGGAGAACAAAACTGAACGGGCCGAGGTTCGCGATTTCCAGCGTAACCTGGCCAGACCAACTCGCATGGATGGTCGGAGCGGTCAGATGAACCAAGAGCCCAGTCCTGGCCCTGGTGCTCTTGCCGTCGATAAAGCAGATCAGGTTCGCTCCCTCCTCTGGCGTCCCGACCACCTCCTTGGTCTGCCAAAGAAGAAAGCCCTGCGGCCTGATTATGATTTCATTGCCTCGCCGGAAAACCAACTGCTTGTCATCTTCCGGCGGAGGCACGAGGTATCTGGGTGCGAAGTTCTTGTACTCGAATTTCCCTATCCTGAGTTCAGACGGCGGGTCGCCCGCCGCCTTGCGATCACGATTGTAGCTCCCGATGTTCCAGACCTTTGCCTGTTCGATTACATCGAGATGAAGATCAATAGAAGTGCTGTCGATACTCTTGGGGGCCGGGTCAACAATCAAGATTCCGCAATCGATGGCCCACCGAAGATCACGATCAGACAGATACACTGTGGATCCCTACGGTGGTTGGCCTAGGCACCAACTGCTGAGGACGCACAGAAACCGTTTCCCCATCTGGAACCGATACCAGCACCAGGTTTTGACTCTCGTCAACCTGGAGTATCCGCACGGCAATCTTTCCCGATATCTCTTCGCCCAGTGGCGGCTCGCCTTCAGGTAGAAGTTGATCATCCTGGCCCCAGCAATACCGCCTGGATGCAACACCCGAGTACTTGCCATCCACAGTTTCTATCTCAAAGACGCGTTCATCGGAGAATCCGCCCCGTGAAATCTTGCAAGCCAAAGCCATCTTGTCGTAAACACTTGCCATATTTCATCCCTTCCCTCAGCCTGCACTCGCAGAAGCTCACACCATTAAACACACTTGTCGTTCAATAGTCAAGTTTACATTCTGTTAGGGATAACTGTGTGTTCAGAACCCGCGATCCGGGCCGGGCTCGGGGAAGTTCGGCCCCTGCTCCTGCTCGCCTTCTGGTGGCGGCGACATCGGCGGTGTCAGCGGCCCTGGCATGGGTGGTTGCATTCCTGGCGGCGGCTGGCCACCGCTGGCCCGGCGTTGCAGGTGCTGACGGAAGGAGTTCTCCATCGTCTCCAGCACGCGCGGCACGCTGGAGGCCGACAGGAACACCCGCGACGACACGGCCGCGTGCGGGAAGAAGCGCGTGATGAAGTCGATCATGAACTCCGCCGGCGAGTGCCCGATCATGACGGTCGTGGCGTACACGCCGCTGAGTTGCTCGTCGGCCATCTTGAGCTGCTCGTACAGCTCCTTGATGTTGGGCCGCTGCTCGGTCGGCGGGCGCGGGATCGGCTTGGGCGGGCCGAAGGCGGCCTCGTACCGGGCGAGGTTGTCCTTCAGGGCGGCCACGAACTGCCCCATGACCTGGTGATGCACGATGACGCGGGCGGCCACGCGCGGCGGTCGGGCCAGGCCCTGGATGAAGTCCAGCACGAATTCGCCCGGGCCCTCGATGACAACCGCGCCGGTGCAGAAGACGCCATTGGCGACCTTCTCCGGCAAGCGGGCGCCGACGGGCTCATAGTGCAACTGCTCGCTGTGAAAGCCCGGTTCGTACGGCCCCGGCGAGGGCGGCCCAAGCGGCGGTCCTGGTGGTTGTTCTGTCATGCCCAAAGCATAGCCCGCCAACGGGCGGGTGTACAGGACTGGACACGCATTGACAGCGCGGAACATGCAAAGCCGCTGGCGGCGGTTTCCGCTGCTGCGCCGCGCCTTCTTACACGCCGGCCGCTTGCACCGAGGTAATGGCTGCGATCAGCACGATGTCTTCCACGCTGCAACCGCGCGACAGGTCGTTGATCGGCTTGGCCAGACCTTGCAGCAGCGGTCCCAAGGCGATGGACCGGCCGATCCGCTCGGCCAGCTTGTAGGCGATGTTGCCGCAGTTTAGGTCCGGGAAGACCAGCGTATTGGCCTTGCCGGCGACCTTGGAACTTTTGGCCTTGCGCGAGCCGATCTCCGGCATCAGGGCGGCGTCGAGTTGCAGCTCGCCATCGACCTTCAGCTCGGGGCAGCGCTGCTGCACCAGCTTGGTGGCGGCCACCACGCGATCGACTTCCGGCGAGGAGGCAGAGCCCTTGGTGGAGAAGCTCAGCATGGCCACGGTCGGCTCGGCCTCCAGCAAAACCTTGCAGCTCTGGGCGGCCTCGACGGCGATGTCGGCCAATTGCTCGACCGTGGGGTTGGGCAGCACGCCCGTGTCGGCGAAGATGAGGGCGCCGTTGACGCCGAATTCGGCCATGGGCGTGACCATGACGCTGCACGAGCTGACCGTCTTATTGCCCGCGCGCAGGCCCACGCCAAAGATGGCAGAGCGAACCGTGTCGGCCGTCGGGCAGATGCTGCCGCAGACCATGCCGTCGGCGGCGCCGTGGCCAACCATCATGCCGCCGTAGTACACGCCGCTGCGCAGCATCTGGTCGGCCTGCTCTAGGGTCATGCCCTTGGCCTTGCGCTTTTCGTACAGGGCCGAGACGTACTTGGGGCGGTTGGGGTCGGCCATAATGTCGAGGATTTCCACGCCTTCCAGATCGATGTCCAGCTTCGCCGCGGCCTGGCGCACCTGGTCGGAATTGCCCAGCAAAACGACGTGGGCAAAGCCCTCGGTGACGATGTCCCGGGCGGCATGCAGCACGCGCTGGTCTTCGGTCTCGGGCAGGACGATTCGCTGCGGGGACTTCTGGGCTCGTTGGCAGAGCTTCTCAACCACAGGGTTCATGAAAATTGCCTTTCGCAATGTCGGTTAGTACGATAACGGCTTGTACGTCACGTAGTGTAGCGCGCCGAACGACCCCTGCCAAGTGGCACGCGCGCTTTGGCATGACGGGTGGCATGGTCACGCTGTTGCGTGACCATGTGGAAGACCCGGCGATGGTCGTGTTCATCGCCAACGACAGGAAACAATATGAATCCGCAACAGCGACATTGGATCGAAAAGACGCAAGTGCAAGTCGTGTGCGTACTGGCGCTGGCGGCGGTGTATTTCCTGGCCGCTCCGGCGCTCAAGCCCTGGGACGAAGGCGGGGCCATCGCCTTTGCCTTCGCCGGCGAGTATGGCCGGCTGATCCTGCTGGGGGCCATTGTGGCCGCGCTGGCGGGGGCTTCGACGCTGCTGACGCTCCAGGCCCGGCCTGAGGGGGCGCTGCTGGCCACGCTGGTCGGCCTGGCGGGCTTGTCCTTCCGCAGCGGGCTTATGCGAACAGTTCTGTGGCGGTCCCCCGAGCACTTCCGGCCAGTATACAACAGCATGCTGCTGGAGATGCTGCTGCTGCTGGTCATGCTGATCGAGGCGGCCGTCATCGTCTGGCTGCTGCGGGCGGCGGTGCGACTGCTCCGGCCAAGCTGGCTGTGGCAGGAGGAGCCGCACGACGAACGTGGCCGATTGCTGGAACAGTCCGCCGGGGAGTGGCAGGAACTGGCCCATGGCCTGGCCAAGAGCGGGCATGGCTGGCTGATCCTGCCGGCCTGCGTGGCCCTGGAGCTGTGCATCGCCATGCTGTTGCTGGTATGCATGTTCCGCACGCCTGATCGCGGCCAGATTGCCTTCGCCCTGGCAGCGAGCTTCATGCTGGCGGCGCTGGCGACGCATCAACTTTTGCCGGTGCGTGTGGCTTTGCCTTTCTGGCTGGCCCCGGTGCTGCTGGCCTTGGTGGTGTACCTGTTCGCGCCGGACAGTTTTCCACCGGGCACCGGCCCGGGCTGGCGGCAGGTGGAGATGGTGGCCAGGGCCATGCCGATGCGAGCGGCCTTGCCCATCGACTGGCTGAGCCTGGGCGCCGGCGGCGCCGTCGCGGGATACTGGCTGTCGCGGCGGATTCACCAGACCCGGTTGCACCCGATCGAAGAGTAGACCGTGCAAGGGAAGCGGGAAGCCGGAATCTGGAATCGGGAATCCGGAATCGGGAATCCGGTAAGACTGCTTTCGGCTTGCCCTGGGCGCCATAGGTTGAGCCGCGTTGTCTTGCGGCTCTACCTATGCTGGCGCTACCAGAGTAGAGTGCAGGGCGAATTGGCCCACCCCGGATTCCAGATTCCGCCTCGGTGCCGGGCTTGGGTGCCATAGGTTAAGCCGCGTCTTCTGGCGGCTTACCTATGCTGACGCTAACAAAGCAGAAAGTGCAGGGTGGATTGGCCGCCCCCCGGATTCCGGATTCCGTCTTATTGAATAAAGGAGTGCTTCATGCCAACTCAAATCGCCGCACAGATGTATGGAGTTCGCGAGTTCACGAAGACCGCCGCCGACCTGGCTGCGAGTTTTCACCGCATCCGGCAGATCGGCTTTGAGGCCGTGCAGGTCTCGGGCATCGGCCCCATCGACCCCAAGGAAGTCGCCAAGATGCTCACCGACGAGGGCCTGATCTGCGCCTCGACGCACATCGGCTGGCCACGCTTCCTCAATGAGCGCACTGCCGTCATCGAGCAGCACAAGCTCTGGAACTGCAAGCATCCTGCCGTCGGCGGCGTGCCGTGGACCGACTACGCCAGCGTTGAAGGTCTCAAGCGGCTCTGTGGCGAGGCCAACGAAGTCGGCAAGGACCTGGCCGCGGCCGGCATGACCTTCAGCTATCACAATCACAACCACGAGCTGCTCAAACTCGATGGCCACAAGACGTGGCTCGAGACGTTCTACGAGAACACCGACCCGCGCTACGTCAAGGCCGAGATCGACGTGCACTGGATCCAGGCCGGCGGCGGCGACCCCGCCCAGTGGGTCAGCAAGTACCCCGGCCGGCAGCCCTTGCTGCATCTCAAGGACTACGTCATGAGCCCCGACGGCAAGGAGCGGCGCTTCGCCGAGATCGGCCAGGGCAACATGAACTTCCCGGCCATCCTGGCGGCCGCCCGGCAAGCCAAGGTCGAGTGGTACTTCATCGAGCAGGACGACTGCTATGGCCGAGACCCCTTCGAGTCGCTGCGGATCAGCCTGGTAAACCTGCACGAACTGGGACTGAAGTAAGCTTCGATTTGCGATGTTCGATGCCCAGCGGCGTAGGGTGTGCAGGTTCCCGCTTCTGGGCGGGGTTCTGCACACGCGGTCCGGTTTGACGCGGAGGCGTTCGGTGTGCAGGACCCCTCGCAATAAGACGCTCGGGAACCTGCACATCCTACGTCACTGCACGCGCTGGGACTGAAGTAAGCTTCACGCAGCAGTGTGCGGCTTCGGGAATCAGGATTGGCTTCGTATCCGTAGCACGGGCGTCCCGCCCGTGAGTAAATAGCGTCACAACGGCCGACAAGTCATGGGCGAGACGCCCATGCTACGTTGTGAAATTGCTTCCAGTGCGGGTACAAAAAGGGACGCCACGCGGTTAAACGTGGCGTCCCGTGATTCACGTCAGGAAGGAGCTAGCCCTTGCGGACGTTGATGGCCTTGGGGCCCTTGGGGCCTTTGGTCAGATCGAAGGTCACCTTCTCGCCCTCAGCCAGGCTCTTGAAGCCTTCGGCCTGGATGTCGCCATGATGGACGAAGGCATCCGTGCCGTCATCGGCCGTAATGAAACCGAAACCCTTGGAATCGTTGAACCACTTCACTTTACCGGTTGCCATAACTATGGCTCCTGCAGGGGCACGTATGTTCGCGAGCATTTCCCCAAGCGACAAAACCGCTACGGTGAAGGGTGTTCACAGACGCGGACGACCTGAGTGTACGCTGTAGAAGAATGCGGGTGCCAACCGTATTCGCCGACAAAGAGCTGGGAACCTTTCCCAGTTTCCCGCCGGCCGACAACCATCCTAAGCCTTTCGGGCCGAAAAGGCAACCAGAATTACGGAACAAATCCGACGCTTACTGACGCCCCCAGCAGCAGTTCTGGCCGTCGGTGGTCGGCCGCCAGCCAGTTTGACTTGGCCAGCCACCTTGATATGATCTCCGGCCATGTTCTTAGCCCGAAGGGCGTCTGAAAGTAGCCCCGTCCCGCAGCGCAGCAAGGGCGGGGAAGACGGCAGGCTTTGCAAGAGCCCCTTTGCGGGCGACTGATGATCGGGCGCCGCCCCTGAGCTTCAGTCGCCTCTGAAGGGCTCCGAATGCTGATGCCGGTCAACCCCGCCCTCCCTTCGGTCGGGACGGGGCCACTTTCAGACGCTCTTCGAGCTAGGAAGAGCCGGCGCCAGAAACTTTGGGCACACTCCGCTCCCGCACTTTCTCCGAAAGACCTGTTCGCCCAGCCAAAACCGTGGTAAACTACAGGGGACATAGTAGACCACGTAGCAGGCCTGCATCCACGGCCGTCAAAAGGAGAAGTTGATGAACGTCGCGCGCCGAATCTGTCTTGCCTCCATTGTTTTGGCCGTATGCACCCTCCCGATGCAGGCCGCCGACGTCTACGTCAGCACCATGGCCGCCTTCAAGTCCGCCGTCAACGCCGCCACGGCCGGCACGCGAATCTTCGTCGCCCCGGGCACGTACACAGGGTACATCTACTCCGAAAACCTGACCGGCACAGCCGCTAACCCAATCAAGATCCTCGCCCAGGATCCCAAGAACCCGCCGACCATTGACGCTACGGGCCAGGGCAACGGCTTCTATCTGGACAACTGCAAGTACATGGTCATCGATGGCCTGAACGTCCAGAACGCCTCGAACAACAGCGTGCACGTGGACCACTCGTACAACATGGTCCTGCGCAACGTCAACTCGCACGACGTGGGCGGCAGCGGCCACACTGGTAACAACGACACCTTCAAGATCGTCACCGATCATGACTTTCTGTTCTACGGCTGCACGGTCTCGAAGTGGGGCACGGGCGGCGGCTCGGGCATGGACATCGACGCCGCCGAACGCGGGTTGGTCATGAAGTGCAACTTCTCCTGGCCGGGGCTGGCTAGCAATTCGGGCGGCAACAACGGTTTTCAGGCCAAGATGGGCTCCAACAACATCGGCGTGTACAACAGCACGTTCAACAACGCCGGCGATCGCTCGCTGCAGATGGGCGGCAGTTCCGACCTGAACCTGTTCGGGCTGGGCAACGTCAGCTACGGCTACGAGGCCTACCAGATGGCTGCCATGGGCAACACCATCATCAGCGGTGACGCCTCGGCCGATTACAGTGTCGCCCGCGATTGCGCCTTTGAATACAACACGCTGGTCAACCCGCGGCTGCGCATACTGCGGGCGCTGAACGAGAACCCGGCGCTGGGCGGCGTGACCGCCTTTAACACCTTCTCGCACAACCTCATCAGCTATGGCAGCGTGACCGAGATATTCAACAATTCCGGGTTGCCCGGCGTGGACTTCAGCAAGTTCACCTTTGACAGCAATTACTGGTACAAGACGACCAACCCAGCCGGCAGCATTCCCTCAGTGCCGCTGGGCGGCGTGTTGGTCAATAACGTCGGCGGGACCGACCCGCAATTGAACTCCAACTATGATCCGCAGTACGCCGCGGCCAAGAACTACGGCGCCGACGCGCCCGGCAAGACGGCCGCCTGGCTGGCGCAGGTCAACAAGTTCCAGTGGTCCTGGGACATGGCCCAGACGTTCGTGCCGCACGCCATCACCGGCACGTACGCAGCCTTGCCAGGCCGGAGCGTTTCCCTCAACGCCAGCGCCTCGACGCCCGGGCAGAGTTCCTACGGCAACTATGCCTTCAGCAGCTATGGCTGGGATTTCAACGGTGACGGCGTGGATGATCTGACGAGTTCAACGCCGCTGACCAGCCTGAGCTATGACGACTTGACGGGCACGTATGGGCTGGCGGCCGGGCTGCGAACCATAGACCTGCGCGTGTGCGTGACGGACGAATTCGGCAACCCGCTGTGGTCGGACTACACGCCCACGACGCTCGCGATCGCCTTGGGCGGCGATGCCAACACCGACGGCGTGGTGACCTTCAAAGATTACCTCATCCTGGAAAGCAACTTCGGCAAGAGCGGCGTCATGGGCTGGGCGCAGGGCGATTTCAACGGCGACGGCGTGGTGAGCTTCAAGGATTACCTTATTCTCGAAGCCAGCTTCGGCAAGAGCACCGTACCCGAGCCGGCCACGCTGGCGGTGCTGGCTCTGGGCGGCCTGGGGCTGCTGAAAAGGCACGGTCGGTGACCGCCTGAAGGTTGCCATGAGTCGTGCCATCGGGTCTTGGTCGCTGTGGGCGGCGCTGTTATCATCAAGAGGATATGAGAAACAGGCCGTCTCATCCGTCGCCACCGCTGTCGGCTGGGCCAGGGCGAAACTCCTCTGCGTCCAGGCAAAGCCCGGCCCTGGGGAATGAACCGACCCGGCCGGCGCTGACTCGCTGGGCGCCGGCGGCGATCATTCTGGCGGCCACCTTGGTGGCGTACATCCCGGCCATGTCGGCGCAGTACATCTGGGACGACGGCGTGTTCCTGACCGCCAACCCGCTGATTCACGCCCCCGACGGGCTGTACAAGTTCTGGTTCACCACCCAGCCGCCGGACTACTTCCCGCTGACCTCCACAAACCTCTGGCTGGAATGGCGGCTGTGGGGCGACAACCCCATGCCCTACCACGTCGGCAATATCCTCCTGCAGGCCTTGGCGGCCATTCTGCTGTGGCGGCTGCTGGTTCGGCTGAAGGTTCCCGGGGCCTTGCTGGCGGGGCTGATCTTCGCGCTGCATCCAATGGCGGTGTCGTCGGTAGCGTGGATCACCGAGCGCAAGAACACCTTGCCAATGGTGCTGATGTTGGCGTCAATGCTGGCATACTTGCGCTTCGACGAGCGCGGACAGTGGAAGCACTACGTGCTGGCGCTGGGGTTGTTCCTGGCGGCCCTATTGGCCAAGACCTCCGTGGTGATGATGCCGGTGGCGTTGCTGCTGCTGGCCTTCTGGCTGCGCGGACGCATCGGGCTTAAGGACGTGCTGCGGAGCCTGCCGTTCTTCGCCCTGTCGGCGGTTCTGGGCCTGGTTACGGTTTGGTATCAGCAGCACATTGCCATGGCCGAGAAGTCTCTGCCGCTGGGCCCGCTGACGCAGCGGCTGGCGACGGCCGGGTGGGTGGCGTGGTTCTACTTGTGCAAGCTGCTGCTGCCGGTGCGGCTGTGCATGATCTACCCGCGCTGGCAAGTCAACGCGGGGCAATGGCTCTCGTTCGTGCCGACCGCCCTGCTGCTGGTCGTGCTGGCGGGCCTGTTCATGTTGCGGCGGCGCATTGGCCGCGGTCCCGTGACGGCGATGGCGTACTTCCTGGTCATGCTCCTGCCAGTGCTGGGGTTCGTGAGCATGTCCTTCATGGAATTCTCCTTCGTGGCGGATCATCTGCAATATACGGCCATGATCGGCATCGTCGCGCTCGTGGCGGGCTTGGCGGCCACAGCGGCGGCGCGCTGGAAGCTGCCGCGGACGGCCTCGGTTGCGATCTCGGCCGTGGTGCTGGGCGTTTTGGGCACGGCCACTTGGGCCCGAGCGTCGGAGTTCAAGGACGAGCCCACACTGTGGAAGGCCAATCTCAAGCTGAATGATCAGGCTTGGCCGGCGTGGAACAGCCTGGCCGTACATGAGAACGACCCGCAGCTGAAACTGGAGTATTGCAGCAAGGCCATCGCGCTGAATCCCCAGTACGCCGACGCCTGGTGCAACCGCGCCTACGCCCAGGAACTGCTGGGCCACTACCCCGAAGCGCTGGCCGACGCCGCCAAAGCCCTGGAATTGGGACCTCATCTGGCCGAAGGGCACATAAACCGCTCCTCGGTTTTCCAGAGGATGGGCCGGTTCGACCTGGCCGAGCAGGAGGCCGACGCGGCCTTGAAGGTGCGGGAGAATTACGCCGACGCCTACGTCTGCCGCGGCTCAGCCAGGCGTGGCCAGGGCAGGATCGACGAGGCCATCGACGACTTCGACACGGCCATCCGGCTGGGCGGCCTGGCCCCGGCTTTCGACGGCCGAGGGCGATGTTACCTCGTTAAGGGGCACACGGATCTGGCCCTGGCGGACTTCGACCGGGCGATAGAGTTGCAGCCCAACTATGCCGAGGCGTACAGCAATCGCGGCAGCGTCAGGCGAGCCATCGGCCAGGTGGATGCCGCCATTGCCGATCAGTCGCGGGCGATCCAGATCAATCCGCGACTGGCCGGGGCGTACAACAACCGGGCCGTCAGCTACTTCGCCGCGAAACAGTACGACCGGGCCTGGGCAGATGTGAAGACCTGCCGCGAATTGGGCGGCACGCCCCCGCCGGCATTCATCGACGCCCTGGGCCAGGCCAGCGGCCGGTCGGAGTAGGCAGCAGCCACCACCCTCCAGGAAGAGACTTTTGACAACCGCTCTCTAGCGTGTCGGCCAGCGCAATGCTACAACCACGGCGCGGAATCACGTCGGGTCGCTGACCCGCGCCCAAACCGTCACCTTGTTCTGATGGAAGGAACTGCAATGGCCAGGCACGTCTTGTCACTGTGTGTGCTTTTACTGTCATGTGTTTTCGTCTGGGCAGGCGATGTCGCCCCCACGTCGGCCCCCGCCAGCGCTCCGGTCCTGCCCAACTACACCCAACAGTGGAACTCCATCACCGGCTCGTGCATCACCGCCGAAGGCACCGAGAAGCTGCTGGCCCTGATCAAGCAGTCCAAGGACGTCGGCTGCAATCACCTGGTGCTGAACGAGAGCGGCTCTTACCGCATCGAGTTCCAGAAGCCCGAGTACTTCGAGAACGTCAAGAAGGTCCTGGCCTTCGCCAAGGAAAACAACATCACCCTGGCGATGGGCATGGTCTCGATCGGCTACTCCGGGACGTATTTCCATTACGACGTCAACTGGGACAACGGCAACCCGGCCAAGAATGTGCCGTTTATCGTCGCGGGCAAGATCGCCAAGCCCGACCCCTTGGCCGTGCCGGAAATCAAGAACCCATCCCTGCAGGAAGTGGCTGACGGCAAGCTGGTTGGCTGGGACGACACGCCGGCGCCGGCATCGCTGCTGGACGACCAGGTCCTGTTCCAGGGCAAGCCCAGCCTCAAGGGCGGCCAGCCGGTGACGCAGAACGTCAAGTGCGAGCCCTTCAAGCACTACCGCGTCACGTGGTACGTCAAAGGCCCCAAGCACGCCGACGACGGCAGCTATTTCTTCAAGGCCAGTTCCAATTCGCCCACGGGGCATCGTTACCACACGTACACCGAGCCGACGATTCACCCGGCCGATAAGGACGGCTGGTCGCGGTACGAGGTAATGTTCAATACCTACGAGGCCGAAAAGATGCACGTGACCTTCGGCGGCGGCAAGGCCGGGGAGAACTGGTTCGCCGGCCTGAAGGTCGAGCCCGCGGGCTTGCTGCTGGTGCTGCACCGGCCCAAGCTGCCCTTCGTGGTCACCAGCGCCGACGGCAAGACCGTGTACGAAGAGGGCAAGGACTTCAAGCAGGCCATCGACCCGATCCTGGCCCGCAAGCCCTTCCCGGGCGACTTCCCCATCGACCACGAGGCCCCGGTCCTCGAACTGACGGACGGCTCGCGCATCCAGGATGGCCAGAAGCTGTTGGTGAGCTACTTCCACCACATGAGCGTGTATACCGACCAGGACGACATCAGCATGGCAGAACCGGCCACGTGGGATGTGCTGACCCGCAGCATCAAGCAGGTCATCGCCACCTGGAACACCGGGCATTACTTCCTGAACTACGACGAGATCCGCATGGGTGGCTGGGAAGAAATGCCTGACCCGTCGATCAAGACCATGGGGCAATTGCTGGCCTGGCACTTCAGGAAGAGCTACGACCTGGTCAAGGCCTCTGACCCCAACGCCACCATCTACACGTGGTCAGACATGTTCACGCCCTTCCATAACGCCGCTCCCAAGTCACACTATTACTATGTCAACGGCGACTGGTCGGGCTCGTGGGAGAACTTCCCCAAGGACGTGGTCATCATGATGTGGTACTCGCCCACGCCCGAAGGCATGCGTTTCTTCGCCGACCGCGGCCACAAGCAAATCCTGTGCGGCTTCTATGACGGCAAGAGCACCGCGGCCATGGAGAAGAACATCCAGCACTGGATCGAGATGTCGCGCGGCATCCCGGGCGTGGAAGGCTTCATGTACTGCACCTTCCAGGGCAATTACGCCAGCATGCCCGAGTATTTCCAGCTGCTCAGGACGTACAGCCAGTGGGCCAAGCTGGGCGAAGCCGGCACCGCGCCGAAGGAACATTGAATCACGAACAGGGCGGAGGTCTGAGGTCAGAGGCCCGAGAGCAAGACGCACACAAAGAGTTGCACGTTCCCGACCAGAAAACAAAACGAAAGGACTGATACTCATATGATTCTTGACTGTCACATTCATTCCAGCGTTGGCAAGCCCAATCCCAAGCGGCTGATGGCCGAGATGAAGCAGGGCGGCATTGACGGCGGCGTGGTGATCTCGCTGCCGCCGGCGTGCTTCGTGCATTTCAAGGGCCCCAACAAGCCCCAACAGCGGCTCGAGACCGTCATGAAGTGGACGGCCGGGGCCAAGACGCTGTTCCCCTTCTATTGGATCGACCCGACCGAGAAGGACGCCGTGGCCCAGGTCAAGGCCGCCGTCAAGGCCGGCATCGCGGGCTTTAAGACCATCTGCAATCACTTCTACCCCGGCGACACGGCCGCGATGGATACGTACCGCGACATCGCCAAGGCCAACAAGCCGCTGCTGTTCCATTCGGGCATCCTGTGGGATGGGCAGAATTCCTCCAAGTACAACCGCCCGGCCGAGTTCGAGGCGCTGATCGACGTGCCCAAGCTGCGCTTCGCCTTGGCGCACATCTCCTGGCCCTGGGTGGACGAGTGCATCGCCCTGTACGGCAAGTTCCAGGCCGCCCACGCCAGCCGGCCCGACCCGTCGTGCGAGATGTTCATCGACACCACGCCCGGCACGCCGGAGATCTACCGCCGCGAGGCCCTGACCAAGATCTTCACGGTCGGCTACCGCGTGGCCGACAACGTCCTGTTCGGCACCGACGCCAGCACGGGCGAGTACGGCTACGAGTGGGCCAAGGTCTGGCTGTGCCGCGACCAGGACATCTACCGCTCGGTGAACCTCGACCAGGCCGGGCAGGACAAGGTTTTCTACAAGAACCTGCTGCGGTTCCTGGGCAGGAAAGCGATCTAAGGACGAGATTGGGTATTGGATATTCGATGCTTGGAACGACGTCTATGGGGCGGGTCGTTCCAGGTGTCGAGTATCCAGAGTTGGTTTCATACCCGTAGCACGGGCGTCTCGCCCGTGACCCAACGCGCGAAAGCGGCCGGAATACTCATGGGCGAGACGCCCATGCCACAACGGCAAGCCCTTCTTCAACGGGCCGCTACGGCGTGGTAGGGACGTCGGCCCCTTGATTGGCGCTGGCGCTTTGCCACATCTCCAGGCCGCGGGTGTCACCGTTGCTGCCAGGTGCGGGGGCATGGTAGACGACCGTCGATTCGGGCACGCCGCGAACGCTGCCGTCGGTGAAGCCCACGTTGGCCGTATGGAATTCGGGATGGGCGTACCACGTCTCGGTCGTGGAGGCCCCAAGAAAGTTTCCATCCATGGTCTTGACGGATTCGATGCCCAAATCCGAAACGATCGCGCCCAGGCCGGTGCGGGAACTTTCCAAGTACCTCATGCCGCGATTGAGGTCGGTCTTGAGTTCAGCGCTGGTTTCGGTTTCCCAGGCCAACCCTTTGCTGGGCATCATCCAGTAGTACCAGAAGGACGAACCCGCCCACGTGCAGGTCGCGCTGTCCCAGGCGACCTGGTCGGAATGATTGTCACTGGCCATCTCATGCGAGGGACACAGCAGGGCGGCAAACGGTACCATCTTCTTTTTCACCAGGATGCCCTGCCCCAGGTAGATCGTCTCGATCATGTCCGCGCCCACACGGTTCACCTCTCCCACGGGTGTCATCCCCTCGATGAAGGGCCTGCGCACCCGGACGTCCGGCCCGGTAAAGAAGGAGAACCAGCCCGGCACGTAAACGGGCGGCTTGAAGTCGTCGTATTCCGCGCTGTACATGGCGTGGGCACGCAGCACCGAGGCCAGATTGCAGCGGCACTTGACCATGCGCGTGTAGGCCTTGGCGCGACGTTGCGTGGGCAGGAGGATCCCCACCAGAATGGCGATGATGGCCACCACCACCAGCAATTCGATTAGCGTAAAGGCCCGTCCCCGGCCAACTGGCGGGCGGCTGCGGCCACGATGCCGACATGCTGCACCGGACCGAAGATTTGCGGGAACGTGCTTTCCCGATGTGACACGCATCTCAGCATACATCATACCATTTCGGGCCCATTTCGCCAAGCCGTCCAACGTCCCTGTTCAGGCGATTGGCGGTACTCTGGCGTCGATGCAAGGTCAGCCCAAAGCGAGGCTGGCCATGGCGCCCGGCGCTAAAATGGCGCGACAATGTGCCGCCCCTTCAGGGCTTGTGTCTACAGGCCATAGTCACCCAGGGCGGCGCTTCGCTCTGCCCTGGGCTGTATTCTGCCAGCCCTTCGGGCTGAAAAGGATCAACTGCTGAAAAGGATCAACTGAGAACTAACTTCGGACCAGCGGCGTGCTCTTGCCGCGGCAGCCGTGCTGTGACCTGGCAATTGCCGTGACCTGCGATGGCGGTGACCTGACGGTTGCGGACCTCGCACAAACTTTGTGCCCTTCGTGGTTCCTCTCTTTGTGTCTTGGTGGTTTCCGGCCTTTGCCTTTCTCGGTCTTCTCTCCGTGTCCGTGGTAAACGCCTTTGTGTCGTTGTCTTTCAAAGCTTCTTGGCTTCCTCGGTCTTTTCTCCGCGTTCTCCGTGGTAAATGCCTTTGTCGCTTCCGCCTTTGTTGTTGGGCATTGCACGAGGGCCGGCGGCGCGGTACAGCACTGCCCTAGCAAGAAAGGGTTCGACATGGCCAATACATTCCGGCAGGACGTGGACTTCCTGTCGCAGCATACCGACGTGGTCGTTCTGGACGCCAAAGGAGCCCTGGTGGCTGTCGCGCCGGGGTATCAAGGCCGGGTGATGACCTCCAGCCCCTCGGGCGAAGCGGGCAAGAGCCTGGGCTGGGTGAATCGCAAATTCATCTCGGCCGGGCAGACCGGCACCACCTTCGACAATTACGGCGGCGAGGACCGCTTCTGGATGGGCCCGGAGGCCGGGCAATACTCGCTGTGGTTCCAGCAGGGCGAACCCTTCGACCTGCAACATTGGAAGACGCCCGATGCCTTGAACGCCGGCGAGTTCCGCATCGAGAGCCGCTCGTCCTCTGCCGTCAACATGGCCAGCGACTTTGCGCTGGTCAGTTACAGTGGCACGCGTTTTGACATCGCCCTGCGCCGCTCGGTGCGGCTGCTGGACGAGCAGGCAGTGGCAGAGCATCTTGGCCAGGCCGTGCCCAAGGGCGTGGCCCAGGTGGCGTTCGAGTCCGTCAACAGCGTCACCAACGCAGCCTCAACGCCGTGGCGGCGCGACAGCGGCCTGCTGAGCATCTGGATCTTAGGCCAGTTCGCCCCGCTGGCGCGCGGGCTCGTGATCGTGCCCTTCGTGCCCGGCGGCAAGAAGGCGATGGGCCCGCTGCCCAACGGCGAGTACTTCGGCAAAATGGGACCGGACCGCTTTCAAGTCCTGCCCGAGCACGTGCTTTTCCGCTGCGACGGAAAGTTTCGCTCCAAGATCGGCGTGTCGGCCAAGCGGGCCAGGAACATCCTGGGCAGCTTCGATCCCGACGAGAACATCCTGACCATCGTGCAGTTCAACCTGCCGGGCGGCTCGTCGGCCTTGCCGTACGTCAACAGCCTGTGGGAAATCCAGAAGCAGCCCTACGCCGGCGACGTGGTCAACAGCTACAACGACGGCGAAGAAAAGCCCGGCGCCGGCCAGAACGGCCCGTTTTACGAGATGGAGACCTCCTCCTGCGCGCCCGAACTGGGGGCCGGCGAGAGCCTCACCCACGTGCATCGGACGTTTCACTTTACCGGCGAGCGCAGCAAACTGAACGCACTGGCCAAGGGCCTGCTGGGCCTCGACCTGGAGACGGTGGAGTTTCCGCAGTAGCGGCGTGAAGTCGCGGGTTCGGGATTCGTGAACTGGTGAATTCGTGGATTCGGCGGCTCGATCCCCCGGTGAGTCGGGTCTGGGAATGCAAGAACCCAGGAATAGTGAGTCCAGGAACAGCGGGTTTACGAGCGGTTGCGGTTGAGTCTTTCGCCCCGAAGGGGCGTTACGATTGTAGCCGGGGGCGTGAGCCCCCGGTGTGCGGCAGAGAAAACCTCAGCCCCGAAGGGGCGACACAGCGAGGCCGAAAGCCTCTGCCGCCCCCTCGGGGCTCTTACTGTTGCTGCCGCCTACCGGGGGCTCACGCCCCCGGCTACAATCGTCCCGGCCCTTCGGGCCTTGAGAATCGAGCAGCGCAGGCTCGAAGCCAAGAGGCGGAATGCAGACGGTCAAGTCGCGAGTTGTGCGGTTCGCGGCATCTAGCGCAGACTATGCTTCCCTGTCCACAGGTGGCACAGCCTTTTAGGCTGTGCTGCACAGGCTGGAAAGCCTGTGCCACCTGAAGCGTGTAAACACGCAAACTTAAGCGGTATCTGGATTAACGATATACGAAGGAGCCAGCTAACCTGAAACGCTGGCTGGAACAGTCGAGGCAGCCATCACCGACGGATCGACTCAACACGACGCTCGCAAGGAACGCGAGCACTTCTTCGGCGCTGCCAAGAAGATGGCCGCCATCACCGTGGTGTCACGCATCCTGGGCATGATCCGGGACATGGCCATCGCCAGCTACGGCGCCAACCGCCAGAACAGCGCCTTCGTGCTGGCGTTTCGCATCCCCAACCTGTTCCGCCGGCTGTTCGGCGAAGGCGCGCTGGCCGGGGCGTTTGTGCCGGTCTTCACCGAAACCACCCGGCTGGATGGCCAGAGCAGCGCCAACCGCCTGCTCTCTAACGCCATGGGCCTGCTGGGGGTGTTTCTGTCGGGCCTGATGGTGCTGATCCAGGTCGGCCTGCTGGTGTATGGCCTGGCCACGCACGCCTGGGGACCGCTGCCGCAAGAACGGTGGGACTCGGTCGCCGCAGCGACCTCGGCCCACCCTACCCCACTCGACGAGCCTCAGCGCGTCGCGGACATCAAGTCCACCTGCGCCGGCAGCCACCTGGAGATCCAGTCCCGCGCCATCGCCGAAGGCTGGACGCCCCAGCGCACCGCCGACGAGATCTACCATGCCGACCGCCAACTCCTGCTGCTGCTCACGGCCATCATGCTGCCCTTCATGGTCAGCATCTGCCTGCTGGCGCTGGTCAGCTCGGCCCTGAATTGCCGCGGGCATTTCTGGTATCCGGCCTTCGCCCCGTGCGTTCTCAACATCTGCATGATCGCGGCCGCCTGGTTTATCGCGCCGCATTTCCGGGCCGAGCGCGTGCACCTGATGATCATCGCGCTGTCGGTGACGGCCGCCAGCGTCATCCAGTTTCTGCTGGCGCTGTGGGTGCTCAAGGCCAACGGCATGCCGGCCTCCATGCACCTTCGGCCCGTCGAGCCGGGCGTCTGGCAGATCATGAAACTGATGGGCCCGGTGGTGCTGGGGCTGGGCTTCCCGCAGCTTTCCTCGCTTTTTGAGGGGCTGGTCATCCAGTGGTTTTCGCGCTCTCCTGGCCACGAGACCATCAGCTTCCTGGGCCGGGAATTTCTGCTGCCGCTGCGCGAGGGCACGCAGGTGTGCGTGTACTCGGCCAGCCAACTTTACCAGTTCCCCATGGGCGTGCTGGCGATCTCGCTGAGCGTGGCGATCTTCCCGCTGCTGTCGCGGTACGCGGCCCGTGGCGACATGGCGGCCATGCGCGAGGGCGTGAATCGCGCCCTGCGCGTCTCGTCCATGGAAGGCTTGGCGGCCGGCACTGGCCTGTTCGTGCTGGCCGAACCCATTACTTCGCTGATCTATCAGCGGCGGAAGTTCGACGCCGCGGCCGTGCACGAAACGACGGCCGTCCTGCAGATGTTCGTGCTGGGCATGCTGGCGTATTCCACGTACCAGATCTTCCTCAAGGCCTTTTACGCCCTCAAGCAGCCCATCAAGCCGCTGAAGGTGGTGGCCGTGATGGCGGTGGTGAACATGGTGCTGGTGTTCACGCTGATCTGGGTGCCGTCGCTGGGCTCGCGGGCGTTCGGCATCGCGACGGCCTCGACCATGAGCTTAGACGCAGTGGTGCTGGCGGTGATGCTCAAGATGCAGCTCGGGCGGATCGGCGGCCGCAGCCTGCTTAAGAGCCTGCTGCGTTCAGCCGTGGCGGCTTCGGCCATGGCGGCGGCGATTTACGCCCTGCGCGTGCCACTGGCGGGCCGGCCGAACTGGCTGGTGGTGTCGGTGTGCGTGCCGGCTGGGGCGCTGGTCTTCCTGGCCGTGGCTCGATTGCTCCGCATGCCGGAGCTGCGTGAGCTGCTGGGCAAAGATTAGCGGCCCGCCTCGCGGGCTGCTCGCCGGTAGCGATCGTGTCGCACAATCAAGTCGGGCTGAACGCTCGCCCGCGATTACGGTTGAGCCAACGCACGTGACAGCCCCAGCACGTGCTCTTGCATGTCCTTGGGCACCGTGGCGTCCAGGCATGCCCGATATCCCGCGACCGCCCACTTCAAATTGCGTCGGGCATCCTCGCCAGTGGCGCCGTCCACGCAGCACCCCGGCAGCGCCGGGCACCAGGCGTGATAGCGGCGAGTGCCCGTCTTTCGAACTCTGATTCCAATTCTCATCGGTGCTTTCCTTCGGCATCATTTCGTCCATGCGTTCTCCCGCAACGGCGGATCGCCGCCGCCCGACGCGATATATATCGCCATGCCGTGATATTTATCGCACCTGTTTTGCCTCTAAGGGGATTCCCGACCGGGCAAATGCCTCAGGACCGACAACGAGCTCACGTGGCGGCCTAAAGTTCACCAGATTGCGTTCTTTGGCGGCTTGGGGGTGTGTTTTCCGGGGTGTGACCTAGTTGCTTCCTAGGCCAAAACTGCAGGAAGCGTCAAGGAAGCATTAGCCGCTACGCAGAGATCTCAGCAGAGGTGCCGAGAATGCCGACGATAAACTTATCTGATATCGTGGTCTTAATGTCGCGTCTTGATAGCACCTGTGGCCAATGTCTTTGACCTGGCTTTGCGGATTCCGGCTTCCCGATTCCGGTTTCCCCCGTTGACGTGGTACCATTCATCCAGCCATGCACGAGTCCGTGAATAGATCCAGGCCGGTTCAGCAGGACATCCCGCCGCAGCGCGAGATGCGGCAGCGGCTGCGCGAGGTGATCGTCCGGTACGTGGCCGATGAGCGTATTCCCCCGCCGCCGGCGTTGGAGGAGTTGCGGACCCACGCCGCAAAGGTGCTGAGACTGGCCGGCTTGGAGCAGGAATTCGCCCGCTACGCCGCCGTCATGCTTTCCAATGAAATCTGGCGTGGCTGCGTGGCCGGCATCCCCTTTTCGCGCCGGCTTTTGCTGCTGCCGCGCTGCCTGCGCGACCAGGCGCATTGTCGCGGCCAGCTCGACGGCGTGGGCCTGCTGTGCAACCAGTGCGGTTCGTGCGATCTGGCGGGCTTGCAGCAATTGGCGCAGAAATTGGGCTATGTCGTGCTGGTGGCCGAAGGCACGGCCGTGGTGATGTCGCTGGTGGCCTCGGGGCAAGTTGAGGCCGTTATCGGGGTTAGCTGTCTTTCCTCGCTCGAGCGGGTCTATCCTTACATGGAAGAGGCGGCGATACCTGCCCTGGCCATACCGCTGTTGCAGGACGGCTGCAGCGACACGGCCGTGGACTTGGATTGGGTGCAGGACGCCATTGGACTGGGCTCGGAGGCTGTGACGCACGGCGGTCGCGAGGCCCCCAACCGACAGGGCGGTGGCATGATGGTGGACATCCAGGAGTTGCGCCGGCACGTCGATGGCTGGTTTGAGCCCCAGGTGCTGGCGGCGTTGCTGGGCGAGCCGACCAGCCAGACCGAGCGGCTGGCGCAGGAGTGGCTGGCCCAGGCGGGCAAGCGCTGGCGGCCGCTGCTGGGGGCGTGCGCGTACCGCGCCTTCGTGGCCGAACCGGCCGGAGTTGCTCCGGGCGAAACTGGAGCGGGGGCGCATTCGGCCCGGTTGGAAGATTTTCAGACCCTGGCCGTGGCGGTCGAGTGCTTCCACAAGGCCTCGCTGATTCACGACGACATTGAGGACGCCGACAGCTTCCGCTACGGGCAGAAGACGCTGCACGAGCGGCTGGGTGTGCCGGTGGCGCTGAACGTGGGCGACTTCCTGCTGGGCGAAGGCTATCGCCTGATCGGGCGCTGCGCCGCCACGGACGAGACCAAGGCCGCCATGCTCAGCGTGGCCGCCGACGGGCACCGCAGCTTGTGCGTCGGCCAGGGCGAAGAATTGTGGTGGCTGCGGCATCCCCGGCCCTTGCGGCCTGAGGAGGTCATCGACATTTTCCGCCGCAAGACCGCCCCGGCCTTTGAGGTGGCGCTGAGCTTGGGCGCCATGCTGGCGGGCGTGACTAACGGCATCTGGAAGAGCCTGTCCGCGTACAGCGAAGCCTTGGGCATCGCCTACCAGATCCAGGACGACCTGGACGATTGGCGCGAGCTGCAGGCCGGCGATACCCAGATCAAGCTGGGCCCGTCGATCTTGCTGGCGCTAGCGCACGAGTCGGCCAACGAAGCGCAGCGGGCCGTGCTGGCAAAGGCTTGGTCGGGCTTGGCCACGACGGAGGCGCCCGAGCAGCCGGCGGCGAGCGAAGACCTGATCTGGCTGTTGCGGCAGTTGCACGTCGAGCCGCAGGCCCGCGAGCTGCTGGATTCCTACAAGCGCCAGGCGGTGCGGGCGCTGGACGGCATCGAGCAGACCTTGCCCAAGCTGCTGCTGCGGCGACTGCTGAGCCGGATCCTTGGCGTCGTACACAAGGCCCCCACCCATGAAGAGCTTCCGTCTGGAGATGCTCCGAGCCGCCCGCTTGGGGCGGAATCGGCTGCCTGATTCGGCCCAGCCCCTGCGGCAATTTCTCACCGGCCAGCGCGACAGCGGGGGCGGCTTCGTCAACCGCCAAGGCCGGAGCGATCTGTACTACACCGCCTTTGGCCTGATGTGCTGGATCGCCCTGGACGGCGCCATCGACGAGCCCCTGCGACAGTACGTGCTGGCTGCTGACCCCGCGCAACTGGACCTGGTGCACCTGTCCTGCTGGGCGCGCTCGGCGGCACTACTGGCGGAAACCGGCGGCGACAAGCTGCGAACCGCCGCGATTTCGCGCGTGACGGAACTGAACGTGTTAACACCCTCGCCGAGCTTTTCTCCCTACGACGCTTTTCTCGCGGTGGGGATCTATCAGGACATGGCTCAGGAGCCCCGCGCCGAACGTAACCTGGCTGAGGGCGTGATGGCGGCGCTCGATGCCTGCCGTTGCCGCGGCGGAGGCTATGGCGGCAAGGGCTTGAAACTGCCGCTGGTTTCGTTGGCTTCGGCGGCGCTGGTGGTGCAATGGGCGCTGGATCAGCCGCTCGATCCCACGGACGTGGCCTGGCTGACGGATCAGTGCCGCAGCGGCGGCTTTGCTTCTAGCCCGCTGGCCAAGGGGCCCGATCTGTTATCGACGGCCGTGGCGCTACTGGCGCTATCCTGTAGCGGGGCGGACTTGTCCGCCATTGTGCACGACTGTCGCGGGTACGTCCTGGGGCTCTATGATGGCGCTAGCTGCCCGTCGAAAAACGTAGCACGGGCGTCTCGCCCGTGGTCAGAGGACGCGAAAATGGCCGAAATACTCATGGGCGAGACGCCCATGCTACGACGACAAGCACTCTTTCAACGGGCTGCTAGCTTTCATCCGACAGCCGACGATCCGCACTCCGACTGCGAGTACTCGCTGTACGGGATGATGGCACTGGGCATATGTGATGGCATTGCTTGACGAAATTCAATTGGCCCGCTCATCGGCCTGCCGCGAGCTCATGGGCCGGTGCGACGCCGAAGGCTATTGGACGGGGCACCTGTCCAGCAGCGCCCTGGCGACGGCCACGGCCGCGTTCGCGCTGGGGCAACTCGACCCGACCGGCGCTGCGCAGGATAATTTCATTGATCCGGCCCTGGCCTGGCTGTGCGAGAACCAGAACGACAACGGCGGCTGGGGCGATACGCCCTCCTCGCCCAGCAATGTCGCCACCACGCTGCTGGTGTGGTCGGCCCTGGCCATGAAGCAAGCCCAGCGGACCGAACCGCTCCGGCGCGCCCAGGAACGTGCAGCGCAGTATCTCCAGCGGCGAGCCGGCGGAACCGAGCCTACCCACCTGACCAGCACGATCCTGCAGTGCTACGGCAAGGACCGCACCTTCTCCGTGCCCATCCTGACCATGGCGGCGCTGTCGGGCCGGCTGGGACAAGGGCGGTCGGCCTGGCGGCACATTCAGCCGCTGCCATTTGAGCTGGCGGCCTGGCCGCAACGGTTGTGGCACAAGCTGGGCCTGCCCGTGGTCAGCTACGCCGCGCCGGCATTGATCGCCATCGGCCAGGCGCGCTTCTTTCACGCCCCGCCGCGGTTTCTGCCGCTGCGCTGGCTGCGCCGCCTGGCCGTCAAACCCACGCTGCGGCTGCTGGAGCGAATCCAACCTTCCAGCGGCGGCTTCCTGGAGGCCGCCCCGCTCACCAGCTTTGTGCTGATGTCGCTGTGTTCGACGGGCCGGGGCCGTCACCCGGTGGCGCAGAAAGCGGCCGAGTTCCTCCGCTTCAGCGTCCGGCCAGATGGGAGCTGGCCCATCGACACGAACCTGTCGGTCTGGTTGACGGGCCTGGCCGTGCGGGCTGCCGGTGACGATCTGTCCGACACGCACCGTTGTCAACTCACGCGCTGGCTGCTGGATCGCCAATTGCGCCGCGAGCACCCGTACACACTGGCCCCCGCCGGCGGCTGGACGTGGACGGAATTGCCCGGCGGCGTGCCCGACGCCGACGATACTGCCGGGGCCATGGTGGCGCTGTTTGAACTGGATCGCGAAAGCCCCGAAGTGCGTGCCGCCGCCCAACGGGCAGCGCGCTGGCTGCTGAACCTGCAGAACGCCGATGGCGGCATTCCCACGTTTTGCCGTGGCTGGGGCAAGCTGCCCTTCGACCGCAGCAGTCCCGACCTGACGGCCCATGCCTTGCTGGCGTGGCACCTGTGGGCCAAGCGGTTGGATGCGGCCACGTGCTGGCAGATCCAGTCCTCGACGCGGACGGCGATTGACTACCTCGCCCACGAGCAAGGCCCCGAGGGCGCCTGGTCGGCGCTGTGGTTCGGCAATCAACGGGCCAGCGACCACGCGAACCTGGTGTATGGCACGTCGCGGGTGCTGCTGGCACTGGAGCATCTGGCGGGCGACTGGCCGGTGCAGGAAATGATGCGCCGGGCGGTGGGCTACCTGCTGCGGGCGCAGAATTCCGACGGCGGCTGGGGCGGTCAGGAGTCGCTGGACTCGAGCGTCGAAGAGTCGGCCTTGGCGGCAGAAGCCTTGGCGGCGTGCGCTGCGGGCAAAGAGCTGCTGGGCGCCCAGGCGTCGGCCGCGCGCGAGGCCATTGAGGAAGGCTGCCGCTACCTGCTGGGGCGAACACGCCAGGGCATGGAGTTCCCCGAAAGCCCGATTGGCCTGTACTTCGCCAAGCTCTGGTACAGCGAGCAGCTGTACCCGATGCTGTTCACCCTCTCGGCCTGGCGGCGGGCACTGGCGATGCTGCGTTCGCCCCAACCCGCACAAAAGGGAGCGTAGATGCCGCGATCGATCTTGCGCGTGCTGGTCGTGCTGGTCCTGCTGGTCCTGCTGGCCGCCGGCGTGTTGATTGGCCGATGGCTGGGCCAGAGCTTTCGCGCCGCGCCGCCGCCCGAGCGCGCGGAGGTAGTAAGCTCTCGACCAGCTATCACCAGCACACCTGCACACACCGCAGGTGTGGCACCCGCAACCAGGGGTGTAGCACCCACGGCCGGGGCGCTTGCAGCGTCCAGTACGGCTGTGCAGTCTCATCCCGCGTTGACTTCTTCGCCGGCGGCGGCGCGTCCGCTGACCACCCAGCCGGGCGAGGCTTCCTGGGCGATCTTCCGCGGCGACCGCGCCTTGACGGGGCATTTCGATGCGGACATCGCCGCGCCGCTGCGGGTCAAGTGGCGGTTCGTGGCCAAGGGGCCGGTGAAGTCCTCGCCGGTGATCTGGGCTCACAGGGTCTTCTTCGGCAGCAGCGACGGCAACGTGTACTGCCTCGACGCCTCCGACGGCAGCGTGGTCTGGCAGCTCCAGGCCGATATCCCCATCGAAGCCCCGCCGCTGCTGCTGGACGGGCAGCTCATCATCGGGACCAGCGATGGCACGCTGCTGAGCGTGTCGGCCCAGGACGGCCAGGAACGCTGGCGGTTCAAGTCGGCTGACAAGATCATCGGCTCGGCCAACTGGTTCGACCACGCAACGGCCGGCCGGTGCGTCGCCTTTGGCAGCTACGATAGCTCGCTGTACTGCGTGTCGGCCAAGACGGGGCAACTCATCTGGAAGTACCAGACCGAGAATTACCTCAACGGCACGCCGGCGATTGCGGCGGGCCTGGCGGCTATCGGCGGCTGCGACGGCAAGCTGCACGTGGTGGACCTGCTGACGGGCCAAGCCAAACGGCAGATTCCCGCCGGCCATTACATCGCCGCTTCGCCGGCCATCGCCGAGAACATCGCGTACATCGGCAATCATGACGACAGCTTTTACGCCTTCGATGTGACGGGCACCGACCCGGACTCACCCAAGCCGATCTGGCAGATCCAGTCCGAAAAGGCCGGGTATTATGCCTCCGCCGCTGTGGCAGGCGAACGCGTGGTGACGGCCAGTATGGACGGCAGCGTCGCGGGCCTGGACCGCAAGACCGGCCAGCCGCTGTGGCAATTCGCCGCCGATGCGACCATCAACGCCTCGCCGGTCATCGCCGGCCAAACCGTGCTGATCGCCACCGAGGAAGGCAAGCTGTACCTGCTGGGCCTGGCCGATGGCAAACGCCAGGGCGACTTCGACGCCGGCGCAGGCGTGACCGCCACGCCGGCCATCGGAGAAAACCTCATCGTGATCGGCTGCGACGACGGCAGCGTGTACGGGTTGGGGAATAAATAAGCGGACTTCCGCAAGTTCTGTATGGTGGAACAGGCTTTTAGCCTGTTCGGCACAGCCTGAAAGGCTGTGCCACCGCCAAAGACTTATGCAAGACCGCTTCGAGCTGGTTTCATCACCGGCTCACGCCCGCCCTCGGGCGTGAGCCGCGTGAGAAGACGTCAGCCTGGGCCGCAAAACCCACAGCCGAGGGCGGCTGTGCCACGAGTCAAACCGGTTATGAAGCCGGCTCTAGAGTCGCTGCTAAAGTTCGTTTTGGGTGGCACAAGGACTTGGCTGGCTCAGGCGCATCGATGACACATTGGGCGACGACCGGGCGGACCGTGAGCGTATCGCTTCTCCCCAGCCACACAGGGCCGGGGCTCCTCCGCGTAGCAGTGATGTCCCTCAGCCGCGTCAGCGGCGGCTCATTTGACCCCAGGCTTCCGCCGGCTCCCGCCTGGGGCTAAACAAGCCGACGCTGAGCGGCTTAGAGCGGTCGCCATAACAGCTCCGAGTGGCAGGCGGATTCCCTACCTCATCACGCGGAAACCTGTTCTTTGGCGACTACTCTAACCACTATCCGTGAACCAGAAAGCAGATTGCAGCGGAGCGTGCGTTCTCCACTCACCCTGGCCCGACGCCGTAGAAACTGGGCTGGCTGGATGCGGTGGGGCGGTCGGAGGCCCCTCGGCCTGGCGTTGTGCCTGCCGGAGGAGCCTTGGGCGAATCGGCTGGGGCGCGGGGCGAAGCTCGGCCAGCATCGGCCGGCGGATCGGGGGCCAACTGTTCTTCCACGCGCAGGAGCATCTCGGGCATTTCGTTGGGCCAGGCCTGCGAGGGCAACTGTTTGACGATCTGCACGAGAAACCCCCCGGCGGCGGCGTACTGCCCGGCCTTCTCGCTACTCTTGGCCTGCTCGAATAGCTCCTGGGCCGTGTTCCACTGCTTCAGGATGGCGTCGCGCTTGGGCTCAGGCTGGCTGGCCGAGCGCTGCTGGAAGGCTTGCAGCCGACCTGGCAGGCCCGCCGGCAGGACGGCCGGATCGTAATGCACGGTGGTCGCGGCCAGCAGCTTTGCCGCGCCGGCGACATCGCCGCGCTGGGCGGCATCTTCAGCCAGGCTCAGCATCGCCACCGCAGAACGTCGCTGTCGCTCCGCCTCGTCGAGCACAACTTTCGCCCCGGCCGGTGCTGGCTTGGCGGCTGGGGTCGGCGCAGACGTGGTCACGGCCGGGGCGGCGGGTGTCTTTTCGGGAAAGAGTTCCCCGGTGGTATTGGGCGATACGGCCACTTCGGCCGAGGGCGTTGCAGGCTCGACTGCAGCCGGCGGATTTGTCGGCGCGGCCTCAGGCACTTCGGGCACTGCCACCGGCGTTTCGTTTGGCGCGGGCTCCACCGGCGCGGGAATGGCCGGCAATTCCGCAGCCGGCGCGGGCAGCGGGATGTTCGACTGGCGAAGGTCACGGCCGTAGCCCATGGCCAGGAAAAATGCCGTCACGCACGCCAGCGCGATCAGCAGCACGCCGGCCAGCCGGCGAATCTGGCTGGAGCCGGCAATCTCGACGAAGCCGCCCTCGAAACGCCGGGCCGCCTGGCGCAGCGGGGTATTGTCGGTCTTATCAGCGTCGGGCTCGGCGGCTTGCTCGCCTTCCTCGCCCGCTGTGGTTGGCCCGTGCGAAAGCATGGCCGCCAGCAGTCCCGACGTGTCCGTCAGCCGGTTCAGCGGCGTGTTGCACGTGGGGCACTGCTGGGCCTGGGGCTCGCCGATCTCCTCGTGGCAGGCCCAGCACATGCCCAGGGCGGTGGCCACGATGGGCGTGTCCTGGGCGTACCGCCACAGTCCGGCCGAGGTGGGGCCGCGAACCACGGAAGTTTTCTTCAGGCCGCCGCGCTCAATCATTGCCTGGAGTTTCGCCCACGTTACGCCCGGTGCGGTGGGGTTGCGGTAGTCCAGCACGAACCACGGCCCGACAATGGATTTGAGGCTCGTCAGCGTGCCGGCGTCCAGGCGGATCTGGCAGCGGCTGCACGACAGTTCAACCCGGCTGACGATCTGCCCGCAAAACGGGCATGGCCGGGGACGGTTCACGTCGAACTTTCGCTGCGATGCCTGGCTCATGTCAGTCCTCGGAATCGGGAATCCGGAATCGGGAATCGGGGACGACAAAGACTTCAATTCCCGCTGGCCCAGTCCGAGCTTCCTTTTCCCGATTCCCGCTTCCCGATATCCCGATTCCATTGTCGTGCCGGACAAATCCCTGTCGCGGCATGGCTTGCCAGCGCATATAGTATGGGGCCGCCACGCAACAAGACTACTATACCGGCTAAGGACACTTACAAGAAGAGGCGCGTATGGCCGAACCAACAATCCTGGTAGTCGGGTCGATCAACATGGACCTGGTCGTTCGCGCCCCGCACATGCCGGCGCCGGGCGAGACCATCCTGGGCCAGGGCTTTACCACGGCCCCGGGCGGCAAGGGGGCCAACCAGGCCGTGGCCGCTGCCCGGCTGGGGGCCACGTGCCTGTTTCTGGGCCGGGTCGGCGACGACGAGTTTGGCAAAGCATTGCTGGCCGGGCTGGTGGAAAACGGCATCCACTCCCACGGCGTGCGAGTGACCGAAGGCGTTCCCACCGGCGTGGCCGTGATTATCGTCGATCAAAAGGGTGAGAACTCCATCGTGGTGGCCAGCGGCGCCAACAGCTATGTGACGCCCGACGACGTCTTTGAACATGAGGCGCTTTTTGCCCAGGCCGACGTGGTGGTGATGCAACTCGAGCTGCCGATCATCGCCGTGATGGCGGCGCGAAAGTTAGCGGCGAAGCATGGCAAGCCTGTGATTCTCGATCCCGCTCCGGCCCGAAAGAACCTGCCGGCCGATCTGCTGAACGTGGACATCATCACGCCCAACCTCACCGAGGCGGAAATACTAACCAACCAGCGGGCCGACGAGGTCAGCGAGCGCGTCGATAAGGCCATGGCCACGGACCTGCTGCAAATGGGGGCGCGATCGGCCGTGCTGAAGCTGGGGCATCGCGGTTCGCTCGTGGTCAGCACCAACGGCGAAATCGCCAGGGTCCGGCCATACAAGGTGGACATCGTGGACACCACGGCCGCCGGCGACGCCTTCACGGCCGCCCTGGCCATGGGCCTTGCCCGCGGTATGGAACTGATCGATGCCACTCAAATGGCCAATGCGGCCGGCGCCCTGGCCTGCACCCGCTTTGGCGCCCAGGCGGCCATGCCCACCGCGCAGGAAGTCCGGCAACTGATGGCCGAGCAGCCGGGGATGTAATGGCGGTGGACCTGCTGACTCTGCGCGGCAGCGACTTGCCGATTCGGACGCTGGTGGAATCGGCGGGGGCGATCTTTCGCGACCAGTTTCCCGGCGACTCGGGCAACCAGCTCTTTGGCGTGCAGTGCGACACCGGCCGGTTCCTCGTCAAGTGCTCGGGCAAGCCGCGTCACATCGAGGCGTTCAAACGCGTGCAGCAGTTGTACCTCCGCGTGCAGCACCCGGCCTTGCCGCCGCTGCGAAATGCCTTTGCCGCCGGTGATGGCTACGCCCTGGTTTTTGACTGGCTTGAGGCCGAGCACTATGGCCACGACGCAGTGCGGGCGCGCTTCGCCGCCCTGGATCTGGCGGAAAAGCTGTCGGCGTACGAGGCCGTGCTCGACCTGCACGTGGCGCTGGAGCAGGCCGGCTACGTGGCAGAGGATCTGTACGACGGCAGCCTGCTGTACGACTTCGCGGCCAGGCGCGTGTACTTCTGCGACTTCGACGAGTACCACGTCGGGGCGTTTGTGCTCGAGCGCGAGCGGACGCTCGGCTCGACGCGTTTCACGGCCCCCGAAGAATTCGTCCGCGGCGCGACCATCGATGAACGCACCACGGTGTACAACCTGGGCCGCCTGGCCGCGGTGATGCTGGGCGACAAGGCCGGCTCACCGGAAGGCTTTTGCGGCACCGCTGACATGGCCGCCGTCGTCACCCGCGCCACGTGCACCGACCCGCAAGATCGCTACGCCTGCGTCCGCGACTTGGCCGCGGCGTGGCGCGAGGCTGCGAATCTTTACCGAAAATGAGCTTGGCCCGAGAAATTTGTCATATCCTAAGGCGTTGGCATGTATGCAAGTTGCGTCTCGCGCACGGTAATTACCGGCTCCTTCGCACATTCCTAATACCACGTTAGCGGCCTGGGCGTAGCGTTTGGGCAATCGCTACGGAGGATGCGAACATGAGAGGCTACAGGCCCAGCCAGTGGTCGCCCGATGACGAGCCGGACTTCTCCACCCGCGCCATCCGCGAGGAGATCATCCTGATCTATGTCGCCCGCGTGTCGGCCGGACTGCCGGTCTTCGCCGACGACGGCCCGGAAGATCTGACGCACGGTGAGTCCATCGGCCGACGCCACCGGGCCGTGCTGCAATAGTGGCGCTTGGCGGCCTCTGGCGGCAGAGGTCTTCTAGTGTGGCGCCTTCTTCAGATTGAACACTATCGTGCCTTTGCGAAGCGGTAGGCCCCCGCTTTCAGCGGGGGTACAAAGAGCGGTTCGTAGACTGCTGAGCCCGTTTACGGGCTTCGTTGCATTCGGAGAAGCCCGTGAACGGGCTCAGATTCAACCACCGGCTCATTGCACCCGCCGCTAAAGCGGCGGCCTAATAGGAAAAAGCCCCGTAAACGGGGCTCAAAGCCCGGGTACTTGCCCCGCTTCTCATTGGCAATATACGGTGGTCAATTGTGACGCACTGCGCTGCACATTGCACAGCCTGGAAAGGCTGTGCAACCTCTCATCACTCAAGCGGAAATCGCTCCCTCGCAGAATCTAATATACGTCCCAGATGCAGTTGGTATCGCCGGTCTTCATCTGGTCCAGCCGCTTGGTGTCATAGTTTCGCACGCAGCCATCCAGGAACAGGCAATTCGTCCCGATATGGCGATCAGCGAAACGACGCTGATTGCCGGGGACTGGGAGGGCGCCAGGGGGTAGGTAGTCAGAGCAATCGGGAGGGATGATGCTGGAACATCCGCGATCACCGATGACGCTGGGGTAGCAGGGATAATCGTTAGCGAAGTAAGCATCCGCCGCATAGACGCTATTGGCCGGGTCGGTCCAGGCGACGCCGGGAATTGTCGAATAAGCACAGTTGAAGTACGGGTCGGCGTAGTAATCTGAGCCGTCCGGCGTCCATGTAAAGTAGCTGCCGTCGCAGTTGACGGTCTTATAACCGGGCAGCGCAGGCTGGTATATAATGCCGTAGCTGCCTTTGTTGGTCGTGCCACAATCTCCGTTCTGGTTGATGTGACTCAGGCAGGTAATATCTTCCTCTGACTTGACCAGTTCGGAAAAGCGGGCCGTTGGGCAATTGAACAGCTTGTACGTGCCGTACGGCAAGAGGCTGGTCCGCCACGACTTCCAGGGATGCGCGTCAGCCAACCCCGCGCCAATGTCGCAGTCCTCCAGAGACATGTTCGTCCAGCAAATCGGGGCGTAGTCGCCGTAGTCGCCTTGATACATGGCCAGCGCCGTGCCCAGGCCTTTGAAATTGTTCATGCATACGGTCCGCCGGGCCAGCAGCTTGGCCTTGCTGAGGCTGGGCAGCATCATCGCCATCAGCAGGGCAATGATGGCCACCACCACCAGCAGTTCGATCAGGGTGAATCCGGCCCGGGAGCGTATGCTATGGATGCACGGGCGGCGCGGAGAGTGCTGACTGCTGCCAGAGTTGGTGCGGCCAGTATCCCGCATGCACATGCACCTTGCGTCATTAGACAGGACGACACTCAGGGCGCGAGGAAAGAACTCATGACGCCCTCGACGCCGGATCGTAAGTGCTGCATACCTAGAATACTTGAGATTGCTGAGGTGTCAAGGTGGAATCGTACATGTTGGCTGGTAAGCAGTTAGGATAATCCTGGCGTCGGCGGCGTTCTCTGCTGCCGAAATTGCCCGCGATTCATCAGGTGTTTCATTGAGGCACTGGCGGGGCTTGTTCCAGTGGCAGTTCCTCGGCCGTCAGGTCGCCGTAGATCACGCGGCAGTTCTGGCCACCCTCCATCGGCCACCAGCAGACGGGCGCATGCTCATGGAGCTTGACTCCCTGCCCGCAATAGTGCCACGGGCCCTTCAGCTTAAGCTGGTCGATGTAGGCCAGGCCGCGAAGTCCCTTGGTGTAGATGGCCTTGCCGATTTCGGTCACTTCCCCGGAGGTCACTGATTCATTTTCGTTGTACTCGACGATTTGCGTGTGTGGGCTGCACACCGGGTCGTGCATTATCAGGAGCGAGAATGTCCCAAGGTCCATGGCATCGGGGAAGAGGCCGTGATTGAGTTCCGCGCTGGCTGAAAGCATCTCCAGCAGCGACTGCTCGGTGATCGGCTCGCTACCCAGCCGGGAGGTATAGCCGTCGGGTATTTCCAGCGAGAAGAGGGACTCATCCAGCACCGGGTCCCAGACGATGCGGTCCATGACTTCGAGCACCTCGCCGCCTTCCTCTCGTGGCGTTCGGATTTCGATTCGCACCGGGCACTCGTCCTTGGAGGTGACGAAGATCTTTACCACGGACTTGTACTGGCTGACCTCATATACCAGCACGGGCTTACCGTCGAGAAGCTGCTTGCCAAGCAACCGGCCATTGGCCGCGTTAAGCTTCCTGAGGCGCGAGAGCGTGTCCACCCCGGGCGCGGCGAAGCTTTCGGGCATGGCCAACAGCAGGGCCTTCTTCGTGTGCAGATTCAGGACCAGGTGCTTGCGGTGGGCATAGTCCATTACGCTGACCTTCTCGTCGCACTCCATCCGAAGCCGGTCCGGGGCGGACAGGCTGGCATGGTACGGGGTGCTTTCCATACCCGGCACGTGCATGACGTAGTCATACGTTACGGTGTGGGCGTCGCAGATCGTGCGCAGGACGGAGGACAGGTCCGCCAGTGCTGTGGGGGCCCTGCCACCCAGGATGAACCAGCCCACGACCGCCAGCACGGCCATCGCCGCTACCGCCCAGGCCCACTTCACCAGGTACAGAGGGCGCAGGGGCCGATGGTGAGTTTTCGGCGCCGCCTGAGCCCAGGGCTGTTGGCCGGCGGCTTCCAGCAGCCGCCGCCGCAGCGCCTCCTTGTGCTCGGCGCGCGGCGTGACATCCACCTCGACCGCGTCGAAGAGGCGTTGCACCGCATCGTCTTTGGGCAGCTTTTCAAGCATCCAGCGGCTCCACAAGGGTGCCTCGCAGCTTCTTGATCGCGCGCGACAGGGTCACGCGCGCCGTCACCGGCTTCATGGCCAGCGTTTGAGCGATCTGGGCCGGTTCGAGCCCTACGAAATACCGCAGCACGATCACGTCCTGTTGCTCGGGCTTCAGTCGCAGGATGGCCTCATACAGCACCGGCCAGTCCATGGCGTGGAACGTTTCCCGTTCGGATCGAGCCGCGTTGAACCTGGCCACTTCCTTGGCGATCTCGGCTCTCCGGCTGGCGGTTCGCAACTGGTTGCTGACGAGATTGCTGGCGGCCCGGTATAGCCATTGACAGATCTCGGCCTTACCGCACTGCTGCAAGCTGCCGAAGTGCTCGACAAACCGCAAGAAAACCTGTGACGTGGCGTCCTCTGCCAACTCCTTCTTGAACAGACGATACAGGCAATAGGCGTAAATCCTGCCGTAGAAGACCTCGTAAATCTCCATGATCCGACGACTCGCCAAACTGGGCGAATCGCCGCTCCTGGCTGGAGGCGTGGGCTCAGAACTCATTACTGTCACAAGTAAAGTGCATGAGGGATCGATTTGTTACAGTTCCATCGTAACTTGCCGGATTGATTATACAGGCCTCTAGTCGCATCCGGTGGGAGATTTCGGGTTTAGGGTGTAACGTTGCCACGTTTGGGCGCAGTTAAGCCGGGGGAAACACCTTGCGCCTCAGACGCCGGTTCAGCCGGGTCGGCCATGCGCGGGGCCTTGGCTGGCCGCGGATCGGGCTCTCGCGCACTCTTGCCTTCTGATTCCCTGCCCCCAGATGATATGATGTGCAATTCCGCAGGAGTGTCTTGGATGAAAATCTGTGTGAATGGCGAGATGCGCGAGTTGCCCGCGCCGACGAGCCTGGCCGCCCTGGTGGCGCTGCTGGAGTTTCAGCCGCTGCGCATTGCCGTGGAGCGAAACAAGCAGCTCGTGCCGCGCGCCCAGCACGCCCAGACCCCGCTGGCCGATGGCGATGTCATCGAGATTGTCACGCTGGTCGGCGGCGGCTAAGAGCGGTAAGATCATCCCCAGAGATGGAGTCAAAGAAGATGTCACAGGATGTACTGAAGATCGGCGGCTTTTCGATTACCAACCGGCTCTTAGTCGGCACCGGCAAGTACGCCACGTACGAGCAGATGAAAGACGCCCTGGCCGTCAGCGGCGCTCAGGTCGTCACGGTGGCGGTGCGGCGCGAGCGCATGACCGACACCCAAGGCCGGAACATCCTGGACTTTCTCGACCCCAAGCGCTACATCCTGCTGCCCAACACCGCCGGCTGCTTCAATGCCGAGGACGCCATCCGCACCGCCCGCCTGGGTCGGGAATTGCTCGAAGGCCTGGGCAACGCCGGTTCGGCCTGGGTGAAGCTGGAAGTGCTGGGCGACAAGAAGACGCTGCTGCCCGACCCCATGGGCACGCTGGAGGCGCTGAAGGTTCTCAAGGCTGAGGGCTTCTGCGTACTGTGCTACACCAATGATGATCCGGTGATGGCCTTGCGGCTGAAGGCGGCCGGGGCGGATTCCGTCATGCCCGCCGGCAGCCCCATCGGCTCGGGCCAGGGCATCCTGAATGGCTGGAATATCCGCATCATCTTAGAGCAACTCAAGGCCGACGATGCCAGCTACCCCGTCATCGTCGACGCCGGCGTGGGCACTGCCTCTGACGTTACCATCGCCATGGAACTGGGCGCCGACGGCGTGCTGCTGAATACGGGCATCGCCGGAGCCAAGGATCCGGTGATGATGGCCAAGGCGATGGCCTCGGCGCTGGAAGCGGGGCTGCTGGCCCGCCGCGCCGGCCGCATCCCGCGCAAGCTGTACGCGACGGCTTCTTCGCCCATCGAAGGCGTGATCGGGGCGTAAGCGGGCGGCCTGACCATAGCGCCCGTGGCAAAGAATGGCGCGGGTGGCATGGTCATTCGCCGTCGTCTTGGCGATGACCATGTTGAGTCAGAGCATGGTCATCGCAACGGCGCGAGTGACCATGCCACCCAAGGGACCTGGGAGCACGAACGTGTCCGAAGAGGCAAATCAAGAGATGGAAGAAGAGATCGTTCATCGGCCTGAGAACTTCCCGCCCTTCGTGGCGACGCGGCGGACGAAGATCTGCATCTGGATCATCGTGCTGGGGCTGCTGAACTTCCTGGCCTACACCGTGGCGTATCTGGACTTAGGCGGCGACGCCCTCAACGGCTTTGCCCGGCTCGACGCCGCGCGTCATGTTCACTATTACCTGTTCTCCAAGGGCACGCAGATGGAGGTTGGCCGCGGGGTGTGGATCTACTCCGCCATTCACGGCATCAGCATCTGGATGACGATGGGGGCGGTGCTGCTGGCGATGTTGACGCTGGCCAAGGAAACCATCGTCTCGTCCATGCGGCGGAGCATTCTGCGTGGGCGGACCTTGATCACTATCGTGGCCACGGTGCTCGTGCTGATGAGCGTGTCGGTAACCGTCTGGATGTTGATTCACCTGATTACGCAGTTGTGCTGGCCGCGACGCGCATGAGCGGGCGGGCCTCTGCCATCCTTGGGCCGGGCGGGCCTATTGCCGCTCGGCTGGAACGCTACGAGGAGCGTCCCGAGCAGCTGCGCATGGCCGATGCGGTCGAGCAGGCCTTTGCCGCCAACGCTCACCTGCTGGTCGAGGCCGGCACGGGCGTGGGCAAAAGCTTCGCCTACCTGGTGCCGGCCATGCTGGCCATTGCCGAGCGCCGCCGCGTGGTCATCTCCACCTACACCATCGCGCTGCAAGAGCAGCTGATCGCCAAGGACATCCCGTTCCTGCAAAAGCACCTGGACCTGAAGTTCAAGCCCGAACTGGCCAAGGGCAGGACGAACTACCTGTGCCAGCGCCGGCTTGAGATCGCCCGCAGGCGGGCAGATCGGCTCTTCTCCTCGGATCGCGAATTGGACCAATTGCTGCACTTGGTCGACTGGGCCGGCGAAGCGGTCGAGGGCTCGCGGCAGGACGTGGACTTCTCGCTCACCGAGGGCGTGTGGGAGCGCGTCAGCGCCCAGAGCGGCTCCTGCCAGCACCGGCAGTGCCCGTACTTCGAACGCTGCCACTTCCAGCTTGCCCGCCAGCGGATGCGCAAGGCCGACCTGCTTATCGTCAACCACGCCATGCTTTTTTCCGACCTGGCCCTGCGCATGACTCAATCCTCTTCGGGCGACATGGCGCAGCTTTCTTCCTCTGGCGCAGCACAGCCGCCCTCGGCTATGGGCCGGCCGGGGCAGCCGCAGACCGCCGAGAAATCCTCCCCGGCCGAACTGCTGGGCGACTACGACCTGCTGATCCTGGACGAGGCGCACACGCTGGAGTCGTCGGCCTCGGACCATTTCGGACTCAACGTAATATCCAGCCAGGTGAGCGGCTTCCTGCGCGACCTGTACAACCCGCGCAATGACCGTGGCCTGCTGTCGCTGACGGACGACAAGGACGGCATTGCCGTGGTCAACGCCGCGACGCGGGCGGCCGATGAATTCTTCGAGGGCTTAGCGCACGCCGGGCCACCGGCCGTGGCGGGCAATGGGCGGATCGTCCAGCCCAACATCCTGCCCAACACGCTCTCGCCGGCCTTGCGAGAGCTATCAACCAAGCTGGAGAAGCATCGCAAGTCCATCGAGGACGCGTCGGCCAGGCTGGAACTGCGGACGTACGAGTCGCGGGCCGTCGAACTGGCCGGGGCGATCGACGAACTGCTGGGCCAGGGCCGCCCCGGCTACGCGTACTGGCGGACGATCCGGCAGGAGCAGGAAAGGCCGGGCTTTTCCGCATCCTCACAGCCGCGGGCGGCTGTGCCACGGGGAGCAGGCCCGGCCCGAGCGCGTCGCGGCGGCTCGCAGGTCTGGCTCTCCTGCGCGCCCATCGACGTGGCGCCGATCCTGCGCCAGGCCATCTTCGAATCGGTGAACTCGGTCATCCTGACCTCGGCCACGCTCACCACTGGCCGCAGCGGCCATAACGGCTTTGAGTACCTGCGCAACCGCCTGGGCGTCGATGAGTGCGAGGAGTTGCTGCTGGAAAGCCCGTTCAATTATCGCAAGCAGGCCAAGCTATACGTCGAGACGCAGCTGGGTGATCCCAACTTAGCCGCGGCGTTTCTGCCCAAGGCCGTGCCGGCGATGCAATACTACATCCGCAAGAGCCAGGGCCGGTGCTTCGTGCTCTTCACCAGCTACAGCATGATGCAGTCGGCTGAGGACATGCTGGCCGACTTCGCCCAGGACGAAGGCTACACGCTATTGGTGCAGGGCGGCCCGCTGGCCCGCTCGCGGATGCTCGATACCTTCCGCAGCCGCGAGCGCTGCGTGCTGCTGGGCACCTCCAGCTTCTGGCAGGGCGTGGACGTGGCCGGCGAGGCGCTGTCCAACGTCATCATCGTCAAGCTGCCCTTTGCCGTGCCGGATTCGCCCATCGTCGAGGCCCGCATCGAAGCCATCCGCAACGCCGGCGGCAACCCCTTCGGCGATTACCAGCTGCCCGAGGCCGTCATCCGCTTCAAGCAGGGCTTTGGCCGGCTGATCCGGTCCAGTACCGACAGCGGCTTTGTGGTCGTGCTGGATCATCGCATTGTCACCAAACCATATGGCCGGCAGTTTATCGCGGCCTTGCCGGAGCTGGAGATCGTCCGCGATGAAAGCGCCCGCCGAGACAACGGCTAGCAGCGGATATCCGAGGGTTTCGCGCAGCGAGATTCAAATCTGCATTTCCTTAAGCCCGAAGGGCTTGAACAGTCCAGCCCAGGGCAGAGCGCCGCCCTGGGTTAGTGGGGTGCGACGACTCAGCCCTGCGAGGGCGGGAGAGCTTTGCCTCTCGCGCCCTTGCAGGGCTTGGCTGTGTAATGCACCGTTACCTGGGGCGTTGCCCCAGGCTGTATTCTCTCAGCCCTTCGGGCTGGATACCCGAGCAGGCCCGCATGAAGCCCGGGCGGTACAGCCAGGCTGTACTCTCTTAGCCCTTCGGGCTGGGCGCCCTGAGCTGTCGAATGGACTATCGTCGATTCTGATTCATGCAATAGCCCGATCGCCGCGGGCAGGCGAGACGGACGGTGGGCCAATCGAGAATCTTTCGCCTGCCAGCCACCAAGGCCGGCGGCGGGCGCGCCCTAGGGCGAAATAAGGTATAACCCTAGGGACATAATTCCCCATTAAGCCTCCACTGGGTGTAGACTAAGTCTGTGTGAAACTGCTGGCTGCGTCGCAGGCTCGTTGCGGAGGCATGCGAGGGCAAGGCTCTCAGACTTCATGCCAACGTCTTGCGGCAGGACAGTGTGGTAAACCCGTGCGGCCTACAATGGGCGTCAAGGGAGACACCGCATGCCAGGAATGTTTGCAGTACGTGCTGCCAGTAAGGAGCATCTGATGAGTAATTGGTGTGATGCGACGCCAGTAGAGATTCTGCTGGTTGAGGATAATCCGGGCGACGTCAGGCTGGCAGAGGAAGCTCTGAAGGAGACCCACGTCAACAGCCGGCTGTCGGTTGTTTGCGACGGCGTGGAGGCGATGCAATTTCTGCGTCGCGAAGGCCGGTTCGCCTCGGCCGCTCGGCCCGACCTGATCCTGCTGGATCTGAACCTGCCGCGCAAAGATGGCCGGGAAGTCCTGATCGAAATCAAGGCTGACGCGGCCTTGCGCCGCATCCCCGTGGTGGTTCTAACGACCAGCCAGGCCCCGGAGGACGTGGCCCATTCTTACGATTCGCACGCGAACTGCTATATCACCAAGCCGGTGGACTTCGAGCAGTTCATTCAAATAGTAAAATCCATCGAACGCTTCTGGCTAACGACCGTAAGACTGCCCAGTGAGGCGTAGCACAAACGATGCATCCTCAAGGCCCCATCCAGATCCTGCTTGTCGAAGATGATCCTGCGCAGGCGACGTTGCTGCAGGAGATTCTGCACGAGCCGAGCGAACGCAGTTGCGAGGTCGTGTGGGTGGACCGCATCGCCCTGGCCGCAGAGGCGATGACAAGTCGATCTTTCGATGCGGTGCTGCTGGACCTGTCCCTGCCCGACAGCCGCGGGCTGGATACGGTGCAGGAGGCCATCCGGCTGGCGCCGCAGACGCCCATCATCGTCATGACCGGTCTGGACGACCAGCGACTGGCCGTCGAGGCCGTCCGCGTCGGCGCCCAGGATTACCTCGTCAAGGGCCAAGTCGAAAGCCGCATGCTCCTGCGCTCGCTGCGCTACGCCATGGAACGCATGCGGCTGCTGACCGAATTGCGCCAGGCCCGAGACCAGTTGGAGCAGCGGGTCATCGCCCGCACCACCGATCTGGCCGACACCGTCACCGCCCTGCAAACCGAGGTGCTCGACCGCCGCCAGGCCGAGGCGTCGTTGCGCGAGTACCAACAGTATCTCAGCCAGGTGCTGACAGGTTCGCCGGTCATGCTCTGGGCGGTCGACGCCAAGGGCGTCGTCACGGTGCTGGAAGGCAAGAGCCTGACGGGCATCGGGCTGGGGGCACATTGCGTTATCGGCATGTCCATCTTTCAGCGCGATTCCCACATGGGCCAATTCCGCCGCCCGGTCGAGGCGGCCCTGCGTGGCCATGACGTCCAGGTCGAGACGCGCGTGGGAGAAACGATCTTAGAGAGCCGTTTCTCGCCCTTGCGCGATGAAAGCGGCCAGGTTTGCGGCGCCATCGGCGTGTCGCTGGATATTACCCAGCGCCGCCAACTGGAAACGCAGGTGCTGGAGATCGGTTCATCCACGCGCCAGTCCATCGGCCAGGATCTTCACGATTCGCTGGGACAGACGCTCACGGGCATGGCCTTCATGACCAAGGTGCTGCAGCGCAAGCTCGAGAACGCCTCGGCCAAGAAGGGCGATGCCGACGAAATCCTGCGCTTGGCACTGGTGGCGATCAACCAGACGCGGTCACTGGCGCGCGGGCTGTGCCCGGTGGAGTTCAAGGCCGAAGGGCTCATGACCGCCCTGCAGGAAATGGCCAACAATTGCCAGCAGATCCTGGGGGCCCAGTGTCGTTTTGAGTGCGCCGGCAATGTGCTGCTGCACGACAATACGACGGCCTCGCACTTGTACCATATCGCCCAGGAGGCCCTGAGCAATGCGGTCAGGCATGGCCGGGCCCGGTGCGTGGAGATTCGGCTGTCCGAGCAGGATCAAACCGTGACGCTGTCGGTGCACGACGATGGCAAGGGGATCGGCGAACCCGGCAGCCGCCCGGGCGGCATGGGCCTGCGGATCATGGACTACCGCGCCCGCGTGGTGGGCGGCAGCCTGTCCATTCGGCCCAAAGAGCCCACCGGCACGGTCGTGACCTGCACCCTGCCACGAGGGGCCCAGACGTAGCGGGCCATTGAATGAGTGTCGCGGGCGTCTCGCCCGCGCCTGGAAGGCCTCAAAGTCTCGGCATTTGGCTGGCGCGGGCGAGACGCCCGCGACACGGGTGAACTGAGCGCATGAAAAAAGGGTCGCCTGAGCGACCCTTTCTTGTTCCTGCGGCCGAGAGGAGTTGAACCTCTACGTCCTTACGGACACAGGCACCTGAAGCCTGCGCGTCTGCCAATTCCGCCACGGCCGCGAGTGCTGCACACACCAAGGGGGTGCGTACGGCAACGCAGAAGTATATTATGACTTGGGCGGGGGTTCTTGCAAGGGCCGGATCGGGAAAAAACAGAAAGAACTTGCAGCGGCAGAGGGAACACCTACAATAAACGACTCGGAATTTTCGACCGGTAGGGCGGGCAGGCTGGCCCGCGCGTAGCACCACCGGCCTGGGCTATGGAAAGCAATCCGCGGGCGAGATGCCCGAGACACGCATGGGCGAAACGCCCGTGCCCCGAAGATCTGGAGTTAGACTATGCCTCGCGTATGTGCATTCACAGGTAAGAAGACGGTTAAGAGCGGTCGGCAGTACAGCCGGCGTGGCAAGGCCAAGTACCTCGGCGGCGTCGGCCGCAAGGTCACCAGCATCACCCGGCGGTCGTTCAAGCCGAACCTGCAGAAGGTTCGGGCCGTGGTCGATGGTCGGCAGGTGCGCATCCTGGTCTCCACCAAGGCCATCAAGATGGGCTTGGTCATCAAGCCCATGAAACGCAACTACAAGCCCGAAGCCGACGCGACGGCGTAAGGCTTCGCTTGAAGAGGGCTGTTTTGCGTCGTGGGCGTCTGGCCCGTGCCGCGAATCCGTCGCAGGCGGATAGTCTGAATGCGGGCGAGTTGCCCGCGACACAGTCACAAAAAAACGCGACGGACCCGAAAAGTCCGCCGCGTTTTTCTGCGCTTATGTTACGCCGCAACTACTGCTTGTCGATCTTGTCCTGCAAGTCCTCCACGGACAGCCCCGATCCGCTGACGCTGCCGTTGGGACGCTGGTACAGAATCCACGGGTTGCCCCGGATGTTCCACTGCTCAAGCAGCCCAACTTTATCCGCCGGGAGCACGCCCAGCGGCAAGTTGATGCCGTTGTCCTTCATCCACGCCGCGGCTGAGTCAGCCGCGCTCGCATCGGTCAACACCGTAAAGACCACGACCTTCTTGGCCTTCCAGTTTTCGGCCCTCTCGGCCAGCATCTTGAGGGCGTGCTTGGCTGAGCGGTTCTGGCCGTCCCAGAAGCACAGCACCACGTGCATGCCCTTGGCGGCGGGCTGCTGGTCCGCCAGCCCGACGAGGGTAAGATCTCCGGTGCGGCTGGCCAGCTGCGGCGGGCCGCCGGCTTGCCGGTCATGGTCCCACTCTCTCAGCGTGATCTTCACGTCGGAGTCTCCGCTACGGCAAGTGGCCGAGCCGTCGGCAATGTAGTAGCTGCCGCCGCCGGCCGCGAGCGTCACCGGCTCATCGCCCTCAGTGCCATTGACGTACAGCTTCATGTCCACCTTCAGCTCGACCGGCTCATCAGCCAAGCCACTGATCGTGAATGCCCCGGTCTTGTCGCTCCTGGCCCAGCTGCGCCACTGTCCCCGGGCATAGGCCACGACATCGGCCCCTTCCAGGGCCGCGCCATCGGGGCGCACCACGTGGCCGGCGACGGATTTGTCCGCCTTGCGCAGGATGATCTTCTCAGACGCTGCTTCGCCGGCCTTGAGCGTCACTTGCTCGGTGGCATAGCCGTCTCGGCTGATCTCCAGCGCGTGCTGGTTCGGTTCTGTCTGGCGCGGCGTGAGCGAAACCTGGCCGTGTCCATCCGTCAGTCCGGTGACGCTCCAGTTGGCCCGTTCGCGGTCGAGCGTCACGCGTGCGCCTGCCATCGGCTGATCGTCCTGGCCCACCACGCGCACCGTCACCGGCTTGCCTTTGCCCACGGCCGGGGGCGGCGTTTCGGCATCGGCTTCCAGGCGGAGGCTGATAAGCTCGAACTCCGTCGTCGGGGGCTCGACGGCGCCCGCCTTTGTCCAAGGCCGGAAAAGGCTTATGTTGACGCCCTCGATCAATCGCACATTCGAGCCGCGATTCCGCAGATCCAGGCGCAGCTCGTGGGCTTGCCCGTCAGCGATGAACGTCGACTCGTACGCCACCGTGATGCCGCCCTCGCGCGATCCGTTGCCGGCGAATTGCAGGGCAGAGAGCCCGTAATTCGACAGGCTCTGTGCGCGGTAGACCAGCACGACAATCGGGTAGCGGGCCGTGTCCACCGGCAGGTCCAGATCCGCGTGCCAGATGCGAGCGCCGGATTGCTCCAGGACCAGGAGCGGGTGGCCGTCCCTGGTGCTGGTGGAAACCTTCCAGCGGTTCAGCCCGCCCCACACGGCGGGACGATATGTCGGGGTCAGCACGACCGCCTGCTCGGGCGTGAGCTGCGCGACCTGCTCGAGCGCTGCCTTGAGAGCGGCCGCGTCCAGCGCCTCGTGCGAGTCGGGACTGCCTTGGGCCAATGCTGTGCCCGCACTCAGCAGGCATACCGCTAGCGTAGTAAGGAGCTTCTTGCTCATGACCGTTCTCCCGTGATTGCTACTTTTCTGCCGGATGAGACGCCGGGGTCGATGCCGGCCGTAAAGACACGCCCTGCACGCCAAGCCCTCTGGTCGCGCCGGTCACGGGTGGAAACTCCGGCTTGTCGATCTTCTGACCGGTGGCCATGCCCCGGCGCAGGTCCATTGTGCTGAGGTCCAACTGCTTGTAAGGGATGCCAAAGGGGCCGGGAACTTCCATGGTGGCCAGGAAGGGGCCCTTCACGTTCTTGGGCTCTCGCCATGAGAGCGTTGAATCGCCTCAGCCAAACCCCAGTTGGTGGGTGGTGTGGTACGTGCCCTCGGCGTTGGTGATGTGCATGATCGGGCCCGGCGCGGTCTGGCCGTCGCGCAGGTACGAGGCCATGCCGTTGCCGTCGACCTGCATGGCAAAGCGTATCTCCACCTGCCCCGGCTGACTCCGGTATGCCGTCAACTCGAAGCGTCCGCTGGGAGGCTTGACCTGCGCCGTCTCGCCCGCCTTCACTTCCAGCATTTGCGGGCTGCTGGGGTCGTAGATTTGAATCTGCCAGGTGTGGCTTTGGTCGTCTTTGCGCGTCTTGGTGGCCGACAGCAGGTGGTAGCGTCCCACGGGAACGGTGAAAACCTCGCCGGGCTTGCCGCCGGTAAACGTGCCCTCGGGCCCAGCGACGGTAATGACGGTTTCTTCCGGCCCTTGCACCGTGCCTGTGGCCACGGAATCAGCGGGCGTGAACTTGACGGTCGCGCCGTCGGAGGCGACCTCCAGAGCGTACAGCGCTCCGTTCGCCTGGATGTACCGGCCGACCATCCGCACATCCGGCGAGAACGTCGATGAGCCATCACTGTCAGGGCCGGTGGTCAGGCGAATGAAATCGCCGCGGAGTCCCTGGCGAGCGAATGGCCCCATGGCGGCCGAATCGTCCGGCGCGATGTTGCAGAGGTCGTTGTACAGGCCATTGGCGTCGCCATCGGCCAGCCGGCAGGTGAACCGCTTGCCGCCGATGGTGACAGGGCCCTCGTAAAAGCACTGGGGCCGCAGAGACAGCTGGTTCTGGCGCGGGCCGATGGTGTACTGGGCCTGGAGGTCGTACCGGCTGGGGCCTTCCTTGGTCGGCACCTTCATGCCGACATTCTTGAAGAACCCGTAGCGGTAATCACCGCCTGTGTTCTGTGTGCTGTCGGAAATGATCGGCTTTTCGTCGGCCAGCTTGCCGTCGAGATTCGTGTCGATGTAGAGCTTGTCGCCGCCGGCCGGCTGGCTGGCCGCCGGTTTGGCCGGGGCGAGGATGAGGATAACGTCAAAGGAAGTGCTGCCGAGTTTGCCCTCACCGAACAAGGCCGAGGCGGCGTCGACACCCGCCGGCAGTTCCAGGCCGGCGCGCGGCGTGGGAGATAGTTCGATCCCCAGGTTCGCCCGCGGCATGTACCAGCCGGGATAGCCGGTGCGGTACTGAAGGAATTGCTCCTGCTGGGCGCCGGCACAGGCCGTCCACAACAGGGCCAGGAGAATTGCGATCCCGCCGCTTCGAGTCATGTCACTTCCCCTTTCCTTGCCAGTCTGGAAAGACGCCTGCCGTGCTGATAACCCGTTTACGCAAATAGGTATACACCCGGCCTGGTCATGCACGCAAGCAAGAATCGCGGGCTTTCATTAGCAGGGATGCAGGGGATGCACGGGACAAAACCGTTGCGGAGAATGCCGTTCAAAAACCAAGTCCGCGTCGTGAATTGGGAAAGTCTTAATCCCCTGTATCCCATGCATCCCTGCCAATGTTCCGGCTCTGGGGACGATCTACATTTTCCGGGCGGCCTGGGCTTGGACGATGCTGAGCATCGAACGGGCCAGGCTCAGGGCGTCCAGGCCGGCTTCCTTGAGCTGCTCGGATCGGCTGGCGTGGGCGATGAAGCGATCGGGCAGGCCCAGCACGCGGACGTTGGAGCTGTCCAGGCCCATTCGGCTGGCCGCCTCCAGCACGGCTGAACCAAAGCCACCGATGGCGGCGTGATCTTCCACGCACACGACCGGCCGGCCGGTCTGGATGAGTTGGGCGATCAAGGCCTCGTCGAGCGGCTTGGCGAACCGCCCCGAGTACACGGCCACGTCGATGCCGTGCTCCAGCGACAGCACCGTCGCGGCCGACAGGGCGTGCTCGACCATCGCGCCAAAGGCCAGGAACGTCGCATCATCGCCCTCGCGCAGCTTGGCGGCCTTGCCCAGCTCAAAGGGCGTGCTGTGTGGTCCGGCCAGCGTGGAACTCACCTCGTCGCGCGGGTAGCGAATGGCCGAGGCGGTGTCCAGCGACAGCGCCAGGTCCATGGCCGAACGCAACTCGGCCTCGTCGCAGGGGGCCATCAGCGTCAGGCCCGGCAGCGGGCGGAGGAAGGCGATGTCCAGGAAGCCGTGATGCACCGGGCCGTCGTTGCCGCACAGGCCCGCGCGATCCATGCAGAAAATCACGGGCAGCTTTTGCAGGCTGACTTCCTCGAAGGCCTGGTCGAAGGCCCGCTGCAGGAAGGTCGAGTACACCGCCACCACGGGCCTCAGGCCCGAGCGCGCCAGTCCGGCGGCCATGGCCACGGCGTGACTCTCGTTGATGCCCACGTCGATGTAGCGGTCGGGGAATTGGTCGCGAAAGGCCACCAAACCGGTGCCGTCGGGCATGGCGGCGGTGATGGCAACGATGCGGTCGTCCTTCTTGGCTGCTTCCACCAGCACGGAGGAAAAGGCACTCGTCCACGATGGCCGCGGACGCTTGGGAAACTCCACCACGCCGCCGTTGACCCGGTGGGCCGAGGGCGAGTGAAACAAGCAAGGGTCCTCGACGGCGTAGTCGCAGCCATGGCCCTTTTGGGTGTGGACGTGCAGCAGCACCGGCTCGTTGACCTCCGCGGCCAGGCGCAGCATCCGCAGCAATTCGGGAATGTCATGGCCATCGACCGGGCCGAAGTAGCGAAAGCCGAAGGCCTCGAAGAGGTGCTGGCCGTGCAGGCTGGTCCGCAGGCCGTCGCGCATCTGCTTTAAGGCCGTGCTGACGTTTCCGCCCATGGGCAGCTTACGCACCACCTTGTCGGCCGTGCTCTTGAGGTCGGTGTACGTCCGCGTCAGCCGCAGCCGGTCCAGCGCCCGGGCCAGCGCGCCTTGCGTGACGTCGATGGCCATCGAGTTGTCGTTGAGGATGACCAGGAACTGCCGCTTGAGCAGGCCGGCGTTGTTGATGCCTTCCAGCGCCAGGCCGTTGACGATGGAGGCGTCGCCCACGATGGCGACGACCTTGCGGTCATTGCGCCCGGCCAGCTGATCGGCCCAGGCCATGCCCGCCGCGGTGGACATGGCCGTGCCCGCGTGGCCGCAGTGAAACAGGTCGTACGAACTCTCCGTGGGATTGGGGAAGCCGCTGAGCCCGCCGGCCTGACGCAGCGTGTCGAAGCGGTCGCGCCGGCCGGTGAGGATCTTGTGGGCGTAGCACTGATGCCCAACGTCCCACAGCAGCCGGTCCTTCTGAAAATCGAAGACCAGGTGCAGGGCGACGGTGAGTTCCGTCACGCCCAGGTTGCTGGCCAGGTGGCCGCCGCGAACCGAGACGGTTTGGATGATGAGTTCGCGCAGCTCTTCGGCCAGGCCTGAAAGTTCATCGGCCGACAGCGCGTGCAAGTCGGCCGGGCTGTTCACCCGGGGCAGGATCTTCTCAGGCTTCTCGGACTTCTTGTCAGACTTCTTGTCGGGCATGTACACCTGTATTCGTGGCACAGCCGCCCTCGACTGTACGATCCCCGCACTGGGCAGGGCCTTCTCGTGTCGCGGGCGTCTCGCCCGCGCTGAAACTCCATCGTTCTTTCAGCCCACGCGGGCGAGACGCCCGCGACACATTTTCTTAGCGCTGGCGGCGGGCCAGCAGCAAGGCCAGTTCCTTAAGGCCATTGGCACGCGGGCCCAACGGCGTCAGGGCCTCCAGGGCTTCGTCGGTTAACTGTTGGGCCAGGCGGACGGTCTCTTCCAGGCCAAGTTGCGAGACGTACGTCTGCTTGCCGCTCTGGGCGTCCTTGCCGGGTGTCTTGCCCAGCTCTTGGGCCGAGGCGGTGGCGTCCAGCAGGTCGTCGGTCACCTGAAAAGCCAGGCCGATCCTGTCGCCGAACGCGCTCAGTTCGGCCAGTTGGGCTTCGTTGGCGCCGGCACAGCGGCCGCCCATCCGCACGGCCGCACGGATCATGGCCCCGGTCTTGCGCTGATGTATGTACTGATGGCCAGCCAAGCCCGCCGGCACGCGGCACAGTGCCATGTCGGCCGCTTGCCCGGCGACCATCCCAGCCGGACCGGCCGCCGAAGCCAGGTCGATCACCAGGTCGCGGGCGATGGCTGCATCGCTCACGCCCCGGCCAAGGACCTCGAAGGCCCGCGTCAGCAGGGCGTCGCCTACCAGGATGGCCATGGCGTGCCCGAATTTCACGTGACAGGTCGCCCGGCCACGGCGCAGCGTGTCGTTGTCCATGGCCGGCAGATCGTCGTGCACCAGGCTGTAGCAGTGCACCAGCTCGATCGCGACGGCGGCCGGCAGCGGGTCGACTTTCCAGTTCTGTTCCTGGGCCACCGCTTCGGCCGAGAGCATCACCAAGGCCGGCCTGACGCGTTTGCCGCCATCCAAGCTGCTATAGCGCAACGCCTCCTGCAACTCCGGCGGCACGGCCGGGTCGTCCAGCCATGACGATAGGGAATCCTCAACGCCGAGCGTCGCTCGTTTCAGCAGCGCCGACAACTTGTCGGCTTGGCCGGTGACCATAACGCCTTCCTTACTGGTACAAGGGGCCAATTATACCACCGCGCGGGCACAAAAACAGTTTAGACCCCCTTGGCGAGCCGCCGCCATGCCGTCATAATGTCCCCGCCCGGATGTCTGGTCTGGCTTGATAGCCTTGGCCGCTCCGGCCGGAGTTGAGAATGTCCAACCAGATCCATCCGACGGCCCTTGTCGACCGCGCCGCCCAACTGGGCGACAACATTACTATTGGACCCTTTGCCATCATCGAGGCCGACACGGCCCTTGGCGATGGCTGCCAGATCAAGGCCGGCGCCATCATCCGCCGGTACACGACCTTGGGCCGAGAAAACGTCGTGCACTCCTATGCGGTGTTGGGCTCGGACCCGCAGGATTTCAAGTTTTGCTCACAGGATGTGACGTACCTGAAGATCGGTGACAAGAATCGCATCCACGAGTACGTCACCATCAGCCGGGCCACCAAGCCGGGCGGCGCCACCGTCGTCGGCAACGGTTGCATGTTCATGACCGAGACGCACATCGGGCACGACAGCGTGATCGGCGACCACGTCATAATGGTCAATGGCACGGCCATCGCGGGCCACGTGGAAATTCACGACCGGGCCGTGCTGTCCGCCCACGCCTGCGTGCACCAGTTCTGCTGGATGGGCGAACTGGCGATGGCACGCGGCAACAGCGCCGCCACTCAGCACGTACCACCGTTTGTACTCATCAAGGACATCAACAAGCTGGGCGGCCTGAACGTAGTGGGCATGCGTCGAGCAGGGTATTCGGCCAAGGAACGCGTGGAGATCAAGGACGCCTACAATCTGCTGTACCGCCGCGGGCTGACGCCGGCCAAGGCCTTGGTCGAGATGGAACAGCACACCGAATGGGGCCCTGGCGCCGTAAAGTTCCGCGATTTTGCCCGTCGCGTGCTCATGGCCGAGAAGCCCTTCGGCCGCGGATTCGTCAGCCACGCCGACCCGGACGAAGAGCAGGAAGAAAAGGACTGAACCCTTTGCGTCCGGCTGGGAACTTTGCTCACGGCCAGAACGCCGCCACGGCCGCGATGAACCAGATCACCAGCCCGATGGCCATCTTGATGAGCGTTCCCGCCAGGCCGCCCACGCCCGCGCCGGCGCCGCTGCGCAAGGCCGACTGAATCGTCCGGCCCGAGGTGAACTCCAGCACGAACGCCGCCGCGCACGCCCCGACGCACAGGCCGATGAGCGAGCCTAAGCCCGGGATGGGTATGACGAATGTGCCCACTACCGCCCCCAGCATGCCGCCGGCGACAGCCCCGATGGCCCCGCGCCGCGACGAGCCTGCCCGCTTGGCCCCGGCCGCCCCGGCCAGCAGTTCGCCCAATTCGCCCACCAGCGCCAGCGCGGCCATAGCGATGATCGGCCCCAACCCGATCATGTGGCCTTTCCAGTTCACCCATGCCACTGTGGCCGTTGTGGCCACCATCAGCCAGTTGCCCGGCAAGGTCAGCACGTCCAGCGCCAGCCACAGGCTGTTTGCCAGCACCAACAAGATGGCCCAGACAAGCACGGGCATGAGGCCTCCAGTCCGTCAGCGAATCGCTGATTAAACGATTACCAGTCAATAACTTACCCAAAGCACAGTGGCTCGCGTCGCGCAGCATATCTTAGGCTTCCATAAATGGATTGTCAGTAGCGTCTTTGAGCAGGGCGCGACGGGCAGACGCAAGTGCAAGAGGCCGTGTCACATCGGTGACGCGGTTCGGGCCTTGGCCTCTCTTGTCAGGCGGCGGCGCGTCATGAGCCGGGTGCAGTATCTTCGTGTGAGCTTCATGGCGAAAACGACGGAAATTCTCGGTTGTGCAATGATCCTCGATGAACAACGCAGCAGCGGCGTGCGTCGGTGCGGCCAGCTGGCGGGCGCCTCCTGGCAGGTCGCCCACGCGACGGATCTGGCCGAGGCCCTGGCCAGAGTCCGCACCGGCCAGGTGGACGTGGCCGTGCTGCACGTCTCGTGCGAAGAGGTCGAGGCCATGGACCTGCCGCGCGTGCTGCGGCTGGCCTGCGATATGCCGCACCTGCCCGTGCTGGTGCTGGCCGCCGACCCGGCCGAGGCCGCCCGCTGCCGCTTCCTGGACAGCGGCGCGGACGAAATCCTGCCCGACACGATCTCCTCGACGGAGCTGTCGGCCCGGCTCAAGGCGCTGCTGCGGGTGAAGCTGCTGCACGACGAGCTGGCTACCTCACGCGAGGCGCTGTCGGCCGCGCTGTCACGCGAGCGGTCGCTGCTGGATCAGCTTCGCCGCGACAACGCGCACCTCATGACCCTGTGCACGACCGACCCGCTGACACACTTGCAGAACATCCGCCATTTCGACCTGTTCCTGGAGAAGGAATTCAACATCACGCGGCGGTATGGCCGGCAAGTCTCGCTGATGGTGCTGGACATCGACCACTTCAAACTGGTCAACGACACGTTTGGCCACCCCAGCGGCGATTTTGTGCTGAAGGAATTCTCCGTCATCCTCAAGCAGACGGTGCGGGACAGCGACATGGTGGCCCGCACCGGCGGCGAGGAGTTTTCCATCCTGCTGCCCAACGCCTCGCGGCAACAGACGCAGGCGCTCGCCCAGCGCATCCTCGATGCCGTCAGCGGCCACGTGTTCAAGACCTTCGGCCAGGAGATCCGCATCACCACCTCGATCGGCTCGTGCAGCTATCCCGAGGACGTCGAGGTGGCCGACGCCCAGATGCTGATGTACTTCGCCGACCAGGCGCTGCTGTCGGCCAAGAAGTACGGGCGCAACCGGCTGGTCGGGTTCGACGAACTCGACGCCAAGACCCGTCGCACGCTCCGCGACCAGTACGAGCAAAGCCGCTCCAGCCGCCCCGCACCGGCAGCCCAGGACGAACTGCTTGTGCAGGATGTGGAGAAGAAGCAGGGCGCAGGGCCGAGGTCGTAGGTCATAGGGAAAGACGGTAGGGTCCGCAGGTACTTTCGCGCTGTTGCGAAAGGTTCTGCGGACGGGCCAGGTGCCGTGGTTTGCGAGTGAAGCGAGCAACCACGCAGGACGCAGCACAGGTGTCACGTCAGTCCGCGGGTTCTTTCGCGCTGTTGTGAAAGGTTCTGTGGACGGGTTGGTCGCCGTGGCCAGGCCGTTGTTCAGGTCTGACCATGTGTAAACGATTCACATATCGTCATCCCTATGTGGTTCCTGGTGAATGCATGGCCAGCCCAAAGACAGGGCTGACCATGTATTTATGAAGCAAGCCTCCTTCTGGTAAGTTCGTGGTCGTCGGCGAAGACGCCACATACAAGAGAGGAGGCTTGCAATGCTGTACGTTGGTATTGACGTTCACTGGCGAATGTCTTCGGTGTGTATTT